>CAMHFN010000011.1 GCA_946184615.1 uncultured Bacteroidales bacterium
TCGCCACCAAGAAGGGCGAGAAGACCGTGGAGGCCGACATCGTGCTCAGCGCCGTTGGCGTGCAGACCAACATCGACAACCTTGGCCTCGAGGAACTCGGCATCAGCACTGAGCGCGGCAAAATCAATGTGGACGAATGGTACCGCACCAATGTGCCAGGCATCTATGCCATCGGCGACATCGTGCACGGTCCCGCACTGGCCCACAAGGCCGACCACGAAGCCACCATTTGCGTGGAGAAGCTCTGCGGTCTCGACCCCAAACCGCTCAATTATGGAAACATCCCTGGCTGCACTTACACGACTCCCGAAATCGCCTCCGTAGGACTGAGCGAAGCCAAAGCCATCGCAGCAGGCTACGAGGTCAAGATCGGCAAGTTCCCCTTCACCGCCTCGGGTAAAGCCACCGCTGCCGGTAACCGTGACGGCTTCATCAAAGTCGTGTTCGATGCCAAGACCGGCAACTGGCTGGGCTGTCACATGGTCGGTGACAATGTCACCGAGATGGTGGCTGCCGCCGTGCTCTGCCGTGAACTCGGCGCCAAGGGCGAAGACATCATCCATGCCGTGTTCCCCCACCCCACCATGTCGGAAGGCATCATGGAAGCCGCGGCGGCAGCGTATGGCGAGTGTGTGCATCTGTAAGAAGTCAGAAGACAGAAGAAAGAAGGAAGAATGGAAATTATTGAGACTAAGATAAAAGATCTGTTGATTATCAAACCCGATGTGTTTCTGGACGAACGTGGTTATTTCTTTGAAAGTTATAACCGGAAACGCTTTCTGGACCACGGCCTCGACATGACCTTTTTGCAAGACAACGAGTCGCAATCCATGCGGGGTGTGCTTCGCGGACTTCATTTTCAGAAGCCGCCCTTTGCCCAAGGCAAATTGGTCCGTGTGGTGAAAGGAGCCGTGATGGACGTGGCAGTCGACCTCCGAAAAGACTCCCCCACCTATGGCCAATGGGAGTCGGTAGAACTCACCGAAGAAAACAAGTTCATGTACTGGATCCCGGAAGGATTTGCCCACGGCTTCGTCTGCCTTAAAGACTATTCGGTGTTCACCTACAAATGCACAAACATCTACAACAAAGCCTCTGAAGGCAGCCTTAGATGGAACGACCCTGACCTGAATGTCCAATGGAACATTGAAAACCCCATCCTTTCAGAAAAAGACAAAGTGTCTCCGCTATTTAAAGACTTTGTCACACCTTTTTAATACGAGGAAAACGTAGAACGAACAACGGAAAGTGAAAAACAAAAAGTATCCTATTATGAAAAAACAAAACATCCTACTTGCTTGCTGTTTCGCTATTATATTAATAGGTGTCACCGCAGCGGTCACATTCAGCATTGCGCAAAGCACCGTAGCCGAAGAAGACGATTTCATGGACGGACTCAACCCAGATGTATTGGTCTTTGACCACATCGACCAAAACGCACACGATATTGAGTTACCTGAGAGCATGGAATTCTGTGGTGAGCCTGTGCCGTTAGACCGTTTCTACGTCCGCGAAAGCCTGGAACGTGAACTGATGGTGAATACTTACCGCCATTCCAGCACCATCCTGCTGCTCAAAAGGACGACTCGTTGGCTCCCCGTCATTGAGCCCATCATGAGGAAGAACAACCTCCCACAGGATTTCGTCTACCTCGCCATGATCGAGAGCGACTTGACCAATGCCGTATCACCCTCGAAAGCGGTAGGTTTCTGGCAATTCCTTGAAGGCACGGGCAAACAGTACAACCTGGAAATCAACAAGGAAGTCGACCGTCGCTACGATCAAGAGATGGAAACTCAAGCTGCCTGCAATTTTCTGAAAGACTTGTATCGTCGTTTCAACAGTTGGACGCTGGCTGCTGCCGCCTACAACTGTGGAGGAGGAAGAATCTCTCGTACCATCGAGGAGCAACAGGTCAGCTCCTACTATGACATGCTGTTGCCCAATGAAACCGAACGTTATGTCTACCGTATCCTTGCCTTCAAACTCATTACGGAGAACCCCAAGAAATACGGCTTCCAAATCAGCGATGACGGGTGGTATCAGCCGCTCGACTATAAGACCGTCACCGTCACCGAATCCATCGATGACCTCGCGGCATTTGCCATCAACCAAGGCACCAACCTCAAGATGCTCAAATATTATAATCCCTGGCTCAGAAGCAACACCTTAACCATCTCACCAGGCAATAGTTATGTGATTAAGCTTCCTAGATGAGAGGGGAGAAAGAAGACAGAAGTTAGGCATGAATAATGAATGAGTTTTCGGAAGATAAAACATTAGAGATCTTAGGTGCGCGGGAGAATAACCTAAAAAACATTGACTTATCGATACCACGCAATGCTTTGGTGGTCGTCACCGGCATCAGTGGTAGCGGCAAGTCGTCATTGGCCTTCGACACCATCTATGCCGAAGGTCAACGGCGTTACATGGAGAGCTTCTCGGCATACGCACGCCAGTTCATCGGCAACATGGAGCGCCCTGATGTGGACAAAATCACCGGATTAAGTCCCGTCATCTCCATTGAACAGAAGTCGGTGAACAAGAACCCCCGTTCCACCGTGGGCACCATCACTGAAATCTACGATTTTCTTCGACTGCTTTACGCTCGCATTGGTGAAGCCTATTCCTACAATACTGGGGAACGGATGGTTCGCTACTCCGAAGAGCAGATCACCGATCTCATCCTCAAAGACTACGAGGGAAAACGTATCAGCATACTAGCGCCCAGCGTCAGGGGGCGAAAAGGTCACTACCGCGAATTGTTTGAGCATATCCGCCAAGCGGGATTTACCCGTGTGCGTGTCGATGGCGAGATGCGGGAAATCGAGTTTGGCATGATGCTTGACCGTTACAAGACCCACGACATTGAGATTGTCATCGACCGCATCGAAGTCAGTGCCGACTGCAAGTCACGCATCAGCAAGTCGGTACAGACCGCCTTCCGTTATGGCAAGGGCTTGCTCATGGTTCTAGAGCATGATGACCGATCCAACTCGCAAGCTCCTCACCCCTCGCTGAGATACTTCAGCCGTCTCCTCATGTGTCCTACCACAGGACTCTCCTACGAAGATCCGGAGCCTAACACTTTTTCGTTCAACTCGCCCTACGGTGCTTGTCCCAAGTGCAACGGCATGGGTGAAATCACGGTAGTCGACAAAGAGAAACTCATTCCCAACCCCGACCTAAGCATCAAGAAAGGAGGCCTGGCACCTGCTGGCGAATACAAGGCTGGCAGTTGGATTTTCAAGCAATTGGAAAACATAGGGCTGAAATACGGTTTCACCCTCGACACCCCAATGAAAGAGATTTCCGACGAGGCACTCGATGTCATCCTCTATGGCACCCATGAGACTTTTGAGGTAAAACACGAATACATCGGCATCAACTCCGTTTATAAGATCAACTTCGAAGGCATCATTAACTTCATCGAAAGCCAAAACACGGAAGAAGCCCCGGCCAGCATCGCACGCTGGGCCAACTCGTTCATGAACCACGTCAGCTGTCCCGTATGCCACGGCACCCGACTTAAAAAAGAAGCCCAATACTTCCTCATTGACGGGAAAAACATCGCCGAGGTGGCTAACATGGATACCTACACTCTCTGCCGTTGGGTGGAAGAACTGCCCACAAAACTCAACGAACGTCAAAATGAGATTGGCAAGGAGATCCTCCGTGAAATCGACAAACGCGTACATTTCCTTTTAGACATTGGCATCGACTATCTGAGTCTGAATCGCCCTGCTGCATCACTCTCTGGAGGCGAGGCTCAGCGCATTCGTTTGGCCACACAAATCGGCTCGCAACTCACTGGCGTGCTGTATATTTTGGACGAGCCCAGCA
The DNA here is from genome assembly GCA_946184615.1 of uncultured Bacteroidales bacterium. Taxonomy (GTDB): domain Bacteria; phylum Bacteroidota; class Bacteroidia; order Bacteroidales; family F082; genus Limimorpha. The sequence continues at coordinate 3,844 of CAMHFN010000011.1, forward strand.
TCGGCCTACATCAACGTGACAATCATAGGCTGATCGAATCGTTAAAAGAGTTACGCGACATCGGCAACTCGGTCATCGTGGTGGAGCACGACAAAGACACCATGCTCAATGCCGACTATCTGGTCGACATCGGTCCTGGTGCTGGACGGCATGGAGGTGAAGTGGTGTTTGCAGGCACCCCTGAGGAAGCACTGCAAGGTCATTCCATCACCTGCGATTATCTCAGCGGACGCCGACAAATCGATTTACCCGCCAACCGACGCAAACCCCTGGATGGCCAATTTTTAGTCATCCATAATGCCACGGGACACAACTTGAAAAACGTCCACTTCAAACTACCATTGGGCATCATGACCTGTATCACGGGTGTTTCAGGTTCAGGGAAATCGACGCTTATCAACGAGACCCTCACCCCCATTCTCAGCCAAAAGTTTTATCGTTCGGTAAAAGAGCCCCTGCCCTACGACAGCATCGAAGGCATGGAATTGATTGACAAGATTATCCAGATTGACCAAGCACCCATCGGACGCACCCCACGCTCCAATCCGGCCACCTATACCAAAGTCTTCGACGACATCCGCAAGCTATTCGGGGAACTCCCCGAAGCCAAGATCCGCAACTACAAGGCAGGGCGTTTCTCATTCAATGTTAAGGGAGGTCGCTGCGAGGCCTGCAAAGGTGCCGGTGTGAAGCTGATTGAGATGAGTTTCCTTCCTGACGTTTCGGTGGTCTGCGAAGAATGCCAAGGCAAGCGATACAACCGAGAGACCTTGGAAGTGCGTTACAAGGGCAAATCCATTAACGATGTGCTCAACATGACCATCAACGAAGCAGTGAGCTTCTTCGAAAACATCCCTTCCATTATACAGAAAATCAAGACATTACAAGATGTCGGATTAGGCTATCTCACCTTAGGCCAAGCCTCCACCACTATTTCCGGTGGCGAGGCACAGCGGGTGAAACTTGCCACCGAGCTTGCCAAACGCGATACAGGAAAGACACTTTACGTTCTAGACGAACCCACCACAGGTCTGCATTTCGAGGACATCAAGGTGCTGATGAACGTGTTGAACAAGTTGGTCGACAAGGGCAACACCGTTGTCATCATTGAACACAACATGGATGTCATCAAGTTGGCCGACTACATCATCGACATGGGTCCAGAAGGTGGTGAACGCGGAGGGAACATCGTATGCCAAGGAACCCCGGAGGAAGTGGCGGAGTGCGAAGGCAGTTATACGGCGAAATATTTAAAAGAAGAGTTGGGAGTTACTTCAGCTTGATTTTTTGACCGGGTTTGAGGACAACATTCTCCTCCAGTTTGTTACGTTTCATGATCTTATCAGGCCGTACAGCAAAACACAAGGCAATGTCGCGGACGGTTTCGCCTCCTACCGTGATATATTTCTTCACTTTTCGGTTGCGTTTCCTCAGTTGCTCCAAATACACGATATCCCCCTGATGGAACACCATCTCGTCAGGACGAGTAATGAGATTATATTTACAGAGTTTCTTCTTCTTGATTCCCAGTTCCTTTGCCAAACTTTCAGGGGTCTCCCCTTCTTTAGCATAGAGGAAACGCACATGGTTGTTCTCATAGATGAAACGCTTGTCGTCCGTCATGTCAACAAGTTCATACAGGGAACGGTCCGAAGGCGAGAATGCTAGTTCAAGTTCCGTTGAGGTTATGTTGACTTGGGTTTGGTCTTCTCCCTTCATGCGTTTCTTCAATTCTTTCTCACTGATCAAGCCCATGGCCAGTTGGTCATACAAATACAGTTTATTGGTTTTGATGCGGTTGATCAATGCCGTTGCATAAGTCGGACTTGTAGCGTATCCAGCAGCCTTCAGTCCTTTGGCCCATCCTTCATAATCCATGATATCTAACTTGAAGAGGTCGGCATAACGGCTACGTGAAGTCAAAAAATCCGAATGATCGCGATAGGAATCCTCCGCTTTACGATACTTACGGAAGCACTCGTCTTTTTCATCATCGTCCATCGTATAGGTCTTGCCATTCCAACCCTTGTGGCATTTGATGCCAAAATGATTTTTCGCTTCACGAGCCAACGCACTGTTACCAGCACCCGACTCGATGATGCCTTGTGCCAACGTGATGGAGGCCGGAATCTTATGATCCTTCATCTCCTTCATGGCGATATCCTTATAAGTCTCAATATACTCTTCAACAGTGATTTTTTGCCCCATCAGCACAAGGGGGAAAAGCAACAAAAACAGAATGGACTGACGTTTCATGGAGTTCGATTTTGAGTTGGTAAAGATACAAAACTTTTCATAAACGGTCAGCCGTATGCAATAATTTCCTATTTTTGTAAGTTTTTGTAAAAGTGCATGGATACAACCACTGTCTTCAACTATTTCAAAGACCTTTCTGAGACACAGAAAGATCAATACAACCAGTTAAAATCATTGTATTTGGACTGGAACAGCAAGATCAATGTCATCTCACGAAAGGACATGGAGCATTTCTATGAGCACCATGTGTTACATTCCCTTGCCATCGCCAAGTATTTCGACATCCTACCCGGCATGAAGGTGATGGATCTCGGCACTGGAGGCGGTTTCCCAGGCATCCCGTTGGCCATCATGTTTCCTTATGCGGAGTTCTATCTCATTGACGGTACAGGCAAGAAAATCAATGTGGTCAATGCCGTGAAAGACGCTATCGGTTTGGAAAACGTTGTAGCAGAACACAAACGAGCCGAAGAGGTGAAAGACAAATTCGATATCGTCACCGGTCGCGCCGTGATGACCTTACCTGAGATTGCCAATTTGGCCGGCAACAAGTTACGCATCAGAGGCGATGAAGAAGCTGGAGGCATCCTCTATCTGAAAGGCGGCGACCTCAAAGAAGAATTCAAAGCCATCTCCAAATACTGGCGTTACAAGAAAACACCCGTTTCCAAGTATTTCAAGGAAACTTATTTTGAAGAAAAATATATTATTCATTTATATTAATTATTTATAGTACAAATTAAGAATTTAATAGCAAAAAAAATGAGAAGACTAAGATTACCTTTAGCAATTGCTATGGTTTGGGCTTTTGGACTTAGTGCCATGGCCCAGATGCCTACTCCGATGGATCCCAGCGTGAGGTATGGCAAACTTGACAACGGCATGACCTACTACATCCGCCACAATGAAAAGCCGGCACAACGTGCTGATTTTTACATTGCGCAGAAAGTCGGTTCCATCCTTGAGGAGGAGCCCCAGCGGGGTCTTGCCCACTTTTTGGAGCACATGGCCTTCAATGGCACCACCAATCTCCCAGGCATGATGCTTCGCGAGTATCTGCAAAGCCGCGGCATCAAGTTCGGCGAGAACCTCAATGCCGGAACGGGCATTGACCAGACAGTCTATATGGTCACCAACGTCCCCACCAACATTCCGGGTCTTGTTGACACCTGCTTGCTCATTCTCCACGACTGGTCAAGCTTCATCGCTCTTGAAGAAAAAGAAATCGACAATGAGCGTGGTGTGATTCTCGAGGAACTCCGCACCCGTGAAGATGCCAGCGAACGTATCATGAAGGAGATTCTTCCCATCATGTATCCCAACAGCCCCTATGCTAACCGTCTCCCTGGCGGTCTGCCTGAAGTAGTGGCCAATTTCGAGTACCAGACCCTTCGCGACTACTATCATAAGTGGTACCGCCCCGACCTTCAGGGTCTGATCATCGTGGGCGACGTCGATGTCGATGCCATTGAGGCCCGTATCAAGGAAATGTGTGCCGACATCAAGGCCCCTGAAAACCCTGCCCCGAGAACACGTTTCATGATCGACGATAACGAGGAACCCATCGTGGCCATCGCTTCCGACCCGGAAGAGACCAACTACCAAGTGAACCTGTATTATAAGACGGACGCCACCCCTGACTCATTAAAGAATGATGTCAACTATTGGGTTGGGCAGTATGTGCTCTCCATCATCTCTCAGATGGAAATCAACCGTTTGCAGGAACTCACCCACAAGGCCAATCCTCCCTTTGTTTACGGCTACAGCTATTACTCCAACTATTACCTCGCTCCTACAAAAGACGCTTGGTGCAGCATGGCCATGGCCAAAGACGCCAGTGGCATCGACGAAGCCCTCACTGCCCTTGTCACTGAAAACAAAAAAATGCAGCAATATGGGTTCACCTCTTCGGAATACGAAAGAGCCAAGGCCGATTTCATGAAACGTATTGAGAGCCAATACAATGAGAGAAACAACACGGAAAACAGCAGATACGTCAACGCTTGCCTGGAGCATTTCCTGAGCAACGAACCCATGATGGGCATTGAGACGGAGTATGCACTCTACCAACAAATCATCCCCAGTCTTCCTATTGAAGCCATCAACGCTTTCGCCCAGCAGCTCATCCCTGAAAACAACCTCGTCATCACCGTGACTGCACCCAAGAAAGAGGGCGAAGTGCTTCCCACCAAGGAAGAGATCCTCAAGATTTACGAAACCGCCAACGCTACCCAAGTCGAGCCCTATAAAGAAGAGGTGTTTGACGGCCCCATGGTGGAAAACCTGCCCAAACCCGGCAAAATCAAGAAGGAAGAGCTCATACCCGAATTCGACGCTGTCCAGCTCACCCTTAGCAACGGCATGAAGGTCATCTATAAAAAGACCACGTTCAAGGAAGATGAAATCCGTTTCAGAGCGACCAGCAAAGGCGGTCTCTCTGCTCTTAAACAAGAGGATTTCGTCACGCTGCAAACCCTTCCTGAACTCATCACTTTGGGCGGTGTAGGCAACTTCAGCGCCACCGACCTCCCCAAGGTCCTTGCTGGAAAGAAAGCCCGTGTCACCCCTGACATCGACAGCTATTATGAAGGCATGAGCGGCAACTGCTCACCCAAAGACCTTGAAACGATGATGCAACTTATTTATCTGTATTTCACTGCACCGCGTTCCGATGAAGAGGCCTTCCAATCGTACACACAACGCACCAAAGCCGCCATCGAAAACCAAGAGCTGAATCCCATGATCACCTTCACCGACTCCCTCACCAAGGTGCTCTATAACAACCATCCGCTCCGCAAGAGAATCAAAGCCGATGACATTGACAAGATTGACTATGCCAAGGCCATGGAGCTCTACCAAGACCGCTTTGCCGACCCCAACAACTTTACTTTCTATTTCGTGGGCAACATCGATGACGAGACGTTCAAACCTATGGTGGAACAATACCTTGCCTCCTTGGAGAAAAACAAACGCAGCGAAGATTGGAAAGACATCAACCTGGGTATTCCCGAGACCAATTATAACTGCCACTTCACCAAACAGATGCAGAACCCCAAAGCGACCATCTATATGATCATGAATGGCACCATGGAGTACAACTACCATAATCAAATGTACATGAAAGCTTTAAGTGATGTGATGGACATTTACTATACCCGCACGATCCGTGAAGAAGAAGGCGGCACCTATGGTGTAGGCGTGATGGGACAAGTCGCTGACAAGCCGAAGAATGCATTCTTGTTCCTCGTTGCTTTTGACACCAACAAGGAGATGTATGAGAAACTCATGAACAAAGTCTATGAAGGTTTAAACGATGTTGCACAAAACGGTCCTGCACAAGAAGACCTGAGCAAAGTGGTCGAAAATCTCTACAAAAAACGCACTGAGCAGATGGAGGAAAACAGCTTCTGGATCAATGCCATCGACACCTTTGAAGACGATAACATCAACATCATGGCTGAATTCGACGACATCGTGAAGAGCATCACTCCTCAAACCATTGCCGATTTCGCCAAAGAAGTGCTGAAAGGCTATAAGAAAGAGATTGTTCAACTTCCAGAATAAAAAGCGGAACAGAATCTTGAAATCTTTAAATCTTTAAATCTTGAAATTCTAAATCATAATGACAGAAAAACTCACCATGAGAGACAATGCCACCTATAGGTGGATTGCCTTGTTGCTGTTGGCTTTGGCCATGTTTTGCAGCTACATTTTTATGGACATTTTGTCCCCCATCAAAGACTTGATGCAAACCGAGCGCGGATGGGACAGTCTTGCTTTCGGTACCATGCAAGGTGCTGAGACGTTCTTGAACGTCTTTGTGTTCTTTCTGATTTTTGCTGGTATCATCCTCGACAAGATGGGCGTACGTTTCACTGCTGTACTTTCGGGTGTCGTGATGCTCATCGGTGGTTTGATTAAATACTATGCCGTCAGCGAGTCGTTCTACGGTAGTGGACTGGAGACTTGGTTCAATAACAACCTCAACTACATCCCTGGTTTTGAAGAGTTGGGCGTTTCTCCCTTCTATCGGGGCATGCCCGCTTCCGCCAAGCTAGCCGCCGTTGGTTTCATGATCTTCGGCTGCGGCACTGAGATGGCTGGTATCACTGTGAGCCGTGGTATCGTGAAATGGTTCAAGGGCCGCGAGACTGCTTTGGCCATGGGTTCCGAGATGGCGTTGGCTCGTCTGGGAGTGGCTACCTGCATGATCTTCTCCCCCTACTTCGCCAAACTCGGTGGTCACATCAACGTGAGCCGTTCCGTTGCCTTCGGCGTGGTGTTGCTTTGCATCGCCTTGATCATGTTCATCGTTTACTTCTTCATGGACAAGAAACTTGACAGCCAGACGGGTGAAGCAGAAGAGAAAGACGATCCATTCAAAGTGTCCGATATCGGCAAGATTCTCTCGAGCCTTGGCTTCTGGTTGGTTGCTTTGCTCTGTGTGTTGTACTATTCAGCCATTTTCCCCTTCCAGAAATACGCCGTTAACATGTTGCAGTGCAACCTGACCTTGACCGAGCCCGCTGCTGGTTCCTTCTGGGCTGGTGACACCGTCACCATCATCCAATACATCATCATGCTTGTGGTAGCTGTCTGTTCGTTCGCCAGCAACTTCTCCAAGAAGAAAGGCATGAAATTCGGTTTGATGGCGGTTGCCGTAATTGCTTTGATTGTTTACTGCTACATGGGTTACATGCGTGGCACTGCCGAGACCATCTTCGCCGTGTTCCCGCTGTTGGCCGTGGCCATCACCCCCATCCTTGGCAGCTATGTCGACCACAAAGGCAAGGCTGCTTCCATGCTGATGATTGGCTCATTGTTGCTCATCCTCTGCCACCTCACTTTTGCCTTCATCCTTCCTATGGTAAAAGGCAGCCCCGTTGGTGGCGTAGCCGTGGCTTATATCACCATCCTGGTCTTGGGTGCCTCATTCTCCTTGGTGCCTGCCGCCCTGTGGCCAAGTGTACCGAAGCTGGTGGATGAAAAAATCATCGGTTCAGCCTACGCTCTGATTTTCTGGATCCAGAACATCGGTCTGTGGCTGTTCCCGCTGCTTATCGGCAAAGTGCTTGAAAACACCAACGAAGGCGTGACTGACCCGTTGGCCCTCAATTACCGTTGGCCCCTGGTCATGTTGGCCTGCCTCGGTATTGCCGCCCTCATTATCGGCATCATCTTGAAACGTGTCGACAAGAAGAGACACCTCGGACTGGAAGAGCCGAACATTAAGTAAGAAGGCAGAAAACAAAAACGAGAAGCCTGTTCCAAAAGATTCAAAATCTGGCGGAACAGGCTTTTTCTTTATTTGTGCTTTTTTCTTGCAAATCAAAAAAATAATTATTTTTGTAGTGGTCAAAACGAAGCAAAATTTAGAGTACTATGAAAAGGACATTACTAATTATTTTAGGTGTTTTTACATTTATAACACTAAAAGCACAATGGATAGATGACAACACCAGCAATACTCTTATTGCAACAACTTCAAGTGATGCAGGAGAGATTTACCTTGCCACGAACCCAGTAACGGGTGACACGTACGCGCAATGGTGTCAGTTCCATTCCAACGGCTGGTCCCCCGCGCTTCAGCGCATCACTTTCGATGGTGTGCCGCAATGGCGTCCCGAAGGGATTCAGTTTGAAACACATAGTTTCTCCTCCATGTCGGAGGGTGTTGCCATAGCAGCCACTACTGACGGAGGCGTAGTCAGTTGTTTTGCTGCCTATGACGACCACACCTATGCGGTGAAAATCGATGCAGACGGCAATTTTGTATGGGGCGAGCAAGGAATCCAATTGTTCGACGGCGCAGGGTTTTCTCGCGCTGAAGTCATCGCTGGCAACGACGGTGGTGTCTGGACATTGGGGTACGACTACGTGAGTCTTTATCTACAATATGTCAATGCAGACGGCACACTAAATCCTGTGGCCTACATATACGACAACACGGGGCTCAAGTGCGCATTTGGGCAGCTAACACTGGGCAATGACAACAACGTGTTCGTGACCTACGAGAAACTCGGCAATGGCATGTATACCGATAAACAAATCTTTGTTGCAGGATATGCTGTTGACGGCACACAAATAAGTCCAGAGACGCAACTGATGTCAAGCCAGTCCTTCCAGTCGACCTACATCCATCACGCCCTCTCCGATGGGATGGGAGGCGGTTATGTTTACATCTGGCACCCCGGCATCGGTGCGTCTTTCAACACCTACGTGTTCCACTTCAACCAAAACGGAGCTCCGACCATCTCTGGGACCAACGGTGTGCCCGTCCACTCCGCTGACCCTGACAACTTCTATTTCGATGCCTACGCCACGGTCGACCCCATCAGCCACGACTTGATCCTAGCCTATAGACAAACCGACTCCTACTTGCAATCGCAGAGCAAGGTGTATATAAACCGTATCACATCGTCAGGATATGTAATGTGGGATGAAGGCAAACTGGTAATTGACAACGGCACCAACCCATGCTATGACATCAAGGTCGATGCTTTCCAATATGGAGAGGGCTTTGTGGTGACCTACCTAAAACAAAACAGCCCTGGGGGGACAAGCTCCATTGTTGAGGCACAAGGATTCACCGATAAAGGTGAGCCTCTTTGGACCAAAGTCATGAGCAGCAACTACAATTGGAAAGTGGGAGCTGAAAACACCTCAGGTTTCCACAATGGACAAAACATCATGATGTGGGTCAATGCAGAAACTGGCGGACTCTACGGACAGAATATCGGTCAGAACGGCGAGATGGGCGAGATCACACCCCCTATCCCACCGGCGCCATGCGACGCGCCAACCCACTTACAAGGCGAATACATTTACAATCCGAATACAGAAAGCGGTGCGGCGCTGATTTCGTGGACAGCCCCCGAGACAACTCCTCTACACTACAACCTCTATTGTGAAGAGACCAAAGAAGTCATCGAGATTGACGCCGCTTACAACTCCTATTATGACGAGAGGAACCCTGGGGGCTACATTTATAGGCTTACCGCCGTTTACGAAGACTGCGAGTCAAATTTCGCCATGACCGAAACGGGCGACAACTATCTGCTCATTGAGGTCACCTCCATTCCCGAGGACACCGACGAAACGATGGTCTCCATCACCAAAGTCTACACCTTGACGGGACAACAGCTTCGCGATGTCACCCCAGAAGCCTTAAGTCCCGGTGTTTACATCCTTCAAGGCTTGGATCAAAAAGGGAATCTCATCAACAAAAAAATCCACATCAAAAAATGACATTATGATTCTTACAACTACACCGACCGTTGAAGGTCGCACCATTACCGAATACAAAGGCATTGTGTTCGGTGAGGTCATTTCGGGAGTGAATTTTATCAAAGATATCAAGGCTGGTTTTCGTGATATTTTTGGTGGTCGTTCGAACTCCTATGAACAAGAGTTAATCAATGCTCGCAACCAAGCTTTGGGAGAATTGGAAGAACGGGCTCGACAATTGAATGCTGACGCTGTAGTAGGCATTGATATCGACTATGAGGTGTTAGGCCAAAGCGGTTCGATGCTGATGGTTTCTGCTTCAGGTACGGCAGTGAAGCTTCAATAAAAGGATGATCCAATAATCCGTCGACCGCTTAAACATAATAACCCACTGATTTTCAGTGGGTTATTTTTTTGTGGGAACTGTTGGACTCGAACCAACGACCCCCGCCTTGTAAGGGCGATGCTCTGAACCAACTGAGCTAAGCTCCCCTTTGCGGCTGCAAAGATAAAAAGATTTTGGAATTTAGAATTAAGAATTCAGAATAATTAGTTTTTTTTAGTATTCTTCGATTTATTATATTATCTTTGCTTTTTAATTTGACGCTTATGAACAAGGGGTTCTTGAAAAGATTACGACATTGTCTTCCTTTTATTTTGTTGGCTGTAAGCCTTTTAACCTGCTTATTTGCCTTTGGCGACGTAGGCAACCAAAACCGTTACAGCTCTGGTGGTGGCGGTGACTTCGGCGGCGATGGCGATATCGGAGCATTGATCGGCTACCTCATCGGGCTCTTTATCGACGACCCCGTAACAGGATTGATTGTCTTGGCCATCATTGTGATTTTCGTGGTGATCCGAAAAAGAAAAGCCAAGAAACAAGCCTCTGATCCAAACATCATCAACCAGCGTGTAAACAACCAAGTGCAGAACGACACGACTTTCGACAACAGTGCCGCAGTGGCTGCCCAAATCCAAACCATCGATCCTGCGTTCTCCTCCGACAAATTCATCGGATTCGCACGTGAAGTCTTCATGACCATCCAAGCCGCTTGGACTGCAAAGGACTGGAAACCCATCCGTCCCTTTGAGAGCGAAACCCTCTTCAACACGCACAAACAACAACTCGATGAATACATCCGCTTGGGCAAGACCAACGTGGTGGAAAAAATCGGCATCAAGCACTGTTCCCTGCACTCGTTCCAACAGGACGGCGACAAGGAAGTACTTGTGGTATGGCTCAACGCCGTGATGCGCGACTATGTGATTGACGATGCCACCAAGAAGGTACTGGAAAGCGACCCGAACCGCGACTGGTACATGAAGTATGAGATGGTGTTTAACCGCAAGGCGGGCGTAAAGACCGACCCAGGACGCAAAGGCAACGCCATCACCAACTGTCCCAACTGCGGTGCCCCGACAGAGATCACCTCTTCAGGACAATGCACCTACTGCGGCAGCGTGGTGACCAACGGCGAACACGATTGGGTCTTAACGGATATCCATTCAAGGAATTAAAAATTGAAAATCTCTAAATTAATAATTAAAAATTCTAAATTAATCGAAAATGGGACTTATTAAAGCAATTGGCAGTGCCATTGGCGGCACGCTGAAAGATCAGTGGTTAGATCTAATCAAATGCGACAACATGGACATGGACACCCTGATGGTGAAACAAACCACCAAGTCGGGGCAGATCTCCAAAGGCAGCCGTATCATCGTGGCTCCCGGTCAGGCCGTTGTGATTTACGACAGCGGTTCGGTACTTGATGCCTCGGCTGAAGAAGGCGTCTACACCTTCGATCAATCCTCGTCACCTTCCTTCTTTGGCGGACAATTCGGTCCGGTCTTCAAGGAAATGTGGCAGCGTTTCACCTACGGAGGCACCCCTGCCAAGGAACAAGCCATCTTCTTCTTCAACATCAAGGAGATCTTGGACAACAAATTTGGCACGGCAACTCCTATCATGTTCCAAGACTGGAAACACCCGTCCTTCACTGAAGACGGACAGAAAGACGGCACTTTCATGAACATTCGTTGCTACGGCAAATACACCTTCCAACTCGACGACATGGGGGTCTTCATGCGCAACCATGCTGGCACGGGCAACATCATCAAAAAAGACGCCATCACGGAACAGATGCGCAGCGAGGTGATCGCCGCTTTGCAATCGATCATCAACGAACTCGGCAGCGGAGCCGAACCCATCGGTGCCTTAGAACTGCCCAGCAAGACCCAGAAGATGAAAGAGATCATGGACGCCAGAGTGTTCGACGCTCCCATCCGCGCCCGTGGTATCCGTCTGGTGAGCTTTACCATCGAATCGGTCTCTCTCGACGACGAGAGCAAAGAATTCCTCCGTCAGTATCAGACTGGTGGTTCAGGCAACCTGGCCAGAGGCAGCATGCTCGGCACTATGCGCGCTGCTGCTGAAAATGAAGGCGGTGCTGGTGCCGGCTTCATGGGCATCGGCATGGCTGGCATGGGCTTCGGCACCGCCGGCAATATGATGGGTGGCATGGTTCCCCCGCAACAACAGCAGCAACAGCCCCAGCCTCAAGCTGCACCGCAACCTCAAGGCGTCCCCTGCCCAAAGTGCGGCACACCCATTACGGGCAAGTTCTGCCCCAACTGCGGCACACCAGCTCCCGCCCCGAAGGTAGCCAAGAAATGTCCAAATTGCGGCACGGAGACCACGGGTAAATTCTGCCCTGAGTGCGGCACCCCGATCCCAGCCGACAACGGTCCTAAGCACTGCACCAACTGCGGTGCCGAGGTGACTGGCAAGTTCTGCCCTGAATGCGGCACTCCTATTGCCTAACCTGGGGTATTAATACACGTAGAGACGCGCCTCGGCACGTCTCTACGTTATTTGAGCGAATAACGGGGTTCGAACCCGCGACCCTCAGCTTGGGAAGCTGATGCTCTACCAACTGAGCTACATTCGCATTCGGCTGCAAAGATACAAAAAAATCAGAAAACCTAAAAAAAATTCTTACTTCTTACTTCTTCCTTCTAAATTCTATAAAAACATGCCCATCACCGAAAGAGAAGAAAAAATCATCCGTCAGAGCTTCCAACCCAAGTCATGGAACGACGTGAAGACCCACGACTCCTGGTCGGTATTCAAAATCATGGCCGAGTTCGTGGACGGTATGGAAAAAATGTCGAAAATAGGCCCTTGCGTTGCTATCTTCGGCTCAGCCCGCACCAAACCTGGAGATAAATATTACCAAATGGCCGAAGACATTGCTCGAGGCATCACCGAACTCGGTTTTGGTGTCATCACAGGCGGTGGACCTGGCATCATGGAGGCAGGCAACAAAGGAGCCAAAGAAGCCGGTGGCATCAGCGTGGGGCTTGAGATCCTGCTGCCCTTTGAAGGCAAATGCAACGACTACGTTGACTTCGACAAGAACATACGATTCAACTATTTCTTCGTCCGCAAGAACATTTTCATGCGCTATGCCCAAGGCTACATCGCTATGCCTGGCGGATTCGGCACCCTCGACGAGATGTCGGAAGCCCTCACCCTCATCCAAACGGAAAAACTCTCCGATTTCCCCGTCGTCCTCGTCGGCAAAGACTACTGGCAGGGACTGATCGACTGGTTCCGCAACACCATGCTGAAGGAGCAGATGATCAAAGAGGAAGACTTCGACATCTTCCATGTGGTTGACACCGCCGAAGAAGCCGTCAAGGTGATTGAGGACTTCTACCACCGCTTCAGTGTGAAACCCAATCTGGAACTCTGATGCAGATTCCCATCCAACTTTTGGATATCGAAGGAGATGGCTTCCACATCCTGGTCAAAGGAAAGATCAATGGCTTGGAAGCCAACTTCTTGATTGACACTGGGGCATCCCGTTCCGTGTTCGACCCCACCGTCATCACCCGCTTTGTCGAGAATCTCGAGTTCAAGAAAAAACCAGGCATTACCGCCGGCGTGGGCGGCAACGACTTGGAAAGCGCCACCTTTATTATCGATACACTCTCGTTTGGCGAAATCGACATTCACCACTATGAGGCAGTTGCCCTCGACTTAGAAAACATCCACGAAACTTACCAGAAACTACATTTGCCCGCCATTGACGGCATCATTGGCGGCGACCTTCTGTACCAGCTCAAAGCCACCCTCAACTACCGCTTGAGAAAGATCCGGTTCACCGCACCACGCTCCAAATCCAAAACCAAAAGATAAATCCCGGGACGCAGGCCAGCCACATCCAGCACCGCCTCATGCGTACCGATGGTCTGTTCCAATAGTTTTCTTCCAAACACATCCCTAACGGTAACCGCTTTAACATCACCCTCTTGCGAAATAATACTGATTTGGGATAATACAGGGTTTGGGAATATCACTAGATCATTATCTTCCTGGTATTCTGAGATTTCCAAATTATTCACCGCGATATCGGCATTGAATAGTTGCAATCCGCCCGCAAAACTACCCACCATCAGTTCCACCCTTCCGTCATTGTTGAAGTCGATTACCGCAATTGAAGAGCGCATCCCAAAACGCTCCGACATATTCTCACTTAGTTCGGTCCAGCGTTCAGATGCTTCACGAAACACCCCATTTTCATCGGTGTTGACCCCATCGAAAAGAAACAACTTTCCCGACTCGGAACCAACGGCCAATAGGACCTCATCGCCCCATTGAAACAAGGTTGGGACACTGTAACCATAATACGATGTAGAATAATCACGAACGTCCACGCCACCCCAAAAATCCGCTCTCCTAACACCTAATGCCTCACTTCCCTTATAGAACGAAAGCCGTCCCATGGCGTTCCCCACCACCAAATCAATGACGCCATCCTGATCCACATCATAGAAACATGGTGCTGACCATGCCTTGTCGTAATGAAGATAATCATCATCAAGCAAGGTGCCGTCGTGACCGTAAAGCATCAAACGCCCTTCCGCAGTGCCAAGCAGCAGTTCTGGTTGCCCATCGCCATCAAGGTCGTAAAAAGAGGGAACCAGACCTGTATAGTCACCAAAGCTGAAAGGGAAGTCCGTGATTTGGAACTCGGGGGCAGTCGCTGTGCCTATGTTATGGAGCCAAGTGAGATGGTTTTCACTAATGGTTCCCACTACAAGGTCGTTCAATCCATCTCCATCCCAGTCCACCACCGTGGGATAAGACCCAACACCAAAATCAAGCATCACTTCCTGTAAAAACGATTTGGTATAAAGTTGGAAATCCGGCCTTTCATTGGTCCCTTGATTCAAATAAAGCCAAACACTTTCTTGGCCAACTGAAGCCAGCGGATCGGGATCAAAAGGTGAGACTAGCAGATCGTCGAAGCCATCGTTATTGATATCCGTGAAGAAAGGCACTGGCATCGATGGAAGATTCACAGGGAAGGATGAAGGGAAGTCCTCTGTTTGGCTGACCATCAAGGCTTTTTCGGCATCGCCGCCGTTGACAAGCAGTGTCAGTCCCGGATAGTCCACATCGGCCAACAACAAGTCGAGCAATCCATCGCCGTTCAAGTCGCGTACTGCAACGGTAGCGCCACGATGTCGAGGGAGGTCTTTATCCACCATCAGGCCCAAACCGAATAGACAGGTGTCGAGATACATCAGGTTGTCCTCTTCGCTCTCCGCCACACGACCCCAGCATAGGTCGGTCCGTTCAAAAAGCAACGAATCCCGATGCCCATAATGCTCCATGGAGAGGTTCAAGTGTTTCTCTATGAAAGTCCCCATTACCCCAAAGGTCAAAATATCCAAGTCGCCATCCCCATCGAGGTCCACGATGGCAGGATAGTCCGCATCGGTAGCCAGGAGGTTCACCTCGCCCCCACCCTGCCACGAAGTCAGAAAAGGAGTCACCACCAGTTCAAACGCAGGTTGTCCCAGAGCCGAAACATTGCGATACACTTTGATTCCCGCCCAACCTTTTGAATAGGTGAAGATATCTTCCCTTCCATCGCCATCGTAATCGACAAACACGGTCCAACCGTTCAGTTTAGGAAAGAAAACATCATATTCAGAGGTGAACTCATAACGAATCTCCCCTACTGCTCCTTTATTTAGGAAACACAACAAGCGTTCGCCGTGACGGTCAAACACCAGCAAGTCCTTTTGTCCATCGCCATTGAGGTCCATGCGGCCGAACTGGCAGGCGTTGAGTCCGCCCACCCATGGGGAGTTCTCTCCCGAGAGGACAAATGAAGCCAATAGTAATATCGTCAAAAGAAAATGTTTCATCTTCGGTGTTTCGACCCACAAAAATAACTATTTTTGCAAAAGAAAGCTTTTCATTATGTCAAGAATACTCATTATCGATGACCAGGATCCTATCCGTCGAGTGCTACGCGACATCCTGGAAAACGAAAACTATCAGGTTGACGATGCAGCCAATGGCCCCACTGCCTTGCAGATGATCAAAGAGCAGGAATACGATGCCATCTTGTGCGACATCAAGATGCCCGACATGGACGGCATTGAGGTCCTGGAGCAGGTGAAGGCCACAAGCGACACACCTGTCATCATGATTTCGGGTCATGCTACCATTGACAACGCGGTGGAAGCCATCAAAAAAGGGGCGTTTGACTTCATCCAGAAACCGCCCGACTTGAACCGGTTACTCATCACGATGCGTAACGCTTTAGACAAGCGCAGCCTCAGCACCGAGAACAAAGCTTTGAAGAAAGCCGTCAGCCGTCAGAACGAGATGGTGGGACAGTCCGCCCCCATGATGGAGGTCCGCGACATGATCGAGAAGGTGGCCCCCACCAACGCCCGCGTACTCATCACTGGCGAGAATGGCACCGGCAAGGAGTTGGTAGCACGCCAGCTTCATGAACTCAGCCCCCGCCGCTATGGTCCTTTCATCGAGGTCAACTGCGCGGCTATCCCCGCCGAACTCATCGAAAGCCAGTTGTTTGGCCACGAAAAAGGCTCATTCACCTCAGCCATCAAGCAGAAAAAGGGCGACTTCGAGTTGGCCACTGGAGGCACCTTGTTTCTCGATGAGATTGGCGACATGAGTCTGGCGGCCCAAGCCAAAGTGTTGCGTGCCTTGCAGGAGAACAAGATTGTCCGCGTGGGTGGCGAGAAAGAGATTCCAGTAGATGTGCGCATCCTAGCCGCCACCAACAAAGACCTGCGCAAGATGATTGACGAGAACACCTTCCGCGAAGACTTGTATCACCGTTTGAGTGTCATCGTCATCCATGTCCCGCCACTCCGTGAGCGCAAGGACGACATTCCGCTATTGGTGAGCAGTTTCGTTGAGACCATCGCCGCCAATATGGGTCAAGCGGTACCGAAGTTCACCGACGAAGCCTTTGAGGAGCTCAAAAACTACCAGTGGACCGGCAACATCCGTGAGTTGCACAACATCGTGGAACGATTGGTGATTCTCTGTGGGAGCACCATCACCAAGGATGACGTCATTCACTTTGGCAATCCGCTGAAATAAACGGGAAACGGAAAGTTGAAGGTTTTCCATTAAAAACCCTTGCGGTGGAACGAAATTTGCTGTAATTTTGCACCGCTTTTCGAAGGAAGCCCCAAGTATGATTCTTTTTTCTTACTTTTGTCTTCTGACTTCTTGAAAAAGGGGGTGACCGGTTTTGACAGCAAGATGAATTGTCACGGAAGCATGCCGAGCCTCGCAGCGAAGCTCGTAAATCTTAACTGCAAAAAAGTAATTGGCGAAAATAACTACGCTTTCGCTGCCTGATCGAAGTACAGTAGATCACTGGCTTAATCCGCCCACAAGGTGGGTGGACGAAACATCCCGCAGGTGGAGATGCCTGATTCCGGCCTGAGCACGGGGTGCTAATCAATTTCGGGATCGCTCGCTCGGAGCTTCGACGCGCGGGTTAAATTCAGGAGATAAGGTCAGGTTTAGGGCGTCCGTTCCCTTGCCTGTCACGAAAACCAACAGCGGAATAAGCATGTAGAAACCTTGGGGGTTCCTTGTTTGGACGAGGGTTCGACTCCCTCCATCTCCACAAGAGGGTGACCAAAAAGTGTGCGATAGATGTCATTGCGAGATCCCGCTACTCCTTTTTGGTCACCCTCTGTTTTGTTATAAAACTGCCGCTACTTTTCTAATGCCTTTTAACATTTCGGCCAATAGAACAGCTTCTTATCCGACAGAATTTCGTAGTTTTGTAAACTAAAAAAAACAATTATCTCTATGATCAAAATCATCGCCACCAGCGACTGGCACCTGGGCAACCTGTTCCATGGGAACGACCGCTTGCCTGAACATAAACACTTTCTCAACTGGCTGCTGTGTCAGATGGCCGAGCAACAACCTGATGCCCTTCTCGTAGCTGGCGACGTGTTTGACAACGGCAACCCTTCGGCTGCCGCACAGTCTGCCTATTACGAGTTTCTGGCCGATGCTACACAGACCTGCCCCAAGACCCATATCATCATTACCGCCGGCAACCACGACTCAGCCAGCCGGCTCGAAGCACCACGTCCCCTACTCGCCCGCCACAAAGTGGAGATACGGGGCAACGTCCACCGCGAATGGAAAACAGATCCCGACGGCAGCAACGGCATCTGGCAAATCAATTACGACGACCTGATCATCCCCATCACTAACCAAGAAGGAGAGCAGATCGTGGTGCTGGCCGTACCCTACCTCCGTAGCGACGTAGTACAAAACGCCAACTACTCGCAAGGGGTCAACGACTTCCTGCGCTCGCTGACCGCCCGTGCCAGAGCATGTTATCCCGACAAAAAACTGGTGATGATGGCCCACATGTACGCCACAGGCGCCGAAATTGCAAAAACCGATGCCAGCGAGAAAATCATCATCGGCGGCCAAGAAGAGGTGAACATGGAAGGTTGGACCGACCACCCCGACTACCTAACCTGCGGCCATATCCACAAACGCCAAAACATCTGGAGTACCAACTGGGCACACTACTCAGGGAGCGTGCTCCCCATGTCGTTCGCCGAAAAAGACTACACCCATGGCGTCGACCTCGTGACATTGAAAGACGGACAACCCATCCAAGTGGAACAACTCGTTTACGTGCCACAGCACAAACTGGTGGTCCTTCCCGAAGACGACGCCGAACTCACTCCATACAAACTGAAAAAACTCATCGAGAGAAGCCTTAAAGACCGTGAAAACAGTCTCTTCGATGAAGCCTTCGACTACGTGACCCTCAAAGTAAAACTGGAAAAAGTGAGCAACGACGACATCAAGGAGCTGGAAGACCTGATCCACACGAAAAACGCCGTGCTCTGCAAGATCCAAAAAATCATCCCCCAACTCGAACTCTCCACCATCACTGGGACCCAACAGCTGAAAAGCATCGACGACATCCTCAACCGCGACCCGATGGAAACACTCCGCGAAGCCTACCTCATCGAACACGGCACCGACATGAGCGAAGACCAGACCGCGTTGCTCACGAATCTATTGAACGGCATCAAAAACGAACCAAACGACTGAAAACCATGAAACTCGTAAAACTCGAAATCCTCAACCTCGCTTCGCTCGACAACAAAGACGGCGAAGTCATCGACTTTGAAAAAGGTGCCTTAGGCGAAAGCAACATCTTCAGCATCGTAGGTCCTACCGGCAGCGGCAAATCGACCCTCCTCGACGCCATCTGCCTTGCCCTCTACAGCCGCGCCCCCCGCTACCCGAGAAAAAAGAACGAGAAAAGCTCCATCGAAATATACGGCAAAACCGACACCGAAGAATCAAACCGCCTCGCCCCTACCGACTGTCGCAACATCCTAACCCAAGGAAAAAAAGACGGGTTCAGCAAACTGACTTTCATCGCCAACAACGGATGCGTGTACCGCGCAGAATGGCATGTCCGCTTCAAACAAAAATGCTATGACAACGCTGTCACCAAACTCTTCAAAATCACCTTCCCCAACGGAAAACCAGAAGAGACCATTGACGACTGGGAGAAACTTCCCCTCATCATCGGCCTCGACTACGAACAGTTTCTTCGCACCGTGCTCATCGCTCAAGGCTCCTTCGCCGATTTCCTCAACGCCAAGGAAAACGACCGATACGAACTGCTCGAAAAACTTGTTGGATGCGAAGAGACTTACACCCGTATCGCTAACGCCATCAAAACCAAAAGAGACGAAGCCCTTGAAGCCTTCAAAAACATGAATGCTTCCATAGCTGCCGACAAACAATACATACTCTCCGACGATAACCTCGCAAAGCTCCAGGAAGAAATCAAAGCCCTCGAAGAAGCAGAGAAAAAACGTGCCGACACCCTAAAAAAAGTGAAGGACGAACTGCAATGGTATGCCGACGAAGACAAACAAACCGAAGCCATAAAAGAGTTACAAGACAAGTTGAACCGCGCCGTAGAAGAACTTGAAAAAAACAAAAGCACCATGGACCGCCTCCTGCTGCACGACGCCATCGCACCGGCCATCCACTTGCTGCAAGAAGTGAAGCGACTGGAAAATGAAATCGCTGACTTGAAACAAAAAATCTCCGATAACAGAGGCAAAATCGAACAAATCGAACAAGAAAAGAAAAAGGAGTTGGAAACGCTGGAGCAACGGAATAAAAACGTTGCCGAAGCTCAAAAAGCCATCGAAGATAATGCTCCCCACATCAGAAAAGCCCGCGAACTGAAAACTAAAATCGAAGCGGCAACTAAAACCTGCGAGGAGAAGAAACAGACGAAAGCAACCGCCGACACCGATAAACAAGCCGCAGAAAAAGCGGTGACCGACAACGAGAAACAAATCAACGATGCCCTAACTGCTCTCGACGATGCCGCAAAGATCGTAAAGGAAACAGAAGAATCCATCTCAAAAAGGAAAGAGATTCTCCGTGAAGCCGCTACCAAAGCCACCGAAGCATTGGAAACAAAGAGAAAAGAAATTGACGGATGGAACGCCGAGCAACTTCAACACGAAAAATCCGATTCCGACAAGGCCTTAAGCGATATCCGCCAAGCAGCCGAAGTGACAGGCCTCCTTGATGCCGCACTTCAAGAAGCACAACAGAAGGACACACTCCGCTCCACCTTGCTGGAACGAAACAAAACCATCGAGGAAGAACTATCCAAACTCCAAATCGATGAACTCAACAAAGAAATCGATGCGCTCCGCATCACCTATATCCTGATGACCAGTGAGAACTGGGCCATGCACCGCTCTTCTCTCAAGGAAGGCGACGCCTGCCCTCTCTGTGGCGCTCAAGACCATCCCTACACACAAAGCGAAGCAAAGTTCAACGAGGCCAAATCTACCTTAGGGCAACTGCTAGATAGTAAAGAGATCGTCCTCAAAAAAAAGAAGGAACAAGAGAAAAAACGATCCGATGAACGGAGCAACAACGTGGGTCAAATCAATGCCCTTATCGAACGACTGGAACAACTGACAGAAGACATCAAAAAATACAAAAAACAGCAGGAAGAACTGTTCAACCAATACCCAGGATTCCCCCAAACGAAAGGAGAACTCGAAGCTCTATTCCCCTTCTTCGAAGAAAAACAAAAAAGAGCCAACGAAGCCCTTGACAAATACAACAAAACACAGGCTGAAATCACCCAACTCACAACCGTAAAAGAGAAAGCCGTCAAGGAACAGACAACTTACGAACAAACGGCACACGGCCTGATGGAAAAAGCCAACAGCAACCATGCCATCGCCGAAACCAAACTGGCTGAAGCCAAAGCACTCACCCCCAACCTTCTTCAGCAGCAGGAAGAGAAGCGCAAGGCCTTCGACAAAGCCTCAAATGAATTGCTTGAAGCTGAAAAAAACTTGAAAGGACTGGAAGACCAATACAAAGTGGAACTCAACGGTGAGGAGCCCGACACCGCGGAAAACCGGCTGAACAAAGCAAAAGCCGAGGCCGAAAAGGCCGTCAAGGACAAAAATGAAGAGCTCAAACAACTCGAAGTAAAACTCGGGGAGATTCGAGGTGACCTTACTTCAAAAGAAAACCAACACAAAACAGATGAAGAAAAACGCAGGACGAATAATACCGAACTCGCGCAATGGATAGCTTCCTACAATGCCAAAGAAGACCGGATCCGAGACATCAAGATGGAAGATGTGGAAGAAATGCGTACCGCCACAGATGACTGGGAGGCTCTCCGCCAAAAGAAAGAGCATCTCAACAACGCTGTCGTCTCGGCCAACACGCTGCTAGAACAAGCCAAGAAGACAAAAGAGGAGCACCAAAAAACAAAGCCGGAGAAAACTCGGGAGGATTTGCTGGTGGAGCAGGACGAACTACAAAAAAACAGCCAAAGCGATGCCCTCGTAACCGCCAAAACAAAGCAGAAAAACCACGATGACGCCCTCCTGCGCCTTGGCGACAAAGCCAGCGAATTTTCTCGCCTCACCAAGACCAAAGACGACTGGATCGCCATCACTGATGCCATCGGCGGTGAGGGGAAAACCCTCCGCAAGATCGCACAATGCTACACACTGAGCTTCCTCATTGAACATGCCAATGCAGAGATACGGAAGTTCAACAGTCGTTACGAACTGATGCAGGTAAAAAACTCTCTCGGCATCCGTGTCATCGACCATGATCGCGCTGACGACATCCGTGACACCACCTCGCTCTCAGGAGGCGAGACCTTCATCGTCAGTCTCGGCTTGGCTTTAGGGCTTTCTTCCCTGTCATCCCGCAACATCTCTTTCGAGAACTTGTTTATTGACGAAGGCTTCGGCACCCTCGATCCCGACACCCTTGCCACCGTCATCGACTCGCTCGCCATGCTCCAGTCGAAACAAGGCAAGAAAGTGGGGGTCATCAGCCATACCGACACCATGAGCGAACGTATCACCACCCAAATACGCATCGTCAAAAACGGCAACTCTGGCAGCAGCCATATTGAGTTTTATCCTTAATAGTTTTCTTTTTTAATTCCTTTTCACTACCTTTGCCTCAATATTCAAATTGAGGGTTTCATGAAGAGACTATTTCCTATTCTATTATTAATCATTGGGTTATCCACCTCATTAAATGCTCAGTGGACCAGTTCTGGCAATGGAACCACCTATACCTTGCCCGACTTAGTGGCTGCCACTGATGGTGTGGTCACCCAAGAAGGGACGGTGTTCACCATCCACGAAGACCTAACCATTACAACCAACGACGTGTTGCTTATCAACAACCAAGTCTCTCGCATCGATGCCCCTGGCGTGCTTATCACCGTCAATGGCTCGCTCACCTGCAACATCACCGGTGACCGCGTGAAGCTCTATGGAACTGAAAGCCAACCGTTCAGCATGAGATTCGAAAATGCCACCAACTGCCTAATGAGAAAGATGTACCTTTCCGATGGTGCTGGCATCAAAGTGATTGAGTCGGACATCACCTTCGACGATGTCAAGTTTGTGTATTTCACCACCGATTACTGCCATGCCGTGATTGACATTTTCAATTGCAGCCCCGTCGTCAACGACTGCTATTTCATGCTGAACGAGGGGTCCGCCATTAGTTCACCCGCCAACGGACAGGCTTCGCCACAGATCCTGAATTGCGAACTCGATGCCAATGTCAACAGCCTCAACGTTCCGCAAATCAACCTTGGCCCTGGTGGAGATGATACTATCCGCATCGTCGGAAACAACATCCATGGGACCTGGGCTACCTTCCATACGGGTGGTGTTTCCGTGGCCGACCTCATGGGTGTCGGCAACACCAAAGTCTTGTTGAAGAACAATACCATCAAAGATGGTCGCTATGGTTACAACCAACAAGGCCAGACGATCTCCTCCGTCATCACAGGCAACCAATTCATCGACAACAACCATGAATCCGATCCCATGAACGGCGGTAGCGGCATCTCCATCTACGGCACCTCAACCAATAACAAGGCCATCCTCCGCAACAATTTGATCACCGGTAACCTTTGGGGCATCACCGCCATCTATTACCATGACATCAACCTCGGCACCGAAGATGACTGGGGGCACAACGTGATTCATGACAACGGCAACGGCGGGGTCATCTATGACCTATACAACAATGCCAACTGCGACATCATGGCTGTAGGCAACGACTGGGGCATCACCCAGGAAAGCGAGGTGGAAGACCACATTTTCCACCAAGTGGACGACCCTAGCCTCGGTTTGGTCACCTTCCTCCCCTTTGTGGGCTATGACCAGATTGAAGAGATCACGGCCTCTGATATCGATCTCACAAAAGTCGATATCTACACCATCACCGGCCAGCGCGTCCATAATTCCGAATCGCTAAAACCCGGTATTTACATCGTACTATTCCAACAAAACGCTAAAAAACTAATCATTAAATAACTCCCAACTATATATGTTAAGAAAAATCAGAATCATCCTCGCCGTTATAATGATCCTGCTGGTCACCCTCCTTTTTGTGGGTGTCGGCTACGGCATCAACTACGAACTTGGGAACGGTATCGACCGTTGGATTGGATGGGCGGCCAAAATTCAGTTCATTCCAGCCTTGCTCTCACTGTCTTACCTGGTAGCGATCATCATCCTCCTCGTTGCTGCGACATTTGGCAGGATCTATTGTAGCGTGATTTGTCCCTTAGGCATCATGCAAGACTTTTACTCTTGGCTTGGGGGCAAGTTTAAGAAAAACCGTTTCAGTTATGTGAAAGAACACAAATGGCTACGTTACACCATTTGTGTCATCTTTTTCATCTGCCTCTTCATCGGCATTGCACCTGTGGCCACCCTGTTGGAACCTTACGGCAACTACGGCCGTATCGTCACCAGTTTCTACATGCGCAACATCACGGTCTCCATCATCGCATGGGTGGTCATGCTCATCCTCGGGGTGTTGGCCTTCCTCTATGGCAGAGCCTATTGCAATTCGATTTGTCCTGTAGGCACGATTCTAGGTCTCTTTGCCAAAAACGCACCGTTTCGTGTGCGTTTCGATGAAAGCAAATGCAAGCATTGCGGTCTCTGTGAAAAGAACTGCAAGTCCCGCGCCATCGACTCGAAGGCCGGCACGGTGGACACCTCCCGTTGCGTAGTCTGCGGTGACTGCCTCGCCCAATGCCAATTCGACGCCTTACACTATACCTCGAAGAAGACGGTTTCAAAAACTGAAACATCCACCGTAGAACCCGACCAAGGTCGTCGCTCTTTTTTAGTAGGAGCGGCACTGGTGACGGGAACCGCTGCCATGGCCCAAGCCGAGATGAAAGTCGATGGCGGTCTGGCGGTTATCACCGAAAAACAGGCTCCTAAACGAGAGACACCCCTGACACCTCCTGGTTCCATCTCAGCACGACACATGCAGAAGAACTGCACCGCTTGTCAGCTTTGCGTATCGGCCTGTCCCAACCATGTGCTGCGTCCCTCGACGGATCTCATGCACTTCATGCAGCCCACCATGTCGTTCGAACGCGGCTATTGCCGTCCTGAGTGTACCCGTTGCAGCCAAGTCTGTCCTTCGGGAGCCATCCAACCCATCACCAAAGAAGAGAAGACCGCCATCCATACTGGTCACGCCGTCTGGATCAAGGACAATTGTGTGGTGCTCACCGATGGTGTCAGTTGTGGCAACTGTGCCCGACACTGCCCCACCGGTGCCATTCAGATGGTTGAATACCAACATAACGGCCAAACCGTCATGATCCCCGCTGTGGACAGAAACAAATGCATCGGTTGTGGTGCCTGTGAAAACCTATGCCCCTCAAGGCCGTTCAGTGCCATTTACGTCGAAGGGAACGTCTTGCATCATAAGGATTAGAAGTCAGAATATAGAAGTCAGAAGTCAGAATGAAAAGAAGAGATTTTATTAAGAAAATGGGCGGTGCAGCCATAGCGACCTCTGTGGTGCTCTCCGCCTGCGAATCGAATAACAACAAACCCGTCATCACCCCCACCAATGTCATCGATGGACAAGGTGAAATGACCTACCGTGTCAACCCCAACAGCGGCGACAAAGTATCACTCCTAGGGTATGGCATGATGCGACTTCCTATAGAAAACGGTGCTGACTTACGTCAAAACCCCGATGCCCAAGTCGACCAAGAGATGGTGAATGAGGAAATAGACTATGCCCTCGCTCATGGTGTCAACTATTTCGACACTGCTCCTGTTTACACCCGTGGACGGTCGGAAGGGGTTACAGGGATCGCCCTCTCGAGGCATCCCCGAAAGAGTTATTTCATAGCGACAAAACTGTCGAATTTCAGTCCTAGCACATGGAGTACAGAGGCTTCAAGGGCCATGTTTGAGAATTCGTTGAAGCAATTGCAAACCGACTATGTCGATTATTTGCTCCTTCATAGTATCGGAGGCAGCAACAACGAGCTGGATGGCATGGGCATGTTCAACGCCCGTTTCATCGACAACGGCATCCTTGACTGGCTGGTGGAGCAGAAACAAGCGGGCCGCATTCGCAACCTGGGTTTCTCTTTCCATGGCGATCCCAAGGTTTTCGACACCCTGATGCAATGGCACGACGAAAACAAGTACCATTGGGACTTCGTACAGATCCAGATGAACTATGCCGATTGGAACTATGCCAATGTCATCGACCCCGACAACGTCAATGCAAGTTATCTATACGAAGAATTACACCGTCGCGGCATCCCAGTAGTCATCATGGAGCCCCTCCTTGGTGGTCGTCTGGCCAAACAGCCCGACTTCATCGTAAAACAAATGCAGGAAAGGGAGCCCGAGACTCCCGTAGCCCGTTGGGCCTTCCGTTTTGCAGGGACCCCTGAGGGTGTGTTGGTGGTGCTCAGTGGAATGACCTACATGGAACATCTTGTGGAGAATGTCGCCACTTACTCACCGCTACGCCCCATTACCCCTGAGGAAAACGAGTTCTTAATGAAAGTCGCTGAAGAATTTGTAGAGCTGAAAACCGTCCCTTGTACAGCTTGCAACTACTGCATGCCTTGTCCCTACGGTTTGAACATCCCGCTCATCTTCGCACATTACAACGACTGCATCACCGAAGGCAATATGCCCGCTGGCAACCCCGAGGCTGAAGAATACCGCCAAAATAGACGCGCCTTCTTGTTAGGATACGACAAGAAGTTGCCCTACGAACGACAGGCTAGCCATTGTATCGGCTGCCGCCAATGTGAATCGCACTGTCCTCAGAAAATCGCCATCGCCGATGAGATGCAACGCATCGACGAGTTTGTGGAGCACCTTAAACAGCAAGGATGATTATTTGTCAGGATATTTGGCAAAATACACATTTACCTCAGCGTTGAACTCATCGACCCATGCGATGATCTCGTCTTCAGGCATGTATTCCTTCATCTCTTCCACCATCTCTTGAGTGTACGATGGCCAATCGATGGAACGTAACAGCTCACGCTGGTCGTTGATGTAACGGATAAGTTCGTCCTTTGTCCCGTCGAAATTGTCGATCACCCAGTCGTCGTTCTCAAAGTGCATCACAATATCGTGATCCTGATGGATATAATTCATCTTGACGTAGGAATTGTAATCATCCACCTTCGTTGCCTCCAAAATCGTCTTAGGATGACTCGTGCATTCACAATCACCGTTGCCCGTCATGAAATAGAACAACCACTCGTTTTCTCCAATTCCCATGAGATCATTCACTGGAATCGCCCATGCCTCTTCCAGCAGTTTGAAATAATCCTCCGAAAAAGCAGGTTTGATGGAAGGATCGAATGCGTGGTCAGGAACATAATCGATCAGCTTTTGAGCACTTTGGCTGATATACTCCGTAGTAAACTTCTCGGGATGAAGGTCATACGGAGTTGCAGGTTGTTTTTTTGATTTCGTTGGGTTGCATTGGCACAACACGAGTGCCAACAGCAACAATGACATGATCTTTTTCATAGCATTTTTAATATGGATTAGAGGTACAAAAATAGCAATTCTTCCATACCAATCCAATATTTTCTTATTTTTGCAGCACTTTAAACCTACGGACCCGTAGTTTAATGGATAGAATAAAGGATTCCGGTTCCTTCGATCAGGGTTCGATTCCCTGCGGGTTCACTTCATTAATTGACAATCAATTCGTATCTTTCCGGTAATTTACGATGACCTTTCCCAACGGTGTTGCCGTTTGGGTTTCGATGATGTCATTAGCATAACGACCAAAAAGATTACCCTCAAAATAAAGGTTCTGTTTTTGCAGGGAGCAGTGCCCTTGCAAGGTATCCCCACCTGACACAAAAGTCAGCACCGAATCCTCATTGATTTCAAGGATATTGCCTTTCTCCAATTCACCATACTGACGCACCATCTCAGGTGTAGCCTTGGTCTCGTCGAATTCCACATGGACACGTTCCACCGTCCAACGGCCAATAAAGGGGTCGTTCTGACGACAGGAAGTCATGAACAAAATAAAGAACAACACCGCCACTGGGCTAGCATTTCGAAAGGAATGTAGCGAATGATAGGATTTCTTCATCGTTCTACAGGGTTAGCATCCCTGCGGGATGCGGATAACAACATCGATGGCCCCTACCCCAAACTTGGCAATCGAAGCCATGCGGTTTTCCGTATTCTTATACTTCTTCAATTCTTCGATGATGGCATTCTTTAGCACTCCGTTGCCCACCCCATGAATAAAGGTCACCTTGTTGTACTCCGCTGCGATGGCACTCTCCAGCATCTTCCGGAAATAGTCCATCTGGATGGTGAACATGTCGTGGCTCGACAAACCCGCTATATTATCCACCAACTCGGCGATATGCAGGTCGACGGTAGCTTCCCCTGGAGCAGTACGATGTTTGTCAATGGGCGCTTCCTGCTTCATCAAGTCTTTCTTAGGCGCCTGAGAGCCAACGCCTTCCTTCACAATCCGCATCAAGTCGGGATCCCCCCTCTTCAAGGCCACCATTTCCGATAGACATACCATCACCGCTTTCTCACCCAGCACTCCCGACATGAGGTAACTGCCTTCTTTGAAAAACCGATTTGTCCGCAAAGAGAACGGGGCATTCAAAGGCATCAAAATCTCATCCGCCGTTTCTTTCGTAAAGATGGCCTGCACGATACCATTGCACCAATAGTCCAAATCCTCGCGGGAGATGGTTTCCACCACCACCTTCTCATACTTCTCCATCTGCCCATAGTCCACATTGACGAACTTGTCTTCCTCTTTTATCGTAAAAGTGTAAAGCATCTCATACGGTGTATGGTTCACCAGCATCACATCCAGGGCTCCTGTCAACAACCATTGTTGCTCATGAGGGACGAATGCCAGATACACTCCCTCTTTCTCCGCCTCCTTGGCAAAACGACGGAGACCACCGTGGCGGGCATCTTCCTCCTGCTGTTGTTGCAATGCCTCTCGTTCCTTGATCTCCTGCTGCACCGTGTCCACAATCTGTTGCTGTCGCGATGGCTGGCTGCGGTAGTCCAATACAATCTCCGAAATCAAAGTAGGAAGTTCGAAGCCGTCTTCCACCTCCACCATCACCATACGCGAGTCGATGATTTTCGTAATCTTTCCACCACCCACGTTGTTCAGGAAGTTCACCCTGTCGCCAATCTTGAATGCAGTCATAACACAAAACGTTTTAGGCTGCAAAAATACAAAATTGGAAAGATTTTTGTAACATTGCAGCGGGATTTGAACAATCATGACAAGAATAAAGCCAGTTATAATGGTGATGTTGGCGCTCTTTTTGGCCGCCTGCACTGACCACGACAAGCACGGGGCCATCACCCTTTATGTTTTGCACGAGGTTGACGGCACATCGTTGGTCATGGATAACCTGAACTACGCCAACGAGGCTGGAAACCCTTACCTCGTCAACGAAGTGCAGTGGTTCATCTCGAATTTAGAGCTAGAAAACTGCAACGGTGACTGCATTAGGCTGATGGAGACCTGGTATATCGACACCAACATTCCCGGGTCCCAGTCCATAGGAATATCCGATGTGCCACTTGGCTCCTATCGAACAATTCGTTTCACTTTTGGCTTGAACGATGCCGACAACCAGTCGGGTGTCTTTAACAATCCACCTGAAAGCAACATGTTCTGGCCTGATGAACTGGGGGGGGGCTATCATTATATGAAACTCAACGGCAAATACCAAACCTCCGATAGCCTTCTTGCACCCTTGGCCATCCATCTGGGCAGAGGACAAAACGCCGAGCTCACCGAGTTTTACGACAACAGTTTCGTTGTTGAACTCCCCATTGAACTCGACGTGTACGAAGGCAAGGATTATCCAGTTGGCATCATCATGAACATCAACAAATGGTTCCGCGACCCATACATCTATGACTTCAACACCTTCGGCAGTGCCATCATGCAGAACCAAGAGGCCCAAAGCATCCTGAAAGCCAATGGAAACGGCGTATTCCAAGCCATAACCCATTTTAAAATGGAATCACTTTTAAAAACCGGCACCGAGCTTCTGCAAAAAGCAGCACCCCAACCCCATTTCATGACGTGGGAGAACATCAAAAAAAGAATAGAAAGCATCAAAGAGCGCTTATGAGACTCACTTCTTTGCAAGCGGGACATCAAGGAATGCGGCAAAGCCTCTTTGTGGCGTTGATACTGTTGGTGTTTGTTTCGTGCAAGCCTCAACCAGAGGAGCCTTACCAACCCACGCCCTATGAATTGCCATCGCCGCTGTTTTTCCCTACTACCAACAACATTCCCGAAGACAATCCCATGACCAAGGAAGGAGTGGAATTAGGAAACGTGTTGTTTTTTGAGGAAGGAAGTTGCGCCTCATGTCATCACCAAGAACACAGTTATGAATTGGGGCCCGAAGGAACGCTGGAACATCTCGGGACACAACACACCATGCTCCCCTTGATCAACATTGCCTGGAACACCACAGGGCTGGGCTGGAAGTGTCAAGTGCCCACACTGGAGGAAATGGTCTATGCGGCTTATACCGACCCAACTGAGATCAACGCGGACACCTCTGAAGTGGTCAAAAGGCTACAGCAATCCGAAAACTATCCTGAACTTTTTAAAAAGGCTTTTGGCACGGAAGAAATCACCTTTGTCCTCGTGGAGAAAGCCATCGCCCAATATGTCCGCAGCCTAGTGTTCGCTGACAGCAAGTTCGACCGCTACTTGCGAGGAGAGGAACAGCTCACCCAAGACGAGTTAAACGGTTACTTGCTCTTCACCACCGAAAACGGTGCTGACTGCTTCCACTGTCACGGTGGTGGTGCCAACGCCCTATTCACCACCAACCTGCGTTATAATAACGGTCTCGACGCCAACGGCCAAGAAGAATTCAAAGCCCCTACCCTACGCAACATCGCCCTCACGGCCCCCTACATGCACGATGGACGTTTCAGCACCCTCGACGAAGTCATCAACTTCTACTCCGAAGGTGTGCAATACTCCGAGCAAATCAGTCCCCTGATGCACCATGTGATGCAAGGGGGCGTCCAGCTCACCGATCAAGAAAAACAACAACTCAAGGCTTTCCTCTACACTTTAACGGATACGTCGTTGCGAGGGAGGAACGACCGAAGCATTCCATAATACCGGCACTATGAGTTACCTCAAATCAAACGACCTCTTTACTAAAATCCCCACCGAGGAGATCTACCAGCACGTGCCCCATCCCATGGTCATTGCTGACCATCTCATGACCCCCGACAACATCGGGGCATTGATTCGCCTTGCTGACAACATCGGGGCCACCGAGGTGTGTTTTCTAGGGAACGAGGACGACCACCGTCTCAGCAAAGTACGACGCGCCGCTGCTTCAAGTCGCGACAATATCCATTGGTTTTTCTCCGTGGAAACCGACCTCCATAAGATTGTTCCTTCTGGCAAGGCGATCGTCGCCATCGAAACCGCCGACAACGCCACCTGCATCTACGACACACAACTACCTGAGGACATCGCCTTCATGGTAGGCAACGAACGCAACGGCATCGCAGAAGACCTGCTCAAGCAATGCGACAAGGTAGTTTACATCCCCGTTCCTGGTCCGACCCGTTCCCTCAATGTCAGTCACGCTGCTGCCGTAGCGCTATTTGAATGGCAACGACAAATGCTGCTTAGAAGTAAGAAGACAGAAGTAAGGAGTAAGAAGACCTATCAGCACCTGTTTTTCGATCTCGACCGGACGCTTTGGGACTTCGACGCGGCCGCCGAGGTGGCTTTCGAGCGCATCTACGAAAAATACCATCTCAAGGAGTTAGGTATCCCCAGCGCTCATGATTTCCACGAGGTGTATCATCCCTTGAACGAAAAACTTTGGGAGCTTTACCGTGCTGATCAGATCACCAAGGATGAACTCAACCGCACCCGATTCCTGAAGCCATTGGAGCATTATGGCATCCATGATGTTGAATTGGCCGACCATCTGAGTGAGGATTACGTGTACTGGTCACCTCGCATCGTGCGACTCGTTCCAGGCACCATGGAATTACTGGAATATCTAAAGCCGAAATATCATTTACATTTGATCACCAACGGTTTCCAGGAGGTGCAACACACCAAGTTGAGCGGCTCGGGCATGGAGTCCTATTTCGAAACCTTGACCGTCTCAGAGGAAGTCGGTGTGAAAAAACCCAACCCCGAAATCTTCCTTTATGCCTTAAAGAAAGCCGGTGCCACCCTTGAAGAGAGTTTGATGATTGGTGACGAGATGGCGGTGGACATCGACGGTGCCCGAGCCGCAGGAATGGATCAGCTCTTCTTCAATCCCTCAAAGGAGGAATCCGAAGGAGCGCGGACTTTTGAAGTCTATAATCTACTTGAAATCAAAGAAATACTTTAATTATTTTGCAATGATATCCTTAGAATAATCCTGATTAGGATAAAATCGCCAAAACTGTCTCTTTCCCTACGGTCCGGTGACCGATTTTCACTTTGACCTCGGCATCCAAAGGCAAAAAGACATCCACACGGGAGCCGAAACGGATCATACCCAATTCTTCCCCAGCAACAGCCTCGTCACCAGGCTCCAAGTCACACACAATCCGCCGCGCCACAAAACCGGCAATTTGGCGCACCAGCACTTCCCTGCCTTGCGTATCTTTGATTACGATGGAGTTATGTTCATTGTCGGAGGACGACTTGGGCTTGAATGCCAACAAGAACTTCCCCGGATGGTATTTATAATACGTCACCTCCCCATCAAATGGGAAAAAATTGATGTGGACATCATAAATCGACATGAAGATGGAGATTTGACGACGTTTGTCATGGAAATACTCCTCTTCCACCACTTCCTCATTGGCGGCAACCACACCATCGGCAGGGGCCAAAACAGCATTTTCTTCCAGGGTAGTCTTACGCCAGATCGGAACGCGAAAGAAACGTATCGTTAAGATAAAGACAATCAGCTCAAAAGCATACAACAAGTAATGCCAAACCGTCTGTCGAGGCCACAACACATTCACCAGAATGATAATTGAAGCCACAACAGCAAAAGCAATCAGTATGGCCTTTGTACCTTCCTCGTGTATCCTTTTATGAATCTTCATAGCAGCAGCAAATATACAAAAACGAATGGCACGGCAAAAAGAACCGAGTCAAAACGATCCAAAATCCCTCCATGACCTGGGATGAGGTTCCCTGAATCCTTCACCCCCGCCTGACGCTTCAACATCGACTCGCACAGGTCGCCCAAAGTACCAAACACCACAGCGATAAGACCCATACCGATAGCTTCCTTTATGGAGAGCCAGTCTGCATAACGACTGAAAACGATGACGCCTACTAATGTAAACACCAACCCACCGACACTCCCCTCAATGGTCTTTCCTGGGGAGATGCGTTCAAAGAGTTTATGCTTACCAAGTAGCCGACCTGTTAAGTAAGCGAAGGTATCGTTCGCCCAAAGCAAAATAAAAACCAACAGCAGCATCTTAGGCGAATACAACTCTCGCAACCATACCATGAAAAAGCAAGGAAGGCTCAACAAAACGACAGCACCGAAATGGTAGGCCGCAATGGACTTGAAATCGTCGGTGGTTGAAAACAAGGCCATTAGGAAAGGTAACAGCGGAAGCAAAAGCAAGATCGCCGAAAACGGCTTGTCGCTCAGCAGTCCAAGGGAAGCAGCAGCGAAAGCTCCTATGGCCATCAGCACACCGAATACAAGTTGCCATCGACTCTGAAGATGCATTAATCGGCTCATTTCAAAGGTACCCACCCCGACGATGAACAAGGCCAACGCCCAACAAGTCCAGGGAGAAATGAAAATGCAGGCAATGATGAGAGCCACTAGCACTGCACCCGATAGGGTTCTAATCAACAGTTCTTTCATAATGCAAAAATAAAAAAAGCCGCCCACACGGGACGGCTTTTTTAAAATCTTTGTGAAAAGATTACTTGGTGATGACCACACGCTGGACGTGGTTGACGCCATTGTTTTCGTAGATGCTGAAGAAGTAGATACCTGCTTCAACATTCATTTCGATGGTGTTGACCACCTCGTTGAGTTTCACCACACGGACCAGTTGGCCAGCTACGTTGTAGATAGCGACGCTGTTGAGGTTCTCACCCTTCAAGGTCACTGAGGTAGTGGCAGGGTTAGGATAGATCTCATAAGCATTGATGCCGCTTTCTTCAACAGCATCGAGGTCAGCATTGAGGGTCACAGGGATCTCAATATGGGGATTCTCCTGGTCATTGGTGTTGATGATGAGGTTGGCTTCGTAAGCACCTTGTTCAAGACCGATGGTATTCAAAGAGAGTGTGATGGTCTCTGACTGACCGCCCATGATGGAGCCTTCATTCTTGTTGATTTGAGCCCAAGTGGCAGGAACAGGAGTACCCACGCAATTGGCAGCGATGAACCAAGCACCGTGGAAGGTGTCACCGTAGCAGTGGTCGAAGCTGCTGCCCGTGCTGAGCCAGTTACCATCATTGTTATCGGGCAAGGTTTGACCGTCCATGCTCAGAGGATATTCTTCTGCAGCTTGTTCCAGTTGGACAGCGACCCACATGGTCTGACCCGTCATAGGAACAGGATTATCGAATGTAGCTTCAATCCATACGCCAGCACCGCTGTTGGAAACGGCCTTTTCAGCAAGCATCTCACCAGGCTGGTTTTGTGAACCCTGACCATAGACACGGAAGATGTAGTTGTGGTCAGTGGATTGATACGAAGGATTGATGTAATATTTCGCAGAAACGATCTTCATACCCATGGCGGCACCTGCATAGGCAGTAGCGGGCAGACGGATGGCCATTTCACGGGTATAAGCGGTACTGCTACCAATACCACTGACATTGTCAACAACACCGTCATGGTATTTGAGTTCAGCCGTCTGGCTGCCAGATCCACCTTCACCGAAGTCGAGCCAGCCACTCCAGTCACCGATGGAGTTACCTGTATTGTCGATGACGATGTCAACGGTAGTCATATCGTCCTCGCTGAGGGTCTCGTTGACTTCGCTAGGATTAACGCTGAGTTCCGGAGCGGATTCGCCACCAATCTTCTTGAAGCTGAAGTTGTCGAGGAAGAACTGTGAAGAGCCATCTTCCATAGGAGCGAAGAAGTCCATGGCAGCCATGGTACGACCCACGGTGTTGGCACCGAAGCTATCCAAGCTCCATTGCCATGTGCAAACAAATTGTTCTTCACCACCAGGAGCGGTGTAATAGAAGTTGGCAACATCCGTGTCGGTATCCACATTCAGGCGGAAGTGCATCCATTCATCAAACACGAGATTGGTCAATGTAGCGGTTGAGTTGCTACCGGCATGGACGGTACCTTGACCAGGAGCCACGGTAGAGTTCTGACCATCGTTGAGCAGGTGGAGGTAGCACTGCATAGCCCATTTACTGTTGGAACCGGCGAAACGGTGCAGGATGTTAAAATAACCATTATTGCCATCGGGGACAAGAATGTCAAACTCGAGGTCGTAGTTGCCGTTCTCTTCATCACCCAGGAGGAACACTTGGTCAACAACACCACTGATCTCAACACATTGAGATCCGCCCATGGTTCTGATGATACCATCCTCAGTTGTTCCAGGATGATTGTTCCAGGTGGTCCAGTAATCCTGACCCATGGCTATGGACTGTTGAGCGAGATATTCACCCACGGTATAAGCTTCGAAGTCTTCGAAACGAAGCTGTTCATCATTGCTTTGAAGGGTGACTTCGAGGTTATCGATGTAATACTCAGAGGTAGAGGCATTCGTAGGAGGGAAGAAGTCCATGGCACCAAGGATACGGTTGGTGGTGTTCTCACCGAAGCTGTCCAAGCTCCACTGCCACTCGGCATACATTACTTCAGGTTGGCCCACCACGTTGAAGTACAATTGAGCGACATCGTTGTCGGCATTGACATGAACGCGGAAGTGCATCCATTCGTCGTAGACGCAAGGCAGGTCGCAAGTGTTATTGCTACCAGCGTGCACAGTGCCATGGCCAGGAGCTGAGGTGGAGTTCTGACCATCGTTGGTCTCATGCATGTAAACCTGCATAGCCCAGATACAGTTGTCGGCGTTGGTGCCGTCAAAGTGGTGCAGGACATTGAAATAACCATTCTTACCATTCGGTACATAAGCGTCAAACTCAAGGTCATAAACGCCCGTTTCATGGTCACCGAGGTAAAGAATTTGGTCGTTGCCATAGGTGAAATGGGCAGCCATGGAGCCACCAACCTCACCGAAGACACCATCTTCGGAACCACCTGGAGCATTGGTCCAAGTCGTCCAAGGCATACCATAGGTCTGAGCGATCTTAGCGCCGGCCTCACCGTCGTTGAAATCGTAGCTCATCTGAGCAAATGAATTGCCACATACGAAGGCAATCATTGCAATGAGTAAAGTTAATCTTTTCATAATGAATAATTTAGTTAATAATTAATAGTTTTAAGATGTTTATTCAATTTCTATTTCGGGCTACAAATATAATAATTTTTTAAAAAAGGATGGTTTTTTGAAACTTTTATCTTTTATCTCTCATCTTTATTTTCGCTTCTTTCCAGTAGGCAATCATCTCATCCAGGGTCAGATGTTGCACCCCTTTACCTTGTTCCCGTGCACATTGTTCAAGATAAGTAAACCGTTCACGGAACTTTTTGTTGGTTTTCTCCAAAGCATCATCCGGGTTCACACCTATATATATACCGTATGCGGCAAGTGCAAACAGCAGGTCACCGTATTCAGCTTCTACATTCTCGTGATTGTCGGGTTTTTGCAATTCTTCAAACAGTTCTCCCTTCTCTTCCTCCACCTTATTCCAAGCCGCATCAGCACTAGGCCATTTAAAGCCCACTCCGGCCGTCTTTTGGTGCATCCTGTAAGCTTTCAACAGAGAAGGAAGTCCATTAGGGACCCCTCCCAGCACGCTACGGTTGTGCTCCCGTTCCAGCTTAATCTTTTCCCAATTCTGTTCCACTTGCTCTGCGTTCTCCACTTTTTCGTTCCCGAAAATATGTGGGTGGCGCACTACCATCTTATCACAAATGCCGTTCAACACATCAGTGATGTCGAAAGCCCCTTTTTCGCTGCCGATTTTGGCGTAAAAGACCAAATGCAGCATCAAGTCGCCCAGTTCCTTTTTCACTTCGTTGAGGTCTTCTGCCAAAATAGCTTCGCTTAACTCAAAGGTTTCCTCAATCGTCAGATGACGCAGACTCTCAATGGTCTGCGTGCTGTCCCACGGACATCCGGCTCTGACCCTGTCCATGATGTCCAACAGACGTTTGAATGCTTCAAGACGTTCATCCATAACAATAGTTTTGACTGCAAAAATACACATTTCAAAA
Source organism: uncultured Bacteroidales bacterium (assembly GCA_946184615.1). Classification (GTDB taxonomy): domain Bacteria; phylum Bacteroidota; class Bacteroidia; order Bacteroidales; family F082; genus Limimorpha. Next base: position 40,935 of record CAMHFN010000011.1, read on the forward strand.
ATAAAATACCTAACTTTGCAGTTTTGCATGTGATGTTTTGTTTAAAAAAACATAGGGTTTTTTTGTTGTTCTTGATCCTTTTCATAGGCATTAAGGCAAAGGGGCAGGAGAATCAGTGGCTCTGGCACAACAACATCATGGTGGAAGCGCGCATGCACGCTGGCATCTTCTGGCACCATCATTTCGAGATGCAGAAGTTCAACGCTACCTATCCTGCTTTCGAAGCTTCCATTTATCAAAACACGTTTGGTCGAGACGAATGGGAGGCCATTTACGACTACCCGTATATCGGTGTTACCTTTTACCAAGCCAATTTCGGCATCAACTTCGAAAACAACCATGAAGTCGGAGAGGCTTTAGGAAGTGTATTTGCCGCATATCCTTTCATCAACTATCCTTTGGCTTCTGGCGACCATAGCCAACTGACTTTTAAGATGGGTGTCGGGGTGGGATATCTCACCAAATGTTTTGACAATCTGGAGAACTACCAGAACTTCTCCATCGGGTCGCACCTTAACGCCGCGGCCAACCTCTCTTTTGAATACCGACAACGTTTCATGCGGCGTTTCATGGCCGTCGCTTCCTTCGGACTCACCCATTTCTCCAACGGATCCACCAAGCTTCCCAATTACGGCTTGAATACCTTCAGTGCCGCTTTGGGAGTGGCTTACTATCTCAGGGACCCACAAATCAACCTGCCCCCCAACCAACGACCGGAGCACAAGCCCTTCGAGTTCGACAACAAGCACTGGTTCTATTTCGATCTCAACTACGGTTTAGGATTTAAAAACGTGTCACAGACCCTAGGCGGTGATTCCACTCATTATTACAACGTCCACGACCTCTCCGCCTACCTTCTTGTCCCATTCAGCCCATTCAGCAGTGCAGGAGCAGGTCTCTCACTCGTACTTGACCTATCGGACCAGACCCTGCCCGGTTATGACACCCTTCCGCTCACAAACAACCTTCAACTGACTCGTATCAACTTCGATCTGTGTTACGCCATGACCATGAACCGACTTTCGTATTATTTTGAATTCGGTTGGCACCTAAAATACAATGACGTCCCGCTCAGCAAAGGCAATATCTACCAAAAAGTCACTGCACGCTATCAGCTTTACAACAACATTTACGCCCAACTTGGACTCATGACCCATTTCGGCAGAGCCGATTACCTTTGCTTTGGCTTGGGCTATCGTTTCAATCAAAAATACTATCTGAACCATGAAAAAGGCACCCGTCATTATCCTCCTGGTTTTCGCAAGCGTCGCTTTTTGTTCTTGTAACAAACTTACGGTCGGCAACATCACCGACAAGACACTGGAAATCAAAGAGTCGTTTCAAGTGGTGGAGCTTCGCGACGATATCGGCATATCGCTTATTCATTGCGATGCCAGCCATAAAGCAGGAGACATCCATATCAAAACCGGAGAGAACCTCATTGATAACATCAACGCGAAGACAGAGCGGCATTTTGAAGTCAATGAGGATGGCGACAGCACGCAGTTCACCAAACTCGTCATTAGCAATGACAACGCCTTCAATAATTTCAGGCCTCACAACCATGAGCCTCAGATGACTATCTATTATGACTCACTCTACAAGATTATCTTTTATTCCAACTCATTGAACATCCACACCGACACTTTGAGAGGCTACCTTTGTTCAACCCATTTTTCCAACGACACCATCGAGTGGGATTCTTTGGCTCCCAACCTCATCCTGGATGTTCAAGGCGGTTCGGGGAACTTCAACATTTTAGTCAATTGTTATAAATTGATGACCAAGTATATCCACGGCACCTCCCTTTTAACCACCAAAGGCAAGGCGACGTTGGCTTCAACATACGCCGATTACGACTGCCATGGAGTCATCGACAGCAAGGAGCTGGACTCCCATATTCATTACATCACCACGCACAGCACCAACATCATCAGAGCTCGGACCTCTTATCTTTTGGATGTGACGAACAACAACATCGGAGAAGTCCATTACCAAAAGTATTTTGCAGAAAAAAAAGAATATTTTTGGAACGACTCCCTTCACCATACCGATTCAATAGTTAGAACCATAGTTTGCCCTGAGGTCATTCACTACAATGGTGAATACCTCGACCCCTGGACGTATGACAACGAAAAAAGTGGTTTACAGAAACTTCCGTAAACGCTTGGATTAGTAGGCTTTGGCGAAGTAGACCCGCATCTTGGCAGGTTTTCCCGAATACACGTCGACACCATTCTCCTCCTTGACATCCAAGGGGATGAAGCGCAGGGTAGCTTTGGTTTCTTCCTTGATTTTCAATTCCGTCTCGGTGGTGCCATCCCAGAAAGCATGTACAAAGCCGCCTTTCTCAATCTGCGCCTTGAACTCTTCCCAGGTATCGACATCATAAGTGTTTTCATTGCGATATTTCAAGGCTTTCTGGAACAAGTTCACCTGAATCTCGTCCATCAGACCCAGCACCTTATTGACAATATCCTCATAGGAAGCAGATTCTTTCATCATGGTGTCGCGGCGGGCCACTTCAACTGTATTGTTACTTACGTCGCGGGGACCGACTACCAGACGTACTGGCACGCCTTTGAGTTCCCACTCGTGGAACTTGAATCCCGGCTTTTGGGTGTCACGGTCATCGAACTTGACACGAAGACCAGCCTTGACGAGTTGTTGTTTCATTTCTTCACAACGGCCAAAGGTCAGGGCTTTCTCTTCATCATTCTTATAGATAGGCACGATGACCACCTGAATCGGTGCAATTTTAGGAGGTAACACCAAACCGTCATCATCGGAGTGCGACATGATCAAGGCACCCATCAAACGAGTGGAAACGCCCCATGAGGTAGCCCACACGTATTCGAGTTTGTTTTCTTTGTTAAGGAACTTCACATCGAAGGCCTTGGCAAAGTTTTGTCCCAAGAAGTGCGATGTGCCTGCTTGCAAGGCCTTTCCATCCTGCATCATCGCCTCGATGCAATAGGTATTGAGAGCACCGGCGAAACGCTCGTTGGCTGACTTCACTCCTTGATAAACAGGAATTGCAAGCCATTTTTCAGCAAATTCCGTATAGACACCTAACATCTTCTTGGCCTCTTCCTCTGCCTCCTCCATGGTGGCGTGAGCGGTATGCCCTTCCTGCCACAGGAACTCAGCTGTACGCAAGAAAAGGCGTGTACGCATCTCCCAACGGACCACGTTCGCCCATTGATTGCATAGGATGGGAAGGTCACGGTAGCTTTTCACCCAGTTGCGATACGTATCCCAAATGATGGTTTCGGATGTAGGACGAACAATCAGTTCCTCTTCCAATTTGGCAGAAGGATCCACTACCACCCCATTGCCGTTCGGGTCGTTCATCAAACGGTGATGCGTCACCACAGCGCATTCTTTAGCGAAACCTTCCACATGGTCAGCTTCACGGCTGAAGAAACTCTTGGGAATGAACAAGGGGAAATAGGCATTCACGTGACCAGTCTCCTTGAACATCTTGTCAAGTGCGTCGTGCATGAACTCCCAGATTGCATAGCCGTAGGGTTTAATCACCATGCAACCTCTCACTGCGGATTGTTCCGCTAAATCGGCCTTCACTACAAGGTCGTTGTACCATTGCGAATAATTTTCTTTACGGGTAGTTAGTTCTTTTGCCATCTTGGTATAATATTTGTATAATATTGCTTGTTTTTTGAGAATGCAAAAATAGGAAATTAAATCAAAATACATAACAAAATGAAAGCAATTAGAATAATTACGGTAATGATGGCGGGTCTTATGGCCTTCGGATGCTCATCCAACAAGAAGATGGCGTACGATGACACCTACTATTCACCCTACAACAATCCGGGGAGGGAAACCACCAACCGCAATGGAGGTGCAACGTCGGGCATCAGCAGCAACACCAACTACGACTACCAAGCTTATTACTCGAATAGCAAAAACTACCAGCCCAACGTTGACCCTGTGTATCAGACCACAGAGACGGTGACCGATACCAACGGCGTGGTTTACACCACCACGGAGACGTATTATGATGAAGACTTCGCTGCCCGTGTCAAGCGTTTCGGCTCCAATGCCAGCTCCACCATGGACTATTACGATGATTATTACACAGGAGGCAGCAGCGCAGGCAGCACCACTTACGTTTACGTGGGCGACTCATGGAATTGGGGTTTTTATCCGTACCATTATAGCTACTACTATTATCCCTACTATTACGGCTATTATGACCCATGGTATTACGACTACTATTGGTATCGTCCTTACTATTGGTATGGTTATCATTGGAGTTGGTATCATTCCTATTGGTATCATCCTTTCTACCATCATCATCACCATCATCACCACCATCATTATGGCCATGGTGGGCACAACTACGGAGGACACAATGACTTCAGCAATTATGTAGCCAGTGTGCGCCGCAACAACTCCGCCGGTTCAACAAGCTACCGCGGTGCTCAGGGTAACGGTCCAAGAAATGCTGGTGCCTCTTCAGGCCGTGCCGCCAGCAGCGTGCGTCCGAGCACTACCACGACAAGCCGTCCGACCACTACTGCTTCACGCCCGACCACTGCATCACGGCCGACAACGACAGCCTCACGTCCGACGACAGCCGACCGTCCTTCAACGACTGCACAACGTCCTTCAACGACTACAAGCCGTCCTTCAAGCAACACCACCTCGGCTCGCAAGACCTATACTTCACCTTCCGACAGTCGTCAGTCACGCTCCAGCTCTGAATACGTACGTCCACAGTCTTCCTCCAGCAGACCTTCCTCCAGCAACTATAACTATAGCAATTCCTCCTCAAGAAGCAGCTCTAGCGGGAGCTACAGTGGAAGTTACAACCGCAGCAGTTCTTCTTCAAGAAGCAGCTCCAGCGGAAGCTACAACCACAGCAGTTCCTCCTCAAGAAGCAGCTCCAGCAGCAGTCGCAGCAGTGGAAGCAGCTACAGTGGAGGCAGCCGCAGCAGCAGTAGCGGGAGCCATAGCAGCGGCAGCAGCGGACGCAGCAGCGGCGGAAGACGCTAAAATGGAACCATAAATTCACGATTATAATTAAAAAGGGCTATCTTTGCACGAAGATAGCCCTTTTGTTTACCTATGAAAAAAAACATTCAACTCCTTATACCTCTATTCTTTCTTTCCATTGCACTTCATGCCCAAGGTGTGTTTGATGCCGTATACAACGCACAGATCCATTACGAAGGAACCGCCCGCAGCATGGCTATGGGAGGAGCCACCGGTGCCATGGGAGGTGACCTCACCTCGGTATGTATCAACCCGGCAGGACTTGGCCTATACCGCAGTTCTGAACTCACCTTCTCCACAGGACTACAACATGTCAATACCCTCTCGAGCTATTACGACAACAACGAGAACGACTACCGACTTAGATTATCCATTCCCAACATCGGCTTTGTGATGGGCGGAGACGTCAGCAACTACAAACCTCTTCGATACTTCCTATTCAGTGTAGGACTGACCCGAACCAATGACTTCAGCTACCGCTCCACTGCTTCTGGACTTAACCCTTACAGTTCAATGGTAGACGACTACATCCAAGTAGCCAATGGGATCGACTATTTGCTAAACTCCTATACGGACCCTGGCGATTATTTCAACGAGCATTATCCCTACGACCTCAGCCCTGCATGGGAGACCTATCTCATCGACCGTTTCGTGGATTCCACAGGACATTACTTCTTTAACAGTCCCGTCCCCCAAGGCAACGTCAACCAAAAGGATGTAATGTCATGCAGAGGACGCTCTGAGGAGTGGACCATTGCCATGGCCGGAAATTACTACGATAAACTGTATATTGGTACAAGTTTGGGACTATCACATCTGAAACGCATCAGCAATCGCACTTACCATGAGACCTCCAACGACAACAGTTTTGAGTCATGGTCTCACACCGAGGAACTTGCCGACACCGCATGGGGAGTCAACTTCAAATGCGGTGCCATCTACTACCCCACCTCCTGGCTCCGCGTTGGTGCCACTTGGCACTCCCGCACTCGAAGTGCTATCGGTGAGACATGGTCGACCGACACTGAAACACGACTCAACAACGGTTTCCACAAGTATTATTCTCCCAACCTATACCAAACCTATGATTTCCGTTCTCCCCACTCCTTCACGGGTAGCTTGGCCTTCCTCTTTCCCTCCAGAGGCATGATAACCGCCGACGTGGATTATCTAGACTATAGCACGTCACGTTTTATAAGCAAAGAATTCAGTTTCAGTGATACCAACGATGCCATTAAGAACACCTTGAAACCCAGTCTCAACATCAGGCTAGGCATGGAGTGGCGGCTTCGACAATATTTCGTCCGATGCGGCGCAGCCTATTATGGCAGTCCCTACGGCTTCGGCGAGAACTACGGAAGCATGAAAAAGATGGCGTTGGGTTGGGGTTACATCACCGACAACGATGTGATATGCTGGGACTTCGCTTACGAACTCAGCAGAGGGATACAAGCATACACCCCTTACCAGTTTTATGTGGATGGAGAGAACATCGTCGACGACATCGTGCAGCGTCAATGGCGCAACAAGTTGGTCGTCACCATGAAAATGAAACTATAATTATTCCTGATAATTATCAATGATGGCTTTGTCCACCAAGATACGGCCACAATACTCACACACGATGATTTTCTTGTGTGTGCAGATGTCGAGTTGATGTTGCGGAGGGATCTTGTTGAAGCATCCGCCGCAGGCGTCACGGTTGATACCCACCACGGCAAGACCGTTACGGGCGTTTTTGCGAATACGCTTGTAAGCCACCAGCAGACGTTCTTCGATCAAGTTCTCGCACTCAGCAGAGCGTTGCAACAGCATTTCTTCCTCTTTCTGGGTATCCTCCACGATGGACTGAAGCTCCTCTTTCTTGGCAACGAGGTCCTGCTTGCGCTCTTCGAGACGCTCCTGTGAAGCTGCAATTTTGGCATTAATTTCCTCGGTCTTTGTCGTGGCTTCTCTAATACGCTTCTCGCTCAGTTGGATGTCAAGTTGCTGGTACTCAATCTCTTTGCTAATCGAGTCATACTCACGGTTGTTGCGGACGTTGTTTTGCTGTTCCTCGTATTTCTTAATCAAAGCTTCTGCCTCTTTGATTTTGATTTTGTAGTTAGCAATGTCCGTCGCATGTTTTTTGACTTCCTCTTGAAGCTTGGCGATACGGGTCTCCAGACCAGCAACTTCATCCTCCAAGTCCTGAACTTCCAAAGGCAATTCGCCACGATAGGCACGGATCTTGTCGATTTTCGAATCGACTTGTTGTAAGGTATACAACGCCTCCAGTTTCTGCTCGATACTAATTTCGACCTGTTCTTCGGGGGTCAAAGCTTTTTTGGGGGCTTTTTCTACTTTAGGAGTTTCTTCTACTTTAGGTTCCTTTTCCTCTTCAACCTCTTGAACTTCCTTGGTAGCTTTTACAGACTTAGGGGCTTTTTCGGTCTTGGTAGTCTTCGTGGTTTTCGAAGCTTTTTCAGTCTTTTCCGCTTTTTCGGTCTTAGGTGTTTTTTCTGCCATAGTATATCAATTTTATATTATTTCTTGCAAAAATAATGAACCGCATTGGTATTGGTCTCAGCGATTTCGGCTGCAAAGTTAGGAATTTTTTTCTGAATTAATTCCTTAATTAATGGTTTAGTGAATTGTTCCGTTTCAAAATGTCCGCCATCGACTAACAAAATGTTGCCTTCCGGAACAAAGAAATCGTGGTATTTGATGTCGGCGGTGAGGTAAGCATCAGCTTGTTGGCGCATAGCATCGGGCATGAAAGGGGTACCTGAGCCTCCGCACAAAGCCACCTTTCGGATTACACGACCTGTCAACGCCGAATGGCGAAGGCAGGGAGATCCGATAACTTCAGCAACTCGATTCAAGAAATCCAATTCTTCCATGGGAGTTTCCAGCTCACCAATCATGCCGGCACCGCAAATTTCAGGCTCAGTTGAAGAAGGTTGCAACAGATGCAGATTCGTCAATCCCAATCTTACGGCCAACTCACGGCTCACCCCCAAGTAACTGTTATCCAAGTTCGTATGCATGGAGAGGATGGTGATGTCGTGCTTGATGGCTTTTCGCACAATCCTTTCGATGTAAGTATCAGACGTCAGATGTTTCAGACCATGGAAAATTAATGGATGATGACTGATAATCAGGTCGCATTTTTTTGAGATGGCCTCATCCAATAGTGCTTCTGTTACATCCAAGGCAATCAAGGCTTTATGAGTTTCCGCTTGGAGGTCGCCCACTTGAATACCCGCGTTGTCATAGTGCTCCTGCCATTTCAAGGGAGCGATTTCTGTGATACAGTTTAAGATATCGTTAACGGTCATATTTTCCAGTTTGGGGCATCAAAATTAGAGAAAAATATCTATTTTTGACCCCAATATGAGAATTTTACTGCTACCCATCGCATTTTTCCATCATATCTTCCTGAGTATCAGGCATAAACTGTATGATTGGCACCTCCTGAAATCCAAACGGTTCGAGGTGCCGGTGATTTGCGTGGGCAATCTGGCTTTGGGCGGTACCGGAAAGACCCCTCATGTGGAATATTTGGCCGATTTGCTTTCGGAACAATATCAAGTATGTATTGTCAGCCGGGGTTATGGGCGTAAGACCAAAGGGTTTCAATTGGCCAACGGTAGTTGTTGTGCAGAGACCATCGGGGACGAGCCGATGCAATACGTCAACCAATTCAACGATGTTTTGGTTGCTGTGGATGAACGTCGCAACCGCGCCATCGAGCTGATGGACACCATGGATCGGCCACCGGAGGTTTATCTCCTTGACGATGCATTCCAACATCGCAGTACGCAAGCAGGGGTTAACATCCTGCTCACCACCTATGACAAGCCTTATTGCAAGGACTTTCTGTTTCCCGCGGGAACCCTTCGTGACATCAGGTCAGCTGCCAAGCGGGCCGATATCATTGTGGTCAGCAAGACGCCCAACAACCTAGATGACCTAGAAAAGGCATCCATCATTGAGCAGCTTCGTCCCCTGGCCCAACAGAAAGTGTTTTTTTCCTCACTGGTGTATGAGCCTCTGAAGGCCGTTAACACGACTGCTTCTGAACTTGAACCCAAGGAGGCCGATGCTGTACTGTTATTCTGCGGCATCGCACGTCCCAAACCCCTAATTGAGAGGATGAAAACGCAGTTCCAACATGTGGAGCACGTCACTTTCGGGGACCATCATCCTTATACCGATAGCGATGTAAAATACATCCTTGAAAAGGCTAGACAGCTTTCTGGAGAACACAAAATTGTCGTCACCACCGAAAAAGATTTGGCACGTTTCATAAATTCTCCTTATCTTTGTCAGTTTGATGCAGTGCCGTTGTTTGTAGCACCCATCCGTATTAAAATCGATCAAGAAGAAAAGTTTAACGAAGAAATATTGAGTTATGTACGAAAAAATGCTCACCACGGTTGATTATATCAACATGAAAACCAACGGGTTCAAGCCTGAAGTCGGGGTCGTGTTAGGCTCCGGACTAGGCGGATTGGCCAATGGCATTGCCATAGAGTATGCCCTGCCCTATTCAGAAATCCCCAACTTCCCTGTCTCCACCGTCAAAGGTCACCAAGGGCAGTTGCTTTTTGGCACCATTGCCGGACGCAAGGTCATCGCCATGCAAGGCCGTTTTCATTACTACGAGGGCTACCCCATGGAGGTGGTCGTCTTCCCTATCCGCCTGATGATGTTGTTGGGCATCAAGTTCCTCATCCTGAGCAATGCCGCCGGCGGTCTCAACCCGAATTTCCAGGTGGGCGACATCATGATCATTACCGACCAGATCCATGCCATGCCCAACCCGTTGATCGGACCGCATGACGACCGTTTCGGCGAGCGCTTCCCCGACATGAGCGAGCCTTACGACAAACGCTTGATCAAGTTGGCTGACGAGATTGCCATGGAGAAAAACATCTGGGTGCAGCACGGTGTGTATTGCTCCACCACGGGACCGACCTACGAGACCCCCGCGGAGTGCCGTTACTTCCGTACCATCGGCGCCGACACCATCGGTATGTCCACCACTCCCGAGGTCATCGTGGCACGTCAAGGCAAATTGCCTGTGTTTGGTTTGAGCATCGTCTCCGACATGGGTAACATCTACGGCATGAACCATCCGGTCACCATCACCCACGAGGAAGTCATCAAGGCAGTGAACGCCGTCGAACCCAAGCTCATCACCCTCATCACCGAACTCATTCGCCGCAGCGCCGAAATCCAGTTCTGATGGCCGTTTACTTCGTCACCGACTTCCATCTGGGCATCCCCACGCTTGAGGACAGCCATGAGCGCGAGTTGAAACTGTTGCGGTTTCTCGACTCTATCAAGGCTGACTGTGAGGAATTGTTCTTGATGGGCGACTTATTCGACTTCTGGTTTGAGTACAAGTCGGTGATTCCTAGAGGTTTCGTGCGCATCCAAGGCAAACTGGCCGAATTCACTGATGCGGGCATTCCCGTGCATCTGTTCATCGGTAATCACGACCTATGGTGCTTCGGCTATCTGCATGACGAGTTAGGCATCCAGTTGCACCGCGAACCCGAGATCTTCACCCTGAAAGGCAAGAAGTTCTTTTTGGTCCACGGCGACGGCCAAGGTCCTGGTGACAAAGGCTACAAGTTTCTGAAGAAGGTGTTTTCAAACAAGGTCAATCAATTTTTGTTCCGCTGGATCCATCCTGATATCAGCATCCGATTGGCCTTGCGCTGGTCGCACAACCACCGCTTGAAAAAGCTGAAAAACGAAGTGGAACGGGGCTATTACGACGACATCCCCAACACTCGCCTCTACCAATACGCCCAAGAGCAAGCCGCCTTGGATCCTTCCATCGACTTCTTCGTTTTCGGGCACCAGCACAAGCCCATGCAGTACAAGTCAGGTGATCACGCCTTGACCACCGTGGTGGGAAACTGGATTTACGATTTCACGTATGCGGTGTTTGATGGGGAGACGATGGAACAGAGATGGTTTGAGAAAGGTTGAATAAAAAATTTATCCAAATTAGGTTGCGATTATAAAAAAAGATTATATCTTTGCAATCAGGAAGAAACCCATTTAGGATGCTGCCTTGGATTGTAGTTCCAAGAACCAGTCTTAAATGGGTTTCTTTATTTCCGTCAGTACTTTGTCACTATCGGAAATGCTATACAGTGAGGCCCCTCTTCCTTTTACCTCATTAACAATAAGCCAGGTCTTTTCTCCGCACAACTCTGTTTCAAAAACGAAGGACTTCTTCCCCCTTAAGTAAGATATCCCCATATAAGTAGCCTGTTCCAATACAGAACGAATTCTAAGAAGCATTTCGTTCTTTTCAAAATAGTGCTTATGAGGTTGGTTGAGGTATTCTTCTATTCCGCCACCAGTAATAGTTATTGACAACTGAGCCTGTTTGTGGAAAACAGGCTCAGCATTTCTGAGAGTTGACAATGCTATCTTCTTTATCTCTTTTCTACGTTTTGATATATTATTAGAGTCATTCACTTTACTGTTTTAAAGCAGCAAAGATAACAATAATTTGAATATAGTTAATTGCTATTATAGATTTTTAATCATATGTTTGTAACGAAATAATTATTCCACAACCACCTTTTTAACCATCCCACCTTCAGCTTTGACGAAATAGATGCCCAAAGGCAGTGTGAACGTATGCGTTCCCTCTTCGGAACGGCTTGTCGCAACAACTTGACCAAGTGTGTTATAGACAGTCACCTCTTTGGCTCCTTCCACGGTGAAAGCACCGTTTGCAGGGTTGGGATAGACACTGAAATCTGCTACATCATTTTGCTCAACGACAGTGAACATGTTCTCCGACAGGTTGGAGAACGAGCGGGTCTCAACCTCATCGGCCCCCTCTGGCCTTTGGCCATCTCCCCCAGAGGGGCGAGAAACCCTGTCGAATGTGGCGGCCAAGATGGCCCTGCCTCCCACGAACGCGTTGGCACTGCACGTGTAATTGGTGATAGTGGTATTCACTTCGTCAATCAGCGTGAGCTCTTCGGTGGCTGGGTTGTACTTGTAGATTTGGTAGCCGGTGAGTTGTCCTTCGGCTTCCTCTTGGATGTAAGGAGCATTCCATGTCATGTTTAGGTCGTTGTTCACGTCCAGATAATACGTGGTATGGATGGTCCCTTTCTGATAACTCGCAATGGGGCAGTCTTCGCCTTCCACGGACACGCCTACGATTTGGTAGGTGCGGGCGGCGGCATCGCTGCCGATGGCGTCCAAGAAGTAGCCATTGGCATAGGGTGCTGTGCCTACGAGGTTGCCATCGCGATACACTTTCAGTTCTGTGATGTACTCAGTCTGCTCGGGTGTGGCCAACCAAGTGACCTTGTTCTTGTTGGTACGCAAGTCAACAGTCGCTCGGTATAGCTCCACATTATCGCGGACTTCTACGGAGTAGGTGGCTGAGCCACAGGGATGATTGAAGATTACTGAATAAGTTCCGGGGTTCGTTACGACTATGTGCTTTGCTTCTTCACCCGTTGACCATAAAAACATTTTATTTGGCCATGTAGTATAGCATGGTGCTGAATTCCAAGGTGCGAGAAGGTGCGCCGATTCGCTTAATCTTTTCCAAACAATTGGATTGGTAATTGGTTGTTCGTATTGCAATGTATGAACATAATATATGTTAAATCCTGTTGTAATGTCACAACCAATGTAACCATATTCTAAACATTGCTCTTCGTGATTATTCAAGATTACAATTGAATCAGCGTGTATCGTCTCATACGATGGATAGTTGTAGTACCAGTTCCATGTTGGATTAGCGCAATTTGGTTCTCCATGAATGATGACTCCAAGTAAATTTTCATCATCTGCACAAAGATAGAGATCACCATTATTTGCTATTGTAAATACATCAATGTTTATTTCTTCGTAGTACTGAGAAAAGCAAAACAACGTACTAACTAAACAGGTGAATAATGTGACAATTTTTTTCATTTTTGTTTCCTTTCTTTTTATGATTATTAATTTGATTTCGAGTTTCATTCCGCTGAAACGCTCATCATCAAAGCAAGGAAAACTCCTGAAAAAGAAAAAGGGCGGAATTGTCCAGTTTGCTTATTTCATATCCAGGCTCTGGTAAACCATGCAGTAAATAAGTAGAAACAATCCACGCCCAAGGCGCGAACCATCCGCAAAACTTATTCTCACTGCTTGAAATTTACCAGATTTCGGATATGGAGAATAAGAGCGTCAGCTCTATGGTTTTAATATGTCAGTTTGTTATTCTTCTTTTATGCCATTTTATGTTTAACTGATGCAAATATACGGTATTTTTGGATTCATAAAAATTTTTCCATATTTTGTTATTGGGGATAAAAATTTATCCCTATCTTTGCGTCGTTAAACAAATATAACTATGCCTACTGTATTTGAGTTATTTGGTCTCCGCTTCTTCTTTTTCTCGGAAGACCATCCTCCATTCATGTTCATGTGGAAAGAGACGATGACGAAGCTAAAATCACCGTCGAACCTGAAGTAGTTTATAACCATGGTCTCAAACCACAAGACTTGAAAAGGGCCTTAAAACTCATCAAGATGTACAAGGCTGAAATCATCGAGACATGGAACCAGTATCACGACTAATGCCAGACGAATCAGAAACCATTATAAAAGTCTGGTTCGAAAACGAAAGAATCTATATACTGTCGAGCAGCGACAAAGTATATAGTCGCCCCTTAGAAGCCTTCCCCGTCCTTAAAGAAGCTTCGGACGAAGAAAGGAACAATTACACCATCACACTACATGGTGTGGCGCTACGGTGGAAAACATTGGATGAAGACATTCACATCACCAGCTTTTACAACACAGAAGAGCCCAACTGTCAAAACGAAGTCGCAGCCATTTTCAACCGCTTCCCCCAACTCAACATCTCCGAAATCGCTCGACAGATGGGCATCAACAAAAGCCTTCTTTCCAAGTATATTTACGGCATCAAGAAGCCAAGTCCAGAGAGGCTTTCTTTGATTAAAGAGACGCTACACTCTTTGGGAAAGGAACTAATGAAAATATAAAACCAACTATTCTACAATAATCTACCTGTAATGTTTTTGCCCTTTCAGGGCGAATTGATAACCCGTTGCGATCACCCCCTGGACTATTAGCTTGTTGCCCCTTCGGGGCGGCGCTTGAGGGCACTTGCAAAAGTTGAATTAATTTAGAATTGTTCCACGCTCCCTCTAAATTCTAAAATCTTATTCTATTCCACTACCACTTTCTTCACCATCCCACTTACGGATTTGATAAAATAGATGCCCGATTGAAGTGTGAACGTATGCGTTCCCTCTTCGGAACGGCTTGTCGCAACAACTTGACCAAGTGTGTTATAGACAGTCACCTCTTTGGCTCCTTCAACAGTGAACGCACTGTTTGCCGGGTTGGGATAAACTTTGAAGAGCGCTGAGACTTCCTCATCGATTCCAGTAATACTCCTCACAGGGCCAACGCCGAGAGATGTGACTGTTCCCTGACAATTTGCAGCCGTTACCTGAACCATGATCATTGCTTCAACATCCGCTTCGGTCAAACTGTAGGTCTGGAACACGGCACCATCAATAGCAGTGGTGTCCCTAATCCATTGATAGCTCAATTCCCCCAAGTCAGGGATGGATGGAATGGAAGTTAAATCGGTCACAGCAGTCAAAGTCTGCCCGACAACGGTTTCACCGTCAATCTTAACCACTCCAAGTAATTCAGGCGTAACCGGAACGTTTAAAAGCTTTTCAATGGTGCCATAGGCGTTCAGTCTCCTGGCATCAGCTACCAAGCCTTCAAGAGAAGTCAGATGGTCGGCACCGTCAAGAAGCGATTCTCTTACCAGCAGGGCGAAATCTGAGGGATTTTCTTTGCAGGCCAACATCATCTCTTCTGGCATTGCCGCATACATCAATGCAATGGTGCCGGAGACTTGAGGAGTAGCCATCGAAGTCCCTGTCTTATTGCCATAACTGTTATTAGGAATGGTGGAATAGATGAAGGTGCCTGGCGCTCCTATGTCGATGTTGTTGATGCCGTAGCCAGCGCCGTTGTTTTTCACATCGGCCGAGGTAGTATTGGTCACACCAATCAACCAGTCGCCAGGGCAGGTGGAAGGCACATCGCCAACTACATCGACATTCACATTCATATTTGGGCCAGCGCCACAACTCAAGATTCCGACTTGGCCCATTTCGTCATACATCGAACACCAAATCGGATAATCATCGGGATTGCCGTAATCAACACCGAAAGAAGAATTGGTGGCCACGACGAAAGCCCCTTCCTCGCCGTTGGTCTCGTTGTATCGCGCACGCATTTCCAGAACATACGAATAGGCCTCAACCACAATTGATTCATTTCCAGAGCTACCAGCCACAGGCATCACTTGCACATTCCAATTCACGCCACAAACGCCTATTCTGTTGTTTCCAACCGCTCCGATGATGCCAGCAACATGGGTGCCATGGTCATTGCTGGGAACATTGCCGTTGTGATTATATGCATTCCAACCATGGAAATCATCAATATATCCATTATTGTCATCGTCAACACCGTTATTTGGAATCTCATGAGAATTCTTCCAGAAATTCAAATCTTCGTGACCCAAATCAACGCCTCCGTCAATGACGGCCACCACAATGGTATCGCCAGTCGCTGTAACACCGCCAGTAGTAAATGTATCCCATGTCTGCGGCAAACTCATGATGGCTGGAGCCCATTGTTGGGAATAATAAGGATCATCTGGAACAATCTCACGTTGAACAATATTGGTATGGTTGTTTTGAACAATACGCACATCATTGTTTTTTGCCAAACGATACATTTTGTCTTCTCTGAGTTCCTTGCTGCCAGTAATTTCAAAAAGCCATATATTCAAACGCTTAGACAATTGTCTCACGGGTGTAATACCGGCATTGGAATTGGCAGCGAAAGTCGAGGCATCAATACCTTGTTCCAACCAAATGATGAACTCATTCTCCACATAAATGGCTTGCGGTTTCTGCTCTTGTCCAAAGGAATATATGGACAAGGAAAGCAAGGCCATGATAATTAAGGATTTGACGAAAGATTTCATTATATTGTTTTTTTAGTTCTGCAAATATATTCTTTTTTCCATATCTTTGTCATTCATTAAAATAATAATTCTCAAACCCTACAATATGAAAAAAACCGACAAGTACATCAAAGACAACAAGGACCGTTTCCTTGAGGAATTGTTTGAACTGATTCGCATCCCCTCCATCAGCTCGGAGGCGGAACACAAACCCGATATGATCCGCTGTGCGGAGTGCTGGCGCAAACACTTGCTGAAGGCCGGCGCCGACAAGGCCGAGGTGATGCCTACCGACGGCAACCCCATCGTGTATGGCGAGAAGATCATCGACCCGAAGAAGCCCACCGTGCTAGTATATGGCCACTACGATGTGATGCCCGTGGATCCCATCGAGTTGTGGAAGACCAAGCCCTTTGAACCCGTGGTGAAGAATGGCCGCATCTGGGCCCGTGGCGCCGACGACGACAAAGGTCAGTCGTTCATGCATGCCAAAGCTTTCGAGACCATGGTGCAGACCGGCACTCTGCCCTGCAATGTGAAGTTCATGCTTGAAGGCGAAGAGGAAATCGGTTCGGGCAGCCTCGCCAAATGGATCGTGAAATACAAGAATTTGGTCAAAGCCGATGTCATCTTGGTTTCCGACACTTCGATGATCGCCACAGACGTACCTTCGATCACCACTGGCTTGCGTGGTCTTGCCTACTGGGAGATCGAAGTCACCGGTCCCAACGCCGACCTGCACTCGGGCATCTTCGGCGGCAGCGTAGCCAATCCGCTGAATACGCTCTGCGAGTTGATCGCTGGCTGCATGGATGAGAACAACCACATCACCATCCCCCACTTCTACGATGACGTGGTGACCTGCTCCCGCAAGGAACGCCAGCTGCTGAACATGGCCCCTTACGATGAAAAAGCCTATAAGGAAAGCCTCAATGTGAAGGCTCTCCGTGGCGAAATGGGCTACACCAAGATCGAGCGCGTCGGCATCCGTCCTACCTTCGACCTCTGCGGTATGTGGGGCGGTTACACCGGTGAGGGCAGCAAGACCGTGTTGCCCTCCAAGGCCTACGCCAAGCTCTCCTGCCGTCTGGTGCCGAACCAAGACCACGAGAAGATCGCCAAACTGGTGAAGAACTACTTCGAGAAGAAGGCTCCCAAGTACGTCACCGTGAAGGTCACCCCGCTGCATGGCGGACAAGCCTACGGCTGCCCCATCGACCTGCCGGCCTACAAAGCTGCCGAGGCCGCTTACATGGACACCTACGGCAAGCAACCCATCCCGATGCGTTCCGGCGGTTCCATCCCGATCATCTCTGAATTCGAGCGCGTGCTGGGCATCAAGTCCATCCTCATGGGCTTCGGCCTCGGTGAGGACGCCATCCACTCCCCCAACGAGAACTACCGCCTCGACCACTTCTACAAGGGCATCGAGACGATCATTCAGTTCTATCAGCATTTTGCTGAAAAAAGATAAAGAACGGCCTACATTGACATGAACCCCGAAAGTTTTTTTCCAACTTTCGGGGTTCATGTCAATAAGACGAATTGGATTCGAAAAAGGTACAGTTTTAAATTACCAAATGGCGGCTCGCTCCTCCGGCGCGATATACATCTTGCTTCCTTCCGGGATGTCGAAGGCCTCGTAGAAGTGCGACATCGAGCGGAGGGCGCAGTTCACACGGGCTTCGGCAGGAGAATGCACATCCTCCTTCAACTTGCGTTCAAGGGCTTTGTCACGGATATTGGTGCGCCATACGGTGCCGTAGCTGATAAAGAAGCGCTGGGCAGGCGTAAAACCGTCAATGGGTTTGTTGGCTTTGGCCTCGTCGGTCATCTGGTAGGCATCCCAAGCCACATTGAGGCCGCCGAGGTCGGCGATGTTTTCGCCTAAAGTCAGCTCGCCATTGATGTGATGTCCCCTCAGCTCGAATTCATCGAACAGTTTCACGAGTTGCCTGGTGTGTTCGGTGAACTTGGTGTCATCGTCTTCGGTCCACCAGTTATTGAGGTTGCCCTTTTCGTCGAACATGCGACCCATGTTATCGAAGCCGTGGGTCATCTCGTGGCCGATGATCGCGCCGATAGCTCCGTAGTTGACGGCATCGTCAGCATCCATGTTAAAGAACGGAGGCTGAAGGATGCCGGCAGGGAACACAACCTCGTTCAATTCGGGGTTATAGTAGGCGTTGACTTCCTGTGGAGTCATATTCCATTCGTCCTTGTCAACGGGTTTGCCGATTTTTGCCATGTCTCTCTCATGTTCGAAACGTTCGTAGCGTCGTACGTTTTGGAAGTAAGACTCAGGAGTGACTTCATAGTTGCTGTAGTCCAGCCACTTGTCGGGATAGCCGATCTTTACATTGTAGCAGTCGAGCTTATGGATGGCGTTGGCTTTGGTCTCGTCGCTCATCCAATCGACGTTCTTGATACGCTCCCTCAATGCCAGGCGCAGGTTGCCGACAAGGTTCAGCATGCGATCCTTAGCCTCAGGTGGGAAGTACTTTTCCACATAGAGTTGGCCGATGGCTTCGCCCAAATAGTCCGAAGTCTTGTCAAGCACACGACGCCAGCGGGGGTTCTGTTCTTCTACGTCATAGAGGTATTTTTTATAGAAGTTGAAGTCTTCGGTGACAAGATCATCGCTAAGCCGAGGGGCGCTCTCTGTGATGACTACCCATCGCATGTAGTCCTTGATGGTGCCAAGGTCAGTGTTGAGGAGGATGCCATTGAGGGCAGTGAAGTAGTCGGGAGAGGCCACGTTGAGGCTGTCGAAGGCCGGTGCTCCAATGGCATGGAAGTAGTTGTCCCAGCTGAAGTCGGGCACGGAGGCCTGAAGTTCCTGGCGACTTTTCAGGTGATAGAGGTTGTTGGGGTCGAGGCATTCCTCGATGGGCATGGAGCTTTTGGCAAGTTCAGTCTCAAAGACGAGGACGTGTTGGGCTTTGTCCATGGCAAGAGTTGCCTCGGTACCAGTGAGTTGGAACATGTTGGCGATATGTTCGACATACTTGTCGCGTATCTCTTGTAGTTCTTCAACCAGATACAGATCGCGGTCAGGAAGTCCGAGGTCGGGTTGGAAAACCAGCATGATGACCCTGTCGGCGTTTTTCCAATCGGTGTAGCTGCCCGCTTGAAAGAAAGGCCATCCAAATCCTTCATAGTGGAGCATCCCAATCAGTTCAGGAAGTTGCGACTTGTCACTCATTTGGTCAATTTGGTCGAAATAGGGCAACAACTCGCTGTAGCCGCGTTGGTTGATAGCTACGGTGTCCATGCCCGCATTGTAAAAGTCGCGGATCTTCTGGGCCACGCTGCCTTGCTCGGCATTTTTATCATGCGTAACCTCATCGATGATGGCTTTGATCTGCAACTCAGTGCGTTCGTCAACCTCGTAGGAGGCACTGTAGGCGGAATACGTCTCGGGTATCGGATTGTTTTTCAGCCAGTTGTTGTTACAATAGCGGAAGAAGTCGTCCGCAGGGTTGATGGTGGTATCCATGTTGCTCAGCTCGATAGCCGGGAAAACTTCTCTTTTTGATTGGGTTGTTTCAGCTGCCTTCTGTACGCAGCCTGCTGCCATAATACATAAAAACAATATGGCGATTGCGTTTGTTTTTTTCATGATGGATTGGGTTTGTATTTAAACACCAATAATACGGATTTTGTTCGGAAAAGTTACAGTTTGTTTCAGAAAAATGTTCAGAATTTCAGTTGCATCGACACACCTGCATAAGGCTGGAGCGCACCAGACGGGGCGGGTGCAAGGGAAACCGCGGGGGAGAAACTCAACGCGACGGGCTTTTTGCCATTAATTATGTCTTGATAGCACATGTTCTTGACCTTGGCAACATTTTTCGCATCGATGCAGGACCAAATGGAAAGACCAAGGTCGAGTCCAAGCGCGGTGAGCATGACCACCATGTTCCTCTTGCCCACTTTGGCATCCGTGTAACCGGTAACAAAGCCACTTTCGTTGGTAATAGCAACTTCGGCGATATTATCGGCGGACGTCTTGATTACACTTATCAGGATGGCTTCTCCACCTAAGAAAGCAAGGCCGCGCCAAGTCTCACCGGAAAGGAGTTGCCCGATTCCAGGGACAAAAAAGGAAGTCGCTTCATACCAACCCACATGATAAGGGTCGGTAGCTTGGGGGACATACTCCTTGGGATTGTAGTTTCCTTTGATTTCCGAATAACGAACTTTGTTTGCTTGTTGTGCGCTGGCCGTGGCAAAAGCCAAAATGGCAACCAGAATGGTGATGAATAACTTTTTCATGATGTAAGTATTTGATCGGTTTGACATTTGAATGTTGATGATTTTGAGCGCAAAATTAGGCTCTATCATCCATACCATCAAACACTTGGGACAAATAGCTAAAAGCAGGGACGAAAAACTAAGAAGTCCGTATTCAGATGACGAACGACTTGAGTTTTGGCACGAAAGAACGTGACACAGGAACCGTAGCAAGGCCTTCTCCGAGTTCAAGGGTATAGCCGTTGGAGTTGCCTTTGGCGGAGGTGATGCTGTTCAGGTTCACCACGAAAGAACGATGGCACTGGAAAATGTTAGGATAGTCCTTAAGGTCGTTGAGCACGGAAGTTAGTGTGGACTGGATTTCATTCCGGTTCAATTGCCCGTCACGAACAAAAAAAACGGCCACATTATTCTTTTGCGCTTCGATATAAAACAGGTCGTTAATAGGCAGGCATAGGTCGTTTCCCCTGATGCGATGGTCGTGAAGCGTGACCAAAATACCTTCTTGTTTCTGGGTGGTCTTTTCCAATAGGGCATCCAACTGCTTGCGCACATATTGATGATAGGATATCGAAGTGGAAAGAACTGTATATATCAGGCCGATGAGGATTGTGAAATAAACCATTTCCAAACCAGCCGCCAGTTCCATAGGGTATTGAAACAAGATGCAGGCCATTAAGAAATTACACAATCCAATGATCAGGATCTCCACGAAAACCGTCAAGGCCTGATGCCATATTCTCCAAGTCTTGACATGTTCATGTAAGGGAACCTCAATGCAATAATCCATGGCAAGACAACAAACGAACGTAACCAAGCCAAATGCTAGCGACACCAAGAACTTGTTCCCAGCATATTCGCTGATCCCAAACGGTTGCAGTAAGAATAGGATCAAAAAGACAATGGCAAACGCAATCAGTCCTTCTTTTACTGGATGATCGTTCAACTCAAACGGATATTTCCTTTTTAGAATTGAAACCTTACCTTTCATGCTTTTCATATTGTCCTTTATCTTCTCATTAAGAAAGGTTTATTACAACGCCCGATAATGTTCCTTGAGATAGGCATCTACCCAATCATAATAAGCTTCCATCTCGGAAACATCATTATTGCGACGAAGCTTAGATAGGGCCGCCTCACCTTGTCGGATCACCTCTTCTTCAAGGGAAAGTATCTTTTGTAGAATGCCTGTCCCTTGCTTGTTAAAGAGGACGGCGATATTGCAGTAGTCACGAATGTTGCCGCGCTTTAAGGAGAAAGCCCGCGACTTCAACTCCAAAGCCTTTTCGCAAAGCCAGGAATGGCCTGTTCCGTCGTCAGTGACAAGAGCAGGCAACTTCCCCGACGGGGTGATTACCAAAGGCATTGCAACGGCTGTCAAGGGCCAACCCATGATGGTCCAGCTGACAGTATTCAACGGAGACTCGTCTGGCTTCACACCTTGCACAAGAATGACCGATGCCGTGCTATATCGGACGGTGTAATCGGCAAAGGGGAAAAAGGTGGTATCCGATTCCGTTTCCGGCATGAAATCGTAGATGTTCATCTTGGTCAGACCATGGGTCATGTAACGGGGAATATGGGTCACCAGATAGTCATGGTCTAGATGGCCTTCTTTGCAAGCCACTTTCATGAAGTCTGTGATGGCTGCATACCGCTCTACACCTTGATCAAGCTTATGGTTGCCTGTGGTGCCGAAGTTGGTGCGCATCAGATAGCCATCGGGCGCCACTAAGGTGTCATTGGCATCGAACTTCACAAAACTGTAATTGCCCGTCTCGTAATAGGCACAACCTCCCTGGGCATCGAGTACAGCGAAGTTGGAGTTCACATCCATCGGCTTCTTTACCGTGTCGATCAGACGTTCGAAGTCGGCCAAGGTGGCACAAAGGCCTAATGCCTTACGTATCAGGATGCCGTCACTATCGGTGTCGCCCCCATTGCCATTGAGGTTGTAGGCTGCGGTATTGACGATGGCAAAGCCCGCCTCGTTGTGACCACCCCAAACGCTGACAGGGGCGGTATCTTCGGCGTTGACCAAGCCCAGATAGCGGTACCTGGGACCTTGGACCACCAAAGTCATGTTACTCAAAGTACGGGTGTCGCGATTCTTATAAATCAACGGGCGACCGTCCTTGGTGACACGACCAGAGACAATGACCGAAGTGCAGGCATTCGAAGGCTGCACCCCGGCCATCAAAATGGCCAAGGTTACCAAAGCCAGCGTCAGCTTTTTCATGGCCTATCGTTTAATCCAGCACATGCTGGTAGAACGTCCCCTCTTGGAAATTTTTCAAACCTTCTTTCAAGAAGTTCACGAAAGCGTCCTTGTCGAGGTCGTAGGCGCGGGGCTTCATCAGCAGGTTGCCCTTGTGATCCATCAGGCAGTAATACGGCTGGGCGTTGGTACCGAACTTCGAAATTTGGAAGTCGGCATACTTGCGACCGATGGTCTTCTTCTCCTTGCCGTCGTAGGAGGAAGTGTACCATTCCGACTCGGGCAACGAGGTCTTGTCATCGACATATAGGGCACAGATGACAAAGTCGTTGCGCAACATGTCCTTCACGCGGGGATCGCTCCACACATTGGCTTCCATCTCACGGCAATTCACGCAGCCGTGGCCCGTGAAATCGACAAAAATCGGCTTGCCTTGGGCTTTGGCACAAGACAAGGCCTGATCATAGTCGAAATAACCCTTCAGGTTATGGGCCAAATGGAAGAGGTCGGAGTATTTCGGATCCTCGCAGGTGAAGTTTTCATCACCCTGCACTGTAGGAGCAGCAGATTGCGCTACCGTCATATTGGCAAACTTGGCATCCACGTATTCAATCACCTTTTCGCTGTTCTCTTCGATGATCCGGTTCAAGTCGAAGTCGAGGGTCTGCTTGGGCGGCAGATAACCCGAGAGGGCTTTCAACGGAGCACCCCACATGCCAGGGATCATATAGATGACAAAGGTGAAATCGATGATGATGAGGATCAGGCGGAACACGCCCAATTCCTTGACTTCCTTCTCGCCTTTGAAGCGGATCTTGCCCAGAAGATAGAAGCCCAGCAAGGCGAAGCACACAATCCAGATACCCAGGTAGACCTCACGGTCGAGCAGATGCCAGTGGTAGGTCTGGTCGGCCACGCTGAGGAACTTGAATCCCAAGGCGACTTCAATGAATCCCAGCACCACCTTCACCGAGTTGAGCCAGCCGCCGCTCTTGGGCAGACGCTGGAGCAGGTTCGGGAAGAAGGCAAAAATGGCAAACGGCAGGGCGAAAGCCACAGCAAAGGCAAACATCGTGACGATGGGAGCCCAGAACTCACCCGAGGTGGACTTGATGAGCACCGTACCCACGATGGGACCCGTGCAGGCGAACGACACCAGCACCAGAGTCAAGGCCATGAAGAAGATACCGCCGAGGTTCTTGGTGTTTTGTTTGCTGTCGCTCTTGTTCACCATATTGCTTCCCAGGGTGATCTCAAAGGCACCGAAGAACGAGGCCGCAAAGACCATGAACACCAAGAAGAAGAGGATATTGGGCAGCCAGTGCGTAGCCAGCCAGTTGAAGATATCTGCCGTGACGCTGTTGCCACCGACGATCCAGGTCACCAAAATGATGATGGCGATGGGCAGGGTGTAAAGCAACACGATGAAGAGGAAGTACATGAAAGCCTTGAAACGGCCTTGTGCCTTGCTTTCTCCCTCGCCGTGCATAAAGAACGAGACCGTCATCGGGATCATCGGGAACACACAGGGGGTTAACAGGGCAGCAAAGCCCCAGAGGATGGCCTCAAGAATCATCGCCCAAATATTCGATCTGGCATGACCGCCGACACCCTCTGTTGCGGGATCTGCTTCGGTCAAGACAGCCTCACCGTAAGTCATGTTCACATCCTCGGTCAAAGAGACACACATGCCATCTTTGCAGGCCTGGTAATTCACCTCACCCACCAGCTGGAAAGGGCCGTCCTTGAGCTTCTTGAACTTTTGCCCAAACGAAGCCGTGTTGGCAAATTGTTTGTATTCCACTTCAAAGATGTCGTCGTAAAAAAGCGGGGCCTCAGTGAGGTCATAGCCCTCGCCCACCGGCTCGTAATACTCGGTAGCTTCAAAGCTAAATACTGTTGGCAACGGGGCCATGTCGGGCATGGTGGTGGAATAGACGTGGTACGACGGCTCAATGGTCGCCGTAGCCACCAGCTCAAATTCCTCATCGTTCAAGTCATTGATGGCAAAGGTCCACTTCACAGGATCCATGATTTGGGCTGTCACTGAAAAGGCAGTGGTCAGCACCAACAAGAAAGTGATAAAAAAGCGTTTCATATTGAATTAGTTATTATTTAGTAGGTCCATTTTCGGCGCACAAAAATACTAAAACTATCAAACAATCTGAACTTTAAGAATGGTTTTTGTTTTGTCCGTCACCTTGAAACGGTCGTCGATACGTCGTCCCACCACCCACACAATCTCATCCTGAGCCGTAGTCAACATCTGGCATTCCTCTTTCTGGTGGGTAGTCATCTTTTGATCCACGAAGAAATCGCTCAGCAATTTGGATCCCTTCATCCCAAGGGGATGGAAACGGTCGCCAGCCTGCCATTTTCGGAGTTGCAACGGGAAGGTCAGTTTGTCGCAGTCCAGTTGGGCCACTTGGGGCGATGGATCGATTTGATAATTCTCGTCTTTAGCGATTTGTTGATAAGATATTTCAATAGAAATATCGTTATTTTTACAAATTGATGTCAATTCAAGGCCATCACGTTCGATGGTCACCCGATGGGTAGGCGAAAAGAAAGCGGTTCCTGGTTGGCCGTTTTTTAAGGCTTCGTAAATGAAATGGACTTGGTCCTCGTTGAAACCATAATCGCGCAACCACTCGAAAAGAAGTGGAAAGTGGAGAGTGAAAAGTGGAAAGATTTTAAGGTCAAAAAATTGGGTCTCGCCATACTGCCTTACAATCTGAAGCAGCTTTTCTTTGAGCAATTCCCGATACAATTCATTTTCCGAGGCCAGATGATTGATGGATTTCAAAATAGTGCTCCTCCCCTCTTTGGAAATGCCATCAATTACGGGAAGCAGCTCATGGCGAATCTTATTGCGAAGGTAAAGCGTCTCGGCGTTGGTATGGTCTTCACGCCACTCCAAATGGCGCTCCACTGCATATTGCAGAATCTCTGTTCTCGGAATATCAAGCAATGGCCGAATGATATGACCGTTAACCTTTTGCATCCCTTTCAAGCCTCTTATTCCTGCGCCTCGCAATAGATTAATAAAGAAGGTTTCAAGCTGGTCATCGGCATGATGGGCCACGGCAATGTAATCGTAATTCAGTTGTTGGCGGAGTTCTTCAAACCAAGCGTAGCGCAGTTCACGGGCTGCCATCTCAATGGAAAGCTTATGCTCCTCGGCATAGTTTAGCGTATCGAACTGTTTCACATAGAGCGTCAAACCCTTCCGTTCGGCATAGTCTCGGACAAACTTTTCATCGCCATCCGATTCCTCTCCTCTCAAGTGAAAGTTACAGTGTGCCAACACAAAATCCGCTTTGGACTGCAGTAGCATATCGGCCAGCACCATCGAATCGATGCCGCCGCTCAACGCAAGGATGATTTTTTTGTCTTCAACTAAGGGTTTGATGTTCATTGTTTACCGAGATAGCACCCCGATGGGTGCAGACAACACATTACTTCTTTTTCTTCACCGAGAACCCAAAACCGCCGATCTTCTCCCCCAACCCATAATACTTGCCGTGCGAATAGGCCAAAGGTCGGGCATGATTCAGTTGGAAAGCGCCAGTGCCTTTGTCAATCAAGTCTTCTTCAGCGTTGATGGCCACCACCTCGGCAATAAACATGTCGTGCGAACCCAGTTCCTTCACCTCCACCACCTTGCATTCGATGTTCAACGGCGACTCCTTTATTAAGGGTGCCTTTACGATTTGTGCCGGTTCCGTATGGAGATGCATCTGCTTGAACTTGTTGTAGTCACGACCTGAGCGCACCCCACACCAGTCGGTGGCGGCGGCCAATTCCTCTGTGGTCAGGTTGATGACAAACTCCTTGTTTTTCATGATAAGTTCGTGAGAGTGGCGTTCCTTGCGCACAGAGATATAACACATGGGCGGGTCGGAACAGATCGTGCCCGTCCAACCGATGGTGATGATGTTATAATTCTCCTCACAGTCGCCGCAAGTGACCATTACAGCGGGCAGTGGGTAGATCAGGGTTCCGGGTTTGAAAGGAACTTTCATTCAATTAAGAATTTAGAATTTAGAGTTACAAAAATAAAAAATCCCGCTCAATTGAGCGGGATTTTTTACTTCAAAACGTCAAACGCTTATTCGATGTTCCAAGTGGAGCCACTGTTCAGCAGATCGTCCATGCAGTGGATCTTCGAGTTAGCCTTCTCGTTAGCGATGACTTGATCAAGGCTGTCGTTAAAGGTCGGGGCTTTCACGTCGCGGATGACACCGATGGCGACTGGGAAATGAGGCGGTGCCATGTGGGCGAGCATCATGTGGAGGCCGGTGTCTTCAATGGTCTTATCGTGCACCAGGATGTCCTTCTCGGTGATGCCATTCTCGCCGATGGTGACCACTTCGAGTTGGTTGCCGTTCAGGCGGATGCCTTTGTCGCGGTTCTTGCCGAAGATCAGCGGCTGACCATGGACGCACTTCACCTGCATGTCATCGCGGACATCGCGGCCAGTGATATTCTCATGCACACCGTTGGAGAAGATCATGCAGTTTTGCAGGACCTCGGTCACGGCGATACCATCGTGGTGGTAGGATTCCATGAAGATCTCGGTGAGTTCCTTGGGGTTGACATCCACGCCACGAGCGAAGAAGGTCGCCTTGGCACCGATGGCGAGTTCACCAGGATTGAACGGATCTTCATAGGTACCTTGAGGAGAAGTCTTGGTCTTGGTACCACGGAAGGTGCAGGGGGAGAACTGACCCTTGGTCATACCATAGATACGGTTATTGAACAGGATCAGGTTGATGTCAATGTTACGGCGGCAGGCGTGGATGAAGTGGTTACCACCGATGGCGGTGCAGTCACCGTCGCCAGTGATCATCCACACGCTCAGCTTCGGGTTGGCCAGCTTCACGCCTGTTGCGCAAGCGGCGGCACGACCGTGGATGCTGTGGAAGCCGTAGGTGTTCATATAATAAGGGAAGCGCGAGGAGCATCCGATGCCGGACACCACCACGATGTCTTCTTTCTTAACGCCCAACTTGGGAAATACGTCTTGCATGGCCTTCAAGATGGCATGGTCACCACAACCGGGGCACCATTTCACCACCTGGTCACTTGCAAAATCCTCTTTGGTCAGCTGAATGGCTTGATTTTCGATATTCTGATTTTCCATGGTCGTATTATTTTAAGAGGTCGTTAAACTTGGTCTCCAGTTCGTTGATGGTGAACGGCAGACCCATCACCTTATTAAATTGCTCACACTTGTATTCCGGGAAGTTCATGCGGAGATACTTGGCAAACTGGCCGCGGTTGATCTCGCAGACCACCATCTTCTTGTGACCTTGAAGCACTTCTTCGGTGTTCTTAGGCAGAGGCATGATGTAGTCGAAGTGGGCATGGGCGATCGACTTGCCTTGTTCCATGAGATTCTCGACAGCGGTACGGATGACACCGAAAGTGCCGCCCCAGCTGACCACGAGGAGGTCAGCGTTCTTGTCGCCGTAAATCTCTTGCAACGGGATGTCGTCGGCTACGCGCATCACTTTCTCCTCACGGAGTTCGGTCATACGCTGGTGGTTTTCAGGATTGGTAGAAAGGTTACCCTTGCCGTCTTCCTTTTCCAAACCACCTACACGGTGACGCAGGCCAGGCGTGCCCGGGATAGCCCATTCGCGGCGGAGCCATTTCT
>CAMHFN010000012.1 GCA_946184615.1 uncultured Bacteroidales bacterium
AGGAGATGGAAGAGATGCACCAGCTATTGGATGCCATCAAGGCCAACGGCATCTCCGCCATCATCGCCTCCGACCAGAGTGTGATCCAATACGCCCGTCAAATTGGCGTGGAGGTCCACATGTCCACCCAATGCAATATCACCAACCTGGAGGCTGTGAAATACTATTCTCAATTTGCCGACGTGATGGTGACCGCACGAGAGTTGAACATCGACCAGGTCCGGCACATCACCGAAGAGATTGAACGGCAACAGATTCGCGGCCCTCACGGGGAGTTGGTTCGCATTGAAGTGTTCTGCCATGGTGCTTTGTGCATGGCGATCTCGGGCAAATGCAATCTGAGTCAAGATCTCTTTAATGCCTCCTCCAACCGCGGTGCTTGTTTGCAACTCTGTCGTCGCAGCTACGATGTGAAGGAACGTGACGACGGTTATGAACTGGCTTTGGACAACGAATACATCATGTCGCCCAAGGACCTCTGCACCCTACCCTTCCTAGACCGAGTGTTGGATGCCGGCGTGGAAGTGCTGAAGATAGAAGGCCGCGGACGCTCACCAGAATATACCAAGATGACCGTGGAGGTCTATCACGAGGCGGTGAAGGCCATCCAGGAAGGCACCTTTACCCAAGAGAAGATCGATGTCTGGATGGAGCGACTGAAGAGTGTCTATAACCGTGGTTTTTGGGACGGTTATTACCTTGGTCGCCGCACCTTCGAGTGGTCGAAACAATATGGCTCGCAAGCCACCCAGACCAAGGAGTTCATCGGTACTGTCACCAACTATTTCAGCAGACTGAGTGTGGCCGAAATCCGGGTGGAGACCCACGATCTCAATGTCGACGACCCCATTATGATCATCGGACCTACCACGGGTGTGTATGAAGATGGCATTCGAGAACTCCGCCTCGACGACGGTCCCGTACCGAGAGCCGTGAAAGGTGACATCTGTTCCATCCCCGTGAAGGCCCTGGTCAGACGAGGGGATAAAGTTTATAAGATAGTGAAAAATGAGGAGTGACCTCTATGCAGAACTTCAATATTCACACCCACAGCATCTATTCCGATGGTAAGTCCACCCCACGTGAACACGTGGAGGAAGCCCTTCGCCAGGGCTTGGTGAAGCTGGGCTTTTCGGAGCACAGTCCCCTACCCTTCGACAACACCTTTTCGGTGAAAAGTGAACGGATGCCCGACTATGTGGCCGAGATTGCCGCATTGAAGGAAGAATTCAAAAACCGACTTGAAATCCTTTGCGGACTGGAAGCTGATTATATCCCTGGGGTTTCCGAGACTTTTGCCGTGACCAAGGAAAAATACCATTTGGATTATTTGATCGGCGGCGTGCATCTGGTAGGGCATTCCGCCAACCCCGAGGAACTATGGTTTATTGATGGGCCCAAATGGGAGATTTATGACGAGGGTTTGATGAAGTTCTTCGACGGCGATATCCGAAAAGGGGTTCGAGCCTTTTATGACCAAACCAACCAGATGATTGAACACGAAGCATTCGATATCATCGCACATTTCGACAAGATCAAGATGCATAATCGGGATCGGTATTTTCATGAGGACGAGGAATGGTACCGCAGGCTGGCGCTAGAAACCCTCGACTTGATCCATCAGAAGGGATTGGTCATGGAGGTCAACACCCGAGGCATTTACAAGAAACGGTACAATGGTTTTTATCCTTCGCCGTGGCTGCTCAAAGAGGCCCACAAGATGGGAGTGCCGATGATCATTTCAAGTGATGCACATCACTATAGCGAACTCACTTTGGAGTTCGGGGCTGCAGAAAAGGCCGTCGCTGCAAGCAAGCGATAGTTTTCAGCAAAAAAAACCCCACCGGTACCTGCCCGGTGGGGAAAAACAATATAAAGATTATGAAAAAAATCCGTTATTGCTTCGCGGCTAACAGCTGTTTGCCTTTGTAATAAAGGTCACCGTCGACATAGTATGCTCTATGTCTGACGTGCATAGTTCCGGTGACGGGATCGACGGTCACGTTCGGAGTTTCAGCCTTGTAATGAGTTCTTCTCTTTGCGCCTCTGGTGTGAGACTGTCTACGTTTAGGATGTGCCATTTTACTTTATTTTAAAATGTTAAACCGTTTGTTTTAATTATCTTCAATCTTTAGGTCCTTCAATGCCGCCCACCGGGGATCCGTTTCGGTTTCTTCTTCTGAGGGTTCCTCGTCGTGAGAAATCAGTGCCAACACTTGAGGGTTGCACTCACCGTCAGGATGGACCCGATGCATCGGTATTGCAAGGATGATGTATTCATAAATCAAAGAACGGACATCGTAGGCGTGCTCCTCAGCAGGCACTACGGCCACGTCGTCTGACTCTTCGACTTCTTCGGCACCGAACTTGATGTAAAACACCTGTTCGCTCTGGATCGGGATGTAGAAATCATCTGCGCATCGGTCACAAGCCACAAGAACCTTGCCTTCAACATGGAAATTCAAGGTCATCATCAGCTCTTCCCTCACCACTTCGAGATCCACCGTCACCGCAGCATGCTTCACCTCGGAGTAATCCAAATCGGCAAAGAAGTCGTCGTTGATGTCGAATTTAAAGCTGTGGACACCAAGGGCGAGACCGCTAACGGGAATCAAGAATTCATTTTCCTTTTCCATTTTGCCTCAAAATCGGGCTGCAAAATTAAGATTTTTTTTTTAAATAGAAACAATGAAAGGGATTTTTTTAAAATTTTTGGAAAGGGGCTTAACAGGTAAAAAGGTCAAGGGGAATGAGATTAGCGAGTTTCTGAAGAATTCAGGGCTTCGAGGGCTTTATTCAAGATGTCGTCCATAGGCCGGTAGATGGGATAGAACCCTTCTTCATCAAAGAGGTCGCGGGCGATATAGGCTTTCAAGAGGATGTCTGTGTTATGTCGTGCCACTTGTTTTTCGTTCTCGTTGCCTTTGATACCCTTTTTCTCCGCTTGAGCCACCAATTCATTGAACATGGCATCGGTGACATGGAACGCGCGGTTGAAATCGGCCACGGTTTTGTATCGATTCAGTTCGTTACGGTGACGGTCGCAATAATCGAAGGCGTATTGGTAGAGGACTCCGAGGTTAACAATCCTATTGAAATAATATTCTGTGCTGTCGTTAACCAGAGGCACATACACATCAGGCATGATACCGCCGCCACCATACACCACCTTGCCTTTCGGTGTGAGGTATTTCAGCGAGTCGTCGAAATGGATGCTATCCGCAGAGAAGAGTTCCCCGTTCTCGTAGCGGTCGAGTGATTCGAAAAGGTACTCTTCCCTTTTTCCAGAAAAAGGTTTCTGAATGCAACGGCCTGTTGGGGTATAGTAGCGCGCTACGGTGATACGGATGGCAGAGTTGTCGTTCAGCATCACCTGTTCCTGCACCAATCCCTTTCCGTAGGATCGGCGACCCACAATGATACCACGGTCATTGTCTTGGAGTGCACCTGCCACGATCTCGGAGGCACTGGCCGATTCATCATCGATGAGCACTGCTACAGGCAAATCTTCCAGGGCCCCTTTTTTACGTGCATGAAACATGGTTTTAGGACGGAACCGGCCTTCGGTGAATACCACCAGACTGCCTTTGGGCAGGAACTCATCGACGATGTCGACTGCCTCACCGAGGTAGCCGCCGCCGTTACCCCGAAGGTCAAGCACCATCTTCGTCATCCCTTGAGTTTTCAACTTTTTAGCCGCATTTACAAACTCTTGGTGAGTGGTGGCAGAGAAACGGCTCAGTTTGATATACCCTGTCACATCATCGAGCATATAGGCGATGTCGACACTATACGTTGGGATGACATCGCGAGTGATGGTAAAGTCAAGGAGTCCTTCAACGCCGCGACGGTAATTTTTCACTCTGACTTTGGTTCCTTTGGGGCCTTTCAGCAGACGCATCACCGAGTCGTTTTTGATTTTAACTCCAGCAATGAGTGAGTCGTTGACATACACGATACGGTCACCCGCCATGATACCCACTTTTTCAGAGGGACCTCCTTTAATGGTGTTGACAATGGTCACCGTATCCTCAACGATGCGAAACTGCACCCCAATCCCTTCGAAGCTTCCCAACAGGGGGTCGTTGACCGCATCGAATTCCTCTTTTGAGATGTACTGGCTATGGGGGTCCAACTCATCCATCATGGCGATGATGGCTTCTTCCTCAAGTTTAGCCTTTTTGAAAGTATCGACGTACATATTATTAATATAGTACATCACTTCATCGAATTTGCTAGCGGCAGCCACTTTAGGGTTACGTTTCAAGAGGATATTCTCACTAACCACGCTCACGAAGATGCCTACAAGCAATCCGAGAATCACCGTCCAAAGGATGGGATTGGAGTTTTTGTTACGGTCCATCATGCTCCGAGCTTAGCTCATTCGGCAGGTTGTGCGATAGAAGCGCTTGACATCTCAAGATTGCGGTCCACCTTTTTGAAGAGGCCTTGCAACACTGTGCCAGGTCCCACCTCAGTGATGCTATTGACACCGTTGGCGATCATATTTTGCATCGTTTGGGTCCAGCACACGGGCGACGTCAATTGAGCCACCAGGTTTTTCTTGATGATTTCAGGATCGGTGACCGACTGTCCTGTGACGTTTTGATACACTGGGCAGATACCGAGGTTGAATTTGGTGGTGTTGATTGCTTCGGCCAGTTCCACGCGAGCTGGTTCCATAAGGGGGCTATGAAACGCTCCACCGACTTTAAGGGGCAGCACTCTCTTGGCACCTGCTTCTTGGAGTTTTTCTGTAGCTTTAGCTACGCCTTCGACGGTTCCAGAAATGACGATTTGGCCAGGTGAGTTATAGTTTGCCGGGACGACCACGGTGTCATGGATAGAAGCACAGATGCTTTCAACCACGCTATCTTCCATACCGATGACGGCGGCCATGGTACCCGGTTGCAACTCACACGCTTTCTGCATGGCGTTGGCGCGTTTGGCCACTAGACGCAAACCATCCTCAAAAGTCAGCACTTTGTTGGCGACCAGAGCGGAAAACTCGCCCAACGAATGGCCGGCGACCATATTGGGTTGAAAGTCCTCCAATACCGAAGCCAAGATGACAGAATGAAGAAAGATTGCTGGTTGGGTGACTTTCGTTTGACGGAGATCCTCGTCGGTGCCATCGAACATCAGGTCTGTAATTTTAAAGTCTAAAATTTTGTTGGCTTTATGGAACAAATCCTTCGCCTTCGATGAATGGTCGAAGAGGTCTTTCCCCATGCCAACAAACTGGGCCCCTTGCCCAGGAAAAACATAAGCTTTTATCATGGATTCAAAATGGTTTTAGATTTTCTTTGGTTGTGGAGCTGCCATCGTTTGCGACATCTGGCATTTTCCGGTGAAAACAGCCCCTACTTCAATGCAGAGTTGTTTGGTGTTCATGTCGATTTCAACCTTTGAAGTCGACTTCAATGTGGCAAGTTCCTCACAAGTGAGGATGCCTTTGACCATGCCAGAGATGTCGGCCTGTTTGCAAGTGACATCGCCTTCGATGATCCCCGTTGGACCAACGATGATTTTGCCGTTCGACTTCAGTGATCCGATGAGTTTTCCATCAACCCTGATGTCACCACTGGACTCGATGTCCCCTTTGATAACGGTGTCTTTTCCGATTAAGTTTTTGATTGGTGATTCCATTGCCATAGTATAAGTTATTTAGAATTTTCTTGAATGAATGTTTTATAGTCATCGATTTTCTTTTCTTTGCAGAAGACCGCAAAATTGCTCACTGAGACCGGCAGTGCCGAATACGTTGTTTTGTCCATTCCGCCAAAAATATAATCTGTGAGGAACATGGAAGTGACATAGTCTTGTGCCTCTTGTTCATTATCGAAAGAGCCCAAATAGACCACTGCCAAATCGTCGCCGAAGAGGAGGTTCTTCATGTCAAATTCCTTGAAACGGTACTGTTTTTTGTTGAAATCCGTGATACGGACTTTTAAGGCTTCTGTCTTGGTTTTCTTCGGATTGAACACCACCATGACGAAGTGTTTGGCCAAGGGTTCGTACTTGTAGGGGGACTCCGGTTTTTTCTCTCCTTCCGATTCTTTGGCACCGGCCACGTGGTCGAGTTTGATACCGAGGTTATATTCTTTATTGACTTCCTGAAGGAGGGTGAGCGCATATTCGTGAACGCTGCTAGTCGGATAGTTTTGTACCACACGGAGCAAGGCATAAGCCATGCTATCGACGGTTTCGAGACGTCCGCGTGCCACGGCATCAAGGAGGGCAAAGCGTGGGGCCAAGGCGGTGTCGGAAGCATATTGCTCCAAGGCACGCTCTGCATTCATTCTGACACGATAATACTGTCCCTGCTGATAGGCATCATAGGTTCTAGTGTAGAGATCCGAGGCCTGTAGCGATTCTTCCTCAAGTTTTTTATAGTAATTTGGGTCGAGGATGAAGTTCGCATAGCTTGATTCGGGGTATTTGCTTAGGATTTTGCCTTTGTAAAGGTCCGCCTTTTCATTGTTTTGCTCGTCGTTATACATTTTATAGAGCGCATACCAGGCTGGCAGTTCATGTTCATTCCCTGGATATCGGTGGTCGAGTCGCTCGTAGGCATCGATAGAACGAGGATAGTCTGACAGGCGGTCAAGGTAGATGAACCCCACGTTGTAGAGGGCACCTGCGATCTGCTTATGGGCGGCTTGTTGTTGTTCATCGGTAAAGGGAAGATCCTGCATGTAGTAAGCGCGGTCGTGATTTGTGACGGCTTTTTCGTCCTTGTCTTTTTCCTCACCATCTTCTTTCTTTCCTCCGGAGCCATCATCGGCGAGTCCCCCGGCGCTGATACTACGTTTGTCGGAGATACGCCAGTTATCCTCCAATTTACGCATGCCCCATTTCCGTGAGAATTCCGTGAAGCCATTTTGTATGGTGGTCGGATTATAGAAGTACCAATTACCTGTAGCTTTGGGGTCGTCGCCTTTGATCTCGGTTTTTCCGACGGCTCCACCCATCAAGGCAAGTTGTTCTTCATATTCTTCTCTTTCCTTTTCAATTTTTTCCTGTTCGATTACATCTTCTATGATTTTGTCGATCAATGCATTACGACTTACCGAATCCATGTTGGCCACTCGGATAAGGCTGTCTTGGTCACGAATGAGGGTGAGGTTCGTCACCAAATCGTTGAGGGTTTGCGAGATGTTGGCGATACTATCATAGTCGGGATAAGTCTCACGGTTCATGGCGCGGACAGCAGTGTCGTAATACGCTTGAGACAGTTCATAGTTATTGCGATCGAAGAGGAGCGTGGCCACTTTCAGGGAGGACATGGCACGTTGGATTTGGTTGGCTTTGGCATTAGCCACTGATTCACGGTAATAGCCGATGGCTTTATCGGGGTTGCCTTCTCTCATAGCCAGTTCAGCCATGGCAAAGTAAATACGGTCGATATATTCCTCGTTTTTCTTTTCGTCAAGCATCCGGTTAAGCATCCGGTACATTTCTTTGGCGTTGCCCGCCGAGCCCATGCGCGCCATGTTCATTTTGGCTTCGAAGAGCATCTCGTATTTCGGGTTTTTCTTGGTCACCTTGCGGAACCATTCGATGGCATGGTTGGCATCGTCGAGTTGCATATAGATTTGTCCTAAGATGAACATGCAGCGCAGTCGCATCTCACGATCGTTGTTCTGTATCATGCCCGATTTCAGGTAGGCAATTGCTTTACGGTAATCTTTCGTGGCGATATAATAATCAGCGATGGTAAGGTCAAGGTTGCGGTACAGTTCCTTAGGCATTTTTTTCATGTTAGCCGTCTTGCTTTGGAGCAGTTCTATCGTAGCGATGGCTTTGGAATACTGTTCGGTTTCGATGTAGGTCTTGGCGAGCCATAGATTGGCAACGAGGGCGATGTCGTTGTAGTTGAACTCTGTGCTGACAAAGTCGAAGGTACGTTTGGCTGGGATAAAGTCATGTTTGTAAAAATGCGCTTTACCCATGACGAGATAAGCGTCATCAATCCATTTCACACGTTCTTTTCCATTAAACTTCATGGAGTGTTTTTGGACGCAAATGGAGGTCTTTTGCAGGGCACGGTCCATCTGTGCGTTTAGAGCCATGGCCTCGGTTTTGTCGCCATAGTTATAAACACGCAATATTTTTGTATAATCTTCTTTTACTGAACTTTTCAGTTGCCTATCACCTTCCTCGATGCTCTGTTGTCCGTTCCAGTAGACGTTATAGTGGCTGGTGAGGTTATGGAAAGCACGGCGGGTGAGGGTGTTCTTTTTGGTGGAACAGCCACTCAGCAGCAGTGTAGCCGAGGCGAGGATGATAAAGGCAAATTTATAGGATTTGTGTTGCACGACGGAATCGGTTTAGTGTGTTTGTTGGAACCATTGTTTAGCGACGGTCAGCATCAGTGAGTCAGAGGGATTTTGGACACTTGCCCTCAAGCTGGAGGCGATGCTGTCGGTAGCCTGCCTAAACTCCGTCATCAGTAAGGCGTCGAAGTCATGCTGACGGCTAGTGATGATGGCTTGCCGTTGGTTTTCAAGCGTTTGGTCGGCCACTTGACGTAGGCTATCGATACTCATGAAACGGGCGAGTTGTTGGCTAAGCCTGACGCTATCTTCTTTCCATGCAGCGGGCAGGTTCATTGGCTCATTGATGGAGACGAGTTTATATTTCTCGCAAAGAGCGGGGGTTTCTGCGTTGATTTTCTCCATCTCGTGCCCGAATTCCACAGCGAGGCGTTCTGCTTTTTCCACTCGTGTCTTTTCAATAATTTTCGGTACATAGATGAATGCGGCCACGGCGATAGCGGCGATGACAAGGAGCAACAGGATGAGTTTGAATGCGGAGACCCCTTTCGTAAGGAAGGACCTGACCTCCATCACGCTGTCGAACCGTTGTTCACGGGAAAACTGAGTGCAGTGGGTAGCCACACTGGAAAACTGGCTGATGATGTTGCGTTCGATAATGAATTCGATGATTTTGCCTAAGGAATACACATCGGAACGTGGGTCGGCCTCCTCGCCTTTGATCAGTTCGGGGGCGATGAATTCGTTTTCTTTGATGAGCAGTTCGCGGTCGGTTTTATATTCCGTCTCTGGGAGTCCGATATCGATGATTTTAGCTCGAAGGTCATTAGCTGTAACGATGATGTTTTCAGGTTTGAGATCGCAATGGATGATGCCACGTTGGTGCATAAAATTCAGACCGTCGCAAATATCGATCAGCACGCTTTTGATCTGTTTCTCATTCAGTGTTCCCACCCTTACATGCTCGGCTAGTGACTTGCCTTCAATGTATTCGAAGACGATGCAATCGCCTAAACCCGGCACATTCTCAAAGCCCAGGGCCCTACGGATGAATTTATAGTCCAATTGGCTGGTGATCTCATATTCTTTTTTCAAGTCCTCACGACACTGTGCATCATTAACACATTCTTCTTTCAAAGTCTTCAAAATCACCCTCTTACCATTATATAATGCGGTAAACAATCTACTATGCCCATGGGATGAGGCATAGAAAGGCTTGATATTGTCGTAACTATTTTCTGACATTTTTTATTAATGTATTTGGGTGCAAAGATACAAAAAAAATTAGAAAACAGAAGAAAGAAGTTAGAAGTAAGAATAATTAGTGAAAAAGGTGACATTTTGTCAGATTTTCGTATATTTGCCGCCCGAAATTAAAATCCTCAAGAATGAAAATCTCTTATAACTGGTTGAAACAATACGTCAACTGCGA
Source organism: uncultured Bacteroidales bacterium (assembly GCA_946184615.1). GTDB lineage: Bacteria > Bacteroidota > Bacteroidia > Bacteroidales > F082 > Limimorpha. The sequence goes on from CAMHFN010000012.1 coordinate 9,712, forward strand.
CTATCCAGCGGAAAAAGTCAGTGAGGTGCTGACCTCGACAGGCCTCGAAGTGGAAGAGCTCACCCCTTTTGAGTCGGTGAAAGGAGCTTTGAAGGGTGTTGTCGTTGGCAAGGTACTGACCTGTGTCGAACATCCCAACTCCGACCATCTTCACATCACCACTGTTGATTGTGGAGGTGAGGAGCCTCTTCACATCGTATGTGGTGCCCCTAATGTGGCGGCAGGACAGAAGGTACTTGTGGCCACTATTGGCACGGAGTTATGGATAGGTGATGAGCACATCACCATCAAGAAAGGCAAGATCCGTGGTGAAGTAAGTGAAGGCATGATTTGTGCTGAGGACGAGCTCCAATTAGGTGAGTCGCACGATGGCATCATGGTGCTGCCCAAGGAGTATGAAGTAGGCAAGCCCGCCTCGTATTACTTCCCTGTAGAGGAGGACTACACCATTGAAATCGGACTCACTGCCAACCGTAGCGATGCCACTTCGCATATCGGCTCAGCCCGTGATTTGGTGGCTGCCCTCAACCAGCGCGAGAACACCACACGATACCACCTCATCTACCCTTCAGTAGAAGAGTTCAAGGTGGAAAACCACAGCAACGACATCGAAGTGGTGGTGGAAGACACGGCCGCTTGTCCGCGATACTCGGGTTTGAGCATCAGCGGCGTCAAAGTTGGTCCTTCCCCCGATTGGCTCAAAAACCGTCTTGCCGCCGTAGGTCTCCGAAGTATCAACAACATTGTAGACATCTCCAACTATGTACTGATGGAGATGGGGCAGCCCATGCACATCTTTGATGCTGACAAGATTACGGGTAAAAAAGTCATCGTGAAATGCCTTCCTGAAGGCACGCCCTTCGTCACTTTGGACGGGGTGGAACGAAAGCTCAACGGACGCAACTTGATGATTTGCAATGCCGAGGAGCCCATGTGTATCGCCGGTGTGTTTGGCGGCCTCAAGTCGGGAGTCACCGAAGAGACCACCAATGTCTTCCTTGAGAGTGCTTATTTCAACCCCACGAGCATCCGAAAAACCGCCAAATACCACGGTCTGCAAACCGATGCCTCCTTCCGCTACGAACGTGGTGCCGACCCGAACATCACCCTTTATGCTTTGAAACGGGCGGCCCTACTCATCAAAGAATTGGCTGGTGGCACCATTTCATCAGAGATTAAAGACGTTAAGAACGGCGACTTCACTCCTGCCCAAGTGGACTTGAAGTTCAACTATCTGAACAAGGTAGCTGGGCAAGATATTGACAAGGTTCAAGCCGTCAACATTTTGAAGAGTTTGGGGTGCAACGTTGTGGAGCAAGACGAAAGTCACGTGGTGGTCGACATCCCAACCTGCAAAGTTGATGTTACTCGCCCTGCGGATGTGGTTGAAGAAATACTTCGAATCTATGGATATGACAACATCGTTATTCCGAGTCGCATCCATGCCTCCATCAGTCGTGCTGTGAAGCCCAATGCCGACCAATTACAGCAGAAGATCTCTGACATGCTGGTGGCTAACGGTTTCTACGAAATCATGAACAACTCGCTTACCAAATCGGCCTACAGCGAGGCTTTCACCGACTTCGATTCTGAACGCAACGTAAAGATCATGAATCCCTTAAGCAGCGATCTCAACGTAATGCGTCAGACATTGCTTTGGGGCGGCTTGGAATCCATTGCCTTCAACCAGAATCGCAAGGTTAGCGACATGAAGTTCTTTGAGTTCGGCAATGTGTATTTCTACAACGGCAAGGCCATTGACAATCAAAATCCCTTGGCTCCTTATTCGGAATTTGGACACCTCGATCTCTTCCTCACCGGCAACAAACAGGAAGAACTTTGGAACCAAAAACCCCAACCCGTTGATTTCTTCGACCTCAAGCACTATGTGATGAGCATCCTACATCTGTTGCGTGTCCATCAGAACCAACTGGAAGTCAAGGAAGGCACACTGAAGCATTATGAGTACTCGCTTGAGTTGTATCTCGACGGCAAGCGTCTGGCTACTTTTGGCAAGCTGGACAAGAAGACCTTGAAGCTATTTGACATCAAGAAAGATGTGTATCACGCCACCCTTTGCTGGAACACTTTGATGAGCAACTACGGCAAGGCTCCGGAAATACACTTCGTGCCCCTTTCGAAGTTCCCATCCGTGCGCCGCGACCTCGCCATGATTTTCGACAAGAACGTCACCTTCGAGCAAGTAAAGAACGTTGCCTTGGCTGCTGAGAACAAGATCCTCCAAGAAATGAGTCTCTTCGACGTGTACGAAGGCGACAAGATTCCCGCGGGCAAGAAACAATATGCCATGAGTTTTATCTTGATGTCGACCACCGCCACACTCACCGACAAAATGATTGAAAAAGCGATGGCGAGAATTCAGCAGGCCATGGAGAAGGAGTTGGGAGGAGTGTTGAGATAATGGATATTCAGAGCATCAAACGTAATTACAACATCATCGGAAACGACCCCCAGCTGCTTCATGCCATAGAGATAGCGGCGCAGGTGGCCAACACCGACCTTACCGTGCTCATCACTGGAGAGAGCGGTACAGGTAAAGATGTGTTTCCGAAGATCATCCATTATAATAGTGCACGCAAGCACGGGCAATATTTCGCTGTGAACTGCGGTGCCATTCCTGAAGGTACTATTGATTCGGAATTGTTCGGTCACGAGAAAGGCTCCTTCACGGGTGCCATCGCTGAACGTAAAGGCTATTTTGAAGTCGCCAACGGAGGTACTCTTTTCCTCGATGAGGTGGCAGAGTTGCCCATGTCGACCCAAGCCCGTCTGCTCCGTGTACTGGAGAACGGAGAATACATCCGCGTAGGCGGTTCCAAGGTGATGAAGACCAACGTGCGTGTGGTCGCTGCTACCAACGTGGACTTGCCCATGGCCATCCAGAAAGGCAAGTTTCGCGAAGATCTTTACTATCGTCTAAACACCATCCCGATTCACATTCCCGCCTTGCGTGAGCGAAAAGGCGACATCCATTTGCTATTCCGGAAATTTGCCTCCGACTTTGCTGAGCAGAGCCACATCCCCGTTATCACGTTGACTCCAGAGGCCGTCAAGATGCTTGAGAGTTATCGTTGGGACGGCAACGTGCGCCAGCTCAAGAACGTGGCGGAACAAATATCCATCATCGAGCAGCAACGCATCATCACCGACACTATTTTGGAGCGATACCTCCCCAACAAGGTCACTACATCGCTCCCCGTACTGTTCCAGCGGGAAGACAACAGTGAAGGCGTATCGGAGCGGGACTTATTATATAAGGTGTTGTTTGAGATGAAACGTGACATTACCGAGCTACGCACCACCGTCAACGAACTGACCACTCGTTCGGGCAACATAGGTCACAACTACATCGAAACCAAACCTGTAAGCCTCAACCCTGTCAACCTCGAGCCTGACGCCATTGAACCCGATTATATGGAGATTGTGCCCAACGTGGAGATTGTCCATGAGCCTCATATCCCCGAGACCCTCTCGTTGGAACAAAACGAAATCGAGATGATTAAAAGGGCGCTTGAGAAGCACAACGGCAAACGCAAAGATGCCGCCAAGGAGTTAGGCATCAGCGAGCGTACCCTATACCGTAAAATCAACGAATTCGGCATCAAGCAATGAGGAGACCGTGCCTTTATATCGTCCTGTTGCTCACCTTGGTATGTCCAGGTTGCGGTTTTTATTCCTTCACGGGAGCTTCCATTCCTGCAGAGGCGAAGACGGTATCAGTGCAGTATTTTCCCAACCAAGCCCAGCTCGTCAACCCTACGTTGAGCAACGATTTCACCACGGCGTTGCGTGATGCCATGATGAACCAGACGTCGCTTGACATGGTGGAAACGGGAGGCGACTTGGCTTTTGAAGGCGAGATTGTAGACTACCGAACGACACCGGTAGCTATCACGGCGGGACAGACGGCGGCTTTGAACCGGCTCACCATCACGGTCAATGTCCGATTCGTGAATCTGTTCGACGAAACGAAAAACTTTGAGACGAAGTTCTCACACTACGAGGACTATCCCAGCGATCAGGATTTAAATTCGGTGCAGGAGTCGCTGACAGGCACCATCATTGAGGCTCTTGTGGAAGATGTGTTCAACAAGGCCTTGGTAAATTGGTAAATCATGGAAACAGGACAACTAATAAGTTATCTGAGAAAGCCCGAGACGTTATCGGGAGAGGTGGCCACCGATATTGAATCGTTGGTGGAACGCTATCCTTATTTCAGCATCGGGCAAAGCATGCTTGCCGTGGTTTACCGTCGTGCCGACGACGAACGGTACAACCGTCAGCTGACGAAGGCCGCCATCGCCATTCCGAACCGCAACAAGCTTCGTTTGCTCTTTAACCCCTCCAGAGCCCTTCCTGACGACTCGTTCTTTAGGCTGGAAGATGTAACCGAAATCGACGAAAGCGAGAAGAATGTAATTCCTGAAAAGACCTTCATCATCCCCGAAATTGACTTAAGCGGCACCCAAGAAGAGTTGACTGCCGAGTTGGTGCTTCTTGACGAAAAGCGCAAGTCGCTCGACGAACTGAAGGCCCTCATCGCAGCCAGATTACAACAGATCCAGGAAGAAAAACGTCAGGACGAGGAAAACAAGGAAGAAGAACCCAAGAAAAAGTTAAGTCGGAAGGAACTCATTGACAAATTCATCGCCGAGAACCCGAGCATCTCACGTCCGAAAGCCGAGTTCTACAATCCCATCTCAATGGCCCAGAATAGCATTATCGACAAAGGGGATATCGTGAGTGAGACGTTGGCGAAAATATACCTCCAACAGGGCTATTTTGACAAGGCAATTGAAATCTATGAAAAATTAAGTTTGCTTTTTCCAGAAAAAAGTATTTATTTTGCAGCCCAAATTGAAAAGATAAAAGAAAGTCAAACAAACAAATAAATCGACATGTACACAGTAATCGTAATCTTAATTCTGGTTGTCAGTGTTTTGCTTGGGTTGGTCGTCTTGGTCCAGAACTCCAAAGGCGGCGGTTTGATCTCTAACTTTGGTGGTGCCAACCAGATGATGGGAGTTCGCCAGACCACCGACTTTCTGGAGAAAGCCACGTGGACGATGGCAATCATCTTGGTGGTTTTGTGCTTGGTATCGAGCATGTCCATCAAGGTCAACGGAACAGGCGACGTACAGGATTCGCAAATACGCGAGCAGATTGAACTCAACACCCCTGCCATCCCTGCCACTGACGCTCCTGCTACCGAAGCAGCCGAATAAGGCACTTGGTTTGGATCAGCAAAACAACTGTAAAAATGTCAGAATGTCATACATTCTGACATTTTTTTTGTTTTTTCAGTTTGGCATGAAATCTGACCAAGCCTCCTCGCTGATATTTTAAATCTTTAAATCTTGAATTTTTAAATCTTTAAATCAACAATACCTATGTCAAAATTAGCAATCAAACCTTTGGCTGACCGCGTGGTTATCGAACCCGCCGCCGCCGAACAAAAAACTGCCAGTGGCATCATTATCCCTGACACGGCAAAAGAGAAACCCCAACAAGGCAAAGTGGTCGCCGTAGGCCCTGGCACTAAAGACAACGCCATGACCTTGAAGGTCGGTGACAACGTCATTTATGGCAAATATGCCGGCACCGAGTTTCACCTCGACGGCAAAGACTATATGATCATGCGTGAAAACGACGTCATCGCAATCATTTAATGGTTTTTTGAATCTTTGAATTTTAAATCTTTAAATCTGAAATTATCATGGCAAAAGATATTCTTTTCAATATTGAATCACGTGATGGCCTCAAGAGAGGCGTTGACGCATTGTCAAATGCAGTGAAGGTGACCCTTGGCCCCAAAGGTCGTAACGTGGTCATCGAGAAATCGTATGGTGCTCCCCAGATCACCAAGGACGGTGTGACGGTTGCCAAGGAAATCGAACTCATCGACCCCGTTGAGAACATGGGTGCCCAGTTGGTGAAGGAAGTCGCTTCCAAGACCAACGACCTCGCTGGTGATGGTACCACCACCGCTACCGTGTTGGCCCAATCCATCGTAGCCACGGGTTTGAAAAATGTCACCGCAGGAGCCAATCCTTTGGACTTGAAACGTGGTATTGACAAGGCGGTGGCCTCCGTAATCGCTTCATTAAAGAAGATGTCAGTGAAAGTCGATGGCGACAATGAGAAAATCAAGCAAGTGGCTACCATTTCTGCCAACAACGACAGTGAGATTGGCGGACTCATCGCCGAGGCCATGGGCAAAGTGAAACAGGAAGGTGTCATCACCGTTGAGGACGCTAAGGGCATCAACACTTACGTCGACGTGGTGGAAGGCATGCAGTTCGACCGTGGCTACATTTCACCTTATTTCGTGACCAACACCGAAAAGATGGAAGCCGTTTACGAGAATCCTTACATCCTGATCTACGACAAGAAGATCTCCGTGATGAAGGACTTGCTGCCTGTGCTCGAAAAGACTTTGCAAACCGGTCGCGCCCTCATCATCATCGCTGAGGACATCGACGGCGAAGCCTTGGCTACCTTGGTGGTCAACCGTCTGCGTGGCTCGCTGAAAGTCGCTGCCGTCAAGGCTCCTGGCTTCGGTGACCGTAGAAAAGAGATGCTGGAAGACATCGCCATCCTGACGGGTGGTACCGTCATCAGCGAAGAGAAGGGCTACAAGCTCGAGGATGCCACCTTGCAGATGCTCGGTCAGGCCGATAAGGTCAGCATCAACAAGGACAACACCACCATCGTGAACGGCCACGGTGCCAAGAAGGACATCGAAGCCCGCACCGCCCAGATTAAGGCTCAGATCAAGACCACCACAAGCGACTACGACCGTGAGAAATTGCAAGAGCGTTTGGCCAAGTTGGCCGGTGGTGTGGCCGTCATCTATGTAGGTGCCGCTTCCGAGGTTGAGATGAAAGAGAAGAAAGACCGTGTGGAAGACGCTTTGAACGCCACCCGTGCCGCTATCGAAGAAGGCATCATCCCTGGTGGTGGTGTCGGTTTCATCCGTGCCATCAAGGCGATCGAGAAGCTGAAGGGCGACAACGAAGACGAGACCACGGGTATCGCCATCATCAAACGCGCTTTGGAAGAGCCTCTGCGCCAGATTGTTGAGAACGCTGGATTGGAAGGCTCGGTCGTGGTCAACAAGGTGAAGGAAGGCAAGAACGACTTCGGCTTCAACGCCCGCACCGAGGTGTATGAGAACCTGCTCAGCACCGGTGTCATCGACCCTGTCAAGGTGTCGAGAGTCGCCTTGGAAAATGCCGCTTCTATCGCTGGCATGTTATTGACCACCGAGTGCGTCATCAGCAACCACAAGGAACCTACACCTCCTACACCTCCGATGCCCATGGGCGGTGGAATGGATGGGATGATGTAATTTCTTTGAGAAGACAGAAGTCAGAAGAAAGCCAGCCGAGAGGTTGGCTTTTTTTATTATAGATAAACAATAATTGTGTATTTTTGCAAGTTAATTTGATGATTATGGCCGAGCAGGAAGAAAAGAAAGAACTCGAACAGCAGAAGTTGAGCCAGAAGCGCATCTTCACGCTCAGCCTTATTATGCTCGGCTTGATCCTCGTTTTGATGGTCGTCAGTGCCATAGTCATTGCTTATACTCCGCTGCGCGAATACATTCCAGGATACGCTGGCCAAACCTCGCTAGAACGCGAGGTGTACGCCCTCAGCCGCCGAGCCGACTCCATTGAGCAAGAACTGGAACGCAAAGACATCTATTTCAATAACTTGAAAAAAGTCATTGAAGGCTATCCCTTCGAGAACGACAGCCTTGAACAACGCGACATCTATGCGCCTCTGCTTGGCTTCAACCTGGATACCGTCAACACGAGCCCTTCTCCCCTCGACTCCGCCCTACGTGCTGAATTTGAGGAAGACAACCTCTATAACTTGACCAACCCTACGATAACAAACCCTCCACAATATAATGGTGCCGCCATTTTCTTCACCCCCATCATCGGCAGCATCGCCAAAGATTATGCCCCCACCGAACAGCATTACGGCATCGACATCGTATCCACCGGCAACCAAGTCATCAAAGCCACGCTCGACGGGACTGTGGTGTTTGCCGCTTGGACCCTTGATTTCGGCTATACCCTTGGCATACAACACGAAGGCAACTACTTCTCTTGTTATAAACATAACGCCACTTTACTGAAAAAAGAAGGCGACTTCGTCAAAGCTGGTGAAGCCATTGCCATCCTTGGTGCTTCAGGAGAACTCTCCGAAGGCCCTATGCTCCACTTTGAATTGTGGCGCAATGGCGTCTCTTTGAATCCGACCGATTACATTAACTTTGAAACGGAAAACTGATAACAGAAAATTTCATTTATTATTATGGTTATATTAATTAAAGTCATACAATTTTTTCTAGCACTCTCCATTCTGATTTTTGTTCATGAACTAGGACATTTTTTAGCGGCAAAAGCGTTCAAAGTCAGGGTCGACAAGTTTTATCTTTTCTTTGACTGGGGGTTTTCTTTGATACGTGTGAAGCGTGTAAACGGCAAGCTTCGCTGTCGTTTTTTCTCTAAAAATGTTCCAGAAAAATATACGGTCACTGAATACAGGGATGCGGCTGGAAAGAAGCAGACAAAAATAGAGCCCATTGATTTGAGCACACTCGACCCGAACGACTGGAGGTTGAGCGACAGCACCGAATATGGCATTGGATGGTTTCCTTTAGGCGGCTACAATAAAATCGCCGGCATGATTGATGAGTCGATGGATAAGGAGCAGATGAAACAACCGCCCAAGGAATGGGAATTCCGTTCGAAACCCGCCTGGCAGCGTTTCATCATCATGGTGGCCGGTGTGTTCATGAACGTGGTGTTGGCCATCTGCATTTACATCGGACTGTTAGCCAACTATGGGGAGCAGTATCTGCCCACTTCGGAGGTTAACAAATTCGGTATTGCTGCCGACAGTTTAGCGCAATCGTTTGGCTTCCGCGACGGAGACAAGATTTTGAGCGTCAACGGCAAAGAAATCGCGGACTTCCAACGCATCCAGATGGAGATGATTTTGGCTGATGCCAAGACGGTGGAGGTGGAGCGCGACGGCCAACCTCTTGTCATCGAATTGCCCGACGATGCCACCGCCAAGTTACTCAGCAGCCAAGACGTGAATTTCATCACATACCGCACTCCCTTTGTGATTACTGATTTCAGTTCAGGCTCCGTCGCACAAGCCGCTGGCATGGAAGTCGGCGACGTGATCGTGGGGGTCAACGACATCCCGACACCCTATTACCAAGACTTTATACGACACATCAAAACCTTCAAAGACCAAGACATCAGCATCCGTGCGGTGCGTGACTTCGACACCTTGCGTTTCGCCATGCACCTACCCGAAGCAGGTGTCATCGGTGTGTATTGTGCTCCGTTGAGTGACTACTTCAACATGGGCACGGTTGAATACACTTTCTGGCAAGCCATTCCTGCGGGTTTCTCCAAGACGTTCACCGAGATTTCCGACTACTGGAAGCAGCTCAAGCTCATCGTCAAACCCAGCACTAAGGCTTACGAGAGTGTGGGAGGCTTTATCTCTATCGGGAAAATCTTCCCCGACACGTGGATATGGAGTATGTTTTGGCGACTCACAGCCTTCCTTTCCATCGCTTTGGCGGTCATGAACATCTTGCCCATCCCCGCACTCGACGGCGGTCACATTTTGTTCTTGCTTTACGAGATCATCACCCGAAGAAAACCCAGCGACAGATTCATGGAGATTGCCGAGTATATTGGTTTGGCCCTCGTGTTGGCTTTGGTTCTTTTTGCCAACGGCAACGATATTATCAAACTTTTCAGATGATTTCTGCTCAACAAAAGAGATTTTTTGTAATTTAGCCGCTCGTTTCTAAGTCCGTGTGAACATGTCGAAATTAAAAGCCATCCTACTCGCCACTGCCTTCCTGCTTCTCACTGTGGGAGGACTGAGAGCGCAGCAGGCTCCCATCTTCACCAACTACAACAATTCCTACACCTACATCAACCCTGGTTTTGCCGGTTTGAGCGAGGGGGTAAACCTATTGGGCATCTACCGTCAGCAATGGGCCGGTTTCACCGACTCTGAAGGCACCAACATCGCTCCCACCACCCTTTTGGTAACAGGCGACATGCCCTTAAGGGCGTTGGGAGGCGGTATTAGTTTTTCCGTCTTGAACGACCAGTTGGGTGTGGAGAAGAACACCAATGTTGGTTTGGGGTACTCATATCATATCGACATGGGAGGTTCCACGATGGGGTTAGGGGTCTCAGTGAGTTTACTCAACCGCACCGTCAACTTCAGCCATCTTGTTCCAGGACAGACCGGCGACCCCTTGCTTAGCCAACTCGGCGAAGAGAGTGGTATGTTGTTCGATCTTAGCGCCGGTGTTTTCTGGCAAATCCCCGAGTCCTTTTACGTGGGTGTATCGGCGATCAATCTATTGAATACCACAGGCAAGGCTTTGGGCGACGACCAGACTGCAGCCAGTTTCACCACCGACCGCACTTTGTATTTCGTCGCTGGCTATCCTTTCATGTTCGAGAGTCTGCCGGCCTTCAAGTTCATCCCTTCGGTCAACGTGATGGCCAACCTTTTCACGTACGACAAGACGTATACGGACGAGGAAGGCAATCTCTTACAGACAGAAAAAAAACTTTCTTCTATCCAACAGCTTAACGCCGGCATGAAAGTGGTGTACAACGACCTGCTTTCGCTAGGGGTCAACTACCGTCCCCAGGAGTCTGTAGGTCTCACTGTCGGTCTGACGATCAAGGACTTCGTTCTTGGATATGCCTACGACATCAACACCATGGGTCATAACATCCCAGGGTCCCATGAGATCTCCTTCAGCTACTGTTTCAAGCTGGATCTGGACCGCACCCCGAGAGATTATCGCAGTGTAAGATATTTATAAGAATGAAAAAAAATACACTTCAATACAATATTTTTTGTTTTTGTCGGTTATTTGCAATAGACTTTGAACATTAAGAAGATAGATAAGAATATGAATCTCAAGAAGATGAAAAAATTACTGTTTGTTTTTTCCGTTGTTTTAGTGCTGGCTTCTTGCGGTAACCCGCGCACTCAAGGTGAGTTGGTCGGTGTCCGCAAGTCGAGTGGTTCGTTCAGTCAGCCCGATCCTTACGGCATGGTGTTCATTCCGATGGGAAGTTTCACTATGGGTGTGGGCGGTGAAGACATCAACACCTCGATGCTTTATGAGCCGAAGACTGTTTCCGTTTCGGCATTTTTCATGGACGAGACGGAAATCACCAACAACGAGTATCGTCAGTTTGTATACTGGGTAAGAGACTCCATTGCGAGGAGGATTCTTGCGGAGGTCAACCCCGATGTTTACGCCATCACGGAGACCAAGAATGGCGAGACCCTTGACCCTCCGATGCTGAACTGGAAAGAAAAGATTGACTGGAACAGCAAGGACCAAGATGTACGCGAAGCGTTGGAGCCCATGTACCTTCCGGAACATGAGCGTTATTTCCGCGCTAAAGAGATTGACACCAGAAAACTTTATTATTCATATTATTGGGTTGACCTACGTGCTGCTGCCGCCAAGGAATTTGAGGGCGAGGACCTCACCCCCAACGACTATTCACTGGGCGAGGCCGACAACGGCATTTCACCCAATAGAAAGGGAGCTTGGTCGAACCGTAAGCAAGGTTACACCGACCGTTCGGTCTATGTGCGACAAGAAGCCATCAACGTTTATCCCGACACGTTGTGCTGGATTCACGACTATGCTTATTCGTTCAACGACCCGATGACGGAGAAGTACTTCTGGCATGAAGCTTATGACAACTACCCGGTGGTGGGTGTGACATGGCAGCAGGCTCGTGCGTTCTGCACTTGGAGGACCCAGCTGAAGAACGCTTTCCTATCGCAAAAGAACAGTGCTCTTGTCTCCGAGTTCCGTTTGCCCACTGAGACGGAGTGGGAATGGGCGGCCCGTGGTGGAGACCGTTTGAATCCTTACCCGTGGGGTGGTCCTGGCACACGCAATGTGCAGGGCTGTTTCTTGGCCAACTTCAAGCCTCTCCGCGGCAACTACCTTGCCGATGGTGGTTTGAGAACCCTCATCGTTGGTTGCTATCCTCCGAACCACTATGGCTTGTATGATATGGCGGGCAACGTGGCCGAATGGACCAACAGTGCTTTCGACCCCACCTCCTACAACTTCACTTGGGACATGAACCCCGACTATACCTACAACGCTCAAGACGACGACCCGCCTGTCATGAAACGCAAAGTGGTACGCGGTGGCTCGTGGAAGGACATCTCCTACTACATCCAAGTAACCACCCGCGACTATGAATACCAGGATACCGCCCGCAGCTATATTGGCTTCCGCACCATCCAGCCCTATATGGGACGTAACAAGGGGGATAATCCGAAGATGTCGAATGTATACAGATAATCGATTATAACAACAACATTTCTTAAGAATCAATTTTGTCATGGCAAAAAAACAAGAAAATCTTTCAGGATTTAAAAAATTCCAAGCGCTCACACAGACCAAGGGTTACAAAACCTTCATGGGATACGTTTACGGTTTCGGTGCTTCCATCGTGATGGTGGGTGCCTATTTTAAGTTGACCCATATTCCCGGTGCCGACTTCATGTTGGGTCTCGGTTTGGGCGTTGAGGCTCTGATTTTCTTCCTTTCGGCATTTGAGCCGCAGCATTTGGATTATCAATGGGACAATGTATTTGTGGAACTTGAAGAAGACTGGGACGGAGAAGCCCACACCGTTTTCGGCACAAGTGGCAGTGCAGGAGGTAGCAGCAGTCTTAGCACACCTGAAATGAATGATGCCATGATGCAAGCCATGGCTGCTACCCATGACTACACCAATGCCATGGAACAAGCCACTCGCAGCATCAACACTTTTGCTGCCAACTACGTCAAATCGTCAGAGCAATTGAGCAGTTCGTTGAGCAAGCTCGACTTCAGTGCCCTCGACACCGACACCCTTAAGAAAGTGGCTACCAGCATGCAGTCGCTCAACTCCATCTATGAGTTGCAGCTCCAGAGTATGGAACAGACCTCCAGTGCTTCTGGCAAACTTGCCGCCACCATGAGCAGTTACATGGACAACCTCAACAACTCGGCCAACAACACTATCGAGCTCAACAAGCAGCTGAATCAGCTATCCTCACGCCTGAGTGCCCTCAACGGCGTTTACGGCGGCATGTTGTCAGCCATGAACATCAAGGCATAATCTACTCAATTCATTAATTAAAGAAAGGAGTACGATACCATGTCAGGCGCAAAAGAAACCCCGAGACAGAAAATGATCGGCATGATGTACCTGGTGTACACTGCCCTTCTCGCCATGAATGTCTCGAAAGACATCCTCGACGCTTTCGACACCGTGAACACAGGTGTCCAAGAGACCAACATCACGCTGATGCAGCAAATCTCGCAGCGTTATGCCACGTTTGAGGAACAATATACGATGGATCAGGAAAAAGTGGGACCTTATTGGGAACAAGCCCAGGAATTGAGAGACAAGTCGACCGAGATGATCAACTATCTTGAAGCATTGAAATGGGACCTGGTCAGCAAAATCGAAGAGAAAAACTACGCCCAAGCCATTGAGCACGGTTTACTGAAGAGCAACGACACCATCCAATACGATGGTCGTTTGTTCTATAACATCAACACCTCCAAAATCAAGTCGAGAGACAACTACAACAAGCCCACCGCCTATATGATGGGTGACCCCGAAGGCCCAGGTAATGGAGGCAAGGCTTACGAACTATCCGAGAAAATCCGCGAATACCGTGGCGTGATTGTAGGCATCATGGGGGCAGAACACATCCATGAGTTAGGGCTCATCACCGACAGCATTTACGGAACCAGAGACTATGTCTTAGCTTCAGGGGTGAGCGAAAGCAGCATGAAAAAACTTCCTTTGGAAGGCGACTACTACGGTGGTAAAATCAGCTATTATCCAGGTGTCACCGACCCTGTACAGGACAGTTGGGAATACCGCAACTTCCACCATACGGTACTGATTGCCGATGTCACTCTGATTAACAAAATCATCTCTGAGGTGGAGACGGCAGAGTTGAATGCCGTGACCCATCTGGCACAGTCCGTCCATGCCGATGATTATACATTCGACGAGATTGGAGCCAAGGTATTTGCTGAGAGCAGCTACATCCTTTCGGGCCAGAAATACCATGCCCAAGCCATGGTGACGGCCTGGCAGAATTCACAGACTACGGCCAAGGTACGTCTCGATGGTGGTGCTGAAAAAGAATACACCAGCAATAGTCAGGGTGTGATTGACTTGGAATACAACGTCGGTGTGGGTACTCACAAATACACGGGCGTCATCCAAATGCGTAACCCCAAGACCAACGAGCTGGAGGATTTCACCTTTGAGAACAGTTTCACGGTGGCTCCTCCTGCGGTGAGCGTGTCGGCCACCAAGATGAACGTGGTGTATGCCGGTATCGACAACCCGATTGCCATTGGTGGTGGTGTCGGGGGCGAGATTTCCGCTACAGCCTCTGGTGCCAATCTGACCCGCACGGGCAATGGCACCTACAACCTGCGTGTGGTGGGCAGCCCCAGCGAAGTGGTGGTCAACGTCAGCTCGCAAGGCAGCTCCTTGGGCAGCATGAAGTTCCGTGTGAAGGAATTGCCCAAACCGACCGCCAAGATCGACAACGTGGTCGACGGCAAAGTCACCAAGAGCGCCCTGCTGGCCGCCAACATGGTACGAGCCGAGATGAAAGACTTCGACTTTGAAGGGGTTCACTATGACGTGGTCGGTTATACTGTAAAATACAGAACCAAGGCAGGCACTGTGAAAGAAGAGAAGGTCTCAGGCTCCAAGTTCAGCGAGACCCTGAAGAGTGTGTTCAACACCGCCAATACGGGCGACATTTTCGTGTTCACTGCCATCCGAGTGAGAGGTAACGACAACAAGGAGAAAGTGCTTGACTCACAGATTGCCGTGGAAATCAAATAAGACATTAACTTAAAACCATAGAAGATGAAAAAGACACTCGTTTCCATATTTTCCATCGCGATGCTTTTCGGCATGGCACTGAGTCTCACTGCTCAGACCACCGAAGCCAAGCCACCCAAGAACAGTATCCTGTCGAAACGTCAGGAAATCATGGTCGAAAAGAAGCTTTCCCCTCTTCCTGAGATTCGCGAGGAGTATGTGATGTGGAAGAAGACCATCATCCGTGAGATTGACTTCCGTCAGAAGATCAACCAGGTGTTCTACTATCCCGTGAACCCCACTGAAGACTGGCGCAACCTCGTTACCGTGCTTTATGACGGAATTCTCGATGGTCGCATCACTCCTTACCGTGTAGAGAACAATATTGACGACATGGTCACACCACTGACGCGTGATGACTTCGAGAAGGAAAACACCAAGATTGGCGACCCACCTGTCATCATGCGTGATGGTGTGGAGGTGGCCAACGAAATTGTCTTCAAAGACCGCATGGCCAATGTGACACGACTTCGCATCAAGGAAGACTGGTATTTCGACAAGCATTTGTCGCAGTTCTTGGTGAGAATCATTGCCCTTGGACCCATTGTGGTCGACGAGGATGGTTTATCCCAAGCCTGTTGGATTCCGTATGACGACAACACTCGCAAAGTGCTTTCCGAAGCTTTTGTAGCCAACCGCAAGAACGGAGCTGAACGCCGCACCTACGAGGAAATCCTCACCAAGCGCGTGTTCGACAGCTACATCGTCAAGGAAGAGAACATGTACGACCGCTACATCAACTCCTACGCTTTAAACATCGACGCTCTTTATGAGTCGGAGCGTATCAAAGACGAGATGTTTGACTTTGAGCAAAGCCTCTGGGAATATTAAACTCATTGGGCATTTATCCGTTTTAGGTGCCTATACCATTTTCGGATTCAACATTATCATCTGCAAAGAGCTGACCAACAGTGGGTTGGTTGGCTCTTTGGGTTTATTCTGCTTTAGATCGGCGGGAGCGTGTTTGTTGTTTTGGTTGATTTCGTTGTTTCTTCCTAAGGAGAAAGTACCTTTCAAAGACTTATGTGGCATTTTTGCTGCTTCCATGTTAGGCTTTTTGCTCACTCAGCTTGCTTATTTGGAGTCGAGCAAATTCACTACACCATTAGACACCTCCATCATCACCTCCACCACTCCTATTTTCACTATGTTTGTGGCAGCCATTGCCTTAAAGGAACCCATCACCTTGAAGAAGGCCGGTGGTGTGGCCATGAGTTTTGTTGGGGTGATTATGCTAGTTATGAACACCATTGGTGCCCATGGCAATGGCATCACCCAGTCGAAGCCCATCGGCATCCTGTTGATGATTGGCAATTGTCTGTTCTTTGCCTCCTATCTTGGCATCTTTAGACCCTTGATCCGACGGTACCATGTGGTCACCTTCATGAAATGGATTTTTCTGTTTTCCACCATTATTGCGGTTCCGCTCGACACTAAGGAATTGGCACACCTTCCTTTTGCTGAGATGAGTACCAGTTATTGGCTTCAATTGTGTTATATTATCTTATTTGCTACATTCATAGCTTATTTTTTACTACCTATTGGACAGAAGCAACTACGACCCACTGTGGTGAGTCTGTACACTTATGTCCAGCCATTGATTGGCATGGTGACCGCCATTGTATTGGGGATGGATCGTTTGACTTGGCAGAAAATTTTGGCTGCGGTTTTGGTGTTCACGGGGGTATTTTTGGTGAATAAGAGTCGGGCAAAAGAGGAAAGATGAGAATATTACAAACCAATTCTCACAATTCCAACATAATTCCAACACCAAACCACACATATTTAGAAACGATGCCTTATTTTTGTTTGTGAATTCACAGTAACAAATTAGCCCTATGGCCACGAGCATAGGATAGATGGTGGTTTAACAGGTTTGGCAAGTGACGGAAAGTAAAAAGTTTTTTAACTTTGCCGTATGGAAGTCAACCTGCTGCATACCAACATCAGTTACCTGAAAGGCGTTGGGCCTAAGAAGGCGGAAATCTTGGGCAAGGAACTCAAAGTGTTCACCTTCATGGATATGCTCAACCAATTCCCTTTCAGGTATGTCGACAAGAGCCAAATTCACAAGGTGGCGCAGGTAAACGACGACTTAGTGTACTATCAACTCATCGGGACCATCAGCCAAGTGCAACTCATCGGCGCACCACGACCCCAAAGAGCTACCGCCCGCTTCACCGACGAGACGGGGTCCATCGAAATTGTATTTTTCCGTGGACTAAAATGGATCAAGAACCGGTTCAAGCCCAATGTGAAATACGTATTGTTCGGCAAAGCCAGTGAATTCAACCACAACTACAACTTCGTCCACCCCGAAATTGAGGAATATAACCCTAACGACCCGTTGATTGGCGAGGGTTTGCAAGGCGTGTACAACACCACCGAGAAGATGAAGGACCATGGCCTCGGCACCCGTCAGATTGCCAAAATCCAACGCCTAATCCTCCAACAGGTGATGGACCTCATTCCCGAGACCCTGCCACATGATTTGTTGCAGCAGGAGCAACTCATCCCGCGCAAATACGCCTATTACCAAATCCATATCCCGTCGAACAACATCGAAATACAGCAGGCCACCCGACGCCTGAAATATGAGGAGCATCTCTTCTTCCAACTCAAACTATTACGAGCCAAAAAACGCCGTGAGAGTCTCAACCGAGGCTATTTGTTCAGTCAGGTGGGCGACTATTTCAACACGTTTTACAAGGAGCATCTTCCCTTCCCGTTGACCAACGCACAAAAACGTGTCATTCGAGAAATCCGAATCGATATGGGCAGCGGCCATCAAATGAATCGCCTACTACAAGGCGACGTGGGTAGCGGAAAAACCATCGTGGCTCTCATGGTGATGCTGTTGGCCTTGGACAATGGTTACCAAGCCTGCATGATGGCCCCGACAGAGATTCTTGCCACCCAGCACTACGCCACGCTCAAGGAACTGCTGAAGGACATGCCTGTGAAGTTCGCCTTGCTCACCGGCTCCACCAAAACCAAGGAACGCAAGGAGATTCACGAAAGATTAGAGGACGGCTCCCTGCAGATTATCGTAGGTACCCATGCTCTCATCGAAGAAAAAGTGATCTTCAAAAATCTGGGTCTCGCCATTATCGATGAACAGCATCGTTTCGGTGTAGCACAACGCTCCCGCTTCTGGGAAAAGACCGAGCGGCCTCCTCACATGTTAGTGATGACCGCCACCCCCATCCCCCGCACCCTAGCCATGACGCAATACGGCGACCTGGATGTGTCCAAAATCGATGAACTGCCTCCTGGAAGAAAGCCCGTGGAGACCTATCATGTCTATGACGACGACCGCTACCGCATCATGATGTTCATGAAACAGCAAATCTCCAAGGGACGGCAAATCTACGTGGTGTATCCCTTGATCAAGGAGTCGGAAAAGACAGATATGATTGCCCTGCAAGAAGGCTACGAAGCGTTGTTAAGGGATTTTCCTGAGCCCGAATACAAGATCTCCGTATGCCACGGCCAACTGAAGCCCGAAGACAAAGACTTCGAAATGCAACGGTTCATCACCAAGAACACCCAAATCATGGTGGCTACCACCGTCATCGAGGTGGGTGTGAACGTTCCCAATGCCAGTGTGATGATCATCGAGAACGCCAATCGGTTCGGTTTGTCACAGCTGCACCAACTACGAGGCCGTGTGGGACGCGGTGCCGACCAGTCCTACTGTATCCTCGTCACCGACCACAAGCTCACTCCCGACGGCAAGACCCGCATGAAAACGATGTGTTCCACCAACGATGGTTTCCAGATTGCCGAGGTCGATTTGGAACTGCGCGGCCCTGGCGAAACGGGGGGCTTACGACAATCCGGCCAAATCGAGATGCTCATCGGTGATTTACAGAAAGACGGGGCTTTAATACCTCAAGTCCGTGATGCAGCCATGCGCATTCTCAACGACGACCCCAAGCTCATTAAGCCCGAGAACCAGATGCTTAGAGCGCATTACAAGGAATTGTTTGCCCAAACGTTCGACTGGAGTCAGATTGGGTAAACGGAAAACTATTTTGATTGGGGGTTCTTGTTTTTCTTAAAAGAAAAATATTTATTGGTTAAATAGCTGAATGTCACACAGATAATAGAAATGATAATGTAGGATACCGTCGGCCACCATTGGAACACTTCCACAAAGAGCTTCAACCCCAGGTAATTGATCAAGATGTTGACTACAGTGACCAGAAGATAACGCACAATCTGGGTCCTTCCACGTAAGGAAGAGCCTGAAAAACTGATATGCCTTGCTAACCAAAAACCCGTCAAGAAGGTGATGGGGAATTTAAAAACAAAAGCGGCAATATGGGGGGTGAAGGCGATAAAGCCCAAGTCGAACACCCGGCCATGGAATACAAAATGATAAAACACATAATAAAGCACCCACTCCAAGGCCAGGTTCAGTCCGCCACAGCAACCGTAACGGAACAAATCTAAAGGCATGATCTTCCTAAACGGTGGATAGAAGAAGTCGATGACCGTGATCAACAACTTTTCAATACGGTTTTCTATGTTACGAATCCATCTCATACCCAAATCAAATCATAGCCTTCCATAAATGCTTTTGTTTTCTCGATGTCGTCGGTGAAACCCAGCACATAACCGCCACCACCGGAACCCGAAATCTTGAATCCGAGGTTGAAGTCGGGCTTTTCTAAGAAGAGGTCGATGCTATTGTCGGTAATCATCGGACGGAGATACTTCAACTGGCCTTCGGTGAGCTGACGAAGGGTGTTGAAAAACGACACTTTCTCCCCTTGGGTCAGGGCATTGATGCAAGCATTGACACAAGGCACATAATGGGATTGAAAACCATTCAAATAGCTGATGTCTTCCCGTTTGCTCTTGAAATACTGCACCAAGGGCTTGGTGTTGCTTTTTACGCCAGTATCGGCAAGAAACACATGGATATCCGCAGGCAAAAAGTCATCGGGTAGCAAGCTTACACCTTCAGCATTGATGCGGAAAGGCTTCCCGAGATAGCATTGCAAGGGATCGATGCCTGAGCTGCTGCCGTGAAAGAAACTCTCCATTTTGCCGAAGAGGTTCTTCAACAGAATAAGATGGTCGGACTTTTCAAAGGCATAGCGGTCATACACGGCGGCCACCAGCACACCGGAACTGCCAAGGCCATAGCCCGACGGCACGTCGGAGTCCAGATATAGCTCGTTATACAACTCATCCTTAAAGCGTTGGAGGTCGATAACCGCTTTGGCTTCATTGATCGTGGAGAGATAATCAGCAAAGCGTTGCAAACTAGCATTGGAGGCTGCTGCTTCCCGGGCCATCAAGTGAGAAGGGAAACGCCATTGTGCAGAGAACTTCCTCAAAGGCATCATTAAAGCGGTGGCATCGAATATCATGGAATATTCGCCAAAGAGGATGATTTTGCTATGATAGGTTCTTTCCGTCATGGCTTTAACATCTTGAAGGTCCATCGCCTACACGGTCGGCAATCCAGGTTCCATCCACGCAGTAACGTTCCAACTCATCCATGATGAAACGCTCCACCAATTCTGCGTCACGATCAGGATAGAGAATGTGGACATTGGGTCCTGCATCGAGGGTAAAGCAGACGGGGATATCGGTTTCCTTGCGGAAGGCGTACAAGGTGTTGATGATTCGCAACGTGTTGGGTTTCATTAGAATAAACGAAGGTTCTGAACACATCATAAGGGCGTGGAGTTGCATGGCTTCCGACTCGGTGATATGGCAAAAGGCTTCCAAATCGCCAGCTTTTAGCACCTCCAAAAGAGTGGCCGTATGTTGTCGTGCTTGAGCGTACCGCACTTCAGCGTAGGGATTGGTATCCATCAAAGCGTGTCCGGCACGGCTGGAGACTTCTTTTTTGGCATCACTCACGATGAGGATACTATCGTGATAGCTTTTGAAAATTGGATGGATCTCGTTTTCGAGCGACACCGCATATTCGTTGGAACTCCCTGGGAACGCCTCTGTAGTGCCCCATAAAGCCATCTTGGGAAAGACCGAACGGCATGCACTTCCCGAGGCAAGACGAGCCAGACAAGAAGCTTTTTTCGTATCCATATCCTTTTCCCCGTGAAGCTCGCGCTCGATGTCGAGGAGGCATAGTACCAATGCACTCATCGAGGAAGCAGAGGAGGCAATGCCCGAGGAATGTGGGAAAGTGTTGTGCGAGTTGATATGGAGATCCATTTCATTGAGGAAGGGGAAAGAGGACGTTTGTTGTTTCAGAAACTCTGCTATTTTGGTCTGAAACTCCGGATTCTCCTTGCCGTCAAACCGAAAATGCAGTCCAAAACGGTCCGAAGCCTCATAAAAGATGGAGGTCTCCGTACTACATTTCGTCAAAGTGAAACTCACCGAGGGATTTTGCGGAATCTGAGGTCCCTTGGGTGATTTCCCCCAGTATTTCACAATGGCAATGTTTGAGGGGCTTTGCCATTTCACGCCACCGTGGATGTTGTCGTTCATAAGATAAGGTCTTGGTATTTGAATAGGGTGTTCATGCCCTTGTTTTGGAAGTAGGCTTTTACTTGTTCATAGGGTTGTTCGGTGGCTGCCAATAGGAAGTCGCCTCCCCAGGCTCCGAGCGACTTCAGCGTCCCCTTAAAGTCAGGATACTGTAGCTGTATAGGCTCACGGTCGAGACAACGGGCCAGGATGTTCTCATGCACTTGGAGCAACGTGCAGAAGTCCTCAAAATAGGTCACCGTGGGCAAGGCCATGCTTAACTCCGTGATGGTTTGCACCTCGTCGATCCAATCGTCCTGTTTCCATTGTTGGTTAAAACGTTGGACCTCTTCTGAGGAGTGTTGTTTCTTGCCTTGATAGACGAAGAAGAGGCGGTCGGCAAAAGGTGGGGTAAAGGAAATGGGGTGAATCTGAGGCTCGGTTTGCTCAAGCCGATAGTGGATTGCCGAAGAGGCCGTGGCGCAAGCAATGTCGTAACCCGATCCACCTATCGTCCTGTTCAACAGTTGATAAGGATTGATGTTTGCCCACTGTGCCAGAAGGGAGAGCAGGGTGGAACTGCTGCCAAGTCCCCATTCCGTATTGAATTCAAGATGGGTTTCAAAATGGAGTCCAGACTGAAAGGCCTTGGGGTTAAGGTCCTGGACGGTTTTCAGAATCCGAGCGAGTTTAGCGGCTTTGTTCGAGTCGTCGGTTTCCACTACTTCCAGCGTCTTGGGATTAAGGGCGGCAGAGAACCAAGGGCCTTCGGGGTGATGGGCATTCCATCGGGTTTCAAGGCAAGGACACGGGTCTTCCCGCACGACCATCGTCTGTCCCAATTGGGTAGGAAGAGCCAAAGCCACCGCACCTTTCAGCACGAGGTATTCGCCCGTCAACAGCAATTTCCCGTTGGCACGAAAAGTCTTCATTGACGCAATGTCTTAAGGTATTGTTCCACAGCGGCATACGACACCGTCTTGTCTTTGAAGTATTCCCGTGCCTGCCGTTGCTCATGGTCGGAGGCTTTCAACTGGTTGAGGATGTTGTTGAGGTGCATCTTCATGTGGCCAGCTTGGATGCCTTTGGTAGTGAGGGAGCGTACGGCAGAAAAGTTGTTGGCGAGGCCCATGGTGGCAGCGATCATCATCAGCTCTTTTGCTGTGGGGTTGCCAAGCAGTTCCAGCGATTTATCAGCGAGAGGGTGCAAGCTGGTGAGGCCGCCCACAGTGCCGAGAGCCATAGGTACTTCCAATTCGAAGTGAAAGATGCCTTCAGAGAGGGTAACCGTAGAGAGACTCTCATAATGACCGCTGCGAGAAGCGTAGGTATGTCCTGCTGCCTCCACAGCACGGAAGTCGTTGCCCGTGGCGATGACCACGGCGTCGATACCATTGTATATGCCTTTGTTATGAGTGGTGGCACGATCGGTGTCGATATGGGCAATGTCGACTGCTTTCTTGAATTTGACAGCGTATTCGGCACCCGAAAGATGTTCGTCGATACCCTCGAGTTGTTCCACAGGGCACTCCACCCAAACCTTCACGCGGCAATCGGGTGTGTTGTTGGAAAGGATGGTCATGATGATTTCGCATTGTCGCAGTTCTTCGGGAAGTTCTTTTTGCTCTGCGAAGAAGTCCTGCAAGCTATGGCCAAACTGTTCAAGCACGGTGTTGATGAAGTTGGCTCCCATAGAGTCACAGGTATTGAACTCCACCCGCAGTTGGTAGTAGTCGGCAATCTGAGCGGTATAATCGATCAATTGGATGTCGAGGATGCCGCCTCCGCGTTTTTTCATGTTGGCGGTGATATCGTCCGTATCATGCAGCAAGCGTTCTTTGATATGGGGAAAGCGTTGCCTAAGTTGATCGATAGGGCCTTTCCATCCAAAGTGCACTTGACCTACTTTACGCACATCGGGCACCTCAGCGTGGAAACCGCCGCGTTCACTCCAAAACTTAGCTGCTGCCGAAGCTGCCGCCACCACCGAGCTTTCTTCGATAACCATCGGAACGATATAATTCTTCCCGTTGATCATCACATTGGGCGAGATACCGTAAGGCATGATGTAGTTGGTGATGGTGTTTTCGCTGAACTCGTCGAAGAGCTTCTGTTGTCTCGAATCGCTATGCCAATAGCTCTTGAGCAAGCTGATAACCTCACCGGGATTCTCAAAATAATTGGCAATCGTCTTGAGTTTTTCCTCTTTGAGGAGTTTTGAAAAACCTTTTTTTATTCGTTCGCGGGAGCCCATGTTTCTAGATAAAAGTTAAGAGATAAAAGTTGTGGATGCTATTAATCGGGGTTTGGGTATTCGATAGGTTGAAGAAGGGATGTATCGTCACAATCGACATTGAGGGTGGGATTGCCTGAATAATAAAGCTTTGAGGCATTAAGCACTGAACCTTCAAGGGATTCGACAACATTCACCGTAGCCTCCGAAGCGGAGTTGACCACCATCTGCATACGGTTGACAAAACTGGTTGCCATATTGAGATAGCTGCCCTCTGTGACTTCCACATGGGCTTGGTTGATCTCGGCCCAATAATTCGTCAAACGCGAGGCATCCTTGATGGTCAAGGTCAAATCGTCGCTCACATTAAGGCTGCATTTGAACACCGAGGCTTCATCCAGTTCCACCTGACATGTCGTCCCCTCAAAATAGAACTCCACGCAGGTAGAAGCATCACTCATCCTTACGTCAGCGGTACCCTTGAAATAGCCCCCTCTCAAAGTGGCAGCATCGCTCATCTTCAAAACCAATGCCGTCTCAGGGAAGGTACCACCACCAAATGCCGCACTGACAGCGTCGGAAAGGCTAAGCTCGTTGATCGCAGAAGTGTGAACGATCGCGTGCATCACTGTATTACCGGGAAGATTGTAAAGACTATTAGTTAAACCCAGAAAGAGAGAGGCGCCTTCCTGCTTGACCAAAAGATACTCCTCAAGAAAAGCAGAGTATTCCAATTCCACATAGGAACGTACCGTATCAAGACGAAAAGTGACACTCCAAGCATCTTCCACGGTGATTTCATTCATGGTAGCTCCATCGTAAAGGGTCTTTTGCATCAAGGTCATGTCAAGCTCTTTGTCACGGCACCCAGCCAATAACACCAATCCTAAAAACCATAAAAAAACATTCTGTTTCATTCTTTTTACTTCTTACTTCTGTTTTCTGTCTTCTTAATCATGATGATACGGTTCTCCTTTCAAAATGGTAAACGCCCGATACAATTGCTCCACGAAAATCAGCCGCACCATTTGGTGGGAGAAAGTCATAGGTGAAAGCGACAGTTGGGCATCAGAGCGATTGTAGACTTCTTGAGCGAAGCCGTAAGGCCCCCCGATCACAAAAACAATACGTTTTGCTCCCGAAGCACTCCACTTTTCAATTATTTCTGAAAACTCAACAGAAGTGTATTGTTTTCCTCTTTCATCCAACAACACCACCTGATCGCCGGGTTGGAGTTGTTGCAGCAGCAAGAAACTTTCTGCTTTCTTCTGTTGTTCTTCGCTCAGCGTCTTTCGGTTACGAATGTCAGGAATCTCCTTCATCTCGAACGAGGCGTAATGACCTAACCGTCCGACATATTTCTTGATGCCGGTGGCGAGGTACTCCTCGTCGGTTTTTCCGATAACGAGCAGGAGGATTTTCATTGCACGATCTGATAATGGTCAATCTCAAACTGGATGGGGTTGCCCGCTTCGTAATACGTGATGTCTTTAATCACTTTATCGAAGACATAATATTGCACCAGCACGAAGTCACGGTCATCATTGATAAAAGCATACATGCGATCCACATCCATGGGACGCTCTTCTTCCGGTATGGTGTTTACGGTTTGCTGACGTTTGGGGTAGGTCTTCATTGAAATTTGCTTTCCTTCTTTGTTGACCATAGTGATGCGATGGAGGAACTGCGCATTCCGGATGGAATCAAGACGTGGCTGTGGGGTGATGGTATTGATTAGGGCTTCGAAGCGAAGGTCGTTGAAGGAGGAAAGGAAGTTGATCACCTTAAGGGTATCGAAGGGCAGCGACTGGTTATCCGCGAGACGGGTCAGCTGATATTGATGATGGCCGGTATTGTCGATACGGAAACTCCCCATCGGGTTGTCACCGAATTCGACACTGACGCTTTGGATGTTGGCCAGCGATTCATGGAAAATGGTATGGTCGCGCCAGTCGTCGGGGTCGGCGGTGAAGCGCGTGGAGATATAGCCACGGAAACCTGGGATGTACACAATATAAGCTTGGTCAGCCCCTTCACGAAGCATGAAGGTACCATTATTATCCTGGGTAGACTCTCCTACATAGAACACTTTGGTGCGTTTTTCATGGTAAAAGAGTTTGATTCTGTTGAACAGGTTGATTCGAGGAACGACCTGATACACTTCCACTTTGTTGCTACGGCTGGCCATTTGGGTGATGACGTTGTCGTGACTGGCCCGTGACACGGGCATTCTGATACGGACTTTGTAAAGTGTATAGAACAACTGGTCTATTTTTTTGGGATGGGCTTTGTAGTCCTTGTTAAGGGTCCAACCATTTTCGGTTCGCTCCAGAAGCGTCTCATGATTCATACGGTCGGCAATAAAAACTTTGGTTATCGAGGCCGTGTCCCAAACGCTAAAATCGGCGGATTCACCACGAATCGTAGTGAGATACCGGTTATTCCAAATGAGAAGTGCCGCAAGGGCAATCAAAACAATAGTTAGAATAAGAACAGCTCTATTTTTTTTCATGACTTGATAGTTTTTCCATATTTCTTTTCTCTAATGACAGCCATGGCCAGGCCAAAAAGCAAAACCATTCCAACAGGGACCAGAATATTGACCAGTTGCCAACGGAGGCGTTGGCTGACGATTTTGTCGGGATCGAGCAGACGTATCTTAAATTCTCGGGAACGAATGCCGATGAGGTTTTCGCCATCGACAAGGTAGCTGATGGCGTTTTCGATGAAGGCTTTGTTGCCATAGGTGTTTTGGGTGTATTGGTCGTAACCCAGGGGCAACGGTTTCTTGCTGATGACATCGATTTGGTTACGGATGATATCGCCATCGGCCACGACAATCATGGCGGTGGGGACACTTTCCGAGAGGAAGTGCATTTCCTTGCTTTCTTCGATCTCAGCGGTGAGGCGGTTGGCATAAAGCGAGGGGAACGTACCTTTCAGCAGGTAGGCTACATTTTGACTTCCCGAAGGGAACAACCGTTTGTCGGGACTCTGGCGCAACATGGCTAACGTGATGAACACGGGAGTGCCGGAGATTTTGGTATAATTGGAGGTTTTCAGCAAGGGGGTTTTCACGATATTGCCATCGGAGGTGGTGGCATCAACAGAGCTCACGAAGTCCATTTTGATGGCGTTAAGATGGTGAACCATGGGATGATTGGAAGCAGCCTGCACCAAAGGGAAGTAGAACCAGCGGAAGAACTCCAGTTGGGCTTGGCCCGCCACCTGGCCAGTACGG
The DNA here is from genome assembly GCA_946184615.1 of uncultured Bacteroidales bacterium. Taxonomy (GTDB): domain Bacteria; phylum Bacteroidota; class Bacteroidia; order Bacteroidales; family F082; genus Limimorpha. The sequence continues at coordinate 36,680 of CAMHFN010000012.1, forward strand.
ATAGGCAGCGCAGCGCAGTTCATGTCGAGTAACAGGTTATGATTGAGACGCACGCCGTATTTAAAGAGCATGTCCTCAAGGTTGAGATTCTGGTCCACTCCTATCGTCGACTCCTGTGAAGTGAGACTATCCATGGTGGCATACACAGGCTCCACAAGCCACAGCACCTTACCACCATGCATGATATATTGGTCAATAAGGAACTTTTCCTTTTCATCGAAAGGCTGGGTGGGTTTGGCTATGACCAGCGCATCGAACTTGATGTTGGCGTGCACTTCTCCTTGGGAGTCTTCATAGCGTTCAATCAGGGCATCCACCTTGCCATCGATCTCACCACGGGTCACATGGTAGTTTTTCTTCAAGGTCTGAACGATATCGTACGTCTCATCCTCTCCCAATTCACCATGACCTTCGATAAAGCCGATACTGGGTTTTTTGCTGCGGGTCACCTTCATTATCGCATCAAGCATCTTATATTCAAGATTTTGCATGGAGGCATTGAGTGCTTCTTCCGACGACTGGCCCAACTGGTTCTCTAGAAGGTCAACGGCGATTTCGGTATTGTTGTGGTAGCTCACCAATGCACCAGGCCAGATGACCATTTGCCTAGTACTGCCATCGGGATTCTGCACGGTGAGGTCGGTGGGAGACAGTCCTTGCTGGTACAGGGTTTTGTACATTTCCGCGATCTCAGCACGGTCGTTGCTTTCAGAAGGATTGATGAACTCATAGTCGATATACTTCGAATACGCCCTGAACTCGTCGAGCATCTCTTTGGTTTCACGGCGCAGTTTTTTGAAACCTGCCGGGAAGTCGCCTTCCAGATATACTTTGAAATAGACAAAGTCGTCGAGGTCGCGAAGGGTCTGTTTTGTAGTGTCGGAAAGTGAGTAGCGTTTCTCGCTAGTGAGGTCAAAACGGGTAAATACGAACGATCCGATGACATTGATGGTCACGATGAGCACCACACTGATAAGGAATGAAGTCAACCATTTACGTTTGGCCAACACCAGTTTGGTCATGCTCAAGAAGAGGGCCATCACGCCCAAAAAGTAAAGGATATCACGTGTATCGACCACGCCACGGCTGATGGAGCTATAGTGAGCCGACATTCCCAGTCGTTGGATGAAAAGGTCGATACTACCAAAAAGCGACAAGGAATAGATGAACTCAAAGCCGATATACATAAACCCACTCAGAAACACGGAAAGGATGAAGGCCAAGATCTGGTTGCCTGTGACGGAGGAGCAGAAGACACCGATGGAGACAAAGCTTGCGCTCAACAAGAAGAGGCCGATATAAGAGCCCATGATTCCTCCACTGTCGAGGTTGCCCATCGGGAAGCCCAAACGATATACGGAGAAATAGTACACTGCCGTGGGGATCAAGGCCAACAGCACCAGCACCACGCAGGCCAAGAATTTCGCCATGATGATCTGCCAGTCCGACAAAGGTTTGGTGAACAGCATCTCGATGGTGCCTGTACGGTTTTCTTCGGCGAAGCTGCGCATGGTGACTGCCGGTACCAAAAAAAGGAACACCCAAGGAGCTAGTACAAACAAGCCATCGAGGTTGGCATAGCCATAGGAAAGCAGGTTAAAATCACTTTGGAACACCCAAAGAAACAGTCCCGTAACCAATAGAAACACCACAATCACCATGATGCCTATCAGGGAACTTAAGAAATTGCTGACTTCTTTCTTGAAAAGCGCGTACATTCCACAATAAACATTAAACTTGCAAAAATACAAATTTTTCCCTACTCTCGAAGTTTTTTCGTAGCTTTGCGCTTCATTTGAATTGAAAATGCCAATCCCAAGGGAAACGGTCGATCAAATCCTGCAAACCGCCCGTATTGAAGAGGTGGTCGGTGAGTTTGTCACGCTCAAGAAACGCGGGGCGAACTACATTGGACTATGCCCTTTCCACAACGAGAAAACGGGATCGTTCAACGTAAACCCAGCACGCAACATCTTCAAATGCTTCGGCTGCGGCAAGGCGGGCGATTCTGCCAAGTTCCTCATGGAACACGAGCACCTCACCTATCCCGAGGCGCTGCGCTATCTCGCCAAGAAATACAACATCCAAATTGAGGAAAAAGAGCTGACTCCTGATGAGCTCATGGCTCAGACCGAGCGCGAGAAGATGTTCAACATCAACGCTTTCGCCGACAAATTCTTCACGGATACGCTATGGAACACCGACGAAGGCAAGTCGGTTGGACTGGATTATTTCCGTGAGCGCGGCTTCCTCAACCCCATCATCGAGCGTTTCCATTTAGGTTACAGTCCTTCCTCTTGGGAGGCTTTTACCAACTATGCCAAGGAAAACGGCTACGATCTCGAATTCCTTGAAAAAGTAGGTTTCTGCATCAAACGACAGAACGGGGATTATTACGACCGTTACCACGGACGAGTGATGTTTCCCATCCACAACCTCACGGGCAAGGTTGTCGGTTTCGGTGGACGCATCCTTCAGTCGGACCCCGAGAAAAGGCTCGCCAAATACCAAAACTCGCCCGAGTCGGAAATCTATCAGAAGAAAGAAACCCTTTACGGCATTTATTTTGCCAAAAGTGCCATTGTCAACAAAGACGAGTGTATTTTGGTAGAGGGCTATTTCGACGTGTTGCGGATGCACCAACTGGGGATTGAGAATGTGGTGGCCAGTTCGGGTACCTCGTTGACCATCGAACAGATCCGCCTCGTTAAACGTTACACCCGCAACATCACCATGCTCTACGATGGTGATGCCGCAGGACTTCACGCAGCCTTGCGTGGGACTGATATGATTCTGGCCGAAGGCATGAACGTCCGCGTTGTGGTGCTGCCTCCCGAACATGACCCCGACAGTTTCGGAAAGGCTTATCCCACCGAGACCGTCGTCGAATACCTTCAAAAAAACGCCAAGGATTTCGTTCGATTCAAAACGGAATTGCTCCTCAAAGACGCTGCCAATGACCCCATCAAACGAGGTCAGGTGGTCCGTAGCATTGTCGAAACGATTTCAGTGGTGCCCGACTCCATCTTCCGCATCGCCTATATCAAAGAGACCAGCCGTCTGCTCGACATGCCCGAAGAGACCTTGATGATGGAACTCAACAAGATGCTCCGCATCAAGTTTAAGAAGTCGCTGGGCATTGAAGGAGAGGTGATTCCCGATGAAACCGTGGTAAGCCCACCCCAAGAAAAAACCGAGGAAGAGACTCTCCCTCCCGGATTCTATCAGGAACAAGCTTTGGTGCGATTGCTGCTCCTTTACGGTTCTGAAGTGATTCCCTGCTTCCGCAACGACGACGAGGGAAACCCCATCGAAGAACACACAACGGTGGCACAAATGATCATCGATGACCTCTTGGATGATGGCATCCGTTTCAACGATCCTGTCCATCTCAAGTTTTTCGAGGTGTTCGATCAGGCACTTAACACCAACGAATTGCCCAACAACCAATTCTTCACGTCCAACGAGGATGAACAAGTGGCCCATCTCGCCATCGACCTGTTGTCTTCTCCTTATAAATTGGATCAGTGGGAAAGACATGAGATTTTTGTAAAAATGGAAGAAAACCATCTCTCTGAGACCGTACAAGATGCCTTACTCCGCTACAAAGACCAGATTATCGATGCCGAACAACGCGAGATCCAGAAAGCTTTAAAGGAAGAACAAGACGTTGACAACCAGCTCATTCTGCTAAAGAAGAAGAAGCATTGGGACGAATTGCGATTACAGATAAATGAAAAATTAGGAATAGTTATAACAAAATAAAAGAGATACAAATGGGAATGTTTAATAACAGAAAAAGATGGCGTGTTCCTGCGGGACAGGAACCCACGGATTTGGACCGCAAGGTGATGGCCTTTGAAAGCCGGGGGGCTTTGGTGCCCAAGCGGTCGTTGATCCGCACACCCGAAGAAATCGAAGGCATTCGCAAGAGCGGTGTCATCAATACCGCTATTCTCGATCTGGTAGGTGAGAAAATCCATGCCGGCATGAGTACGCTTGAAATCGACGAGTTGGTATACAATTACACGATTGAGCATGGGGCCACCCCAGCCTGCTTAGGGTATGAGGGGTTTCCAAAGAGTGTCTGCACTTCCATCAACGAAGTGGTGTGCCACGGTATTCCTTCAGCCCACGAAATCCTAAAAGAAGGCGATATCATCAATGTAGATTGCACCACCATCCTTGATGGTTTTTACGCTGATGCCTCCCGCATGTTTGTCATTGGCGAGACTACTCCACGCAAGCAGCAACTTGTAGATGTAGCCAAGGAATGTCTGGAGATTGGCATGAAGGCTGCCAAGCCTTTCGGTTTCGTGGGTGACATTGGCAACGCCATTGAGCAACACGCCCATAAAAACGGCTTCAGTGTAGTGCGTGACCTTTGCGGTCACGGCGTAGGCGTCAAGTTTCATGACGACCCCGAGGTGTTGCATTACGGTCGCAAAGGCACTGGCATGCTGCTGGTTCCCGGCATGGTGTTCACCATCGAGCCCATGATCAACATGGGCACTTGGAAGGTCTTCATCGACAGCGACGATGGCTGGACCGTGGTCACTGAGGACGAACTGCCCTCCGCCCAATGGGAACATACCTTACTGATGACGGATCACGGAGTGGAAATCTTGACCCATTAACGCTTGACAAACTTCACGGTGACTCCGTTGATTCGGAGAAAATACATGCCTGCGGGGATTCCTGACAGGGTAATTTGCTGTTTTTCGCTTTCAATCCGACCGGTCATCAAGGTTTGACCCAGGATATTGGTAATCCGGTATTCTTGTTGATGCAAAGATGCTATGTGTGCCGTTTCTATGGTGATCTTATCATCGGCTGGATTGGGATAAACCGAAAAATTGAACCAGTCGTTTTCTTCCAGTCCCCATTGGGCAAACAAGTTCAGCTGCATCATCACGGGGATATGGTCCGAGATGGTATAGAGCGCATTTGCAACGCTGGCGGGAACCGCATTGTTTGGACTTTGATTGATGGACTGGTTGAAGTGGTTTCCGTCATTTCCAACGGCTTTGTAGGAGCCATTTACATATTTCAGGTTTTTGAATCCCATGTAAATCTCATCCGACATCATCATGATATCGAAACGGCTGTCCAGTCCACCTCCAGAAGGACAGTCGGGATAATCCACCCACGACTTGGTCGATTGCGTGTGAAAAGGTGCATATTGGCGGTTATTGTCCCAAGCCCCCACACCTCCTACAAGACTTAAGGGGTCCACAAAGCGGGCTTCTGGATTCTCGAAAGTTGCCGTCAGCAGCCGATAGCCCGATTCCGAGGCGGAATACATGTTGAAATCGCCCATGATGAGCACATTGTCATTGGCATAGTGCTCATCGACATAAAACATGGCATTTTGCAGCATCGTCTTTCGTTTTTCGATGTCGGCATTGGTGTCGCCCGCTTTCAAGTGAGCCACCACGCAGACCAGTTTTACCGTGTCGTGGGCGGCCAGCGACTGGGTCTTGAAATAAAGCTCATAGGCGTCAATGTCACGAAGCAAGGTGCGGATGACGGCATGTTTCTTCAGCACCAACTTCTCCGAGTTATAGAAGATATGATTGATGATGTTGCTGTTGGCATAGTTTACAATGTCATCGGATTTCCAGTAGTTGATGTCGTTGATATTAAGATTATGCCGCATAAAACCATCCTGTATGGCTTGCGTGGCACCAAACTCATTCACCGTCAGGATATCGGGTTTTACATAATCCAGCACAACACGGATGGCTTCGTCCTTTTCTTGTGTGTTGTTCGTCGTTTCATTGCAGTTTGCCCAGCCGCTATCGTAATTGCCGTATTCCAACAGATTATATTGCATCACGGTGATGGTTTCTTGTGCTTTTAGGGCCCAAGAAAACAGGAAAAACGAAAGAAAAACCAAAAAACGTCTCATTATTATGGATTTAATAGGCAAAAATAACTATTTTTGCCGTGACATTCTAAAATAATACAAATATGAAAAAAATTCTTTTATTCGCCGCAGTGATTTTGGCTATTGGCTTAGCCTCTTGCGGGAAAAGCGACTATCAAGTTTTTGTCGGAACCTGGGGTGTGGAACGCATTGATTATTATAACATTGACTTCAATGGCGATCCTATTCCGAGCACCATTGAGACCTATCGTTTTACTCCGGGCGATGAGAAAAACGGCATGGACCTGATTTTCCGCGACGACCGTACAGGTGAGTTGCGCGATCACAGCCGCGACACCTTGTACATTCCTGTCTATGACGATGACCATGTTGCCATTGACACCAACGTGATCATCTGTCCCGACACCACTTTAATCACAAGGTTCACTTATTCCTATCATGACGACGATGCCATCCTATACATGAACATTTTGGGTCCTCGTCCTTACACCTACCAAATGCCCATCGAGCAACTCACTGACAAAAGCTTTATCTACATCAATAATTACGACAAGGATATTGTGGAAAAGGCTTGGTTAGTCCGTCTCAGCAACGACACTCGCAGCACAAGGTCGTCGAAACCTGTTCGTGCTCCTCGCAAGGAAGGGTCCCTCTTCGGCACCATTTTCTGAGCTATACCGACAACGAAGTAAAATTAAAATGAGTGACATCGAACAATCCCTTGTCACTCATTTTTATTTCTGGGATCACCAACAAGGCCATAAACGAGAGCGTCATAAAGGGGCTGTACAGTTTGCATCCAAATTCGTGCGCCATTTGGTCAGCTCGTTCATAGTCTTCCGCCACGCGCTTTCCCTCTTCCAAACTCATCAACCCAGCCACGGGCAGAGGCAGCAAGGCAAATTCCGTTTCGCTGCAAGCCACCATGCCACCTTTCGTATAAATCAGCAAATTGATGGCTCTGACGATATCCTCGTCGGAACAGCCTACTGCTACCATATTGTGGCTATCGTGCGCTACAGAAGTGGCAATTGCACCGCGTTTTAAACCGAAATTATTCACAAATCCCACGACAGGTTTGGCGGGAGCGTATCGATTTAGCACTACAATTTTCAGAATATCGCGTGTGGTGTCACTCACCATGTTGCCATTGACCACCTTCGGTGTTGCGATAATGGTATTGGTGATGAGATTGCCATCCATACAAGCCAATACTTTGATGTGTTTCCCCTCATCGGGCACACGAAGATCCTCCAAGGTAATAGGCAGCGCATGGAAATTATTGCAAGCTTCTTCCTTTCGCCGCTGGATGCACGTAACACCATTTTCCGCAACCAGCCGACCTCTGATGTAGGTTTGCATCACATTGAAATCGTTGAGATTGTCCACCACAATGAAATCGGCATCGTCGCCAAGCTGAAGCAACCCCACGTCAAGGTGATAATGTTTCACGGCGTTGAGAGAGGCAGCCCGAAGCACGTTCATCAGTTTGTAGCCTTTCTTCAAGGCCCGTTTCACCATTAGGTTAATGTGGCCTTTAATCAAGTCGTTGGGGTGCTTGTCATCGGAACAAAACATCAACATTTCAGGGCATTGTGCCATCAAGGGAATCAAGGCATCGAAGTTTTTGGCCGCACTACCTTCACGAATCAATATTTTCATTCCCAGTTTTAGTTTTTCCAAAGCCTCTTCAATGGCATAACATTCGTGGTCGGTACTAATCCCTGCGGCTATGTATTTTTTTATGTCATCCGTTGTCACCATCGGTGCATGGCCATCGATGGGTTTGCCATGCTTTTTTGCTGCTTCCAGTTTTTTCAATATCTCGGGGTCGTTGGCTAGCACTCCTGGATAATTCATCATCTCAGCAAGAAAATAGATGTCATCACGCGCCATTAACTCGGCAATATCTTGAGCACCTAGGGTATAGCCCGAGGTCTCAAAAGGAGTGGCAGGGACGCAACTGGGGGCACCAAAATAGAATTTGAAATGGCCACGTTTCCCGCTATTAATCATGTAATTGATTCCCTCCACGCCAAGCACGTTGGCAATCTCATGGGGATCGCTCACAGTAGCCACGGTGCCGTGGCATACTGCCATACGGGCGAACTCCAGCGGTGGCAGCATAGAGCTCTCGATATGGATATGCGCATCGATGAAACCTGGCATAATGTAGTGTTGCTCGGCAGATGGCAATTCTACAATTTCCATGATTTTACTATCATTAACAGTGATTCTTCCTGGGAAAATACGGGAATGGACCAAATCCACGATTTGTCCGCTTAATGAAAAAGCATTATCACTCATAGCAAACGATTTATTTTGGTCAGCAAAGATAACCAATCCTTTCCAATTTTTTATTTTTGCAAAAAAGAATCCGCATGAACGAAACTCCCCTTTATCCAGTCATACGCCTTTACAAAGGCAAAGAAGACGCTGTTCTTCGTTTTCACCCATGGATCTTCTCTGGGGCCATCGAAAGTGGCCCTGAAGCCCTACAAGCTGGCGACACGGTAACCGTCACCGACTATAAAGGGCATATTTTAGGCACAGGCTTTTGTGAATCGGAAAGCATTGCCGTAAAGCTATTAAGTTTTGAAAACCGAAAAATAGATGAATGGTTCTTTTTGGAGAAGCTCACCCATGCTTTTGAAGCAAGGAAGACCCTAGGACTCACGGACCACCCAAGTACGAATTGCTACCGTTTGGTTCATTCGGAAGGGGATGGCTTACCTGGGCTAATTGTTGATGTTTATGCGCATACCGCTGTAGTACAAGCGCAAACAGAGGGAATGGCCCTGCATCTGAAAGAAATTGTCAGGGCATTAAGACTCCTTCCTGATTTGAAGCTGGAGGCCATTTACAACAAAAGTGCTGAAGCCATGCGCCGCATGGGTAAGGAGGATACAGTGGAAGATGGTTATCTTTGGGGCTCCCCTCTCGAAGAGCCTATAATGGAAAATGGAAGTCGTTTCTTAGTGGATTGGGAGAACGGACAGAAGACCGGGTTCTTTCTCGACCAGCGTGACAATCGTGAGCTGGTGCGGCAGTTGGCCAAAGACAAGACCGTGCTCAATGCCTTTGGCTATACGGGAGGGTTTTCTATCACCGCATTGAAAGGTGGTGCCAAAAGAGTGGTTACCGTGGATGCTTCTCGTAAAGCGCTGGAGATAGCTGAAGCCAACTTGGAATTGAATGGCTATTCGAAAGAAGACCATCCTTGCATCACTGCGGATATGAAGGAATACATCAAGGAAATGAACGACAGCAAGTTTGACCTCATCATTCTGGACCCGCCGGCCTTTGCCAAGCGTCATCAAGACCGGCATCGTGGGTTGCTGGGCTACCGTTTCATCAATGCGGAAGCCATCCGTCAGATTGCCAAGGGAGGACTATTGTTTACGTTCAGTTGTTCTCAAGCGGTTGACAGGTTCACATTCCAAAGCATTGTGACCGCGGCGGCTATCGAGGCAGGACGCAATGTAAGGATTCTGTATCAACTCTCCCAACCCGCTGACCATCCCATTAACATCTTCCATCCAGAGGGAGCTTATTTGAAAGGATTGGTCCTATTGGTTGAATAATTTTTTTTATTTCTATTAAATAAAAAAAGGAGGCTTCTTGCGAAACCTCCTTTTTCATTCAAACCTTTGTCAATTACTTGACAACGGTCACGCGTTTCACGCTAACACCGTTGACGGTGCTGATGCGGACGAGGTAGAGACCGGCGTTGTATTGGCCGAGGTTCAACTCCATCTGATCGGCATCGACATCGGCATCGTAAACCACTTGACCGAGGGAGTTGGCCACAGTGATGTGCTTCATACCCAGGGCTTCGATGGTCACCATGCTGTTGGTCGGGTTAGGATAGATAGCGTTGACGATTTCGTTCTCGTTAACATCATCGTAGCTGACGGTCACGGTCACCATATCGGATTCGCAGTTGTCGTAGACAGCTGTGATACCGAAGGTATAGTTACCGGCGGCAGTGACTCCAGTGATGTTGACACCGGTGTCAGGAGTATTGCCAAGGAGCTGCGTGCCATAATAGATATTATAGCTATTGGCATTGCCTTCCCATGAGAGCTCGATGACAGGACTACCTGTCTCGTCATAGAAGATAGAACCGGTGAGGTTCGTCACAGGATCGCAACCTGCATCTCCGATTTGTACCGTCTCGCACACGGGGCACGACATGGCGTAGTCGCTGTAGACCACTCTCACGCAATACTCATGTTCACCGTCTTCCACGTTGTTATCAACATAGGTAGCAGTGGTCAGAGCTGTCGGGGTGAGGAGTTCGCCATCGCGGAACACGTAAACACCAAGGAGTTGACCAGGAGTTGGGGTCGGAGTCGGAGGTGTAGGAGGTGTAGGAGGCGTAGGAGGTGTAGGAGGAGTCGGGGTAGAACCCGTTTGACCAACGAGTTTGAAGGCTACGCCATAAGCTGAGTTGTCACCGCTGTCGGCAAGGGTCTGCCATCCATTAGAGGTCTGCTGGATGCCATTACCTGTGTTACCCACACCCGGAAGAGCCTCGGGATTAGCCCATGGGCCGCTTGAACCCGTACCGGTCATATTCCAAACCAAGTAGTAGGTACCAGCCTCAAGTTGAATGTTGAGGTTGCTGGCGGTAAGGGCCATGATCGGACGTGTTGTACCGGTATTATCACCGTCTGATCCACGATAGCAATTGGTGAACGAAGTGGAGGTCATGATATTGGTTTCCATATTGCCCCAAACAATCTGACCACCGTTCATCGGGTTACCGCTATAGATGGTAGCATACAAACCGTCGAAGGTCGAATTGGTGGATGAACCCGTCTGGTAACCGTAAACTTCAATCTCAGTAATGGTTGTAGCAGCATCGAGGGTGAAGTCGTCACCAACCATGTTACCGCTGGCATGTTGTGCACCAGGACCATAAGTGCTCTGTGAGTTCTTAATCCATGAAGCGTCAGCACCACCAGGCATGACACCTGCATCGGTCACAAAGTGAGGTTCGTAGATCACCGTTCTGACGCCCTTGTCAGGTGTACCCAGAGTGATGTCATCGACGTTGAGGATGAACTCGTCAGTGCAGTTGAAGTGGCGGATGGCCACCCAGATGTCCTGACCAGCATAGGCGCTGAGGTCAACGGTGTATTCATGCCATGAGCCTTGCACCTTGGTGTCGCCACCACGGCCGATGCTCTGGACACCGGAACCCTTAGCTGTCATCGTCCATTCTTGGACCATGGCGAAGTCATTGACGCTGTTGCCTGTTGACACAGCCACGCCGAAGTGTTCAGCCACATAGCTGGCATCTTGACCGCAAGCCCAGAACGAAATGCCTGTGTAAGCAGCTTTGCTGGGTGACACGAGGTAGTTGTCCGGGGTGAGGGCACCAACATTGTTGCTGTACGAGCCGGAGATCACCATGTCAGCGGAAGAGTTGTGACCAGAACCAGCGAGGCTTGCGCCAGGAACGAGGTAGCTCACAGGAGCAGAACCCATTTCCCAAGCATAGCCATCACCGTCGTTGTCGATGCTGGTCCAGCCTTGCATGGTGCCATCATCGAAGTTGAATTCGTTACCCGTCGGAGGCGTTGGGCCAGGACCAGGATTCGGCATGCCGTTCAGCGTCCATGTCAAAGTCACGTTGTTGCCATTAACAGCAACGCTATAGTCTTCAACACCTTCGTATTCGTCGCAAGGAGTATAGATCCACTGGTAAGCAGCCCATTCGCTCATGCCAGTAGCATAAACGGCAGCGACTTCAGTAACATGGGATGAACCTTCTTCCATACCTTCCACATCGTGTTGGATGTAAGGAGTCAACACTTCCTCTTCGTATGAACCGTCAAGTTTCACCTTGTAGCTCATAGGAGCACGGTCGTTCTTAGCACCAGCAGCGGTCAGCGTAACTTCGTCGACATCGAGATAGAACATGTCGGTGCAGTTGAAGTGACGGATAGCCACCCAGATGTTTTGGCCAGCATAAGCGCTGAGGTCAACGGTCTTTTCGTACCAGTTGCCTTCGCGGCCTTCGCGGCTTCTGCTCATGTAGTTACCCACGGTACCATCGCCCTTAGCGGTCATGGTCCATTCGGCAACTGTCACAAAATCGTTGGCGTTGGTATTGCTGCCTGTTGAAACGGCAACACCGTAATGCTCGGCGGCGTAGGACGGGTCTTGAGCGCAAGCCCAGAAGCTGATTTGTGAATACTGACCCTTGTTAGGTGAAACAAGGAAGTTGTCAGGATGCAGAGCACCAGCGGAACCATCATAGCTCTGTGAGGTGACGCAGTCAGCGCCATCGTGTGACGGGATGGTGTAACCAGCCATCAAGACGGAGCCAAGAGCCCAGTTGTAACCATCGCCATCGGCATCGATAGTGGTCCAACCTTCCATTGAGCCTTCGAAGCTATAGGTCTCGTCCGTGCCAGGACCTGGGTTCGGGCCAGGAGTCGGGTTAGTACCGGCGGTGTGGCCAGCCCACATTGCCCAACCCGTGGGTGACACGTAGAGGCTTTGGATAGGAAGAATGTACTCATAGAGGATGACATTAAGAACTTCGGTGTCGTTTTCGATGTTCACCATTTGTTCGTGAGGTGCATAGCCATCGAGGGCCACTGTGAGAGCGTAGCTGCCTTTACGGAAATCGTCGAAGATCACGGTGCCGCTTCCATCAACCGTAGCGGTGTAAGTGTGGCCGCCTTCGAGGGTCACCACAGCACCAGCAGGATTTTGGTTGTTGTTCAGGGTCACATTCACAGTAAGGTTGCAATCCATACCCTTGTCAATCGTGTTGGACCAGATGATCTCTGAGCCAGCGGCTTCCGGGTTAGGAGTCGGGGTCGGTCCAGGAGGAGGTGTTGGGGTGCCACCATTCGTAGTCAGCGTAACTTCGTCGACATCGAGATAGAACATGTCGGTGCAGTTGAAGTGACGGATAGCCACCCAAATCTCTTGACCAGCGTAAGCGCTGAGGTCAACGGTCTTTTCGTACCAGTTGCCTTCGCGACCTTCGCGGCTTCTGCTCATGTAGTTACCCACGGTACCATTGCCCTTAGCGGTCATGGTCCATTCGGCAACCGTCACGAAATCGTTGGCGTTGGTATTGCTGCCTGTTGAAACGGCAACACCGTAGTGCTCACCAGCGTAGGACGGGTCTTGAGCGCAAGCCCAGAAGCTGATCTGTGAATACTGGGCCTTGTTAGGTGAAACAAGGTAGTTGTCAGGAGTCAGCGCACCAGCGGAACTATCATAGCTCTGCGAGGTAACGCAGTCAGCGCCATCGTGTGACGGGATGGTGTAACCAGCCATCAAGACGGAGCCAAGAGCCCAGTTATGACCGTCGCCATCGGCATCGATAGTGGTCCAGCCATCCATTGAGCCTTCAAAGCTATAGGTCTCATCCGAGCCAGGACCAGGAGGAGGTGTCGGACCAGGAGGAGGTGTCGGGGTGCCACCATTCGTAGTCAGCGTAACTTCGTCGACATCGAGATAGAACATGTCGGTGCAGTTGAAGTGACGGATAGCCACCCAAATCTCTTGACCAGCGTAAGCACTGAGGTCAACAGTCTGTTGGTACCAGTTGCCTTCTCTGCCTTCACGGTTTCTGCTCATGTAGTTACCCACAGCACCATTGCCCTTAGCGGTCATGGTCCATTCAGCAATCGTCACGAAATCGTTGGCGTTGGTATTGCTGCCTGTTGAAACCGCAACACCGTAGTGCTCGGCGGCGTAGGACGGGTCTTGAGCGCAAGCCCAGAAGCTGATCTGTGAATACTGAGCCTTGTTAGGTGAAACAAGGTAGTTGTTAGGATTCAGTGCACCAGCGGAACTATCATAGCTCTGCGAGGTAACGCAGTCAGCGCCATCGTGTGACGGGATGGTGTAACCAGCCATCAAGACGGAGCCAAGAGCCCAGTTATGACCGTCGCCATCGGCATCGATAGTGGTCCAGCCATCCATTGAGCCTTCGAAGCTATAGGTGACTGCATCGCGGTCGCCGGTAGGAGCATTGCCAAGATACGTGGCTTGGATACCCCACTGCCATTCACCGTAGGGGAGGTTGTTCCATTGGTTGTCGGTGTATTCGAACACATCGGCATCAGGAGTGGCAATAAGGACGGCCTCAGCATTATCCTCACCGTTCATGATGTTTCTACGATAGAGGTTAAAGCCTTGGAAGGTGCGGTTGTCGCGATTTGCGACGGCTTCGCTACCGTCACCGAGAGTGATGTCATCAAGGTTGAGGATGAATTCGTCAGTGCAGTTGAAGTGACGGATGGCCACCCAGATCTCTTGACCAGCGTAAGCGCTGAGGTCGGTGGTGTATTGATACCAAGCACCTTGGGCTCTGTTACCACGAACAGCAGCCTTAGCATCATCAGAAGCAATATATTTGGCAGTCAGCGTCCATTCTTGAACTGTGGTGAAGTCGTTGGCATTGGTGTTGCTGCCTGTAGAGACGGCCACACCAAAGTGTTCAGCGGCATAGCTGGCATCCTGTGCGCAAGCCCAGAAGCTGATAGCAGCACCACTCTGTGCAGCGATCTTGTTGGGTGACACGAGGAAGTTGTTAGGATTCAAAGCAATACCGGCTGAGTTACTGTATGAACCTGAAAGCACAAAGGCTTCAGATGAATTGTGACCGTTGCCAGAGAGGTTCACACCACTGTTGTGGTATTGTCCAGGATTCGTGCTTGGCACCCAGCCATAACCATCGCCGTCGGCATCGAGGCTGGTCCAGCCCATCATGGAGCCATCGTCGAAGGTATAGGTCATGCCACTCGGCGCAGGAGGAGCAGGCATGTAGAGGGTGATGTTATCAACATAGATGCAGTCATCGTTGTTGTTCACCGAGCTGTCCTTCGTGTATTCCCACTTGTAGGTATGAGTACCTTCTGTGACAGCATACTCTTTATAGGTGTAAGGGGTATTACCACTCAAACCACCGCCTTGTTCAGCACCGTCGATGTAGAAGTGGAACTTGTCGTAGTTGGTCTCGGAAGAGACTCTTACATAGAAGCCCATCATGGCATCGAAGGGAACGTCAACCGTTAATTCGATGGAAGAGCTGCCACCGGCAACACCTTCGCAAGTTGACTTCATGCAGTAAGTGCCTTCGTAAGGGTTAATGGTTGAGATTTCCCAAGGATAGCTAGCAGGCAAGGTGAAGTTAGCCTGGCTGAAGTCACCCGTCTCAAAGTCGACGACCACGGCACCAGGAGTCCAGCTCCATTCCACCAACACGTCGTTGTCTTCCTCAGTTGCAGTAATCATGCCCAGCGGATAGTAAGCCTCGTGGACATAGATATTCACATTTTCGTAGGTGTTATTATACTCGATATTCATTGCTTCGGCTGAGCACTCGTCAAAGCCTTCGCCAAAGGCAACTGGAGTAAAGTTACCGGCCAACACTTGGCAGGTGTAAGAACCATTGGCATCAGCAGTGGTGGAAATCACTTGTTCTTCACCGTATTCATCAGTACCACGGAATTCGATGGTGGCATTCGGAATCACAGTGACGCTGTCCTGTTGGTAAACAGTACCCATAACAGTAGCATAGCCAGTCATGTAAACTAGGACAGGCTCGGAGAGTTCAGAAATGCCAGCAGCGTAAACAGAGGCAATCTGGAACTCGTAGCCTTCCATGTTGTATTCAAGACCTTCAACGGCATATTCAGTGCCGGTGATAGGAGCATCATTCACCAGTTCACCATCTTTGTAGATGTTGTAGCCAATAAGAGCACGCTCGTTGGCTTCCCAAGTGAATTCAGCTGCATCGCCAGGATAAAGTGCTTCGGCAACGACTTCGAAACCTACGACAGGATCGATAGGAGTGCTGAACCCTGAGACTTCACCGAGGGTAGTACCTTCAGCGTTACGGCCATTGACTTGGATGAAGTAGTTCTTGTTCGGTTGAAGCTCTGGCAATTCAGCGCTAAGAACAAGCTCGTCGGTCCAGTCAATCAACACATCGGTTGGAGGATACTGGGTACCGCAGAGCACTTGCATCTCACGGGTAAAGTTACCGAGAATCCATTCTGCAACATAAGGAGTTGTCACGTTGCTTTCACCCATGGCAGGAGCAACCACCACTGACGGTTCCGGAACGGGGATTCCTGAGGTATAGATACCCACATAGGCACCAGCTTCGGCGGCGACAACCACATAGTAAGTACCGGCAGGAACAAATTCGCTTACGATATCGTCACGGCCAGGACCAGCATATTCATAGTTGTTATCGGCAGCAGGACCACCGACATCTTCAAAGCCTTCATTGTAAATGTAGGCAATACTACCATCAACATCGATATTAAGAACAGTCTCTTCATCGACGGTCACCACATAAACTGCATCAGGAGCAGTGGTTTCAACGGGAAGTTCATAGTTCTTATAGATGCCAGTAGGAACAGTGCCATCGTAAGGAAGTGTTGCCTCAATGGCAGTCTCCCAAACGTCACCAGCAACAGGGTTGTAAGCGGTAGCTGTGATATTAAATGTAGTAGGATCTCCATCCTCTATAGCAACTACCATTTCACCGTTGACAACACCAGCAGTAGCTTCGCCTGTGGTCACTTCAACCGCAATAGGATTGCCATTGTAGACAGCTGCAGGCAGTTCGGCATTAGCCACAAAATAGTTGTTGTCGATGGTGATACCGGTCACGGTAACAGATCCACCACTATTCATGAGGTTGAACTTGTAGGGAGCCATCCAAGCACCATTCGGACGAGCACCGAGGTTGAGAACTTCGGGATCGGTAGTAATGGCAACTTCACCACTATCTTCTACGTATTCGAAAGTAGTTTTAGGAAGGAAGTTGCGTTGGGTAGGGACGACTGCTTCTAAAGAACTGCCATCTTTGCCCTGAACGCTAGCTCCTGTTACGGTCTCACCATACCAGCTGCAGTTTGAATAGGAACCCGTCACAGTGCTATAAACACCAACAAGAAGGTTTCCACCATTGTAGTAGAAAGGAGCATCAAATGTCACAACCATTTGGTTATTAACAATGCTTAATGCACCATCATAAACTAATGTTGCTCCATCCTGACCAACAAATGCATCGATGGTGGCGTTTTCAACCTCAGTCACAAAGACTTGGAAGTTAATTGAACCCCAGGAGACGTTTGCATTTGAAGCATAGAATGTCAGACTAGAAATCAGACCGTCAGCCATCGGGCTCAATTCTGAAGCGGGATAAACCATCTCACACTTCAGATATTGGTCGGCCCAGCTACCTTGAACAGGAACGAGACCATTGGTATTCGTTCCGTCATGCACGGTCAACGTCTGAGCTCTCATTACGCCTGTTACAGCAAACAAGAGCATCATCATAGTTAAGAATACTTTTTTCATAACTGAAAATTTGGTTAATACTTATATTAATTATTTATTATTTTCAATTTCAGGATTAACAAGGGGCGTTACTGTTGGGGCAACGCCCCTTGTCATAGGAGCATTACTTAGTCACAACAACACGTTTCACGACGTTACCGTTCACGGTGTTGATGTTCACCATGTAGATACCGGCATTGAACTGACCCATGTCGAGAACCACCTCATCGGCATCGACTTCAGCGTTGTAGACCATCTGGCCGAGGGCGTTGACCACGCTGATGCGAGTCATGCCGTTGGCGTTGATGTGGAGGTCACCGCTGGTCGGGTTAGGATAGATGGCGTTGACGATAGCACTTTCGTTCACATCGTCGTAGGCGATCAGGATATAGTTCTGGTTATCGATTTCCGTTTGGAGATCGGTTTCGCAGTCGCCATACACGGTTTGGACGATGTAAAGCACGTAACCGGCTTGAGCGGGAAGTTCGTCAACGTAGGTAAGATCAGTTGTCTCGCCAACGGGTTCAAGGTTAACGTTGTTACCTTCAACGATACCTCTCCAGATGACGTAGTGTTCACCAATACCATTCCAAGTGAGGGTAACCTCAGGATCTTCCATGGTGTAATCCAGGTTGGTCACGCTTTCAAGTTCACCAGCGGCAACGATGACACCGTCAACAGCGCATGAGAAGTTGTAGTTGGCATCGACGTAGTACACTTCGTAGAGGTGTTCGGCGTTATCCTCAACTTCATATTCGAAGTAAGTGTCGGAAGTAGCACCAATCACTTCACCATCCATGAAGATGTTGTACTTGCCAGGAATGACGGAAGTCGTGGTGGTACCGCTAGGACCAGACTCGATGTAAACACGGAGGTTCCAGTTACCAGCCAGCTGACCGCCTGTAGCTTCATACAATGAAGTGTACCAGGTTGAGTTATCGGTGGAGAGCCAAGAACCGTTGGTTTGGCCAGGATAGTCACTGTCGACCGAAGCGACATACTGACCGCTGGTGTTGTGCATCACAATCCAGAGGTTCTGAGTAGCATCAATCTGAACAGGTTCATCCATTTCGATTTCAATGACATCAGAGATACCATAAGTGGTGTAGTTCTGCGAGTAGAGCAAAGTACCAGGAGCTGAAGTGCCACCTTGGAGGACGGTCACTTGACCAGAGCTCGGTTCGTTGTCGAAGTAAGAGATCTTACTCACGGCATTGCCTTCGTAAGAACCTGCCGGGAACATGATACCCCACCAGAAGCCACCGCCTGCAGTCAGACCGATAGCATCGTAGTTGGTGCCATTATCATAATAGTACCAGTCACGGTTCGTGTTGTAGTTAATCTCACCAACGCCATGGCCTGCGGCAGCGAAGTCATTGATGGATTTATTAGGTGTGCCCAGGGTGATGTCATCAACGTTGAGGATGAACATGTCGGTGCAGTTGAAGTGGCGGATGGCCACCCAGATGTCCTGACCAGCGTAAGCACTGAGGTCAACGGTGTATTCGTGCCATGAGCCTTGAGCCTTGGTGTCGCCACCACGACCGATGCTCTGGACACCAGAATCCTTAGCCGTCATCGTCCATTCTTGGACCATGGCGAAGTCATTGACACTGTTGCCTGTTGACACAGCCACGCCGAAGTGTTCAGCCACATAGCTGGCATCTTGACCGCAAGCCCAGAACGAAATGCCTGTGTAAGCAGCCTTGGTGGGTGACACGAGGTAGTTGTCCGGAGTGAGGGCTCCGTAGTTGTTGCTATACGAGCCAGAGATCACCATGTCAGCGGATGAGTTGTGGCCGGTACCTGCGAGACTTGCGCCAGGAACGAGGTAGCTCACAGGAGCGGAACCCATTTCCCAAGCATAGCCGTCACCATCGTTGTCGATGCTGGTCCAACCCATCATGGTGCCGTCATCGAAGTTGAATTCATTACCCGTCGGAGGAGGCGTTGGGCCGGGACCCGGGTTCGGGTTGCCGCCTTCGCCCGTGAGGGTGATATCGTCAACGTTGAGGATGAACATGTCGGTGCAGTTGAAGTGACGGATAGCCACCCAGATTTCCTGACCGGCATAGGCGCTGAGGTCAACGGTATATTCGTGCCATGAGCCTTGAGCCTTGGTGTCGCCACCACGGCCGATGCTTTGGACACCAGAACCCTTAGCCGTCATCGTCCATTCTTGGACCATGGCAAAGTCAGAGACGCTGTTGCCTGTTGACACAGCCACGCCGAAGTGTTCGGCCACGTAGCTGGCATCTTGACCGCAAGCCCAGAACGAAACGCTAGAGTAAGCACCCTTGCTGGGTGACACGAGGTAGTTGTCCGGAGTGAGGGCTCCGTAGTTGTTGCTATACGAGCCAGAGATCACCATGTCAGCGGATGAGTTGTGGCCGGTACCGGCGAGGCTTGCGCCAGGAACGAGGTAACTCACAGGAGCGGAACCCATTTCCCAAGCATAGCCATCACCATCGTTGTCGATGCTGGTCCAACCTTGCATGGTGCCATCTTCGAAGTCGAAGATTTCAGAGCCACCGGGGCCTGGGTTCGGGCCTGGGCCAGGACCGCTACCGCCGTTCCAAGTGAGGAGGACGCTATTGCAAACAGAATGACCTTCGAGGTCCTCAACCTGTGTTGACGTGGCTTCGCAGCCAAGGTAAGTGAAGGTGGCGGTCTTGAAGGTACTCATACCCGTGGTGTAAATCACAGCCACAGCAGCGGTATATTGCTGACCCGGTACGAGGTTGTCCACATTCAGTTGCATGTAGTTGTTAGTGGTTTCGCCTTGGAAGACATCTTCCAAAGTGACGTGGTATCTTTGAGCAACTCTTTCGGGTTCAGGCAGCATGTTGCTCCATCTGGCATAGCCAGTACCTGAAACCACGAGTTCGTTGACAGGATAGAACACCTCGGTGAGGTGAGCGTCGATAACAACTTCTTCATCCCAGATGGAAACAGGAGTTTGGTTGTAGTCGGTGACAAAGTCAGGAAGAGTGACAGACAAAGTATATTCGCCCTTGGAGAACTCGTCGAAGGTAATCGTACCGGTTTCATCCATTTCAGCGGTGACTGTGCTGCCATCGAAGCTATTGACGAACAAAACGTTTACACCTTCAGGTGAGCCACCGGAAACGAGAGCGTTCACGGTAACCACCGTATTCATATCCTTAGGCAGGATGTTAGACCACACGATCGGGGTCACAGGATCATCGTTGCCATCACCAGCACCTTCATAGGAAATGGTGACGTTGTCAACCATGAAGTAGTCGCCCGTGGGGTTCACACTACTATCTTTGGTATAGCTCCAAACGAAGGTGTGATCGCCAGCGAGGACTGGGTAGCTGTAGTTATGCCAGCCAACAACGTTAGCACCGGCTTGGAACATTTCTTGACCGTCCATGGTGAAGGTGCACTTATCCCAGAAGGTGGAGCTACCTTCGCCCATGCATTCAGCGTCGAAGCTGAAGGTACCATCGGTCGGATAGCTGAAGGACAATGCAATTTGAGAAGTTGAGCTGGCAATACCACCATTGGAGCTCTTCATAGCTTTGCCACCATTGCCATCGACCACGGTCCACGGATAGTTGCTAGTGTTCGTGAAGTCACTCGGGATCTGACCATTTTCGAAGTCGTACACGATTTCAGCACGATTGCCCTTGCCTTCCGGCAGTGAAGGATAAATGGCAGAGACACCATATTGATAGAGACCAGGTTCCAAATTGGCCCAGTCGGCATCATTATAGAGGGTATCGGTGATAGGAGTATAAACTTCACCTTCGTAGTTGAAGCACACAGAGTCAGCTTCCGTGATAGCATCTTGCTTCAGGACAGCCTTTCTATAGACCGTGTAGTTGTCGACAGCGCGATCCTTACTGCCGTTGGTGAGTTCGATATCGTCGACGCACATGATATATTCGTCGTAGCAGTTGAAGTGGCGGATGGCGATATACTTTTGACCAGCGTAAGCACTGAGGTCGACGCTGAATTCATACCAGTTGCCAAGTTTGCCACCGTTGCCGTCGCGAGAGGCGCGGCCACCATTGCTGCTCTTCTTGCCGGTCAAGGTCCACTCTTGAACCATGGTCCAGTCGCTGGTGCCATTGTCGGAGACAAACACGCCGAAGT
Source organism: uncultured Bacteroidales bacterium (assembly GCA_946184615.1). Taxonomy (GTDB): domain Bacteria; phylum Bacteroidota; class Bacteroidia; order Bacteroidales; family F082; genus Limimorpha. Next base: position 58,026 of record CAMHFN010000012.1, read on the forward strand.
GGTCAGCAGCGTAGCTGGCATCGGTAGCGGCAGCCCAGAACTTGAAGGTAGAGCCGTTGCCGAGGTCCATTTGAGGAGTCACAAGGTATTCATCCGGGTTGAGAGCACCAATACCATTGACGTAGGAGCCGCTGCAGATAGCGTTGGTGCCGGTACGGAACCAATCCAGGGTCATGCCAGCATAGTAGCTCCAAGCGGTCGGGATGTCGCTTGTCATGGTCCAAGTAGTACCATCATTGTTGGCATCGATGATGCTCCAACCTTGAGGCATGCCATTTTCGAAGCCTTCCGTGAAGGAGGCACCTGAGCCACCACCACCGCCAGGAACAGCATCCATAGTCCATCTAGCTCTAGCCAGAGAAGCATTGATTTCTTCAGCGATGACCGTTCCAACGGGCACATACACTTCGTGCATCACGAAGTCGACGGTCTCGGTGGTATTGTAGGCAAGGGTCACACCCTCTACGAAGGCCGATTCCATACCAGCGAGGGTTGCAGTGCCCAGGTACTGGCCGGCTTTTGCGTTTTCGATGGTGTAAACACCGTTATCGTCGGTAGTACCTTCAAAGGCAACGGTATTGTTAAATTCGTCTTTACCATTGAATTTAACGTTTACGCCAGCAATCGGGGCACCCGTAATCATTTCGGTGACCGTACCAGTGAAGTTGCCATAACCAGAGACATAGACGAGAACTTCAGGAGTAGAATGGATGGATTCACCTTCGTCATACACTGCTGTGACGTTGATGTCGTGGCCTTCCATGTTGTAGGGGAGGTTGCTAAGCAGGTATTGTTTTTCAGTGATCAGTTCATCGTTAGCCTTCACATCGCCATAATACACATTGAAGCCACGGAAGGTGCGGTTTTCAGCAACAGACTTAGACTCTTCTTTGTTGATGATGATTTGGTTCTTCACGTTCATGGTGGTACCATCGTAACCGCTGGGGCTCATCGGGTTGTAAGGAGCTGAGTCTTGGTAAACGCGGATAGCCTGTGAAGGAGCACTGAACACATTATAATAAATTGAAGAGGTCCATGTACCAGTCAAGTCATTGACCACGATGGCGAGGTTGGTGCCGTCGAACGAGAAGGGTTCGGTAAGGGTCAGGGTAACCCAGGTATTCGGAACCATAGCCACGTTGCCTGAGAAGACGAGGTCTTCAGGGGTCACTGCAATCCAGTCGGTACCGCTTGCAAAGCTGGTCTTCTCGGTATTCACCATGTAAACATCGAGATTACGGGTGATGCTACCAACGGGATAGAATGAAATGCTGTTGATGATACCTTGGCCACCGATTTCTTCTGCGGTGTAGATTTGTTCTGTCAACGAGTAGTTATAGAGGTTATAAGTGGGCAAGTAGTTGCTGGTTTCAGTACCAGAACCAATTTGAGTTTCGGGAAGTTCACCCACGGAACCTGTATTGAATTTCCACTTAATCAAGGTGCTTTCGTCAGTGAAGATCTCGTATGGATTAGCTGTCACGCTATTGGGCGGGATCATGGTGCTGGTGAAGCCCCAGACTTCGCCGTTGATGATACCTTTAGAGTTTTTCACATTGATTTGCCAGAAGTACTGGGTGTTAGCAGCCAACTCCTCAATGGTGTATGAGCCATAGTTCTCATCGATCAGGGTCCAGTCGATGACGGCTTGTTGCGGAGGATACATGGTGCCGAAGAGCACTTGATATTGTGTGGCATTGTCGCCGCCTTCCCAAGCGAGGGTGACAGGAGCGTTAACATTAAGGGCTCCGTCGGCCGGTGAAGGATCGACATAGGTAAGTTCGGTCGGAGCGTCGAATTCGGAACGGCTCATAGTAACCGTGCCAATGTTTTCGCTAGCGATGACCAGATAATAGTCACCAGCAAGGAGGATCTGGTTGTTGATTACGCCTTGGGCACCCATCATGACGGGTTCAACATCAGCAGTTGGCTGGAAGTTTTCCACCTTATTATAAATAGCGATGAAGTTATCGCCACCTGTAGCGCTGATGGCATAGTCGTCGTCCAATGTGAATTCGTAGACAGCGTCTTTTGCCATTTCTTCCATGCCGAAGAGCATGTAATTGGCATGAAGCTTGTCGGCAGCGGGAGTGTTGGTGTAGGCATCGCTTGTCCAGGTCACCTCACCAGCCAACTCGACGATATCGGGAGTCTCAGCGGTATAAAGAGTACCAGAGACCGGGATGGTCGTAATGTCTCTACCACCAATGGTATAGAACATCGTGAACTCCTCGTTATAGGTATCCGCAGCAGCTTCTGGGTTGACATCAACCACAAATTCGTAAGTATCACCCGTTTCAATTACCAGACCGTTGATTTCTTCAATGATGAAGGGGTTCTGTCCGGAAGTGTTACTCATTGAGGCAGACACCGTGGTTGTTTCGGCTCCGTTGGAGAATTTAACCACATAAGGTTGCATCCAACCATTCAGTGGTCTATCGCCCAAGGCAAATTCATCAGAAGGAGTGATTTCGAATTCACCTGTAGGTGTGGGAGGTGTAGGAGGTGTAGGAGGTGTGTCTCCACCCTCGGTCACGATAGTAGTCTTAGGAATGAAGTTCTGTTGGTTTGCAGGAGCGGAAGCGGCACTGGTGGCATTGTAACCAGCAATGGAAGCGCCTGTCACTGTTTGTCCATAGAAACTAATATTTTTATAACCCGCATCGGTCAAGTTTTCGCAACCGATGAGCAGGTTGCCTCCATTATATTGATAAGGAGTATCAAAGGTAATGGTAGCTTCCTGGCCGGCTGTGAACTGCACTGTACCCGTGTAAACCACTTGAGCATCGCTTACAGCAACGTATTCTGAAATGTTGGTGTAATCAACTTCCGTCATAATGAACTCAACCGTTGACAGCGTGGTATAAGGAACATTAGTAGAAGTAGTGTAATATTTAAGGGCATTGATGGTTTTGCCAGAGATGCTAGCAAGATCAGCTGCGGGGATGATATATTGTGATCTTGTAAAGTCATCGAAGTAATACACATACATCGGAACATAGTTGCTTGTAGCTGTTCCGTCGTACACCGTGAGCTCATCTCCAATCGGAGTGGGAGGTGTGGGAGGTGTGGGTTCGCCACCTTCACCGAAGACAATGTCGTCGACATCAAGGACGAACATGTCGGAGCAGTTGAAGTGACGGATGGCCACCCAAATCTCTTGACCTTCGTAAGCACTAAGGTCAACGGTATACTGATGCCATGTACCTTGAGCTTTGGCATCACCGTTACGACCGATGCTCTTCACACCTGAGCCCTTGGCTGTCATTGTCCATTCTTGGAGCATGGTGAAAGCCGTTGGGGTAGCTGTCGTTGTTGAAACAGCCACGCCAAAATGCTCTGCCACATAGTTGGCATCCTGACCGCAAGCCCAGAAGGAAATTGCGGGATAAGAGCCTTTGGGAGAGACAAGGTAGTTGTCAGGGGTAAGAACTCCGACAACGTTGCTGTACGAACCAGAAACCACCATGTCTGCTGATGAATTGTGACCCGTACCAGCGAGGCTTGTGCCAGGGACGAAGTAGGAAACAGGAGCTGATCCCAATTCCCATCCATAGCCATCACCATCGGAATCGATGCTGGTCCATCCTTGCATGGTCCCATCATCGAAAGTGTAGGTTACGTCGTCAGCTCTTAGGAAAGCTGAGCTTCCGAAGAGAGCCAACACCAAAAAGAGAATAAGTTTGTTTCTCATAATTTTAATGATTTTGTTAATATATAGTTAATTGTCTACTTGTTTTAACTGTTCATAATTTTGTTTATAACTATGCTTTTCGTTAGGACATAGTCCTATCTGTTTAACTTGCAAAAATAACAAAAAAAACATTCGCTATGCAAGAATCAAAAAAAAATCTTTTTGAAAAAGCTAGTTTTTTTAAGGTTTCAGTAGCCAAATTTCATCCAGATTGATGTCCCATCCCGCCTTTACATCGAGTTCATCTTTGTAAGGGATCACGGTCTCTGGCAAAGCACGACGGTGAAAGTTCCCCGTGCTCCATTTCCCATTCTGGTCCGCATCAATAATGGCCTGAAGCCGATACTTTTCTGGCATTAGTTGCCCAAAAGTCACTGTACCCGTAGAATCAATGCTATGTTGCGCCACAACTGCGCCTTTATTGTTTAGCAATTGAACGACCGCTTGATGACCCTCTGGAGGACACAGCTGAATCGCAATGGCACCGAAATCGGTGTCAGCAGCTCTTTTAAACCTGAGATTAATGGCCTTGTTGGTGCGACGACGTACACTGTAAAAGACCGAATCAACCAAGTTAAGGGCATAATTCAAGGTGTCCTCAATCGTAGCGACAAGTCGATATTCCATGCCACAGGTATCGGCTGGTTCGAAACGGATGGTATTGTACAAGGTGTCGGTGCCAACAATAAACGTCGAGGTATCGTGAAGACGCAGGTCAACGACAGGTTCATTGAACCGCAACAGGAGGTCTTCTCCTGGCATCAGAAGATGGTTTTTTAAATTGGTGTTGACTTTAAGCGTTCGGTCGTTACGATCGTTACGGGATTTGACGTTTTTGTAATGAAGACTCAAGCAACTTTTATTATTAATTAAGGTGTCCACCTCGCTATGAATCTCCACACTGAGACTATCCATCGTGTTCGGGGTAAAAAACCAGCACAACGTATCGTGTTCGTTTGACCAAACTTCAACCATTTGGAAAGAATCCACCAGCGTACTTGTAGGTTCCACCGTCAGTTGCGTGGCAGGATGTCGGAATACAAAACGGATCAACCCCTCCTCCACCAACTTGCTTTCGAGCAGCATCTGAGTGGTATCGATTTCCGTGAAGGCATATAAAGTAAGAGGGATGGAATCCATTGGTGCAACGAGGGTATCAAGGAAGGCCACCTTCTCGTTTGGCAAGTCGTAGTACAAGTTGGCGTTCATATCCTCCAAGGCAAACACCAAGAAACGCTGATTGGGAAGTCCATGGAAAACAAAGGCACCTTCTTTATCTGTCTTTGTGATGAAATCAGGCATTCGTCGGAGCGGCTGAAGGAAAAGGCTGTCTGTGTGAAGACTGTCAGAGGCAGCATAGAGGTTGACAAAAAGATCGGCAGCAGGTTTTTTGTCATCGGCATTCAGCACCTTTCCGCTCAAACTCAACGAGTCGAGTACTTCACCCGTGGAGAAGCTGTAAAAATAATCTTTAAACAGGTTGCCTTCGTGGAAGTCCTTGACCGCCTCACCGAAATGAATGGTATAGGTGGTATTCGGTCTCAAGTCCTCCTTAAACTTGATGGACACGGTTTTGTTACTCAACTTGATATCGGGCTTGGTAGCCAGTGGCGGAGAGACGAGGACTTGTTGGTTGGCGTTGTTAAGTGTGACGTATTCGTCAAAGGTGATTTCGATCTTATTTCCTTCGAAATCCGTGCTATGATTGGCTGGCACGGCTTCCGTCACCCTGGGCGGAGTGACATCTTTGGCACCTCCCGTCGGTGCGACCACGTTGGCGCAAGCCGAGAGAAGAAGTGTCGCTAAAAGCGCGAAGAAAAGGATATGACGATCTCGAAGAATCATGAAGCAAAAATAGATAATAATTTGAGATTATTTCTTAATTTTGCATTCTTAATTCTAACTTCTGAATTCTAAATTCTTTAAAATATGTATAGAACACATACTTGTGGCGAACTTCGTCTTGCCGATGCTGGCAAGGAAGTGACATTGGCAGGCTGGGTGCAACGCGTCCGCGACAAAGGCGCTCTCGTTTGGATTGACCTCCGCGACCGTTATGGCATCACCCAGCTTCTATTAGATGAAAACAGCGACCCAAAACTAGTGGAGCAGGCCCGTACTTTCGGTCGTGAATATGTGATTCAAGCGAAAGGCACCGTTATCGAACGCGAGTCGAAGAACCCCAAGGTGCCCACAGGAGAGATTGAACTCCGCGTGAAGGAATTCACCTTATTAAATATAAGCAAGACGCCTCCCTTCACCATTGAGGACAACAGCGACGGTGGTGATGACCTCCGCATGAAATATCGTTACTTGGACATCCGTCGCAACCCTGTTCGCCAAAACCTGGAACTACGCCATCGCATGGCCATGTTGGTGCGCAACTACTTGAGCAACCTTGGATTCTTGGAAATTGAGACCCCCATGCTCATCAAGTCGACCCCTGAAGGCGCCCGCGACTTCGTGGTGCCGAGCCGTATGAACCCTGGTGAGTTCTACGCCTTGCCCCAAAGCCCACAGCAGTACAAGCAGCTGCTGATGGTGGCTGGCATGGATCGTTACTTCCAAATCGTGCGCTGTTTCCGCGATGAGGATCTTCGCGCCGACCGTCAACCCGAGTTCACACAAATCGACTGCGAGATGTCGTTTGTGGAGCAGGAGGATGTGCTCAACACTTTCGAGGGCTTGGCCAAACACCTCTTTAAGGAAATGAAAGGCCTTGAATTCGACCAATTTCCACGCATGACCTGGCAGGATGCCATGAAATACTACGGCTCCGATAAGCCCGATATCCGCTTCGGGATGAGGTTTGTGGAACTCAACGATGTAGCCAAGGGTCACGGCTTCGGCCTCTTCGACAACGCTGACCTGGTAGTGGGCATCTGTGCCGAAGGCTGCTCAGAATACACCCGCAAGCAACTCGACCTGTTGACTGAATTCGTAAAACGTCCTCAGGTGGGTGCCGGAGGCATGGTCTACATCAAATACAACACTGATGGAACGTTCAAGTCGTCCGTCGATAAGTTCTACACGCCCGAAGACCTAAAGGTCATTGCCGACAAGTTTGGAGCCAAGCCCGGCGACCTGATGCTCATCCTCTGCGGCGAGGCCATGAAGACCCGCGTACAGTTGAACGCTTTGCGTCTCGAGATGGGTAACCAACTCGGCCTGCGCAAGCCTGACGAATACGCACCGCTGTGGGTCATCGACTTCCCGCTTTTGGAATGGGATGAGGAGACACAACGCTATTATGCCATGCACCATCCCTTTACCGCACCGAAGCCCGAGGACGAAGCACTGCTCGACGACCCAACGAAGTGGGGCGACATCCGAGCCAATGCCTACGACATTGTGATGAACGGCGTAGAGGTCGGTGGTGGCTCTATCCGTATCCACGACCGCACTTTGCAGAACAAGATGTTCCACACCCTCGGCTTCACCGACGAGAAGGCCCAGGAGCAGTTCGGCTTCCTGATGGGTGCCTTCGAGTATGGTGCTCCGCCTCACGCTGGTCTGGCCTTCGGCTTCGACCGTCTCTGCTCGCTCTTCGGTGGCGCCGACAGCATCCGCGACTTCATCGCCTTCCCGAAGAACAACGCCGGCCGCGACGTGATGAGCGGCTCGCCTGCACCGATTGCACAAGAGCAGTTGGATGAATTGCAAATCGCCTTAAATCTGAAATCATGAAAAGACTACTCGTATTAACTGGCGGTGGTGACTGTCCCGGATTAAATGCAGTCATTCGCGCCATCGTCAAGCGAGCTGCCCAAGAGAAAGATTGGGAGGTGCTCGGCAGCATCCAAGCCTACAACGGCATCCTGTGGGAACCCACCGAGGTCGTCAGGCTGACGCCGGAGACGGTGCGCGGCATCCATTTCCGTGGCGGCACCATCATCGAGACCACCAACAAGGGCGGCCCGTTCAACTGGC
>CAMHFN010000013.1 GCA_946184615.1 uncultured Bacteroidales bacterium
GCACGGTACTGAGCCGATTGGATAAGGGACGTAAATTATTAAAAATAGAATTATGAGTAAAACAGAATCAATAAAAGTGGGAAGATTAAAGCTTACCATTGCAAGAAAAATAAAACGTAAATGCGCAGATATCTATCTGTCGCCTAATTACCGGAAACACATTGAGAGGCGCCACAAGAAAGAGCTAGATAGTTTAGGATTATCTGCGATTGACTTCGTTACAACAGTAATTAAGGGTTTTAACCAAATACGCGAAGGGACAAACGAGTCAATACTTCTTGTGATTTTTAATGGTGACTTAAATTACACCGCAGGGATAGATTTATGCCTATCAGGTGATCATTGGGAAGTAAAGACAGCAGAACCAAGAAGAAGAGAGGATATAGAAAAAAGAAAACTTCTATGGGAAAAACAGCACACGTTTTCAGCGAATCACCGCCGTTCGCTTCCTTAAACATCACGGGCCATTTCGGCGGTCTGCCCGAGACTAGTGCTTAGACCATAGAAGTTTCCTTATGCTGCAAAAATACAACAAAAAAACATTCACCGCAACATTTCTATAAAAATTTTTTATCCTATGCCTCCCACGACTCCGAATTTCATTTCTTGAATCTCAAAAAAAGCCGTATTTTTGCCCCTCACTTAATGAATCTTCAATTTGTAGAATAATGAAAAAAGCACTATTGATCATGGGAAGCGTCATCGCTTTGGCGGCTTGCACGGAAACTCAAAAACCTCAGCCGCGTTATCAAGTGACGGATTATCCTGAGGCTTTCAAGGATGAAACCGTCGTGGACAATTATTTCGGTACCGAGGTGGCAGACCCGTACCGCTGGCTGGAAAACGACACTTCGGCGGAAACGAACGCCTGGGTGGAAGCCGAGCGTAAGGTGACCGACGAATACCTCAGCCACATCTCCTTCCGCGGGGCCATCAAGGATCGCCTTACCGCATTGATGAACTACGAGCGTTACAGCGCGCCGCACAAGCGCTTCGGCCGCTATATCTACAGCAAGAACGATGGCTTGCAGAACCAGAGCGTCATCTACATGCAGTATCCTGACCAAGAACCTGAAGTGCTGCTCGACCCCAACAAGCTCTCTGACGACGGCACCGTGTCGTTCGGAGGCGGCTCACAGTCGAACGATGGCAAATATTATGCTTATCTGATTCAACGCAGCGGCTCCGACTGGGTGGAAATCTACGTCATGGACATCGCCACTCGCGAACTCCTCCCCGACCATATCGAATGGGCCAAGTTCACGGGGGCTTCGTGGTACAAGGATGGCTTCTTCTATGCTGCTTACGACAAACCCGTCGAAGGCAAGGAGTTCAGCAACGTGAATGAGAACCATAAGATCTATTACCACAAACTGGGCACTTCGCAGGACCAAGACCAACTGTTCTATAGCAACCCTGCCCAACCGCGCTATTTCCATCAGGTGGACCTCACCGAGGATGAGCATTACATGTTCCTCTTCGAAAGCGGTCAAGGCGCCGGCAGCACGCTGTGGATCAGGGATATGCAGGATCCTAAAGGCAAGTTTGTGCAGATTGCCGACAACATGGACTACCAGTACATGCCCATCGATGTCATCGACGATGTGATTTACATCTTCACCAATTACAATGCTCCTAAAGGCCGTGTGGTCTGTGCTCCTGCCAAGGCTCCACAGATGAAGAATTGGAAGGATCTCATCCCTGAGTCGGACAACGTGCTGGTTTCGGCACAACTGGCCAATGGCAAGATGATTGTCACTTACGACAAGGATGCCGCCAACCACGCTTACGTCTACAATATGGATGGTACTATGCTCCACGAGATCGAGTTGCCCACTTTCGGCGAAGTCGGTTTCAGCTGCCGCTACGACGAACCTGAGGTATACTACGGCTTCACCTCGTTTGTCTATCCGACCACCATTTTCAAATATGACATCGAAAAGAACGAGTCCACGGTGTTCCGTGCGCCTCAGGTCGACTTCAACCCTGCCGACTTCACCACTGAGCAGGTGTTTGTCACTTCGAAGGATGGCACTAAGGTGCCCATGTTCCTGACCTATAAGAAAGACCTGGTGAAGGATGGCAAGAACCCCACCTTCCTGTATGGCTACGGTGGCTTCAACATCACCTTGAATCCTGGCTTCAGCACCTCTCGCCTGCCTTTCTTGGAGAACGGTGGCATCTATGCCCAGATGAACCTCCGCGGCGGTAACGAATACGGTGAGGAATGGCATCTGGCAGGTACCAAGCTGCAGAAACAAAACGTGTTTGACGACTGCATCGCTTGTGCTGAATACCTCATCAAGGAAGGTTACACCTCGGCTGACTACCTCGCTTTGAACGGTGGCTCCAATGGTGGCTTGCTGGTCGGTGCCGTCGTGAACCAACGTCCTGACTTGTTCCGTGTAGCCGTGCCGCAAGTGGGTGTGATGGACATGCTGCGTTATCACCTCTTCACCATCGGCTGGAACTGGGCTTCAGACTATGGCACCAGCGAGGACGACGAGGCCATGTTCAAGGCTTTGTATGCCTACTCACCCCTGCATACGATCCAAAGTGGCGAGAACGTGCATTATCCGGCTATCATGGTGACTACGGCCGACCATGACGACCGTGTGGTGCCTGCCCATAGCTTCAAGTATGCCGCCACCCTGCAAGCCGCACAAACCGGTTCAGAGCCCAAGATCATCCGCATCGACAGCAAGGCAGGTCACGGCGGTGGCAAGCCAGTGGCCAAGGTGCTGGAGGAACAGGCGGACATCTACTCCTTTGTGCTGTATAATATGGGGGTGGAATACGGAATACAGAAGTAAGAAGTAAGAAGTAAGAATAAAAAAACAGCCTCGGATAATCTGAGGCTGTTTTTTTATTTGAAGGTTTGGAGGATTATTTGGAAATCACCAGTCGATAAACGGTCTTGTGGCCTCTCGCATCGAGAAGACAAACATGATACACTCCATTGGTTAAGTCGTTGACGTGAATGGTATTGCTGTCGATTTTCTTGAGACCAACTTGTTCTCCAAGAGCATTAAAGAAGATGGCATAACGAAGGTCTTCGCCTTCAACATAGATCTGGTCTGAGGCGGGGTTGGGATAGATTTGAGGCTGGCGTTCCGTCATTTCGTCCACATCGGTGCCACTGACTTTAAGATGAATAGGGATAGTTATCGCGGGAAGTGACATGCCTTTACGGTCCATCTTCAAGGTTGCATTGTAATCCCCGTAGTCCAGCCCGGCAGCATTCAAAGCAAATTCCATGCTGTGGCTTTGTCCGGGGGCAAACATTAGGGACGAAATATAATTGTCGAAAGAGGTGCTAACCCATCGCGCTTCAACAGGAAGACCCTCGCAAATCAAGCGGATGTTATGGTTGCCATAACCCTCACCGCCATTATAAGTAATATAATTAAAATTCAATGAAAACCACCCATTTTCTTCATGATTAATTCGGACAAGATCTCCTATATACATTTTCGCAGGACCAGCATCGAGGGAGATGGGATACCCTCCATTGATTTGTTGGAATCCTACCACCGCACCAATACCAAAACCAGTGATCGGAACCGGTTCGTCAAATTCAACCGTGTTCCATGCGTTAATGATATAATCTGAAAGCTCTTTTTCGGCCAAAAGCGTGGACATCTCGGAGTCCCACCTGTATATACTGAATTTCAAAGGTCCTTCACATCCATACGAAGCATCCATCGGCACATAATACTGCATTTTCGTAATCTTTGTCCCAATTAAATCAGATTCAATCAGTTGACTCAAAGGAAAATGGACTCCAATTTCGATATAAGGGTCTGAATTGTAATTGCCAAAGGTATAGTATGGATCATTATCATAATGCAAATCTTTTGGCGTTCCTCCCGCCTGCCCTACTCCAAAATCAATCCATGGCGTGAGTTGGCAAATGCCATTGCCTTCGTTGGTAATGGAAGTTACAATCGTTTTTTCCTCCTCTTTGAGCATCACTTCGTCAATGGTTTCGTCCTCGGGAACAAGGACAGTAAAGAAAGGTCCTTCCAATTCGGTAAACGTGACGTTGTCTATGAAAAATCCGTTTTTCTCTGCGCTCGTTTGATTTGATGGATAAAAATTCATCGCAGCAAGACTACAATATTTTGCTGTGCTGTATCTCGTATAATCCCATACAATGATAAGTTTGTCGTTCAGTTTCAAGCAAGCCAAGGCATCGTCGAGATAGACATCGATGTCGATATGGAACCACTCGTCATAAGGAACCTCAAAATCGCTGTACTCTCCACCTGGAGAAAAATAGTTTCCGTATGCTTCGCTATTCAGCCAAATTTGTTGCGCCCAAATGCTGTTGCTTCCGTTAAAAACATGAAGGATGTTGAAATAGCCTTCCTTCCCTTCGGGAATATACATATCAAACGACATGTTGTAGGCACCTGTTGTTTGGTCACCAAGCTTCAGGACAAGGTCATTGCCATTGTCGATTTTCAATGCCTTGGAGTCCAAACTGAATTCATCAGTGATGACAGCATCCTCTGAACTTCCAGGTGCATTATTCCATGTGGTCCAAGGCTCTCCTAGGGTTTCTGAGACTTTATCGCCAACGTTGCATTGTTCAAAATCGTATGAAAAGATTTGAGCAGAAAGGCCGTCGCAAAAGAGCAACAATAAAGCCAGAAGTGTTGTAGTGTAAATTGCTTTCATAGTATTGTTATTTATAGTAATAGAACGTTTGCGTTGCGTATTGATGGTTAAAATAGCACTTGGCCAGGTAAATGCCAGAAGCCATATCGTTTAGCGAAAATTCTATGTCATTTGAATCACATTGCTCTGTAAGAACAAGTTTCCCGTTGAAATTGAATATTTCCACATTATTAATCGTCTTCTCCGACGAAAGATGGATGACATCGTGGGCTGGATTGGGATAAATTGTTAAAGAGACATTCGATGCTTCTGCAACAGCATTGTTGGTCGAAATGCTGATGTCGAAGCCGTTGTCTTCGGAAACCATCGGGTAGTTGGTGGTGACCAGACGGATGCGGTAGTGCTGACCAGCAAAGATGCCATGAGGAAGGGTAACCGTGAGGTTGCCACTGGTATTGGTGGTGACCCTGCCCAATTCAATGGGGTTGCTGAAACTTCCGTTGGCTGCGGAGAGCTGGGCGATGACTTGGTTGGCTCCCGAGTTGAGGTTTTCGGGACTCATCGTGCCAATAAGGGTGAATGGGATAACGAGCTCCTCTCCTATTTCGAACTGGTTTTTCAGTATGGCTCCCATTTGGATGGAAGGATTGTATACTAGCAGAATGTCGTCCACAAACAGATCATCCGAGGTGCCGCCCTCGCCTGGAGTTTTGTTGGTGGTAATGGTGAAGAGGATATAACGGGGATCGTTGCATGGTCCATCTTTAACGAATGGGATTGAGAGCCGTTTCCATGTATAATTGCCCCCTGAAGTGGCCGTCCGCGTGAAACGCTTCCGTGCCGTGGCTACCAACTGGTTGGCAGGATCCACAGTGCCGTTGGAGACGAACTTGAAATCAGCATCGCCGTGGATGGCGGCACGTGCCTCTGCCTCCTGATCAGAACTGGCCGAACGAAAGCACACCCATACGGTAAGCGAGTCAGGAAGCGACCTGATGGGCGTATTGAACCGTTCATCGGAACGTTGCGTGTAATTGTAATTTCCCGAGCCAGTAGCCGACATGCTTCCTGCGTTCATCCTGCCATTGGTAAGGTTGCCATTGGCCGTGACACCCATCACCGAGACGGGCCACATCCTGACACTTTTCGTTCCTGACGAACCAGGACGAACCACCGAAGAAGGCTCAATCTGTTGCGACAAAAAACCGCTGAACGTACCGGAAGCCGACTTGGTGGAATGCCAATGAATAGGCTCGTTGGTGTTGTTATTGGATCCAAAATTTGCCCAGCTCTCGAAACCACGATTTTCAAACTGAGTACCGTATTGCGCCATGCCCAACATCGAGCTGAGGCAAAGACATCCTATTAAAAAGATTTTTTTCATAAGGGCAAAGTTAAAAAATTAATAGTGAATGATTTGTTTTTTTCAAAAAAATGTACCTTTGTGCTTTTTTAAAGCAACCTAAAAATGTGTGGAATAGTAGCTTATGTGGGTCATCAAGAGGCATACCCTATCCTTATCGAAGGATTGAAACGTCTTGAATACCGTGGATACGACAGCGCCGGCGTGGCACTGCTGAACGAAGCGGATACGTTGAACGTCTATAAGGCCAAAGGCAAGGTCTCCGACTTGGAAGCCAAGGCTGCCGGTCAGGACACCAGTGGACATATCGGCATCGCCCATACCCGTTGGGCTACCCACGGCGAGCCCAACGAAGTGAATGCCCATCCACACCTGTCGCAATCGGGCCACCTCGCCTTGATACACAACGGCATCATCGAAAACTACCTGAGTTTGCGCAAGGAGTTGGAAAAACGCGGCTTCCAATTCAAGTCGTCGACCGACACCGAAGTGCTCACCAACCTCATCGAGGACGTGCAGCAAAGCGAACACGTAGACCTATTCGAAGCGGTCCGTATCGCGTTGAACCATGTGATCGGTGCCTACGCCATCGCCATCGTGGAACAAGGCCATCCCGATGAGCTGATCGCCGCCCGTAAAGGCAGCCCCATGGTGATCGGCATTGGCGACAACGAGTATTTCATCGCCTCTGACGCCACGCCCATCGTGGGCCGCACCCAAAAGGTGGTCTATATCGAAGACGAGCAGGTAGTGCGTATCAAACTGGGCGAAGAGCTGCATATCAAGACCATCCAAGATATGGAAGCCATCCCCTACGTGCAGGAGCTGAAGATGAATCTCGACAGCATCGAAAAAGCCGGCTTCGACCATTTCATGATGAAGGAGATTTACGAGCAACCTACCATTGTGCGCGACACCATGCGTGGACGTCTGCATCCCGAAGCCAACACCGTCCGCCTGGGCGGCATCCTCCAATACGAGAAGCAACTGCTTTATGCCGACAACATCGTGTTTGTGGCTTGTGGCACCTCATGGCATGCCAGTTTGGTGGGCAGTTATATGATCGAGAAACTGGCCAAGATTCGTGTCAAAGTCGAATATGCCTCGGAATTCCGTTACCGCGACCCCGTCATCACTCCCCATGACGTAGTGATTGCCGTCTCCCAATCGGGTGAGACAGCCGACACCTTGGCTGCCATCCACCTGGCCAAGGAAAAAGGTGCCATCGTGCTGGGCATCTGCAATGTGATTGGATCCTCCATCTCCAGAGCCACTGATGCTGGTATCTACACCCATGCCGGACCCGAGATTGGCGTGGCCTCCACCAAAGCTTTCACCTCACAAGTGACCGTGATGGCCATGTTGGCCTTGCGACTCGCCGAACTGAAAGGCTCGATGAAAGACGAAGAAAGGCGTGAGTTCATTGAGGAACTTGACCGTATACCAGAGAAGATCCAGTGGACCCTCGACCATAGCGGCCATGTGAAGGACATCGCTGAGAAGTACAAGGATGTGCGTAACATGCTCTATCTTGGCCGTCTGCAAAACTACCCCGTGGCCCTCGAAGGAGCCTTGAAGCTCAAAGAAATCTCCTACATCCATGCCGAAGGCTATCCCGCAGCGGAAATGAAACATGGTCCCATCGCCCTGATCGACAAAGACATGCCGGTAGTGTTCATCGCCACCAACCACAGCACCTACGAGAAGGTGCTGAGCAACATCCAAGAAGTGAAAGCCCGCGATGGTAAAATCATCGCCATCATCAGCCAGAAAGATGTGCTCGCCCGCAAGATGGCCGACTATGTCATCGAAATCCCAGAGACGGAATGCCTGTACTCACCGCTGTTGGCCACCGTGCCGTTGCAAATCCTCGCCTACTACATCGCTGTGATGCGCGGTTGCAATGTGGACCAACCGAGAAATCTGGCCAAATCCGTTACGGTTGAATAATGATTAATAATTATAATAAAATAAATAAGATTATGGACTTAAAAACATTTCTCAAGAAGGTGGTGGGCACCGTGGAACAAATCACAAGCAGCTCCACCAGACCGCAACAGAGCACGAGCCGTCCGTCAACCACCCAGCCCTCCTATCGGCCTCAGCCCACCTACCAAGCTCAGCAACGTCATCTTTCCGACGCCGAGTGGATCCATTATTTCAAGCAGATTCTTGCCGAGGAATTCGGTCAGTACAATGTCATGGAGAACGTCCCTGTCCAAGACCTGGTAGGCAATGTCAGCGATGAGTTCAAATTGTACGCCACCCGTCCACAGCAAGCCTACAAAGCAGAATGGGGCATGCCCTACACCTTTTTGCTTTGCGAAGGCAGCGTTGCCAAAGGGATCGTCATGATTGGAAAGTATCAAAAGCAATGCAAGTACGTAAAATTCTTGATTTCAAAGATGTATGCCAAGAAGTTGGGGCTTCCCTTCATCAGTTTTTACATGGATGCGCCCAATGAACGCGATTATGTCGTTGAACGAATCAAGAAGTTTATGATGTAAAATCTGGAATAAAGAAAAAGGGGATGCAGTGAACTGCGCCTGCGGCGGATGTAGCATGACCCCAAAAACGGCTTTGCAGGCAGCTCGGTCATGTACCATCTTGTATAAACCTGACACAGGTTTTCAAAGACATTCCCCTTTTTCTTTTTTTGACATGGAAAGTATCATTACGCTACTCGCCGACCAAGGGGCTTGGGAGCAACTTCTCGCTCGCCGATTGATGAGAGGCTGTTATTCGTGGCATCAGTTTGAAGTGGCCGATGCGTTCGTCGGGGAGCAAAAGTATCTTCCCGTAGCGGAACGCTTGGTCCAAGGACAAGGGTTAGGGATTCCGGTCAAGAAAACCATCAACAAGATGGGTACCGGGAAAAAACGTGTGGTCTACACCTACGGGCCCGACGAGATGCGAGCCTTAAGCCTTATCTCCTATCTGCTTTACCGCTACGACCATTGCTTTGCGCCCAACTGTTATGCTTTCCGGCAAGGTCTCCATCCACATGATGCCATCCGGCAGCTCAACAAAGCGATTGGATACTGTCCGATGTGGGTATACAAGCTGGACATCCACGATTATTTCAACTCCATCCCTATTGCGCTCTTGCTGCCTAAACTGGCACTACTACTCGCTGACGACCAGCCTCTCTTCCGTTTTTTCGAGCAGATGCTTACCGACAACCACGTGCTTGATAATGGCAAGGTGGTGGAAGAACCGCACGGCATCATGGCAGGCACCCCCACCTCTCCTTTCCTGGCCAACGTGTTTCTGAGCGACGTGGATCATCATTTCCATGATGCTGGCGTGGTATATGCCCGCTATTCCGACGACATCATCCTGTTTGCTCAAGACCAGGAGACCTTGGAATCCCATAAGACCACTTTGCTACGTTTCATCGAACAGCACGGATTGACCGTCAACCCTGACAAGGAACGGGTGTATACGCCCGATGAGCCTTTCGAGTTTTTGGGGTTCAAGTGCCACGAACACGAGATCGGCATCAGTGCGGCAACTATCAAAAAGATGAAGGGAAAAATCAGCCGTCATGCCCGAGCCCTATTGCGTTGGCGCAAACGCAAGGACATTGGCGCAGAACGAGCTATGGCCGCCATGATCCGCCACTATAACCGGAAGTTCTTTGAGGATGACGATCCAGAGACGCTGACCTGGTCGCGATGGTATTTTCCCGTCATCAACCAGACCGAAGGACTAAAGGAAATCGACCAATATCTGCAACAGCAAATCCGTTTCCTGAGCACAGGGAGACACAACAAAGCCAATTTTAAAGTCGAGTATGAGACCCTGAAAAGGTTAGGGTATCGCAGCTTGGTCCACGAGTTTTACCGATCCCAAAAATAAAGGAAGTTGAACACCCGACAGAACCATTCGCGCCACCAAGGCTGAAGAAGCTCCAGATCGACGTCTTTGGTACGGCTACGGAAGACATGCAAAAAATAAAAAAAATTGTGCACCCTCCATTCGCGCACCTGCGACTCCAGGTCACGCACCGCCACAGACATTCCAGGCTCGCATTGCTCACGCAACGCCAAAAGGAAATCACGAATCTCTTTTTTGCTCTTGATTAAAATTGAGTCGTTGATATGTGTGTTTTCCGGACTCAGGGTCACCCGATCACTCATCGTTCAAAGGCCTGTACTCATAAGTGATCTTATCTGCGCAACGCACCACCAGGTAGGAAGGTTCTTCCTTACCTTCGTTAAGGTTATCGGTCATCACGTACTTCACCCCACCAAAAGTCTTGGTGTCACGATAGTGGAAATGTCCCATAATCACCAGGTCAACAGCATAATGGCTCATCATGTCCATAAAGGCATACTGTTCCTCCTCGGGAAGATTGGCCGCCGGAGTGGTGGTGTAGTTATACGTGGTACGGAAGAGCCAGTTATGGCTGATGACGAAGCAGTAACGATAGTCGGTACGGTGACTGAGCTGATCCTCCAACCAATCCAGTTGCCGCCTGCCATGAGTGCCATTGCCGGAATCCAAAAAGATGAAGAGATCCTTAAAGCCCGATCGGGTGTTCACGGTAACGGTATAAGTGGAGGTATGGAAATACTGCTGGAAGTATTCGGCACAATCGAAGTAGACATCGTGATTGCCGATGATCGGGAAGCAGGGATCGTTTCTGAGTTGCGTGGCGGGATTGAACATCATGGCCGAATCAGCAAGGATGAAAGGGCCTTCTCCGCTCTCGTTGACAAGATCGCCAGCCGCAATGGAGAAAACAGCCTGTAAATCGTTGCGTTCCAAGGTGATGAACTTGACAAAACGCGAATTGTCATTATTGATATGAATATCCGAACAGGAATAAAAAGCGTAGTTGTCAGGGACATCGTCGATGACAAAAGGCGGATTCTGGTGATCCCAGTCCAACCACTCGGCCACACGTTCCTCGGTATCGCTACGGTTGACCACCATGCCTAACACATCGAGACGGTTACAAGAAGAAATCAGCATCAGGCCAAAGGCCAACACGATAAAATAGGCGAGTTTTTTCATGATGATCAATGTTTATAGGTTACACCTAGGTTAAAGAAAAAGCCGTTGTACTGGGCGGATAGGTTGAGCACGCCTGATGGATGCAGCCCAGCCTCACCCAACAGCCGCCATTGGTCGTTGATGTCGTAATACCCATGGAGGGTGTAATAGAACAAGGTGACGCGCTCAATAATGAATTCACGGTAGTTAGAGATGCCGCCGCCAATGTTCCACGGATGGTTCTGGTCGAACAGGTTGCCTTCGATGTTGAACACCACGTTCATGGGCTCGAAGATAACACCTTCCCCCCCGTTTTTCCGTAAAGGCACCTCGGCAATGTAACGGTTACAGAGACCTAATTGGAAGTTCCAGTGGAGGTTGCGGTAGCCAAGCGTGAGCATTCCATTGAACTCTTGAAGGCCATAGCTGGTAAAGCGACGGTACAAATAACGGTTTTCAATATAGGCGAAATCATGGTCGGTAAACCCATCTGTTCCAATCTGATAGGCCAGGTTAAAGCTATGTTTTCCAGGCCCTGCCTGATACCCCACATTCACCCCATTGCCACTGTCGAACCGGCAGTTGAACCCCAGTTGAGCCTGAAACTGGAACTTCTCAGTTCGGCTATAGTCACCTTCAACAACGAATTTGGATCGCATGTAACCTTGTGAGTAGGCACTCCAAGCCATCAACCCCAAAATAGCAATCAATACGAGTCGTTTCATTTCAAATATTTTTTGTCGCAGCAAAGATAGGGTTTTTTATCTTTGCAAAAAATAACGTTTATGAAAATACTGAGCATTGACAACGTGCGTGCGGCCGACCGATACACCATTGAACATGAGCCCATCCGCTCGGTTGACTTGATGGAACGGGCCGCCAGCCAAGTGTTCAAGTGGCTGATATCCCATCTGAAAGGCGACCGCAAGGTTACTCTCTTTTGCGGCACCGGGAACAACGGAGGCGACGGGTTGGTAGTAGCCCGGCTTTTACATCAAAAAGGCTTTGAGCCCAAGGTGTTTATGGTAGGTGATCTTGATAAAATGAGTCCCGACTGCAAGACCAACTATCAACGTCTTCTGCAAGAAGCCTCCTTTCCCATGGAGAATCTCCTCACGGAGAACGACTTCCCCTCCTTTGTCGATGGTGAGGTAATCATCGATGCCTTGTTTGGGTCAGGCTTGAACCGTCCGATCACCGGAATTGCCGCGGACCTCATCCTTTACTTGAATCAACAGCCCGCCATCCGGATTGCCATCGACATTGCCTCAGGTCTGTTTGCCGATAGCCCCAGCCCGGATGCGGCAATCTTTAAGCCGGATTACACCCTCACGTTCCAAATGCCAAAACTGGCCTTTATGATGCCGGAAAATGACCCCTACGTGGGTCAACTGGAAATTTTGGACATCCAATTACATTCTCAATTTTTACTTGAAGTAGAAACAAATAACTTCTTGGTTAATAAAGAAATAATCAAAAATATCATTCATCATCGACCCAAGTATTCGCACAAAGGGACCTACGGTCATGCCTTATTGGTGGCGGGTTCGGAAGGCAAGACGGGGGCCGCCATTTTGGGAGCCAAATCCTGCCTAAGGACGGGTGTGGGATTGCTCTCGGTGGAACTGCCTCCCTTGGCACGGACTCCCCTTCAGGCATCTTTACCCGAGGCCATGATTTCTATGGACGAGCATTGGGATGCCTATACTGCCATCGGAGTCGGTCCTGGACTAGGCAAAGACGAGGAGGCTCATCGTAGGGTACGCCACTTGATCCAAGACGCAAAGGTTCCGTTGGTGATGGACGCCGATGCACTCAACATTCTTTCGGAAAATCCGACCTGGATGTCATTCTTACCGCCCAAAACCATCCTCACCCCCCATCCCAAGGAGTTTGAGCGACTGTTTGGCAAGACTTCCACTAGCTTTGAACGGCTGGAACTATTACGCGAAAAAGCCCTCAAACACGGTGTCATCCTCATTTTGAAAGGGGCCAACACAGCCGTGGCGATGCCCAACGGCGCAGTGTTTTTCAACAGCACCGGCAACCCTGGCATGGCCACCGCAGGCAGCGGCGACGTGCTCACAGGAATGATCTTATCCCTTCTTGCCCAGCGTTATACACCCGAAGAAGCGGCTGTGTTTGGAGTCTACCTCCATGGTTTGGCCGGGGACCTCGCTGCCGAGGAAATCGGGCAAGAGGCCCTGATCGCCTCGGATATCACAGAACATATTGGCAAAGCATACATCTCGTTACAATGAAAAAGAAAAAAGAACCCGAATATTTGCAAGACGTAGAAATCGTCGATGCGGGCAGTGAAGGCATGTCGGTAGCCAAACCCGAAGGCCGTGTCATCTTCATCCCCTTTGGAGTGCCAGGCGATGTCGTTGACATTGAGGTTTTTAAGAAAAAGAAAAACTATTTCGAAGGTCGCATCCTCCACTTCAAGAAACCATCCGAAAAACGCGTGACACCAGTTTGCCAACATTTCGGACTCTGTGGCGGATGCAAATGGCAACAGATGGACTACCCATGGCAAATCTACTACAAGCAGAAGCAGGTGAAAGACAATTTCGACCGTATCGGGAAAGTCGAATATCCTGAGATCCGGCCGATCTTAGGTTGTGAGAAACAGTATTTTTATCGGAACAAGTTGGAATATGCCTTTTCCAACCGCAAATGGCTCATCGACGGTGCACCAGCAGGGACATACGGCGAAGACGATTGCAAGGGCCTAGGCTTCCATCTGCCGCAGTTGTTTGACCGTGTGGTGGATATCGAGCAATGCCATCTTCAGGCCGACCCATCCAACGACATCCGCCTCTTTGTCAGGAAGTTCTCCATGGACCACAAGCTATCGTATTACAACGTTCGCCATCACGAGGGCTTGATGCGCAACCTAGTGATTCGTTGCAACTCCAAGGGCGAGTTCATGGTAATCATCGTCATCAACGAAGAAAGTACCGTCATTCGCAATGAGTTGGTACCCGCCTTGGAGCAACGTTTCCCTGAGATTGTCTCACTTCTGCTGGTCATCAACAGCAAATTCAACGATGTCATCAACGACCTGCCTTTTGAGTGTTTGAAGGGCGATCCTTACCTGATGGAAACCATGGTCTCTCCCCGTCCAGGCCATCCTGATTTGAAATTCCGCATCGGCCCTGTTTCGTTTTTCCAAACGAATGTATATCAAGCCGAAAGACTCTATCGCGCCGCTTTCGACTTGGCCAAGGTCAAGGGCAACGAGTTAATGTACGACCTATATACTGGCACAGGCACCATTGCCCAGTACTTCTCCCGTTTCGTAAAGCGTGTGGTGGGCATTGAATATGTGGAAGAAGCCATCGCCGATGCCAAGGTCAACGCCGAAATCAACGGCATCGACAATTGCACCTTCTATGCGGGTGACATGGCCAAGCTTTTCACCGACGAGTTTATCGAAGCCAACGGCCGTCCCGACTTCATTGTGACCGATCCTCCTCGTGCAGGCATGGCTGAAAAAGTAGTTGAACAATTACTTAAAATAAGAGCTCCTAAAATAGTGTATGTCAGCTGTAATCCCGCAACACAGGCACGAGATTTACAATGGTTATCGACGGCCTACGATATCAAAGCGGTGCAGCCGGTAGACATGTTCCCGCACACCCAGCATGTAGAGAACATCACTTTATTGGAAGCAAGGTAGCCAGCTGCGCCACATCACAGTTTTCTCCCTTAAACGTCAGCTGTGCCTTTTCATAGAAAGGCAGTCGTTCTTCATAGTTTTTCATAATAAACGCTGCCAGCTCATCTGGGGTCTTGTCGATGAGTATGGGGCGTTTCACTTTCGACTGTGAAAGGCGTACGATGGCTGACTCGGGACTGATTTTCAAAAATACCGTGAACCCGTTTTGGTTCATCCATTCCATGTTGTCGTTGAAACAGGCGGTACCTCCGCCCGTGGCAATTACCGCATTGTCGTATTGTAACGTATCATGAAGCACCTGGGTCTCCAGTCGGCGGTAGAGGTCAGCATCGTATTTGTGGAAGAAGTCGTTGATGGAAATTTTATAACGGGCTTCAAAAAGTCGGTCGGTGTCGTATGCCTCCCATCCCAGCAGATGCGCCAAGCGTTTTGAGGTCGTCGATTTACCGGCGCCCATATACCCGACAAGAAAGATCCTCATGGCAAAACTAAGGTTTTACTTGCATCGTCCGTAGTTGTCCAATTCACTTTGCAGCGAATCGAGCTCGTGCCGGAGACGAGCCGTCTCCCTACCATATTCGGCAATAATCTCTGGTGAGCCGTACACGCACGACATCTCACGCTCCTCAACAATGGCTTTAAGCTCTGCAATGCGTTCTTTCAGTTCCTTTTTTGAGATTTTCTGCTCGTTGGAGTTCTTGTTGGAAGTACATGCCCCCACAACGAACGTCACCAATGCCAATAGGCCAATCCAGGTCTTTTTGAAGAATCTTTTCATAATGCTTTACTATTTGCTGGCAAAGTTAATAAAAAAAGTCAGAATTTATGAACAAGTTTATCAACATCCGATGTTGATAATTCAAAAGCATTTCATTTTAGATTAATAGTCGAAATGCCTATTTTTGTAAATCTGTAAATAGGGAAAGGATAAAAAATAAATTATTCAATATCAAATTATTAAAACTTCACCAATGAAACAAAGAATTACTCTTCTGTCGGCAGTGTTGATACTGCTGGCATTCCTCACCCAGCCTTTGGGATTAAGGGGACAAAACAGGACGGAAGTCACCGACCAGTTGGATCGCGACCTAACTGGAGTGACCGGTTCATCGTATGCTGCATGGAGTGGTGTTACCAGCAACTCCGATGCCGTGTATGCTGGACAGAGCGCTGGAGGAAACAGTTCCATTCAGCTGAGAAGCAACGGCAACAGCTCAGGAATTGTCACCACCGCTTCGGGCGGCACGTTGACCTCCGTCAGTGTCACTTGGAATTCAAACACCGCTGATGGCAGGACACTGAATGTGTATGGAAGCAACACTGCCTATTCCGATCCGGCTGAGTTATATAGCGGAGAAACTCAGGGAACGTTACTAGGCACTATTGTCAAGGGTAGCTCCACCTCTCTTTCCATTAGCGGAAACTACGCCCATGTCGGTCTTCGTTCCGACAATGGTGCGATGTACCTGCAAGAGATTGACATCACCTGGTCAGATGGTGGAGGAAGTACGGTGCAAACCGTGGAAACCCCGACCTTCTCTCCTGCCGGTGGCACCTACAGCGAAGCCCAAACCGTGACCCTCTCCTGTGCGACGGAAGGTGCTTACATCCTTTATACCACCAATGGCACCAACCCCACCCCGAACAGCACTGTTTACGCCTCTCCCCTGGCCATCAGCACCACTACCACGGTGAAAGCCATAGCCAAAAAGGAAGGCATGAACAATAGCCCTGTAGCTTCTGCTACCTACACCATCCAGCAACAAACGAGTTCCATCACTACTATCGCCGCCCTCTGGGATTTTGCTGAAAGTGTGGGGAATACGGCCACCTCGACGAGCGTAACCTTCAACGACTGGTATGTGACAGGCGTGAAGAACAGCCAGGTCTGGGTTTCCGACGGCCAGTATGGCTTCCTCATTTACCAACAAGGGAATGGCTTTGCGGCTGGCGACAAACTGAATGGCACCGTCACCTGCGACGTGCTGTTATTCCAAAACCGTTATGCTGAGGTCACCGGAGTTACCGCGACCGACCTCACGGTCACTTCCAACCAAGAAGTGCCTGTGCTTACCACGACCATCGGAGATCTTCAACTCAGGAACTACGGCACCGCCATCGACTTGGGCACGCTGACCTACAACGGCACAGCCTTTGTCGACCAAGCCAATGCTTCCATCCCACCTTACAACCAATTCAACCTCAGCCCCAACCCGATCACTTCGCTCGTATCAGGCACGCAATACCATGTCAAGGGCGTTTCCATTATCTATTTCCCCAATGGAGGCAATCCCGTTCAACAAGTTGCACCCCGTGATGCCAGCGATTTTGAAGAAGTGTCAGGCCCCTCGCAAAATGTGGCCACCCCAACCTTCACCCCCGCCGCAGGTACTTATTACGAATCCCAAAGTGTAAGCATTGCCTGTGCTACCCAAGGGGCTACCATCCATTACACTCTTGATGGCTCAACACCGACCTTAAACTCCACCGTTTACACTTCACCCATCACCATTGACGAAACCACCACCGTGAAAGCCATGGCAGTGAAAGAAGGATTGAACGACAGCAACGTGGCTACGGCCATCTACACCATCAACCTCACCCCAGGTCAAGAAACCACCTATACCTTGATTACCAATGTCAACGCCTTGGTGGAAGGTGAGAAATACATCATCGTGGGTATCAAAGGGGAAGAATACAAAGCGTTGGGAAAACAAAACACCAACAACCGTATTGCTGCCGATGTCACCTCTTCCAACAATGTCATCACCACCACCCCAGCAAGCGGAGCTGACGATGATGCCGCTTTTGAGCTCACACTAGGTCAAGAGGACGGTTATTGGACCTTCTTCGATGCCGTCAATGGGGGCTACCTCTACGCAGCAAGTTCATCAGCCAACTACTTGAGAAACCAGGCCGAGAACGACGCTAACGGTCAGTGGTCCATTGAAATCGCTCCCAACGGTGTCGCCACCATCATCGCACAAGGTGAAAACACCCACAACATGATGCGTCTCAACAACAGCGGCACACCTTTCTCATGCTATGTCTCAGGACAGCTGGACATCTATCTGTATAAGGCTGGCGATGTCCCCACTCCACCACCTCCCACCTATTATGCCATCACCATCTCCAACAACATCACGCATGGCACCGTCACGGCTTCAGCTCAGAGTGCCGCGGCAGGCGAAACGATTACCGTGGACGCCATTCCTGACGACAATTATGTACTGTCAAGCCTGACCTACAGCTACGCTGGTGCCAACCCCGTCAACATCATGCAAACGATGCTGTTTGTCATGCCATCCAGCGATGTCACCATCAATGCCACCTTCACCGAAGAAGGTTCCAACGAACCCATCACCATTGCTGAAGCTAGAGCCCTGGCCACCGACACCTACGCTTTGGTGCAAGGGGTGGTCACCTTCATCGACGGACGTAACGTGTACATCCAAGACGAGACCGCTGGTATCGACCTCTTCCTCAACAGCAACACGGTTCCTGAGAATCTGGCTCTTGGTGATATGGTGCAGGCCTATGGCAAACGCTCTGCTTACAATGGACTGATTGAACTTACTGCCATCGATGGCAGCAATGCAACCCAGTTCAGCATCCTCTCGAGTGGGAATGATTTGCCTGTGAATGTGAAGACGATTGCCGAAATTCTGGATGACTTCAATGGAAACAACATGCTGCAATCTACCCGTGTCCAGATTGTAGAGGCCACCATTGGTGCCATCAACACCTCCAACAACACCCCCATCACACAGGATGATCACACCATAAACATCTACAAGATACCCGTTGTCGAAGGTCTTTTGGAAGGCGACATGGTCACCGTTATCGGTGTTGTTGGCTGCTTCAACAATCCGCAACTCCGTATTGCCTTACCCGACGATGTCCAGTTTACGCATCCGTCAACACAAACTGTAGCCACACCGACCTTCTCACCTGTTGCTGGCACCTATTATGAGACCCAGAACGTAACCCTCGCTTGCGCCACGGAGGGAGCCACCATTTATTATACTACCGATGGCAGTGACCCGACCCCCAACAGCATGGTGTACTCGGAGGCCATCACCGTCAGCGAAACCACAACCATCAAGGCCTATGCCACCAAGGAAGATCTCGAGGACAGCGAAATCGCCACTGCGGTTTATGTCATCACCGACGCTCCCGTTGTCGGCGACTATGTTCGCATCGACAACCTTTCCTTGCTTGGCAATGGCTCCAAGGTGATCTTCGCCGCCCGTTACAATGAGAACGACAGCGAATACTTCGCCATGACCGCCCAGACCTCAGACAAACCCGAAGGCGTGCTCTTCACCAGCGTGTCCGGCAACATGGAAACGCTGCCTGCTTCCATCACCAATGAAGAAAGCACCTATTATTGGACGGTGACCACCGACGGCAACCACTACACCTTCACCAATGCTGACGGTGAGATGCTCGGCTACACCACCGGCACCAACTTCTCCACAGGTGGCGACAACATCAACTGGACCATCGAATGGACCACCTCAGAAGCCTCCGCCATGGTTCCTGAATACAGTGCCTTCGTCATCGCCAACGCCAATGTCACCAACAGGGCGTTTGCCTTGAACAGCAACCACAACTTCGGTCCTTACCACACGCAGAACATGGCCAGCGAGAACTACAATTTCTTCATCGACATCTTCGCCACCGAAGGAGGTACTCCTACTTGCGCCACCCCAACCTTCAGTCCTGAAGCTGGCACCTATTTCGCAGCGCAAACGGTCACCATCAACTGCGGCACTGCTGACGCTACCATCTACTATACCTTGGATGGCAGTGACCCAACGCCCAACAGCCTAGAGTACACGGAACCCATTTTGGTCAGCGAAAACACCACCATCAAGGCCATCGCCATGAAGGAAGATTTCAACGACAGTAACATCGCTGAAGCCGAATACATCATCGTCATCGGTGCAGTCACCATCTTCAACCAAGACTGGGAAGGCGACATGAATGGATGGACCTTCGTCTCTGTACAAGGCAACAAGCCGTGGTTCATCGGAGAATACAACAACAACCACTACGCCAATGCCAACGGATACAACGGTGGTGCTAATGAGCAGTGGTGCATCTCCCCCGCTTTCAATCTCGATGCGTGCAGTGACGCTACGCTCACCTTTAGGAATGCCATGAAGTTTACAGGACCCGATATGGTACTCTGCATCTCCAACAACTACGACGGTGCCAATCCAGCATCAGCCACTTGGACAGAACTCGACTATGTGAAATCTGCAGGCAACTACGAGTGGACTGAATCGGGCACCATCAGCCTGGCCAACTTCAGCGGCTCGAATTGCTACATCGGCTTCAAATACATCTCCACAGAGACCGAAGCCGCATCATGGGAGATTGATGACATCGTACTCATGGGATTCACCTCGGAGCCGGTGTTGAACATCACTCCGCTCACCCTGTCGGGATTCAGCTATTTCGTTGACAACGGTCCTTCAGCAGAACAGAGCTTCATGGTCTCCGGCTTTAACCTGACGGGCAATTTGATCTTGTCACTTACGAGTGACGAATTTGAGATGTCAGACCTCTCAGGCGATGACTTCGAAGCCTATCAAGAATTTGAGATTGAGCCTTATAACGGCGTTATCGAAGAAGTCATCTACGTGAGAATGGCTGAAGGCCTTGAGACTGGCAGTTATTCCGCCACCATCTATGTCGAATCTGAGTTGGGCGATGCCACGATAGCGCTGAGCGGCACCGTTATGGAACAGGCTCAAGGTGGGGACTGGAACCGCATCAGCTCGCTTGAAGACCTCCACGATGGCGACCAGGTTGTCATTGCCTCACGTTACGACGCTGCAGTGAACAACGGCTACTACGCCATGACCGCCGAAGTCTCCGGCAAGCCAGAAGGTATTCTCTTCAACTCGGTGTTCGACAATGGCACTGAATCCCTCCCCGATGAGATCGTCATGGATATTGCCAACTACGCCTGGACCGTCACCGTCAATGGTAACGTGATCACACTCGTTAACGCCAACGGCGATGCCCTCGGTTACAATAGCAGCACCAACTTCGCTGGCAATGAAAGCATCAACTGGGAAATCAACTTGGGTACCTCCGGTGAAAACACCATGGTTCCCAACTACGATGGGTTCGTCATCAACAATCAGGAAAACAGCACCCGTTGTATTGCGAAGAACAACAACAACCGATTTGGTGCCTACCACACCAACAATCTCAACAGTGCGGAATACAACTTCTACCTCGACCTCTTCGTGCAGGGTGGCTCATCGACGCAAACCGTTGCCACACCCACATTCAGCGTGGCCTCTGGCACCTATTATGAAGCAATTGACGTGGAAATCAGCTGCGCCACTCAAGGTGCCACCATTTACTACACCAACGACGGCAGCGAGCCCACAGCTCAATCCATGGTATATGAAGGGGCCATCCATGTTGACAACAGCATGACCCTCAAGGCTATCGCCATGATGGAAGGCTTTGAGAACAGCGCTGTGGCCACGGCCAATTACAACATCCTCCTGGGTCAGACCATCATCCTTTCCCAGGATTGGGAGGGTGAAATGAACGGTTGGACTTTTGTGTCGACCGAAGGCAACAAGCCTTGGACCGTGAACAACTATGAAGGCAACCAATACGCCTACGCCAATGGCTACAACGACAGCGGCGACAATGAGCAATGGTGCATCTCGCCCGCCATGGATCTCTCCTACTACGATGAAGTCACGCTCACCTTCCGCAATGCCAAGAACTACATGGGACCTGATCTTGAACTGGTCTTCGCCAACGACTACGATGGCCATAATCCCGCCACCGCCTCATGGCAACCACTCGATTTCAACAAGTCGAATGGAAACTTTGTGTGGACCGAGTCCGGTGAGATCATGCTTAAGGTGCTTCGCAGCGAAAGATGCCATATCGCCTTCCGTTACACCAGCACCCTCAACGAAGGTGCCTCCGTGTGGCAAGTCGACGACATCTTTATCTTAGGTACCGGTTATGACAATGTGAACGAGACCACGTTGGAAGTGAACCTCTGGAACCACGACAACGAGATCTTTGTTGAAAACCATACCAACAGCAACGTACAGATGAGGGTGTTCGACCTCTTGGGACAACAAGTCCTGGTCAAAACCATCGGCATGGGCGAGCTCAGATTCTCACACCATCTCGCCAACGGCATGTATGTGGTTACCTTGCAGAACAACGAAGGACAAATGTCTGTCAAGATGGTGGTCAAATAACCATTTTAGTCCTTATGAAAAGGTCGGCTCATCCTCCTGGGCCGACCTTTTTTATTAGTAAGCAGAAACCCGAATAAGTTCCACCTCTCCTTTAGTCTTGATGATACGGATACGCAATTTCTCCATCTCGACGGGCTTGAAACGGATGATTCGTTTGTAACCTATGGTGGTCATTTCCTCGTCGGTTTCTATAGGAAGCCATTTCCCGTTTCGGTAGTAGTTGATCGAGAAACGCTGCACTTTCTGACCTGACATGATGTTTTCCTGCAACACAAGGCATTTTACTGTGGTGGGCATGTCGAAAGAAAAAATCATTTCGGAACGAGGGGCACGACGGTTGTCGACCCTTCCCTTTCGGTCTTTCAGCAAGTCTTCAGAGAAGGTGTTTTGTAAAGCATGATACCATTCCACTGCCCTCGTGGAGTCGGCAGCGCTGATTCTTCCATCGGATGCTACAGGAAAATTGAGCAACAGATTGGCGTTACGGCCGACGCTATGGTAATAGATGTCCAACAGTTGTTCCAACGACTTCGGCTGCTCGTTTTCATGATAAAACCATCCGGGACGGATGGACACATCCACTTCGGCAGGAAGCCACACCTCACCATCGGCGATTCCCGTGGCAAGCAATCGGGTATTATTTAAATCATCGAAGTCAAGGCTATAGGTGCACCAAAGGGTGGAATTGGCACTTCCCTCTTCATTTCCAATCCATCTTAAAGTAGGCACAGTACCACCGAAGATCATCGTATGGGGGTATTTTGCCCAGATGATTTCACGCGCTTTATCATATCGATAATATTCCTCCGCTTTTATGGACCTTGTTTCATTCGTTCCTCCATACCATCCATTGCCACCATTGGCACCGTCGAACCAAAACTCGAAGAAAGGTCCATAATGGTCAACCAACTCTTGGATTTGCCGGTGATACAATTCCACATATTCAGGAGTCCCGTACGAAGCCTGATGCCGGTCCCAGGGGGATAGGTAGACGCCGAATTTCAAACCATGCTTGCGGCAAGCCTCGCAGAGTTCCCCCACCACATCGCCTTGACCATTTTTATAGGGTGAGTTTTTGATGGAATACGCTGTCGTTTCTGTTGGCCAAAGGCAGAACCCGTCGTGATGTTTGGCCGTAAGGATCACCCCTTTCATGCCACAGGCTTTGAGGGTAAGCACCCATTGCTCACAGTCCAAGTTGGATGGGTTGAACGTCGCGGCGGGGGTGTCGCCATAACCCCATTCCATACCATTGAAGGTGTTCAGTCCGAAGTGGATAAAAGCGTAGGTCTCCATGCGTTGCCATTCCAACTGCTGTTGGGTAGGAACTGGACCGACGATTTCAGGTTGGCGGACACAGGAGCACGCCAACAAGAGTAGAAAAAGAAAAACGATTTGCTTCATTTTTTTCAATTTTACCTCGCAAAATTAAACGAATTTTTTCATAACTTGCGCCCTTAAAACTTCATGCTATGAACATCACCGAGTTAAAATGCATTTTCGCTGAACGTTTTGGCTATGAAGGTGTGGTTTACACCTCGCCTGGACGTGTCAATTTGATTGGCGAACACACCGATTATAATGGAGGCTTCGTGTTTCCAGGGGCCATCGACAAAGGCATTTATGCCTGCATCCGTCTCAACGGAACCGACAAAGTCCGCGCCTACTCCATCGACAAGGAAGACTATCGCGAGTTTGGCATGAATGAGGAAGACCATCCAAATACGCATTGGGCCAATTATATCTTTGGTGTATGCCGTGAAATCATCAAGCGGGGTTACCTACTTGAAGGCTTCGACACGGTGTTTTATGGCAATGTTCCTATTGGTGCAGGCATGTCGTCATCGGCGGCCTTGGAAAGCACTTTCGCCTTCGCGCTCAATGAGTTGCTGAACCTCGGCATCGACAAGTTCGAGTTGGCTCGCATCGGTCAAGCTACAGAGCACAAC
The DNA here is from genome assembly GCA_946184615.1 of uncultured Bacteroidales bacterium. GTDB lineage: Bacteria > Bacteroidota > Bacteroidia > Bacteroidales > F082 > Limimorpha. Next base: position 23,878 of record CAMHFN010000013.1, read on the forward strand.
TACGTCGGCGTGAAATGCGGCATTATGGACCAGTTTGCTTCCCTCTTCGGCAAGGCCGGTCACCTGATGCGCCTCAACTGCGCCACGATGGAATTTGAATACTTTCCCTTCAATCCCAAAGGCTACAAGGTGGTGTTGCTTGATACCGTCGTAAAACACGAGTTGGCATCGTCGGCCTATAACCGTCGGCGCGAATCGTGCGAGAATGCTTGCGCCCATATTGCTGCAAAGCATCCCGAGGTAAAGTACCTTAGCGATGCCTCTATGGCCATGCTGAATGAGGTGGATGTGGAGATCCCTGCCGAGGACTACATGCGTGCAGAATATGTCATCGGTGAGAAGCAGCGCGTCCTTGACGTCTGCGCTGCCTTGGAAAAGGGTGATTATGAAACTGTTGGCAACCGCATGTACGGCACCCACTATGGCATGAGCAAACTCTACGAAGTGAGCTGCGAGGAACTCGATTATCTCAACGACATCGCCAAGGAATGCGGTGTGACCGGCTCCCGTGTGATGGGTGGCGGCTTTGGTGGCTGCACCATCAACTTGGTGAAAGAAAGCCTTTACGATGTCTTCATCACTACAGCAAAAGAGAAATTCGCTGCCAAATTCGGACACGAACCCAAAGTTTATGATGTAGTAATCAGTGACGGAGCAAGAAGGTTGTAGTCTTTGTCATTACGAGCACACAACAATTCAACAATTCAACATAATGAAACCAACATTATTAGTTTTAGCCGCTGGGATGGGATCCAGATACGGTGCTTTGAAGCAGATGGACGGCGTAGGTCCCAACAACGAAGCCATCCTCGATTATTCCATTTTCGACGCCAAGCGCGCCGGTTTCGGCAAGGTGGTCTTCGTGATTCGTGAAGACTTCGCCGATGCTTTCAAGAAAGTGAACAACGCCGAGAAATTCGGCATCCCCGTAGAATATGTGTATCAGTCACTCGACAAACTGCCAGAAGGCTTCAGCGTTCCCGAAGGCCGTGTAAAACCCTGGGGCACCTGCCATGCCGTCTTGATGGCCAAGGACGTGATCCACGAACCCTTTGCAGCCATCAACGCCGACGACTTCTATGGCAAGGAAGCCTATGAAGTACTGGCTAAATACCTCATGGAATGCGAAGGCAAGAAAGGCGCTTACAGCATGGTAGCCTACAAACTGCGCAACACCATGTCGGACTTCGGAACCGTGAGCCGCGGTATCTGCACCGCCGACGCGGAAGGCAACCTGCAGACCATCGTCGAGCGCACGGCCATCGGTCACACCGATGACGGCGGCGCAGCTTATACCGATGAGACAGGCAGCCATCCTTTGGATATGGACTCCCTCGTTTCGATGAACTTCTTCGGCTTCACCCCCGATTTCTTTGAATATTCCGAGAAGGGTTTCGTCGAATTCCTAAAAGGACCTGCCCAGACCAACATCAAAGCGGAGTTCTTCATCCCCTTGATGGTGAACCAAAGCATCCACGACGGCTCAGCCAAACTGAAAGTCCTGTCAAGCAACGCCTCGTGGTTTGGTGTCACTTACAAGGAAGACAAACCCGATGTGATGCGCAAGATCAGAACGTTGATTGAAAAAGGCGTTTATCCCAACGAATTATGGAAATAAGTGTTAAAACATGGGGAAAGACTCCTGACGGCAAAGACATCAAGCTCTACACGATGACCAACAATAACGGCATTCGTGTACAGCTTTGCGACATTGGAGCGGGTATCGTCAGCATCATGACACCCGACCGCGATGGCAAGATGGACGATATCGTGTTGGGATATCCCGATCCCCTATCCTATTACGGTGACGGTCCCTGCGCAGGGAAAATCCCAGGACGTTTTGCCAACCGAATCGCCCATGGCCGCTTCAAGATTGACGACAAAGAATATCAACTGGAGCTTAACACGGGCGACGGCAAGCACCATCTCCATGGAGGCAGCATCGGATTTGCCAACCAGAAATGGGCCAGCCGCATCAACGGTGAAAGCGTGGTGTTCACCTATCTCAGTGCCGATGGCGAAGCAGGATATCCTGCTGAGTTGGTGGCCAAAGTGTATTATACACTTAACGACGAGAATGAATTGAACATTCGTCTCAGTGCCTATTCGTCGGACACCACCATCGTCAACCTGACCAACCACACCTATTTCAATCTAAAAGGCGAGGGCCATGGAGACATCCTTGACCATCAATTGAGGCTGAATGCCTCACGTTTTTTGCCTGCCACCAACGAACTCATTACTACAGGGGAGATAGCACCCGTGGCTGACACTCCCATGGATTTCACCGAAGGGAAGCTGATCGGTCGCGACATCAAAGCACCTTTCCCCGACTTGATTCATGGCAAAGGCTACGACAGTTGTTGGGTCATCGACGGCATTGCCAAAGACAAGTTATGTCTTGCCGCCGAACTTTCACATGAAGGAACTGGCCGAATGGTTCAACTCTATACCACGCAACCTGGTATTCAGGTGTATACAGGAAACTGGTTGAGCGGCTGCCCTCAAGGCAAGAACGGCCATGTCTATCATGACTACGAAGGAGTTGCACTTGAATGCCAGGCGCTTCCCGACTCTCCCAACAAACCCAACTTCCCCAACACCTTCCTTCGTTCAGGTGATGAATACAAGGAAACCATCATTTTTAAATTTTTAAATCTTTGAATCTTTAAACAACACGATATGGAAAACAAAAAAAACTACACCATACCGATCATCGTGATGATCCTATTGTTCGGTATGATTTCATTTGTCACGAATCTGGCCTCGCCCATGGGTGACATCTTGAAAAACCAATTCAATATTCCCAACTGGCAAGGCACTTTAGGTGTTTTTGCCAACTTCATTGCCTACGCGGTGATGGGTATTCCTGCGGGCAACCTCTTGCAGAAAAAGGGTTATAAGAAGACCGCCTTGGTAGCCGTCGTTGTCGGCTTCGTTGGCGTGGGCATCCAAACGCTCTCAGGGTTCTTTGGAAGCTTTGGCATTTACCTCCTTGGCGCTTTTGTAGCGGGTTTCAGTATGTGTCTGCTCAACACTGTGGTCAACCCCATGCTGAACCGTCTTGGAGGTGGAGGCAACAAAGGTAACCAACTGATTCAAATCGGTGGAACCTTCAACAGCCTCTGCGGCACGGCCGTCATCATCATCACGGGCTTGTTGATTCCCAGCATCCTCGATGCCAAGATCAGCGATGTGTTCCCGCTGATGTATACCGCTTTGGGCATCTTCGCCTTTGCTTTCCTTGTCATTCTGATGACCAAGATTCCAGAGAATGAGCAGAAACAAGACGCGGTCAAGCAAGTAGAAAAAGGCAAAGGCCCCATGGCTTTCCGTCATTTTGTTCTGGGTGCTATCGCCATTTTCATCTATGTCGGCGTGGAAGTCGGCATCCCGAATGTTCTGAACAAATGGCTCCAGAATCCCGAACTCAACGTGCTGGGCAGCGGCGTCAACGCCGAAGCCGTAGCCGGCTCGGTGGCTGCCACCTATTGGTTCCTGATGCTGATCGGCCGTCTGATCGGTGGTATCATCGGCAGTAAAGTGTCGGCCAAAGCGATGCTGACTACCGTATCGGCTATCGGTATCATCCTCACCCTGTTGGCCATGTTCGGTCCTTCCACGATGGTTAAGTTCCCCGCCTTCAATGGCGCTCATGGCTTCGGCATGGAGAGCATCCCGCTCAATGCGGCTTTCTTGGTCTGCATCGGTCTCTGCACTTCCGTAATGTGGGGTGGCATCTTCAACCTTGCTGTAGAAGGATTAGGTAAGTACACCGAAAAGGCATCTGGCATCTTCATGGCCTTGGTATGCGGTGGTGGCATCCTGCCTCTGCTTCAAAATGCCATTGTCGACGGACTGGATGGCGTCGGATACCTCCAAAGTTACTGGGTGATTGTCGTCGGTCTCGCCTTCTTGCTGTTCTACGCCCTTTGGGGATCGAAGAATGTCAACAAGGACATCGTAGTAGACTGATTTTATCGTACTCTGAGCCGTCTGCCGATCTTCAGCACGTCGGTTTTTCTCATATTGTTAAGCTTGCAAATTTTAGAGACGGTTGTTCCGTTCTCAGTTGCGATTTTGCTCAACGTATCGCCTTTCTTGATAACATAATACCGTTGATAATCGGGAGGTGTGGGTTTGGGGTCGACCACGCTGAATGTGAAGTCCGTATCGAAATCGCTATAGGCGTTGTTCATAATGGATGAGTTGATGGTGTACTCTTTGTTTACGGGACGCAAGGAGTCTCTCAACGAATGTTCAAACAGCCAGTCGTAGGTGCTTTGCAAATAAAAGATACGCGCCAGATGCGAATGCCCTTCATTAGGCATCCTGTTGAAAATGAGTCTGCTGGTATCACCACATTGGATCATCGACTTAACCACGAACTCCGAGTATTTGATAGGAACATCACGGTCGGCGGTACCATGGAGGATCCAAAGCGGCACCTCAGTCAGACCACAGAGTGAATCGACTGTAGAGCCTCCGCATAAAGCCATGGCCGCAGCTACCTTATCAGGATAGGTCGCGGTAAAGTTAATGGTTCCGTAGCCGCCCAGACTCATACCCAGCACATAGAGACGGCAGGTGTCAACGTTATAGTTGCTCTTCACCCAGTCATACACCTCCCACACCTTATCGGGTTTCCACGTATCTTGTGTTTGTGGAGCGACAACAAAAGCGTCGATTTTACGTCCCCGTTTCAACGCATCGATGCTACCATAACGCAACACATTGGCCAGACTCTTTCCACACAAGCTCTTACCGTGGAGAAACATCACCACAGGTTTTTCCATGACCGTGTCGTTGTAATCTTCCGGGACATAAAGCCAAAAATTATATCCGTCTTGGATGGAGTCGCGACAGGCATACAATTGCGCTGAGGCGAACAGGGGCAGCAGACATAAACAGAATAACAGGATTTTTCTCATAATACCATTAAACGGGACAAACTTCAAATTATTGTTTCCTTACTGGATCACAGGTTAGCCCCACTCCCAGTTTACTGAAGATCTTGCGATCCACTTCGCTAAGCATCACGGTGGAATGCACTTGACAACCTTCAAACTGAGGCAAGCATTCCAAGGCCTTTTGGCAGTTTTCGTTTTCAGGACTGAGCACAGAAAGTGCAATCAGTACCTCATCGGTATGCAACCTGGGGTTGTTGCCTCTCAAGTATTCCACCTTGGTTTTTTGGATGGGCTCGATCATGTATTGCGGGATGAGCTTCAGGTCGTGGTCAATACCGGCAAGGTACTTGGTGGCGTTTAGGATGAGGGCGGCGCTGGGGCCAAGCAACGAACTAGTCTCCGCCGTAATGATGGTGCCGTCGGCCAACTCAATGGCGGTACAGTCTACACCGCTGCGTTCCTTGCGTTCCCGTGCCGCCACCACACATTTGCGGTCTTCCACGGTAATCTTAGCCTGGTTGAGCAGCATCTTTATCTTGGTCACTTCACTCTCATTGCCTTCGCCATCGGCCATAGCATTCAATGCAGTGAAGTAACGACGGATGATCTCGTTTTTAGCGGCGTTGCAGCACACCTCGTCATCACTGATGCAGAAACCCACCATGTTCACCCCCATGTCCGTCGGTGACTTGTAGGGGCACTTGCCATAGATGCCTTCGAACAAAGCATTAAGCACAGGGAAAATCTCAATATCTCGGTTGTAATTGATTGCGATAGTACCGTATGCATCAAGGTGGAACGGATCGATCATGTTCACGTCAGCGAGGTCGGCCGTAGCGGCTTCATAGGCCATGTTGACCGGATGTTTCAAGGGAAGACTCCACACGGGGAAAGTCTCGAATTTCGCATATCCGGCGTTGATGCCTCGTTTCTGCTCATTGTAAAGCTGGCTGAGGCATACGGCCATTTTTCCACTGCCCGGACCAGGAGCAGTGACGATGACCAACGGACGAGTGGTCTCCACATAATCGTTTTTGCCAAAACCTTCGTCAGAGTCAATCAATGCCACATTGTGCGGATAACCATCGATGAGGTAATGATAATAAGCCTTGACACCCAGTCGTTCCAGCCGACTGCGGAAGGCTGCGGCACTGCTTTGTCCGTTGTAATGGGTGATTACTACCCCACTCACCAAAAAGCCACGTTTTTGGAACTCGTTACGGAGACGAAGCACATCCACATCGTAGGTGATGCCCAAATCGTTGCGAATCTTGTTCTTCTCGATATCGGTGGCGCTGATCACAATGACGATCTCGGCACTGTCGCTGAGATTCTGCAGCATTTGCAGTTTGCTGTCAGGCTTGAAGCCAGGCAGCACACGGCTGGCATGATTGTCATCGAAGAGTTTGCCGCCTAGTTCCAAATAAAGCTTGTTGCCAAAGTGACTGATTCGTTCGCGAATGTGCTCACTCTGTATCGTAAGGTATTTCTCGTTGTCAAAACCTAATTTCATAATCTGTTTATTTATTCTTAATAAAAGCTTTTATTTCTTCTTCTTTCATGTCTCTTAAACCATATTCATGGACCACTTCACCCTCTTGCATCATTACAATCAAGGGGAAAAAACCATGATTGATGCTTAATAGCCGATGGACATTTTCGTAAATCACATAGCGGTATCGTGCGGATCCGGATTCTTCAAAAAACGGTTGCACATCTTCTTCATTCCCCATGAACACATATACGATATCCCTTTCGGGGAAGTCATAAAATTGCTGCATCAGGCTCAGTTTCTGGGCGGCTATCATACAATACTCACAAGAAGAAGAAAAGATTCCCAGCACTTTCTTCCCTTTCATGAGGTTCATGGTATCCAACGGCGGAAGCTGTAGCGATTCCTTGAAAAGGTCACGATTTAGGTTCTGGCTCTGCCCATAGTTTGAAGTGTAATTGTCTGGCGGCGAGATCAAAAACACGATGACACTGCAAACCAAGGTTATTCCTACCCAAGCCAGCACATCCTGTTTGAAACGTCGTCCTTTCACCTTGTATACCAAAAGAAAAAGTGCCATCAAGACAAGGTTTTTGATGATGGACTGCCAGGGGTTGAATTGAAGGTAATCGCCAAAACAGTGGCAGTTGTCGGTTCGTCCAAGGACTAAGGCATAGGTCAGTAGCCCGGTGTATCCGAGAAGCATCACCATGCTACTCCACCACATCAGTTTATGGAAGCAATTGGAAACCAACCCGATACCCAATACCATTTCAACGATGATAGCAGCTCGGGCTACCAGAAACGAGAAATTGAGGCTGAAGAGATGATAGCTGTAGATATAGATCTCAAACCGGTCCAAATCGGCGATTTTCAGTGCCGCCGAGACGATGAACAAGAGTCCAAGCAAAATCTTCAGTATATAGAGCCATCGCTGTTTCATAAAAAAACAAGAAGGACGGCTAATGGTTTTTAGTCGTCCTCCAACTTGATTCTATGGTGTTAATTAAGGTTTCCCGTTATTGCCAGAATTGTTGTTATTATTGTTATTGTTATTATTGTTGTGACTACCACCTAACAGTTTCTCATACAACCGTTCAAACCAAGTCCCGTCAGGTTCTTTAGGGTCCACCTCACGACAGGTCACCTGTCCCCATCCGGTGAATTCCCTGGCTTTGTCGTTGCATGTTCCATGCTCCATGATGTACACATTGTCGTTACTGGTGTTCAAGGCTAATATTTGTTCTTCTGTCATACTCGCCACGTCAAAGTCTTCACCGAGGGCGATATCCTCACCGTCGACAAAAGCATAGCATTGGCAGTATTTATATTTCTGGCAAGAGTTGAGACCCAATGCCAAAATGAACATAGCCGTTAGAACGAATATCCTTTTCATTTTTAGATTTTTTGCAAAGATATAAAAAACCTTTGAAAGGAGATCAAAAACCTTTCAATTGTTTCTCGATATCGCGTTTTGAGTCTTTGGTTTTCAAGGTTTCGCGCTTATCGTAGTAATGTTTGCCTCGGGCCAAGGCAATGTCGAGTTTGGCCAAGCCTTTCTCATTAATAAACAGCACAACGGGGATGATGGTCAGGCCCTTCTCTTGAACTTTGTTTTTCAGTTTTCGCAGTTCACGTGCAGTGAGCAGCAGCTTGCGGTCACGTTTGGGATCATGGTTATTATAGGTGCCTTTGTCGTATTCGGCGATGTGCATCCCGACGACAAAAAGCTCATCGCCTTTGAACGAGCAATATGAATCGGCTAAGCTGGCTTTGCCGTTACGGATTGATTTGATCTCCGTGCCCGTCAACACGATACCCGCCGTGAGCCTTTCCATCAGGAAATACTCATGTTCGGCACGTTTGTTTTTTATGTTTATGGTCGTATTGTTTTTCTTTTCCATGTCATTTACAAACCTTTACAGAACCCCACCCTAATGACGAAGGGATTGGCATAGGGGCTTCCTCCATTAAAGTCGTAATCCCACGACAGGTTATACATCAAGCTATAATAAACAAAGCTTGTCGCGCTATAATATTGCCGGAAGCCACCGCCCACGAAGACGCTGTTGTACCAACTTGGGCTGTTGGTCCCCAAGTCTGTTCCACGAATCAGGCAGCATGTTTCCTCGTCTTCCACTTGGACATAGATTCCGTGGAAAATTTCGTAATTGGCATACAATGCACCACTAAAAAAATGATAAAAGCGGTTTCCGTAGTAGTTCCAATAATAATCCAGAGCATATCCCAAACGAGCCCCCACTTCCAAACTACGGGTCAGTCGGTAACCTGCTTGTGGAGCTACACCCACATAAAAGCAATTGCCTGCGATGCCCAAGTCACCGTTGCCCCCTACCACAATTTTCCCTTTCATGGCTTCAGGTGCGCCAAAAGTCTGAGCATCAACTTGATATGAAACGGTCGTTAGGAATATCAAGGTGAACCATAGCAAAAGATTTCTTTTCATTTTCATACGAATTTGCTGCAAAGATAGTTATTATTAAACCAAATAAGGAATAAATAGCTATTTTTGTGCCAAATTTCATCGGATGAAAAAGTTTTTTCTATTGATTCTTGCCTCGATGCTATGGTTTTCGGCCTGTCGGAAAGCGCAGACCATTAGCACCGATCCTAGCCATAAACTTGTTTTTTCGGCAGACACGGTGATGTTCGACACTGTGTTTACCAGCTTGGGATCTTCCACCCATCAGTTAAAAATCTACAATGCTTATCAAGAGGACTTGAACATCAGCGAGGTACGTCTCATGGGCGGAGCGCAGTCGCGTTTCAAAATCAATTTCGATGGAGAGACGGGTACAGCGTTCCGCGACAAGGTGATTCCTGCCAACGACAGCCTATTCACTTTTTTGAATGTCACCATCGATCCCACCGATGGCAATTTGCCTTTTGTGATCGAGGACAGTCTGCTCTTTGTCACCAATGGCAACCGACAGATGGTCAAGTTGGTGGCATGGGGACAGAACGCACATTATATTGTGGCTGACACCCAGCTTACCGGTTTCCCGAAATTCAAAATTGTTGCGGATAGTTTGGAGACCACCCATTGGTATGACGACTTACCCTACGTGATTTACGGCTATGCACTCATCAACTCCTACGGGACCTTATACATCCATGAAGGCACTCGCATCTACGTGCATGGTGGAGGCGGTATCTGGTCATGGATCGATGGTCAACTCATCATCGAAGGCACAGCTCAAAATCCCGTAGTGATTCAAGGTGACCGGTTGGAGCCGTTTTTCAAGGACCAGCCGGGACAATGGGACCGCATTTGGCTTATGGAGGCACGTCCAGAGGCCGACCATATCGTCAACCATGCCATCATCCGCAATGGCTTTATTGGCATTCAGGCAGAGTCGACCCTTTATGGTTTTCAAGGCGCACACGTCACACAGGCAGCGTTACGCATCAACAACACCATCCTCGAAAACCATACCGGCGCTGGCATTTATTCGACGCTGTATGCCATCGAGGCGAACAACATGGTCATTGACAACTGCGGACAATATGGCCTTGCCATTGCCAACGGAGGCGACTACCTCATCCGCCATTCCACCATTGGCAATTACTGGTGGCAGTCACCGCGTACTACGGCTTCCCTATTCCTATCCAACTACACCGACCAAGACGGCGTGCGATACGAATTTCCGTTGCATTGCGAGATGTACAACAGCATTGTTTATGGTGCCCAAGAGGAGGAGTTGGGCAAAGCCTTAAGCGGCACGGAAGTCGACACCACTTATCTTTTCGACCACTGTTTGTTGAGAACCAGCAAATTCAACAACGATGTTCCTGGGTTCAGCGGCTGTCTCTACAACCAAGACCCCTTGTTTGTAGACTATAGTGCTTTCAACTTACACTTGAGCGACAATCTCTCTCCTGCCGTCGGTGCAGGCAGTCCTATCGTTGCACAAGAGGTTCCTTTTGACCTTGAAGGGAAAGACCGTAGAGGAACGCCAGACTTAGGGGCTTATCAATTTTAATTTAGATTTTAGAATTTAGAGGGGAATAACGCTCTTAATTCTCGTTTTTCTTGTAGTATTCTCTAAGGAATTCCGGCAGTTGCCGCATGGCAGCTTGCTCGCGCCATTGCTTGCGGACATCTTGGGCGGGGACACCGAATACAGCTTTGCCGGGTTCGATGTTCTTGTCAACGGCAGAGGTGGCCAATACCACCGCACCTTCACCAATCACCAGGTCTTTGTTGACACAAACACGGCCCCATAGGATGACATCGTCCTCGATACGGGTGACACCAGCGATGGCGGCATGGCTGCCGATGAGGCAGTTGCGTCCAATATAACTGTCGTGACCCACCTGGCAGTGGTTGTCCATCTTGGTGCCACGACGAATGGTGGTGTCGGAGGTGACACCCTTGTCGATGCTGCACAGCGCACCGATCTCCACATCATCCTCAATCACCACACGTCCAAACGACTCGAACTTCTTGTAGCTGTCGCCCCTGCGTTGGAAATAATAGGCGTCGGCACCGATTACACTGCCCGAGTGAATGATGACATTGTCACCGATCACACAATAGTCGTAGATCGTGACGTTAGGATGGATGACACAGTTTTTGCCGATTTTGGCGTGGTTCCCGACAAACGAGCCGGGCATAATGACGGACCCCTCACCTATCTCCGCAGAAGGACTGATGGCTTGAGTACAGGCCTCCTTGGGACGATAGTGACGCATGGCCCGCAGAAAGGCATCGAAAGGGTCGTCGTGAATGAGCAGGGCCTTGCCCTCAGGACACTCCACGTGTTTATTAATCAAAACCACAGTGGCAGCTGAGTTCAAGGCCTTGCCATAATATTTGGGGTGGTCCACAAAGGTTACATCGCCAGTTTCCACCTTATGGATTTCGTTGAAACCCGTAATCGGGAACTTGGGGTCGCCGATGTATTGCGCGCCGATCAATTCGGCGAGCTGTTTCAATGTGGTCTTCGGAATCTTCATCAGACTTTCACACGTTCGCAATATTCACCCGTGCGGGTGTCCACACGGATCATATCATCGGTGTTAATGAACAAGGGGACGCGGACCATGGCACCGGTCTCAACGGTAGCTTCCTTGAGCGCATTGGTAGCGGTGTTGCCCTTTTCGCCAGGCTCGGTGTAGGTCACCTGAAGCACAGTCTTCACTGGCATTTCAGCGTAGAGGATGGTCTCGGTAGAGGCATCAACGACGACGTCAACGATATCGTTCTCCTTCATGAATTTCACACCTGTAATGTTGTCTTCTGCAATCGGGATCTGGTCGTAGGTCTCGGTGTGCATGAAGATGAAATCTTCACCTTCTTTATATAAATACTGATAAGGACGGTGCTCCACGCGGACATCTTCTAGCTTCACACCGATGTCGAAACGCTTTTCAAGCACGTTGCCACTGAGGACATCCTTCAGCTTGATACGCATGATCGTGTTGCCTTTTCCAGGCTTAACATGTTGGAAGTCAATGCAGAAATAAATCTTTCCGTCCATGCGGATGGCGCTTCCAATCTTTACATCTTGACTAAGCATAATTGATATTTTTGATTTAAAGATTTAAAATTTAAAGATTTAAAGGGGCAAAATTATATAAAACCGATGAAACTTTCAAGCATTTTTTTAAAAATCACTTGAAAACGATATCTTTAAGTAGGTCATAGCCGACCAATTGATTGAGGTTTTTCAGCAACACCGACTTGGAGTAGCTTAATTCATTTCGCAGGCTGTCGGAGAGAAGACGCACAAAAAGCACCCCTTCTTTAATGTAAAGGTCTTTGGTGTATTGGGCAATGAACGGCCCCACCACACCATTCCATCCTTTGATGACCTTCAATTCATCAAGATAGCTTGGCCCCTTGCGTTCTTCGTAAAAGGCTTTAATCAATTCGCCCACCGTACTTTGGTTCGGATCACTCATGAGGGTAAGGTTTTAACGTGGCCTGAGTCGACCTCGAAGATTTTATGGTTGATGTCCGTGTTCTCAAACAGCCGCTCGATGCGTTGCTGCTGGGTATCGGTGATGAACACCTGCCCGAAATGGTTGTCGCCCACCAACCTAACGAGTTTCATCACGCGTTGGTCGTCAAGTTTGTCAAAGATGTCGTCGAGCAGCAAAATCGGTTTATAGCCAATTTTCTGGTAGTTGTATTCAAACTGAGCAAGTCGAATAGAAACCACAAACGACTTCTGCTGACCCTGTGACCCAAATTTCTTTAAGGGATGGCCATCGAGACAAAACTCCAAGTCGTCCTTATGGATGCCCACATTGGTGTAACACGAATAGGCATCCTGCTGTAAGCTTTCCTCTAACAATTGATGCAACGGCTTGGTATCCAGCTTTGAACTATAGGTTACTTCAACCTTTTCTTTAGCACCTGAAACCACCTCGTAATAGTGTTGGAAAATAGGATGAAATTCTTCTAGAAAGCGTTGGCGTTTGGCGTAGATGTCGTCGGCACAGAGGCACAACTGTTCATCCCAAAGCTGAAGCAAGGCACGGTCGAAATGGCGTGTATCAGCAAACTGGCGCAGTTGCATGTTGCGTTGCAGCAAGGCTCGGTTGTATTTCAGCAATGCGTTGAGGTAGAGCGGATCGAACTGGGAGATGACCCCGTCGATGAACTTGCGCCGGAGGTCGCTGCCTTCGTTGATGAGGTCGCGGTCGTAAGGCGATATCATCACCAGAGGGAACTTGCCGATATGCTCGGAGAGGCGATCGTATTCCTTCTTATTGAACTTGAACGATTTCTTGGCATCGCGTTTTTGGACGCAGGAAACCAGTTCGTTCTCCTTGTCGTCGAAACCATAAATGCCATGAATGCTGAAAAAATCTTGGTCGTGACGGATATTGAGTTTATCCGTAGATCCAAAAAAACTTTTACAGAACGAGAGGTAGTAGATGGAATCAAGGATGTTGGTCTTCCCAGCACCGTTGAGGCCGACAAAGCAATTAACTTTCTCCGAGAACGTCAGTTCGGCGCTCTCGCAATTTTTAAAATTGGCCAATCTCAATTCCTTCAGGTACATGCGTTTCCTTAGAACTTGTTGAGATCCATGGTGATGGTAAGGTAGTTGGGCGATACAACGACGCTGTTGCGTGCACGGGCGTAGCTAATTTCAAACATCTTGATCTTGACCGCCAGTCCTGCCGAGAAACCCACCAAAGTGCGTTCTTGGGGAACATCCATGGCATAGCGCTGCCCATAGTTGAAGGCGGAGCGCAGCACGATGTTTTTGCCGAGGTAAAGTTCTCCTCCAACAACGACATGGCAAGCCAGGTTTCTGACGAAGCGGGCAACTCCATTTTCAAGGACGACCTCTCCCGTGGTGGGGTCGGTATGTTGTTCGATGTAGGTGGGAGTCATCATCAGTTTGTTCCAATGCTGGATGTCATCGTACCAAAGCATCACAGCGACTGGCAGATGTTCCAATTGATGCGAAGCGCCGAAATCCAGTGAAAAGGGCAATGGGCTGTGACGTGCGTCGATGTTGTTGAAAAGCTGGGTCCCGATGTTACGGGCAGTCAACGAGAAGACCCAGCCGTTATCGGTACGGTACATCCCCGCCAGGTCAGCAGCGAGGGCTCCAGCGGAATAGCTTTCATACTGCAAGCCAGCGTATTTGAAAGCGGCACCGATGTTCCAATGTGGGGTGAGTTGACGTCCCCAGCCTATATTCACTGAGAAGTCGGAGCTGGAGAACTCGCCCATGACGACGCCACTTTCGGAGGTTTCGTCAAAGTGGCCATAATTATGATATTGCACTGTCGCGGCAAAACTGCCGATAGTATTAAAGGTGTGGGCGTACTGCAAAGTGGCGAAGTTGATGTCCGTATAATAATCCACATACGACAAACCCATTTTGTTACTCATGCCTTCACCTATCGTAGCCGGATTAAAAGTAGAGAGTTGGATGTCGTTGTCGCAAATAGGCAGTGGCAGTCCTCCGAGGGCAGCGACACGAGCCGAGTTCGTCGTTCTAAGGAACGAATAGGTGCCATTGGTCTGCTGAGCTCTAGAAACCATGAATCCCCCAGTTAGCAGCAAGGTCAATAATAGGATAGCGCGACTTCGCATAACTTACAATTTTTAATTTTCAATTATACCAGCCCTCTCCCCGTCTTCAAAACCTTTCCCTCTTCTTTAAGGATGGCTGACAGCTTATCGAGGATTCCGTTGACAAACCGACGGCTGTCGGGGGTGCTGTAATATTTGGACAGTTCAATATATTCATTGATTGTGACTTTTACAGGGATATCAGGGAAATGACAGAATTCGGTAAGTGCCATGTAGATAATCACCTTGTCCATCAAAGCCACACGGTCATAGTCCCAGTTGGAGACGTTGGCTTTCACCAATTCCTGATATTCGTCAGCATGTTTCAGTGTCAGACGGAACAGGCGCACAAGGAAGTTCTTGTCGTCATTGGTTTCATCGTTCTCGGTCTTATACGCCGGAGGGATCTTGCTAGTCTCGTCGAAATGCTCATCCATCTCGTTGATGAATTTCCAGAGAAGGAAGAGCCCGATGGGGTAGTCACTGTTATAAAGCAGGTTTTTGTCGGCATAATAATCGAACAACAGTTCATCGTCAGGCAGATGGTTGTCGATGACATCAAGGATCACCTTCTTGTCGAGGGCGAAGCTATCCTTCGCGTTCGACATATACTCTTGATATTCAGGATATTCTCTAAGGCGGTTATAGAAGCCACGGATGAAGTCTTCACGGTCGTCGACCCAACTAATTTTGTATTGTTCACGCAGGCGCTCCAGGTCTTTGTTGTTTTCAAGGGCTTGAAGCACTCTGTTGTGGACGAATTTAAGGTTCGGATGGAGATCTTCCTCGGTGGGGAAGTTCTTGTGCATGTTCTCTTCAATCCTTCGTTCAGCGAAGTTTTTCACTTCGACCCAAAAGGTCAGTTGACGCAAAAAAAGTCCATAAAGGCTATCAACGCTATCGAGGAGACGGCGTTCAGCAGCATGAATATCAGTCTCTTCAGCCTGGTGGTACGCATAGATCTGCTGTAACACTTTGACTCTCAAAAACCTTCTGTTAAGCATAAAAAAAATATTTACCTTTTTTAAAACTGCAAATTTAAGAAAAAATTTTATCTTTGCAATCACAACACATGAAAAACAAATCAACTTTAACTTTTAAAATAGAAAGGAAAAAACAAGCATGAAAAAGAAATTCATCTGCCCTATTTGCGGTTATGTTCATGAAGGTGAGGAAGCTCCCGAACGCTGCCCACAATGCAAACAGATCGTTGAATGGAAAGTTGTCGACGAAAACGTCGCCTTGAACTTTGTCACCGAGCATGTACTTGGCATTGCCAAAGGCACGGGCGACGAGATGATCAAGGACCTCAATGCCCAGTTCATGGGTGAAGCCACCGAAGTGGGAATGTATCTGGCCATGAGCCGTCAGGCAGACCGTGAAGGCTATCCCGAGATTGCCGAAGCCTTCAAACGTTATGCTTTTGAAGAGGCCGACCACTGCGCTCGTTTCGCCGAATTGCTTGGTGAGGTGGTGTGGGACACCAAGACCAACCTCAACAAGAGAATGATTGCCGAATGTGGTGCCTGCGAGGAAAAGATGCGCATCGCCCGTGTTGCCAAGGAACGCAACCTCGACGCCATCCATGACACCGTTCACGAGATGGCCAAGGATGAAGCTCGCCACGGCAAAGGCTTTGAAGGTCTTTATAAACGTTATTTTGAAGAGTAAGAAAACTGTAGAAAGGAGAATAATATGATTAGCAAGAAATTAGCAAAAGCCATCAACGACCAAATCAATGCTGAGATGTGGTCGGCTTATCTGTATCTGAGCATGTCGCAAGACGTTTACGCCAAAGGTTACAAAGGCATCGCTCATTGGTTTAAAGTTCAGTTCCTGGAGGAACAAGCCCACGCTGCCATCATGATCAACTATCTCCATGCACAAGACGAGAGAGTGATTCTGGCTCCCATCGCCAAGGTTCAGACCTCATGGAAGACCGTTCTGGCCGCTTTCGAAGACACCCTCGCCCACGAGAAGAAGGTGACCGCCATGATCAACAACCTCTGCGACATTGCCGATGAAGACCACGACCGCGCCGCTGGCAATTTCCTCGCTTGGTTCATCGACGAACAAGTGGAAGAAGAAGAGAACGCTCGTGACCTGGTCAACCACTGCAAGATGATCGGCGACCATATCGGTGGCATGATCATGCTCGACAAAGAGCTTGGTGCCCGTGAGTACCACACTCCTGCCCCGTTAAAAGATTAACGGGAAAACACAAAAGCAACTAAAACAAAAGAACCCTGAGACTTTTCAGGGTTCTTTTTTTCATGATATAATAAAGGCAAACCTTATTGGGTGATAACGATCTTGAGGGTTTGGGACCCCATCTCCGAAACCGCTTTGATGAAGTAAACACCAGCGCCTAAGCCGTTGAGGTAACGTTCGAAGGTCGTATGGTTCAATCCGTTAAAATGATAGGACTTCAGCGGTCGTCCCATGATGTCAAAAACGCTCAACTCAGCTTGATACCCTTCTTTGAGAGCGATATGAATCTCGCCTTTGGAAGGATTAGGATAGGCAAAGATAATTTCCTCTTTCTGAACAAAAGTGTCTTCTACATGAAGCAGATTGATAGCGGAAGCAAAGTCGGGAATACCATAGCCATAGGCGTTATTGGGGTTGTCGGCTCTATTGCCCACCTCACGGATGGCGTCGCAAAACTCTTGCACCGATAAGTCCGGGAAGGCCTGTCGCAAACACGTCGCGGCACCCGCTAGTACGGGTGTAGCAAACGAAGTGCCGCTGCCATTGTAATAGTCGCCAAACCAACCGCCGGGTTCTCCGGAAGCCACGTAGGTAGCCGATCCCATAGCCATCACATCGGGTTTGATTCGACCATCGTAAGTGGGTCCAACCGAGCTAAAATCAGCCCGAACCCCTTGGCCATCAACAGCACCCACGGTGATGACATGTTCAGCGTCAGAAGGGATGCCCAACGTGCATTCGCCATTATAGCTGCTGCCATCATTGCCAGCGGCAATCAAACAGATTATGCCACGGCTGGCGGCAATCTCAGCACCGATTGTCATTGGTGCCGTATGTCCATCAAAATGAGCAAAGGGATGGTCCCACTGACCCATATCAAAGTCAACATATCCCAATGAGGTGGTGGTGAGGTCAACGCCCAGACTATCAGCATATTCAGCACCTGAAACCCAGTTATATTCCTCAATAATGTTCTCTTGATCGCCATCTTCGGTGTGAATCAGGTAATAGGAAGCTTTCGGAGCGGTCCCCACAAACGTATTCGGCACGTAGGCTGCCATCGTGCTCAGACAGGAGGTGCCATGGGTGCTTTGAGTATAGACCGATGTGGATCCATACACAAAGTCACGAGTACCCAGCAGACGTCCTTCCTCACGCATATTGTCGAAACAATGATGAATGTCGGTACCGACAAAACCACCATCGAGGATGGCGACAACCATGCCTTCCCCCTGAAAACCTTGTTCATGAAGCACCTGTGCATTCAGTTGGGAGATCTGGATGTAGCCTCCGCCATAATAACCTCGTGCAGCCACACCAGAAGCTACTGGGGTTAACTCTTTGGCCAGCCAATTTTCTTTATACTCCTGAGCTTCAGGATTATTGGGACAATTCCGCACTTCCTGCACAAACTCGAGGGCATTGACCGCTTCCATCACGGCAGGATCCGTGCAGTGCACCGACACGCCGTTCAACCACTTTGACGGGTTGATCAACTCAGCACCGCAATTGGCAACCGCTTCAAGATACTGTGGATTGACCGGCAGGTCATATTCATCAATGGCTATACCAAGACGGGCACGGCGATCCAAGGCGCGTTGACTGAGATAGGCTTCAGGAGCATCAATGGAATAAGGGGAATTGTTCTTGTCAGTGAACTGCACCCAATAAATATCTGGGGCAATCTGGGCTTGGACAAAAGCACAAGTTAAGACAGCCAAAATCAGCAAAAAGCGTTTTTTCATAGGTCGTATTTTTCGGTTTAAGCGGCAAAGATAAGATTATTTTTGTACTTTTACCGAAATTTTCAAAATATGCGAATCGACATTATCGCGATTTTCCCTGAAATGTTCCAAGGGCCTTTTACTGAGTCCATTATCAAACGCGCCATCAACAAAGGCATCGTCGAAATTGAATTGCATAACCTGCGAGACTATAGCACCGACAAGCACAAAAAGGTGGACGACTACCCTTTTTCGGCTGGAGCGGGCATGGTGATGATGATTGAACCCGTAGACAACTGCATCAGTCATTTGAAAAGCCAACGCGACTACGATGAGGTGATCTACATGAGCCCCGACGGTGAATTACTCGACCAGCCCTTGTGCAACCAGCTCTCCTTGAAACAAAACCTAATTATCCTTTGCGGCCATTATAAAGGCATTGACGAGCGCATCCGAGAGCATTTGGTGACCCAAGAGATCTCCATCGGCAATTACGTTCTTTCAGGCGGCGAACTTGGAGCAGCTGTTTTGGTAGATAGTTTGGTGCGCCTCATCCCCGGTGCTTTGGGCGACGAGACCTCGGCTTTGTCCGACTCGTTTCAGGACGGACTCGTCTCCCCTCCCGTCTACACTCGGCCTAGGGTCTATAAAGGATGGGAAGTCCCAGAGATCCTTTTGTCGGGCAACGACCTAAAAATAAATGAATGGAAACTGGAACAGGCTTGGCAACGCACCAGGGAGCGTCGCCCCGAAATGTACGAAATCTTGAAAAAAAGCGAATAAATAGCGTTCATAATCAAAATATTTCGTATATTTGCACCCGTTTTTGAGGAAAAATATATAAAAAAATATTATATAAAATGAAGAACGCATTAATTCAATTCGTTGAGGATCAAGTCGTTGTAAAAGACTTCCCCAAGTTTAGAGCTGGTGACACAGTCACCGTTACGTACAAGATTGTCGAGGGTAACAAGGAACGTCTTCAGAAGTTCCAAGGTGTTGTTTTGAAGCGCAGCGGTTGCGGCAAGATGGCCACTTTCACTGTGAGAAAGATATCGAACAACATCGGTGTTGAAAGATGTTTCCCCATCGCTTCTCCTATGATTGAGAGCATTGAGCTGAACAAAGAAGGTGCCGTCCGCAAGTCGCGCATCTACTACCTCAGAGGTCTCCGCGGTAAGAAGGCCCGTATCAAGGAAGCCAAGCGCAAAGATTAATGACAATAAAAAAAGCGGCTCACGAGCCGCTTTTTTTATGCCCAAATATTTTCTTTCGTAACATAAACACGGTAAGCAAGGCCCAGAAGACCACGAGAATCCCTAAAGTAATCCATGTAGACTTCATGCTTTGCGGCGCAATGCCCACCAACAGCAACACCGGGAAGCCCAGAGCAACGGCGGCCAAGGCTTGCAGCACCAGGTTGTTGGCAGCAGGGGTCTCAAATTTAGGGTCGATCTCACGCAACAGGATCATGCCGTTGGAGGCCGTGCCCGTCAACATGCCAAACATCGAGAAGAACCCCTCGTATTTATAGTCGGGATAGAGGTGTTTGCTAATCCACAGCACATAGATGAAGGTGACCGCAGCACCCAAAGTGCAGATGATAGCAAAAGGCAATACAAATTTGCCGAACTCGTCGAAGCTGATGGCAGCGGTGCCAGCCACGATCATGATGTCGAAACAGAAGCCTCCGATACGGTTCAACATATAATTATTAATGTATTCGCGCCGCATGATGCGTTGTTTCTTGAAAATCCTCAAGATGTTCTTGAACGCGATGCCGAACAACGTACCCAGCAGGAAGTTGAATCCCCATAGCAAAGGCTTCAAGGTGTTGGTGCCGAAGTTACCCAGCTCCATTCCTTGGATCCAGTGGGTAAACAGATACACCAAGAAATACACGAACAACACCATGCAGATCTGCACTGAAAGCTTGTCAATTGATTCGGAGTCTGGGATCTCTCCTTTGCCTTCATAGTCCTCGAGTTTGTTGACCTGGGCATCGGCGATCTTTTTGGAGGACAGTTTACCCTTACGACGAAGGATGTTCATGTAAATCACGCCGATCACGCTACCTACGATGAAGCCCATAGCGGCAATCGACAAGCCGAAGTCGGCTCCTGCAAAATCAATACCTTGTTGGGCTGCCCATCCCGTATACATGGTGCCGAAGTTCAAGGCTTGGCCGGGCCCCTGTCCATAACCCATGGGCAGTAACAGTCCAGCAGCATAGAAGAACTTCTTCCCCACCAAGAAAAACACAATAGATACAATCAACCCCACAATGCCTTGAATCACATAGGTCGAAGCGGTCAGCGCACCGGTCTCAATGACTTTCATCGCCGATGACTTCGACTCCACTTTGTTGTTTTTCAAGGCCAGCGCCACAAATCCCAAGCCCAGGGCATGATAGGTGACGATTTCCATCATGGGTTTGTTGATGATTTCTCGACAGCCCGGGAAAGCTTTGAAAATCAACAGCAGCAATCCGCCGAGCAGTGCCGACGGCAACAGGCTCTTTTTCAAGACAGGGATTTGGGTCCGCAACACATTGCCTAGGAGCAATGCGACAGCGAGGATGCAGAATTGAATCAACCATTGCCAGGCCTCCGGCCGGTCAAAGGTCATTACAGTAGAGTCAAGTAGTAGCATGATATTATTATTTTGTTTTTATAATACTCCATTAAATGATTTGTTCCCACAGTGTACTGTGTAGTTATAGACTCCCGATGGATATTTGTACTATTTTTTTCATCCTTTTTGTGTTTTTATTGGCAAATAAAAGAAATAAAACTCAATTCTGCAAGTTGAAATTGTTTTAATTTTGCACCATGAAAATCGCGTGGCAACTTTTCAGCACCTTTTTTAAGATAGGCGCCTTCACCCTAGGCGGAGGCTACGCTATGCTTTCGATGGTTGAGAAAGCGGTGGTCGACAAGAAACAGTGGATTGCCGCGGATGAATTTTGGGACCTGATCGCCATTGTGCAGTCGCTTCCTGGGGTATTTGCCGTGAACACCGCCTTGTACGTGGGACATAAGATTGCAGGACGAAAAGGTGCAGCTGCAGCCATGCTGGGAGCCATCATTCCTTCCATCATCATCATTCTTCTCTTGGCAACCATCTTCAAGGAATACCGTGAACTTCCCGTGGTAGAGCGCATCTTCAAAGGTATCCGTCCCTGCGTGGTAGCCCTAATTTTGGCTCCGTCGCTGCGGATGATCAAATCGGCCAAACTAACTTGGAAAACCGTCATCATCCCCATTGCCACAGTGGCACTGATCTGGTGGTGCAAGGTCTCCCCTGCCATCGTCATTTTGGCTGCCATCGGAGGTAGCACCATCTATGCCATCCTTATGGAACGCAAGCTGAAACGAACTGAAAACAAGGAGGTGAAGCCATGATTTACCTTCAATTGCTTTGGGTTTTCGTCAAAATCGGCGTGCTGGGCTTCGGCGGCGGATACGCCATGCTCTCGCTCATCCAGCATGAGGTGGTCGACAATTATGCTTGGATGACCACGACGGAATTTGCCGACATGGTGGCCATCTCTCAGATGACCCCTGGTCCGATCTCCATCAACATGGCTACCTACGTGGGGTATACCGCCGGTGGTTTCTTCGGGTCGCTCCTCGCCTCTTTCGCATTGTGTCTGCCCTCCATCGTCATGGTGATCCTCATCATCAAGCTGTTCATGAACAAAAAGACAGGCTCGTTCATGGGCAATCTTCTAAAGGGACTCAAGCCAGCCATTGCGGGACTTATCTTTGCGGCCGGCCTCTCCATGATGAACTCGCAGAATTTCGTACAGATAGGCAAAGGCGAGAACAACATCAGCATTGTGATTTGTGTCCTCGCCTTCGTAGCCTCTTATTTCTTCAAGGCCAACCCGATCCTGTTGATTGTACTGTCGGGCGCTATAGGTTTCTTTGTGTATTAGTTGTCAGCAAACATTTTCTCGATCACGTCCTTGTAGCGAGCGGCGATAGCTCTACGTTTCACCTTCAACGTGGGCGTTATCAGGCCATTGGCCACACTCCATTCGTCGGCAATGAGCACGTGTTTCTTAATCTTCTCGGTCTCGCCAAGGCCTTTGTTGAGATTCTGTACTTCCTTGAAATAGAGTTTCTGCACCTCTGCGTTCTTAACGACTTCATCGAGCGTTGTAAATTTGATTTTCTGGCTGGCACACCAGGCTTTTAAGAAGTCGGTGCTCGGCACGATGAGCGCACCGGCAAACTTCTGGTTTTCGCCCACCACGACGATCTGTTCAATCATCTTGGAACCACAGAACTTGGTCTCGATGACATCGGGGTTGATGTATTTTCCACCCGAGGTCTTGAAAAGGCTCTTCAGTCGTCCGGTGATCATCAGCAGACCATGTTCGTTGAAACGCCCCATATCGCCCGTGTGGAACCAACCGTCTTTGTCGATGACTTCGGCGGTCAACTCGGGACTCTTGTAGTACCCCATCATCACGTTGTGTCCACGGCAAATGATTTCGCCTTCGTCGGTGATCTTCACCTCCACGCCTTTCAACGGAGGACCTACACAACCTACTTCGCGCTGATGAGGGCCTCTGTCGCTGACCGCGATGACCGGTGAGGTCTCTGTCAGGCCGTAACCTTCAAACACCGGCATCTTAATGGCCGAGAAGAAGGCAGCGATTTTCTGGTTCAAGGCAGCAGCACCCGAAACTACGCGTTCAAAGCGATCGGCACCGATTTTGTCGCGAATCTTGGCATAAACCAGCCTGTCAGCAATGCGAAGCTCCATGTTATAGAACCACGTACGCTTGTCGTCGTCGATGCGATAGCGTTCGGCCAGTCTGACTGCCCAGAAGAAGATCATGCGGGAAAGGCCTTTCATCTTCTTGCCCGAGGCGATGATGCCTTCGTAAAAGCGCTCCAGCACCCGAGGCACGCAACACATCATAGAAGGACGCAACTCTCGGATGTTGTCGGCAAGGGTGGCAAGGCTCTCAGCATAATAGATGGCCATACCTTTATATTGATAGGTATAAATCAAAAGGCGCTCGTAGGCGTGACATTCGGGCAGGAACGAGAAGGCAATGCTTCCCGGCTTGCACAGGATAATGTGGTCCACGCCCAGCACCTGGTTGATGACATTGGAATGCGAAAGCATAACGCCCTTGGGGGTTCCAGTGGTGCCGGAAGTGTAGATGAGGGTCATGCAGTCGTTACTTGTCACAGCGGCTTTACGGCGCTCCAACTCCTCAGGGTGCGGATGTTGCGTACCGAGTTCAATCAACTGGGCAAAATAAGGATACTTCTCCCGGTCGATCATGGTGTAGACATGTTTAAGGCCTGGGATGTCGGGCAACACATTGGTCACCTTGTTCATCACGGCGATACCATCGAGGAAGACGAGCTTGGCCTCACAGTCGTTCAAGATGAAATGGTAGTCTTCTTGGCTAATAGTGGGATAGATCGGCACGTTGATGGCGCCAATCTGCATGACGGCCATGTCGATGATGTTCCATTCGGGGCGGTTGCTGACGATGAACGCCACTTTGTCGCCCTGTTGGATGCCCAATTCGATCAAGGCATAGCTCAATTTGTTGGTTAGATCAATATATTCCTGGATGCTGTATTCGCGCCAAGCACCGTCTTTTTTGCCGGCTAGCGCTACAGGCAGGTCGGGATACTTCTCCAAATAATTGGGGAGAAGATCAAATATTCTCTTGATTTCCATACGTTTAGTTGCTCGTTTTCAAGTGAAACAACTTGCAAAGATACAATTATTTCGGTTGTTTCAAAAAATATTTTTCATCAGGGTGAAGAAATTGCCCACGATGTCGCTCTTCACACACATAAACAACAGGGCGGCCAACACCATCAACAGAGGGATGATTTTGCTGCGGATGTTCTTTTCTTTGAAGAAGAAAACGCCATAAAAGAAGGAGACCACCAGGCGTACACCATATAATATTAAAGGGATAAGTACGATGACTGCCGCTTCCTGCGCCAATCCTGAAAGGTATATCACATCGGCAACGGTCACGAACACCGCCATGGCAGCAATTCCCCAACGCCACTCGAACGGCATCTTTTCGCGTTTCGGACGCCATACGGCAAAAAACAATACCGCCATCATCACGAAGTCGTACACCGTGTACCAAGCTTGAATAGTGGCTGGCGAAATCGTCTCTTTACTAAGCAAAAACTTGTCGTAAACGCCGCTTAAAGCCACTAACATCGCTGATGCCAGCAACATATATACCCATTTGTTCGTCTTGAAATGAATCCCTTCCTTTTTACCGGAACGCCCCATCAACCAGAAGGAAACCAACGCCAGCACCACACCCGTCCACTGGGTCCCATTGAGATGCTCTCTGAAAATAATAAACAACAATACCAACGAGATAGCTGGACGAAGTTGGTTTACCGGTCCCACTACCGTGATAGGCAGATTCTTCATGGCGGAATAGCTGAACATCCATGAAACCAAAATCATAGCCGTCTTTCCAAAAACCAACAAATGCTGACGCCATGTCAACGGTTCCACATAAAAGACGTTCATGAAACCTTCGGAGTAAAAACTGGGACACAACCAAGAACTGACAATGAAAGGCAAGAAAATCAATGCGCTAATCATCGTGCTGTAGAACAAAACCGGGATGATCGCATTGTTCACCACCGTGCTCTTCTTAAAGATGTCATAAAAGCCTAACAGAAAGGCCGAGATCAATGACAGTAGAACCCACTGCATCTTGTTTTCAATTTTTGAAGCCGCAAAAATAGTCATTTTCCCGTTACAAAATACAAAATGACAAAATGTCACATAATAATCCATAAAACTGACGAGTTGTCGTATTTATGCGGATTGGTTAAGGTTTTGATGGAAACCTCGTCAAATAACAAAAAAACAAATACTATGGAAAACAAGTATGAATCTTTAAACCGTTACGCCAAGAACTTGAATGAATTGGCAAAAGCGGGCAAGCTCGATCCCGTGATCGGGCGTGACGAAGAGATACGGCGTGTATTGCAGATCCTGTCACGCCGTACGAAGAACAACCCCATTTTGATTGGTGAGCCTGGCGTGGGTAAGACGGCTATCGTCGAAGGCCTCGCCCAGCGTGTCGTCAACGGTGATGTGCCCGAAAACCTGAAAAGTAAAACGGTATTCTCCTTGGATATGGGTGCCCTGATTGCAGGCGCAAAATACCAAGGTGAATTTGAGGAACGACTGAAGAGCGTCATCAAGGAAGTGGTGGACAGTGCTGGTGACGTGGTGCTGTTTATCGATGAGATCCACACCTTGGTGGGTGCCGGTGCCACGGGCGGTGCCATGGACGCGGCCAATATCCTGAAACCTGCCCTTTCGCGTGGCGAACTGCAGTGTATCGGTGCCACCACCTTGAAAGAATACCAACAGTATTTCGAAAAGGACAAGGCTTTGGAACGTCGATTCCAGATTGTCATGGTCGACGAGCCGGATGAAGCCTCGGCCATCTCTATCCTGCGTGGATTGAAAGAACGTTACGAAAACCACCACCACATCCGTATCCTCGACGAGGCTATCGTGGCCGCCGTGCAGCTTTCCGTACGATACATCAGCGACCGTTTCCTGCCCGATAAGGCCATCGACCTAATCGACGAGGCTGCGGCCAGGTTGCGTTTGCAGATCGACTCGGTCCCCGAAGACCTCGAAAAAGTGGAACGTTCCATCCGTCAGTTGGAAATCGAGCGCGAAGCCTTGAAACGCGAGAACGACACCAAAAAGGTGACCGAATTGACCCAAGAACTCGACAAGCTGAACGCCCAAAAATCTGACATCAAGGCCAAATGGGAAAAGGAGCGCCATTTTGTGGAAATCATCCAAAAGGAAAAGAACAACATCGAACAATACAAGCATCAAGCCGCCGTGGCGGAACGTGACGGCGACTATGGACGAGTCGCAGAGTTGCGTTACGGAAAGATTCGCGACGCTGAAAACGCCATCGAACAAGCCAAGGCCGACCTGTTGAAGACCCAGGGCGACCATCCGCTGATTGACGAAGAGGTATCTTATCAAGACGTGGCTGAAATCGTGGCGCGTTGGACCGGCATACCCGTAAAGAAGATGATGCAAAGCGAACGCGAGAAGCTGCTGAACTTGGAACGCGAGTTGCACAAACGTGTAGTAGGTCAGGACGAAGCCATCCGTGCCGTCAGCGATGCCATCAGACGTAGCCGTGCTGGCTTGCAGGACTCGAAACGCCCCATAGGTTCCTTCATCTTCATGGGTACCACCGGCGTAGGTAAGACCGAGCTTGCCAAGGCCTTGGCAGAATTCCTGTTCGACAACGAGAACAACATGGTGCGTATCGACATGTCGGAGTACCAAGAACGCCACACGGTCTCACGTTTGATCGGTGCGCCTCCAGGATATGTGGGTTATGAGGAAAGCGGACAGCTTACCGAAGCCGTGCGGCGTAAACCCTACTCGGTGATTCTACTCGATGAAATCGAAAAGGCCCATCCCGATGTGTTCAACATCCTGCTTCAAGTGCTTGACGATGGACGACTGACCGACAACAAGGGCCGCACGGTCGACTTCAAGAACACCATCATCATTATGACCTCCAATGTGGGTGCCGGTCTAAAAGATCCCAATGCAGTGATGAACGAGCTACGCAAGGTGATGCGACCTGAATTCTTGAACCGTATCGATGATATCATCATCTTCGACGACCTTAGCGAGAGCCAGATTGCCGAAGTGGTAAGGATGCAGTTCAACCGCGTGAAAAAGATGCTTGCCGAGAACAACATCCGGATTGACATCACCGATGAGGCCGTCGACCTGATCGCCCGCCAGAGCTACGATCCGCAATACGGTGCCCGTCCTGTGAAACGTATGATGCAGCGTGAGTTGCTCAACGAACTCTCACGGATGATCCTTGCCGATGAAGTCGACAAGACCAAACCCATCACGGTAACCTCAAAAGACGGAAAACTCCACTTTGAGAATTAATTCTTGTTTCTCACCGATTTCGCTGTCACCCATGTGGAACGGAAGAAGATCAGCAATACGGTGATAATTTCCAAACGACCCAGTAACATGTCAGCCGACAGGATCCATTTGGCCATCGTGGGCAAGTCTGCCAAACTGGCCGATGGTCCTGTGGCTCCAGAACCCATGCCGAGGTTACTGAAGCAGGTCAAGAAAGCAATGCCGGCATCTTCCAAGCTCATCCCCGACCAGGTTAAAACCAACACGTTGAGGATGAGCAGGATCATAAACCAAGAAAAGAAATTGCAGACTCGCCTTACTGTCAGCTCGTCAATGCTCTGTCCAGACATCTTAACGGTGAAAACCCCGGTGGGTTGAATGAGTTCTTTCAAGGAGTTTTTGATGAACTTGAACAACACAATGACACGGGAGATCTTAATACCTCCGCTAGCCGACCCGGCACAACCGCCCACAATTTGCATCAACAGCGTAAGCATCACAAAGAGCATCCCCCACAGATCATAGTTTGAGTTCTGTGACGCAAAACCCGTATTCGACAACATCGAAGCCACATGGAATAACGAGGTCTTGAACACATCCTTTCCCCCTTTCGGGTAACTGGCAAGCTGCTGTCCCGTAACTCCATTCAGCTGGGGAGCAACTAGAAACAAAACAACGAACACCAAGGTCAGCACAACAATAGAGGTCAGATACACCCGCACCTCTTCATTTTTACGAAGCAGATGCCAGCGACCTGTAATCAAGAAATAGAACATCGAAAAGTTGATGGCGGAAAGAATCATGAAGGCAATCGCCACGTATTCGATGTAATTGGAGCGGAAAAAAGCGATGCTTTCCTGATGGGTGCTATAGCCACCCGTGGAGATGGTGGTGAAGGCATGACAAATCGCGTCGAAAAGCGACATGGGACCCAACGAATACAGGAAAGCACACAACAGGGTCATAAAGATATAAATGAACCACAAAATGCGTGAGGTGACGTGCATGGAAGGCGAAAGCTTCTCAACGCTCATTCCAGGTGCCTCGGCAGCAAAAAGCGTAGCCCTTTTGGAACCTTTTGCCACCGTGGGGACAAAGGCAAGCGTAAACACGACAATGCCCAACCCGCCCAGCCATTGCATAATAGCTCTCCAGAACAGGATGCCATGGGTCTGCTGGTCTATGTTCTTTAAAATAGTGGAACCCGTGGTAGTGAACCCCGAGATGGTTTCAAAAAAAGCATCAGTAATGTTGTCAATCGAGCCACTAAACAAAAAGGGCAGCATCCCAAACAGGGAGAACAGAATCCACGAA
Source organism: uncultured Bacteroidales bacterium (assembly GCA_946184615.1). Taxonomy (GTDB): domain Bacteria; phylum Bacteroidota; class Bacteroidia; order Bacteroidales; family F082; genus Limimorpha. The sequence continues at coordinate 52,552 of CAMHFN010000013.1, forward strand.
AGTGAAACGATCACAAAAGTATCGTCATTATCGATATTTTTTTTCCGCCATCGCCCCCAGAGATACAGCCCCAAGCCCACGATTCCAGTGATGGCCGCTGTGATCAGGAAAGCTCGGTAATCATCTTCTCCACATCTGACGTGGTAAAACCATGACACTGCGGCAGTCAGCAACAGTGCTGCTGTCTCGATGAATAGAAGCACCCCGAACAGCCTGCTTTTCATAAGGCTTCATTACCACTTTTCAGCCCAACCGTCTCCGTAATCGAAGTCATCCGACTCCTCCTCCCCTTCTTCAGGCTCTTCATGGTACGTTTTATCGTCCATGGGTTTGAGCCAATTACGGAATTTGGAGGAGCTGATGGCGATGATATCGCCGTCTCTCTCAGGAGCAACGGCGATATCAATCTCATCACGTGAGAGTTCTTTAAGCCAAACGGTAAGTTCAGAGAATCCCATCTCTGTGACATCATAGTCACTCCAATCCTCGATGGCGGCTTTTTTTGCCTTCTCTTCCGAATCCCACACGGGGATATAGGAGTTACCGTCGGCATCTTCGAGCATGGCGAACATGCCCGTCATAGCTTCAAGCAGCCAGATTTTACGAGTCTCGGCGATAGTTTCAAGAAAAGTTTCAAGCGTGTTCATGACTTATCGTCTTGCGTTTCTCATTTGTTGCTGTTGCGCCTTCTGCGCCGCTTCGAGTCGTTGTTGGAAACGTGATTTCTTCTGCGGTTTACGCTTGTTCTCCTCAATGGTAGCACGCACTTTATCCTCTTTGATCATCTTACGGAAGATAAACATCTGGATGAAAGTGATGATGTTGGCCAGCATATAGTAGTAGCTCAATCCAGCAGAATAGCTGTTAAAGATACCCAGGAACATGATAGGCATGATGTACATCATAATCTTCATGCCTTTCATCTGCGGATTCGCCGTCGTGTCCATCTGCTTATTGTTCACATAGGTATAGATGAACGTGGTGATGGTCATCAGCAAACAGAAGAGGCTCACATGATCTCCGTAGAACGGGATATTAAACGGCAGATCCAAGATGCTATCGTAGGTGGAGAGGTCTTCCGCCCACAAGAAAGGCTGTTGACGCAACTCAATAGACGAGGGGAAGAAACGGAATACGGCAATGAGGATAGGAAATTGGAGCAACATGGGAATACATCCCGAGGTCGGACTTGCACCGGCCTGTCGCTGCAGCTCCATCACAGCCTGTTGTTTCTTCATGGCGTCTTCTTGTTTCGGGTACTTGGCCGCGATCTCCTCCATCTCGGGTTTCAGCACCCGCGTGATGGCCGACGACTTGTACGACTTGAATGCGATCGGGAACAGCAATATCTTGATAAGGATGGTCAAGATTAGGATCACGATGCCATAGTTCCAGCCATACGAGCCCAACCAGTTGAACACATAAATGACACCATAGTTGATCCAACGGATCAGGAAGAAGTTACCCACGTCGATTTGACGTTGAAGCTTCAGACCGTAACTCTTCAGGGTCTTGAAATGGTTAGGTCCGAAATAGAATGACATCGGGAACTCATTGATTTCAGCGCTGGAGTTATAGGGGATTTCCAACCCCGCCGACATCGTCTTAAAGTATTTCGGATTGTTTGACCCATCCGTATTGACACCGATTTTGGCACTACTGAATCCATTTTGGGCCACCAACACGTTACAGAAGAAACGTTCCTTGAACGACACCCAGTTGACGGAGGAGTTAATCGTCTCCTCTTTGTTCTTTCGGTCGTTGAGTCGGTCCACGTCTTTCTCAATCATTGACCTATAGTACACGGTGGTATTGATGAAACGGTCCACATCTTTCTCGTGTTGCAAGAGGTCGACCTGCCAATCCAGGTTCATATAGTTGACGTTGTTGGCAATCGCACCGTTCAATCCTACGGTTTTCAGGTTGAAACCAAGCATATAATTGTTGCTCGGGATGGCGTATGCGTATTCGAGATACTGGTTCTCGCTACGCTTACCGTTTGCATCATCGATATAGACACGCATGGAGAAATCCAGGGTCTCCCCTTCTCCCACCGTCAAGTCGCCCCCTTGGTACGGTTTGCCGTTCACAAAGGGTTGGAAATAGAGTTGGGAGGTGTTGATGATGCGATTATTCGAGAAGAACGACAGGTCGAAAATGGCGGTCTCGGGGTCAAAACTGATCAACGGCATGGAGTCGTACGTCTTATAGTCTTTCAGCTCCACCTGTTTGATAAACCCTCCCTTGTTGGAGAAGGTGATTCGTTGTAAGTCGTTTTCGACGGTCCATGTCTGTTCATCGCCATCAGAAGCGGAGGCGAAGACACCGAACTTGTCTCTACGCTGTTGATATTGGGCTAAGGCCAAGGTCGCTGAATCCGTTGCTGTTTCAGGAACGACGAAAAGTTTCGCTGTATCCGCTACAGCTTGTTCCTTTTGTTCTTCGGCCAAACGGATTGAATCAAGGATGGCGGCCTCTTGGCGCGCCATCCTGATGGAATCCTGAATACGTTGTTGCTCCGCGATTTGCTCCTTGGTAGGTTGCATCCACCACATCCACCCAAACAAAATCGCCGCAATGAGGATAAAACCAATTAGTGATGATTTATTCATCTAACTTCTTTCTTCTTACTTCTGTATTCTTTCTTCTTTTAATAATATCTGTAGCTCTTCACCTGTCCGATGTGGCGAGCAAGGCGAACCACTTGGTTGCTGTAGCCGAACTCGTTGTCGTACCACAGATAGAGGATCACGGTCTTGCCATCGGCACTGACCTTGGTAGCGGGAGCATCGAAGATGCAGGCGCAGCTGTCGCCGATGCCGTCGCTCGACACGAATTCAGTGTTGTTGCTGAATCGGATCTGCTCGATGAGGTTACCCTCAAGGCAAGCCTTGCGGAAGCACTCATTGACTTCTTCGACGGTGGTCTCACGCTCAAGGTCGAGAGCAAGGACAGCCAGGGAGACATCTGGGGTAGGAACACGCACGGCGTTGCTCGTCAGTTTGCCTTTCAGTTCAGGAAGGGCTTTGGCAGCCGCCTTACCGGCACCTGTCTCAGTGATCACCATATTCAAAGCGGCTGAACGGCCACGACGCTCTTTCTTGTGGTAGTTGTCCAAGAGGTTTTGGTCGTTGGTATAGCTATGGATGGTCTCGATATGGCCTTTCACGATACCAAAATGGTTTTGCATGACCTGCAAGCCGGGCACGATGGCATTGGTGGTGCAGGAAGCGGCCGAGAAGATATGTTCATTTTCAAGGTCGAGGCTGTCCTGGTTGACACCATACACCACGTTCGGGATATCGCCTTTACCAGGAGCGGTAAGCAGTACTTTGGACACGCCTTTTGCTTGGAGGTGACGCGACAAGGACTCTCTATCGCGGAATGCACCCGTGTTATCAATCAACAGGGCATCATTAATGCCATATTGAGTGTAGTCGATATCTTCAGGGTTCTTGCCTTCAAGGAAGAGGATCTTTTGTCCGTTGACCATCATGGCGTTTTCCTCAATTAGGGGACGGCACACACCGTGGAAGTAGCCGTGTACGGAGTCGGTACGGAACAGGTTGATACGTTTGGCGATGTCTTCGGGGGAGTTTTTGCGAGTGACGATGGCGCGGACACGTAAAGCGGAGCCGTTGCCTGCCATCTCGGTCATCTCACGGCAGAGGATACGGCCGATACGACCGAAACCGTAAAGGATGACATCTTGCACCTTGTTGCTACGCGGAAGGGCATCGATGATATATCCAAGTTTATCACGCACAAAGGCGGTTACGTTGTTACCGTACTTCTCATGCTCATCAGTCCATTCTGAGTTCAGACGACCGATGTCGATACGAGCCGGAGCCAGATTCTCGGCAAGAAGGGCCTTGGCCAAGAGCAAAGAATCTTGAACACGGACGGGTTTACCCAAAACAGCTTCTGCACGAAGGTGTTTGTTGAGGATCTTACCTGATCCACGGTTGACCAATAAGGAGCGCAGCAGAATCAGTTCCACCGACTTGTCATACCACAACCTTCCAACAATGTTGATCAGTTCATTAGCTGCTTTTTCATTTTCATTCCATGCTTTGAGCGAGCTTTCGTAATTATCCATGATATTGATTTTTTGTTAATAATTTGATAGTTTTTGCAAAGGTAGGAAAAAAACAGCTAGAAAAACAAACGGGGCAACAAAATAATTTGCCCCGTTTGTGATTTCAATCTGGCCCGACCGATTATCGGTTCACATACATCTGATAAAGCGCCGAATTCGGATTGGTCTTCAAGCGTTTCAGTGCGCGGTCTCTGATTTGCCTCGTCCTTTCACGAGAAATGCCCAGATGATAGGCGATTTCATCGAGTGAGTACTCGCGTGCGGTGCCAATGCCATAGTACATGGTAAGCACCTGGCGTTCTTTTTCGGAAAGGGCTTTCAGAGAGCGCTGGATTGCCGTATTGTCCGACTCATTCTCCACGGCTTCATCGGTAGCGATGGAATCTTGGTCGACATACACATCGAGGAAGCTGCCTTCATCGTCATCATCGAGAGGTGCATCGGTAGAGATTTGGTGCATGTTCATACCCATCAGGTTACGGACTTTAGCCTCGGGGATGTCCAACTCTTTGGCCAGCTCCGCAGTCGTAGGCTTGCGCTGGTATTCCTGTTCAAGGATGGCGGCTGTCTTCTTCAGCTTACTGACGGCCCCCACTTGGTTAAGGGGCAAACGAATGGTGCGAGCCTGTTCCGCCACCGCTTGGAGGATGGACTGACGGATCCACCATACGGCGTAGGAGATGAACTTGAAGCCACGTGTCTCATCGAAACGTTGCGCAGCCTTGATGAGGCCCACGTTGCCTTCGTTAATCAGGTCTTGCAGCGACAGTCCCTGATTTTGGTACTGTTTGGCTACGGAGACCACAAATCTGAGGTTTGCCTTGACCAGACGGTCAAGGGCTTGCTGGTCCCCAGCTTTGATGCGCTGAGCCAGTTCCACCTCTTCCTCAGGGGTGATCAGGCTCTCCTTCGCGATGTCCTGAAGGTACTTTTCCAAGGTCCCTGCATCGCGGTTGGTGATGGATTTAGAGATTTTCAGTTGTTTCATAATCTTCTTTATTGTTGTTGAATCTAGTTATAGTATTCAAAATTCATTCTCATCCCGTTCGGGTAGACCCCTTCGATATAGGTCCTACGCGTCCGGTTGCCAGCGAGGGCAGCTTCAAGGTCAGATTTTGACGAGACTGTCTTGCCGTTGATGGCGGTGATGATGAAGCCTTCGACGTTGGCCCCTTGGAAAGCACCTTGGCGAATCTCCAAAATCTTAAGACCGCTGTTGATGCGCAGAGCATTCATTTCTTGTTTGCTGATGGGTTGGAGTACCAGTCCCATGTCGGCATTGAAGAAACTCTCCCCTTTCTTGACCACGTCGGTTGATCCCGATTCATTGAGGAGAGAAACGGTATAAGTGCGTTTTTTCCCATCACGAATGATGTCGATATCCACTTTGTCGCCCGGACGGTACTGGTGTACCACTTCAAGCAATTGGGTAGTGGTATTCACTTCGCTTCCATTGATATTCGTCACCACGTCACCAGCTTTGATACCCGCTTTTTGTGCTGCACCGTCTTCGGTGAGTTGTTCCACATACACACCTTTGATTTCATTCATCCCAGCTTTATCGGCGAGGTCGGCATTCATCTCCTGAGGATAGATTCCGATATAGGCACGTTGGGTCTCACCGTACATCAGCAGGTCGTCAACCACTTTACGAACAATGTTGGAAGGGATGGCAAACGAATAGCCTTCGTAGGAGCCCGTGTGCGAGGCGATGGCAGCATTAATACCGATGAGCTCGCCGCGGGTGTTCACCAAGGCTCCGCCGCTATTGCCACGGTTGACCGCAGCGTCGGTTTGGATAAACGACTCCACGTTGCTGCCTTCACCCAGGATGCCGATGTTGCGTGCTTTGGCACTGACAATGCCTGCCGTCACCGTAGAGGTCAAATTGAAGGGGTTGCCCACTGCTAAAACCCACTCTCCCACTCGAACCTTATCCGAGTCGCCAAACACCAGATAGTCGAGTCCTTCACCCTCTACCTTAATCAAAGCCAGGTCGGCGGTCGGGTCGGTACCCACGATGGTAGCCTGTCGCACCACCTTATTATTAAAGGTGACTTCCACCTCATTGGCCCCTTCCACCACATGGTTATTGGTGACGATGTATCCATCAGGCGAGAGCACCACGCCGGAGCCATAGGCTACCATAGTGTTGCTTTGGCTTTGCCCAGGAATGCCGTAAAGATGTTCCAAGAAAGCTCCAAAGAAGTCATTATACGATGCACTTTTCTGGATGATGGTGGTCTTGATATGCACGACAGCGTTCACGCTAGCTTCAGCTGCATCAACGAAATCGGGGGTGTTTTCTGTCGGAAGAAATGCCGCACGATAGGTTGGAATCTCAGCTTGAGCCTGCTCTATTTCCGTGTTGTTTACTTGTTGGTTTTCCTCATTGGAGGAACTCATGTTACCGCACGATGCCATACCACATAGGGCCATAGCAACCGTGACCACCCTAATAGGGGTCATCCACATTTTTTTCATCCACATATTTATTTACTTGTTTCGGTTTTCTAGTTACATTAATGCTTTTTTTCAACCTTTATTGCATTAAAAAGCGTATTTTTGTCAAGAAAAAAGCGTTTAAAAGTAATCAAATAACATGCCACATGTTCATTTCTGACGGAAATATTTCACTACGGATGGCCGAACCGGAAGATGCCCAACAGATCTATGAGTGGGAGAACGACCGCAGTGTGTGGCGGGTGAGCGAAACCAGCAGTCCCACCTCCCTATTTCAAGTGGAGCAGTTCCTGCTGGGCAACAGCGACTTGACAACCAACCGACAGCTCAGGTTGATGGTCCTATTGAAAAACATCGACCGTCCCATCGGGAGCATAGACTTGTTCGACTTCGACCCCGTCAACAGTCGTATCGGCATTGGCATTCTCATCGAGAAAGACTATCGTGGCAGAGGCTATGCCACCACAGCACTTTCCCTTTGTCTCGACTATCTCTTCCACGATGTCATGGTTCATCAGGCGCATTGCTTGATCGATGTACAAAACGAAGAGAGCCACAGGCTTTTCCATCGTCTTGGATTCAACGAATGTGGATGCAGAAAAGAGTGGATAAGGACTCCTCAAGGCTACCTCGACGCTGTTTTTTACCAAAAAATCAATCCCTCATGAAGAAAAAGAAACGTCTGATTATCATTCTTGCCATAGTGTCATTCATTCTCATCGTTCTAGCCTTGGTTGGATTGCGGACTTACGGCATGTTGATGCGCTCGAATGTAATGACTCCTGAAGGCAAAGAGTTTTCTCTCTATGTCCCAACCGGTGCCGACTTCGAACAAATCAAGGATTCGTTGTATTCCCATAACCTAATCGTCAATAAGAAAAGTTTCGAGAATGCTGCCTCATACAAGGACTGCTCCCACCATATCCATCCCGGAAGATATGTCATAAAGCAAGGCATGAGCAACAACCAACTATGCAACATGCTAAGAGGTGGATTGCAAACACCTGTCAAAGTGACATTCAACAACATGCGCGATGTCAAAATGCTGGCAGGCCGTATCAGCACACAGATTGAAGCCGACTCGCTACAACTCATGGAGTATCTCAGTAACAACGAACACTTGTCATCACTGGGCTTCAATTCAAAGACCCTACCCGCCTTGTTCTTACCCAACACATACGAGTTCTATTGGAACACGGATGCTGCCCAGTTTGTGGACCGCATGAAGTCGGAATACGACAAATTCTGGAATCATGAGCGGCTCGACAAAGCCGAGACTCTGGGACTCTCTCCTATTCAAGTCAGCATTTTGGCTTCCATTGTGGACAAGGAGACCAACAAAACCGACGAGATGCCGAGGATTGCCGGGGTTTATCTGAACCGTTTGAGGAGTGGCTGGCTCTTACAAGCCGACCCCACTTTAGTCTTTGCTGTAGGTGATTTTACGTTGAAGAGAGTGCTCAACGTGCATAAGGAAGTGGAGTCCCCCTACAACACGTACAAATATCCCGGGTTGCCTCCTGGACCAATTTGCATCCCCTCTTTGGCATCAATTAATTCGGTTTTGAACGCAGAGAAACATAATTATTATTATTTTTGCGCCAAAGAAGATTTTTCGGGCTACCACGTTTTCGCTAAGACATTGACAGAGCACAACCGTAACGCACAACGTTATCAAAAAGCCTTGAAGTAATTTAGAATATAGAGTTATGAAAGCATTCAAAGCATACGACATCAGAGGAGAATGGGGCGTAGACCTCAACGAAGCCATTGCCTATCGAATTGGATTTTTTTTACGCAGGATTCTTGATGTAGATACTGTTTTGGTAGGACGCGACATGCGTTTGTCGTCCGACACCTTTTTCGAGCAGTTAACCCGAGGCATCACCGACAGTGGTGTGAATGTCGATGACATTGGTCTTTCCACTACCCCTATGGTCTACTGGAGCACGGCAAAATACGGTTATGACGCTTCCGTGATGATTACCGCCTCACACAACCCGAAGAACCACAACGGATTGAAGATATCCAAAACCAACGCTCTTCCTGTAGGATACGACACGGGATTGAATCGCCTGGAGGCACTCGTGGAGAGCGACGAAGCTTGTGTCCCCGTTGAAAAGAAAGGGGTGATTCGGCATAAGGAGGTGAAGCAAGATTACCTTGCTTTTCAAAAGGGTTATATGGGAGATCTCTCCAACCTCAATATTGCCGTGGATTGCAGCAGTGGCATGTCGTCGCTTTTTGTCCACGAACTGATTGGCAATGCCCATTATGTCAACGACACACTCGATGGCAACTTCCCCAGCCATGAGCCCAACCCCTTGGAAGCCTCTAGCCAAGAGCAAATCAAGGCATTGGTAAAGAAGGAGAAGTGCGATATCGGGTTGCTTTTCGATGGCGATGCCGACCGCATCACCTTCATCGATGAATTGGGCAACTTCATTTCACCCGATTTGATGATTGCTTTCCTAGGCAACTATTTCCTAGGTGAAAGGAAAGAAAAAGGTATTGTGCTGCAGGACATTCGAAGCTCGCGTGCTATTCAGGAATACCTCAACCGTTACCAAGCCCGAGTGGAGACATGGCGAGTAGGTCGCGCCTATGCGGCATTGAAACTCCGCGAACTCGATGGCGTGTACGGAGGTGAATTGGCGGGACATTACTATTTCCGCGACTTCTACTATTCCGATTCGGCCCTGTTTGCGGCATCCATCGTGCTTCGACTTCTGGCGGAGTTTAAACGCCAAGGCCGGACCATGAGTGACATCGTCAAGGAAATATCGCAGTACCACAATTCAGGAGAAATCAATTTCAAACTGGAGCGCAAACAGGAAGCGATGGATGCGGTGCGCGACTATTATACAGGGATTGAAAAACCAGAACGATACCTCGACTTTGATGGATACCGCTTGGATTATCCCGATTGGTGGTTTAACATCAGACCCTCCAACACGGAGCCTTACCTTCGTTTCCTGGCAGAGGCTAAAGATGAGCATAAACTGAAAGAGGTGGTCAAAAAAGTGACCGACCTGGTTAAGACCTTTGCATGCCTTTTGCTACTATGCGTTCTCTTTGCCGGCTGTGGGCCAGATATAGCAAAGAGCCAAATTGCGTTAGACAAGGGAATTGAATTGATTCACAACGGTTCCCGATTTGCCGAAGCCGAAGAACAATTCACCTTAGCCATCAAATACGACCCTACAAACTACGAGGCCTACTATTATCGAGCCAGCACGAAGGTCAACCGTGGGATGTATAACGAAGCCATTCTCGATTATGAGAAATCATTGGAAATTCGTCCGAACTACGCTGATGCTGAATTCGCCTTGGGAAGGATTTATTTCATCCTAAACGATTTCGATATGATGTGCTATTATTATCGGGCTGCCGAACGCGACGGGCGGGAGAACATGGACGACTTTGTTAGTAATTGCCCCCAATAAACCTCTCGCTGCTGATCTCGTCACCGTCTTCGTTATAGGCTTTCCAGATACCGTTTTTCTCACCGTTTAAGAAATCTCCCTCTTCCTTCAAGGCTCCTGAGGGATAGTAAATTTTGGCATGGCCTTCAAGTTTATCGTCGACGAACTGCCGTTCCATCATCAGGGTACCCGTCTCGTAATACACCTTTGAACTGCCGTGGGCTTTTCCGTTACGGTTTTCTTCCACGAGGATCAGTGCCCCGTTTTCTCTGGAAAAATAACGCCACTCCCCCTCCTTTTTCTGGTTCAGGTAATAGCCTGTGGCAATCAGTGTCCCTTCGGGAGAATAGGTCTTATTGAGCGCTTTTTCACCCGAACGGTCATAAGTGTTGGTGGCTTTGAGGTTCCCTTGTTCATCATAATATTTGAATTCACCTTGGCATTTCCCATTTTTAAATTGCCCTTCATAACGGATTTGACCATTGGAATAATAGTCGACCCACTTACCCTGTCGTCGTCCTTGACTATCCGTGCGATTAAGGTCCTGTGCATTTGCGGCGAAGCAGATCAAAAGTGTGATTATGGCAAGAACGAATTTTTTCATCATTTGTTTTTATTTGGTAAAAAATCTATATTTGCAATCGTTTTCAAATCCATAACGTTAAAGAATCAAATTTAGTATAAAATGACACTAATCAAATCCATTTCTGGCATCCGCGGTACAATTGGTGGTGTTCCTGGTGACAACCTCACCCCCATCGACATGGTGAAATTCACTGCGGCATTTGTAAAATTCGTGCAGCGGAAAGGCATTGAGCGTCCCCGCATCGTTGTTGGTCGCGACGCTCGCATGTCAGGCTTTTTTGTCAACCAAGTGGTTTGCGGCACTTTGCAAGCTATGGGAGCCGAGGTCCTTGACATCGGACTGAGCACCACTCCTACCACTGAAATCGCAGTGACCGGTTTACATGCCGATGCGGGCATCATCTTGACGGCTAGCCACAATCCAGCACAATGGAACGCTCTGAAGCTTTTGAATGAAAAAGGAGAGTTTATCTCTGCTGCTGAGGGTGCATGGCTGCTTGACGTGGCTGCCAAGGACGAGTTTGAGTTTGTTCCCATTGAAAAGATAGGCAGCTATCAGCAGGTGGACGGATGGATTGAGCGCCATATCCAAATGGTACTCGACCTGCCTTTTGTGAACCGTGAAGTGATCAAGGCGGCGCATTTCAAAGTGGCCGTCGATGCGGTCAACTCCACGGGTGGCATCGCCATTCCCAAGATGCTCCGTGCTCTAGGTGTAGATGATATTTTAGAATTGAACTGCGAGCCAACAGGCCATTTTGCCCATACACCCGAACCGTTGGCACAGAATCTCACTGAAATCTGCAAGTATGTCCGCGAACAGGGTTGCGACTTCGGTGTGGTGGTAGACCCCGACGTAGACCGTCTGGTCTTTGTGAAAGAAGACGGCGAACTGTTTGGCGAGGAATACACGTTGGTGTCGGTGGCCGACTTCGTGTTGAAGCACACCCCTGGCCCGACCGTATCGAACCTCTCCTCTACCCGTGCCTTGCGTGACGTGACGCATTCCTACGGACAAGAATACTTTGCCGCTGCCGTAGGCGAAGTCAACGTGGTAGAAAAGATGAAGGAAGTGGGGGCTGTAATCGGCGGCGAAGGCAACGGAGGCGTCATCTACCCTGCCATCCACTATGGTCGTGACGCATTGGTTGGAACGGCCCTATTCCTCACCCAACTGGCAGAGAAACACATCAAATGTTCCGAATTGAAGAAGACCTACCCTGCTTATTTCATGTCGAAAAACAAGATCCAGCTCACCCCAGAGATGGATGTGGATGGCATCCTAACCAAGTTTGCGGAGAAGTTCAAAAACGAGCAAGTCACTACCATTGACGGAGTGAAGATTGACTTTGAGGAAGGATGGGTACACTTGCGCAAGTCGAATACGGAGCCCATCATCCGCATTTATTCCGAAGGTAAGTCGGAAGCAGAGGCTGAGAGGTTTGCTCAAATGATTCTTGGTTGCAAAGACATACTACAATGAAAGCAAAAAAAAATAAGCGATCGCGGCGGAGTTATCAGTATCATGCCGTCACCTTCAAACTATCCAGTGGGCAATACCGTTCATTGAAGAACTATTGCAAGGCGCGCAAGACCACGCCCATCAAGTTGATCAAGCGGTGCATATCGAGGTTCATCAGCAATTACGAGTACGAGATTCCCCCTGAGTTATACGTCACCGAGAACCAGCTTGCGCTTTTTGAAGACGACGCAATAAACTGATTATCAAAGCATTACTTATTTTTTCAAAAAATATTCAAAAAAAAGGTTGCGAATACGGGTAAAAGGCGTATATTTGCACACGCAATTCGCACCACGGAGAGGTGGGTGAGTGGCTGAAACCAACAGTTTGCTAAACTGTCGTATCCCGCAAGGGGTACCGGGGGTTCGAATCCCCCCTTCTCCGCAGGAAGAAAGACGATGGTGAGTCGTCTTTTTTTTCGGGGTATGGCGCAGTCCGGCTAGCGCACCTGCTTTGGGAGCAGGGGGTCGAAGGTTCGAATCCTTTTGCCCCGACAAACTGAAA
>CAMHFN010000014.1 GCA_946184615.1 uncultured Bacteroidales bacterium
GCCATCCAGAACATCGTCCGCGACTTCTTCAAGAAGGAGCCTTCAAAGGGCGTCAACCCCGACGAGGTGGTCGCCATCGGCGCCTCCATCCAGGGCGGCGTGCTCACCGGCGAGGTGAAAGACGTGCTGCTGCTTGATGTCACCCCGCTGTCACTGGGTATCGAGACCCTCGGTGGCGTGATGACCAAACTCATCGAGAGCAACACCACCATCCCGACCAAGAAGTCGGAGGTGTTCTCCACCGCTGTCGACAACCAGCCCAGCGTCGAGATTCACGTGCTGCAAGGCGAGCGTCCCATGGCCAACCAGAACAAGACCATCGGCCGTTTCATCCTCGACAGCATCCCACCAGCGCCGCGTGGTGTCCCGCAAATTGAAGTCACCTTCGACATCGACTCCAACGGCATCCTGAACGTAAGCGCTAAGGACAAGGCCACGGGCAAAACCCAGAGCATCCGTATCGAGGCCTCTTCCGGCTTGACCGATGCCGAGATCGAGCGCATGAAGAACGAAGCTGCGGCCAACGCCGAAGCCGACAAGAAGGAACGTGAACGCATCGACAAGCTCAACCAAGCCGACAGCGTGATCTTCCAGACCGAGAAGCAGCTAAAGGAATACGGCGACAAACTTCCGGCCGACAAGAAGTCAGAGATTGAGGCTGCCCTCGCCAAGCTGAAGAGTGCCCACGAGGCCAAAGACATCGCTGGCATCGACACTGCCATGAACGAGATGAACGCCATCTGGCAGAAAGCCTCCGAGGAGATGTACAAGAACGCCGGTGCCCAAGGCGGCCCGCAAGGCGGCTTCGACCCGAACAACATGGGCGGCGGCTTCCAAGGCGACAACCCCGGCCAGAACAACGGCAACAAAGGTAACGACGACAACGTCACCGACGCCGACTTTGAGGAGGTGAAATAGTCCTTGGTTTTAATAATTCTAATTAAGAGGTGCGGTCATACAATCGCACCTCTTTTTTCGTTATCCCTTAAAATTTCCGTAAAAAAATTACGGATTATTGAAAAATGTTATTATATTTGCACCGAAAACCATTAGGGAACAACTATGCTTATCAAATTTGCCGTAAAAAACTTTCGAGGCTTTGCCGAAAAAATTGAGTGGGACTTGTCACACCCAAGCAATTATGAATTCAACAAAAACGCCATAAAAGATGGCTTTATCAAGAACGGCATTATCTATGGGCCCAATGGATCCGGAAAATCAAATTTCGCATTGGCCCTTTTCGACATTGAGAACCATCTTTCCGTAAAATGGAAAAAAGCGGATTATTATTCGAACTTTGTCTATACAGGCAATCCGAACTCTCCCGTGGAGTTTGATTATGTTTTTAAATTTGATGATGATCTTTTGGAATATAGTTATTCAAAGAATTCTACCGGGTTGCTTGTTGCTGAATCACTGATAGTGAATCACAAACAAGTATTCAAGAGGAATAGTTCCATCTTTGAAATTGATGATGAGCAATTCAAGGTTGATGCTACGGTGAAAGAAAACTTCAAGCAGAATGTAAACAGCGTTTCTGTTATCAGTTTTCTAATAGCCTCATACCCTTTTCCACAGGATCATTACATCATAAAACTGATCATGTTTGTCAACTCCATGCTGTGGTTCAAGAATTTGGACAGCCGTGAATTCATTGGTCTTGAAACTGCAAGTTTTGGTTTAGAGGAGTTTATCATCCAGAACAAGTATGTCGATGATTACTCTAAATTTTTATCAAAAGTGAGCGAACAAGAATTCAAATTCGTCTCTCCCAAAGAAGGTGACAAAATTTTGTACTGCGAAATTGGAGGCAACACAATTCCATTCTTGTCAATAGCATCAACAGGAACGAAAGCACTAGAATTATTATATGTGTGGATTAAGAGAATGTCCGATGCTTCTTTCGTTTTTATTGATGAATTTGACGCTTTCTATCATTTCAAACTTTCGTTCGAAGTATGCAAGCTGTTGTTTAACATGGATTGCCAAGTTTTCACTTCTTCCCACAACACCTACTTGATGACGAACGAATTGTTGCGCCCCGATTGTAATTTCATCCTGCAAAACAATAAGATAAAACCTCTTCAGGCTTGCACTGAAAAGGAGTTGAGATTTGGACATAACATTGAGAAAATCTATAGAGCCAACGCTTTCCATGTCGAATAACGAGTTACATCTTTTCGTGTTTGAGGGTGTTCGAGCAGAGTCAATCTATGTGGAAAAGCTCGAGCAAAACTTCCTTGGCAAAAGGATTTCGGTAAAGTGTGTCTATGATGCCGAGATCTACCAGTTGTACAAACAACTGAAAGCCGAGGATTTTGCATTCGATATGGTGGATCTACTCAAAGAACGCAGCAAAGAAAATGCAGAACTATTGTGCGACTATACTCGCGACAGTTTCGCCTATGTTTACTTGTTCTTTGACTATGATGCGCACTCCACCATGGCCGATGATGACAAAATTGCGGAGATGCTTAAGTTTTTTGACAACGAAACCGAAAACGGACTGCTCTATATCAGTTATCCAATGTTAGAGGCCATACGCCATTATAAAGACAAGGAGGGTTTCAAGGAACTTACCGTAAAATGCAAGCGGGCTAACTGTCCTTACAAAAACGAATGTGAAGACGTTGTAGCCTGTATGAAAGAGCCTCATTACAAGACAGTCTCAGCATCGGAGTGTCGTCCACAACTGACAAACATCAACCAATACACCAAGGAAGTTTGGCAAGAACTCATTCGTGCACATGTTTCCAAAATGAATTATTTGGTGCATGACGTTTTCGACCTACCCAACAAAATAGAATCTCAAAGCACCATTTTCGAAAAGCAACAAGAGAAGCATATCAACCACAAATGCCCAGAGGTCGCGGTTTTAAGCGCTTTTCCCATTTACGTGCTGGACTATTATGGAGTTGAGGGATTGAAAAAGAAATTGGAGGATTGACAGAAGACCTTCGAGAAGCTTTTTTATTTCTCTTTTTCCTCTTGCCTATTTCAAAAAAAAATCCAAAATTTGCTATCTGAATTAATAATCAGGTCGGATACAAATTATTTCTATACATGTCGAGAAAAACAAAAGTCTCGCTGTCGAGGCTTGAATCTTTTTTGAAAGCCCAATGCGACCGCCTGCGTACCAGCATGGATGCCGCTGAATACAAGAACTATATCATCGCATTGCTTTTTGTGAAGCGCATCAACGACCAGTTTGAAATTGACAGATTGGCCTTGAAAGATAACTTGAAAAAGCAATATCCCGATGCCGATGAGGCAACCATCGAAGAGGAATTGGACATTCCTTCAAAATACAATTGTTATGTGCCTACCTTGGCCAGATGGAAATATCTGCTTCACCCAATGAATGAAGAAGGAGAGGAACTTAGCTACGGCGATGCCATCACCACGGCATTGGCTGAAGTGGAGAAAAACAATTCAGCATTGTTGTCGGGTGTGCTGAGCAAGACCAAATTCAACGAACTCAATACCAAAGGCGAGCGTGTGTTGGATGAGGAGACGCTCAGTGCTTTGCTCAAGGATTTCAACGATTTCCCAAAACTACAAGATGAAATTTCGAGTTTCCTGACCTGTTGGGTGCCGCATACGAGTATCTGATTAAGTTTTTCGCCGAAAGCGCAGGAAAGAAAGCAGGTGAATTCTATACGCCGTCGGAGGTGGTGTATCTGATGGGCCAGATTCTTCAACCTAAGGAGACCGATGAAATATGCGACCCGACCGTTGGTTCGGGCGGTCTGCTGATTACCATGCATAACTATGTGGAAAACCGTTACGGCAGTGCAGAAAAACTGACTTTGCACGGACAGGAGAAGTTCGACAGTCCTTATCAGATGTGCAAGATGAACATGATTTTCCACAACATCCGCAATGCACGTATCGAACAAGGCGACACGCTTCTCGACCCGAAGTTAGTCACTGGAGGCACACTCAACCAATATGACATCGTGGTGGCCAATCCGCCGTTTTCGCAGAACTACACCACCGCCAACATGAAGTTCAAGGAGCGCTTCCAGAACTGGATGAGCAAGAAGAAACAGGCCGATTTTATGTTTGTGCAACACATGATTTCGGTTTTGAAAAACAATGGCCGCATGGCTGTAGTGATGCCTCATGGTGTGTTGTTCCGTGGCGGCGAGGAGCAGAAAATGCGCCAACGTCTCATCATGGGCAGCGACATCAACCCGGCTTGCATCCTTGAATGTGTCATCGGACTGCCGCAAGGACTGTTTTACGGCACGGGCATCCCTGCCTCCTTGCTGATTATTAACAAGGCCGACGCCACCAATCGCAAGGGTGTGTTCTTCATCAATGCCGACCGCGAATACAAGGAAGGAAAAAACCAAAATTCGCTGCGTCCCGAGGACATCGAGAAGATTAGCTTCGTCTATCACAACAAGAAAGAGATTCCTGGCTACAGCCGTTTGGTGAGCAAGGAAACGCTGGCCGAAGAGGACTACAATTGCAATATCCGTCGCTATGTGGACAATTCCGAGGCTCCTACGCCACAAGATGTGAAAGCGCATATCAATGGGGGCATTCCTGCCAAGGAAATCGATGAATTGAAGCCTGTTTTTGATTGTTACAAAGGCTTGCAGGAAAAACTGTTTACGGAGGCAACCGACGGTTACGCCGATTTTACGGATGCTGTCTCTGAAAAGGCTGACATCAAGAGCATTATAGCCGAAAGTGATGGCAAAAAGCAAGTTATGGAAAGCTATAGCACAGCGATAGATGCTTTTTGGAACGCTTCGGATGCCGATTTGAATGCCTTGCATGGGGGCAGTTTGTTCGATTTCAACCACAACCTCACCGACCGTTTTGTGAGTGAGCTTGCCCAACTTTCAGTGCTCGATGAATACCAGATTCGTGGCTCGTTTGCCCATTTCTCCGACGCGCTCAAAAGTGACTTCCGCAGTGTGCAGTCGAGCGGCTGGACGGCTGAACTCATTCCTGACGACGAACTGATTGCCAATGAGTTTCCCGAAGTGCTGGCCGACCTCAAGCGTCTGGAAAGCCGTCGCGATGAGTTGGAAGCCAAGTTTGCCGAGATTGCCGATATGGACCCCGAAGAATGGGATGCCGAGCAATATGAGGTGATGCCGAAGACTGTGATTTCGGAGATTAAAGGCGAGATTAAGGAACTGAAGGCGCAGAGGCGCGAACTTGCCAAGCAACAAAAGACTTTGGAAAAGCGTCGCAAATTAGGTGTCAATGTAAATATTGAGCTTGACGAGTGTATCAAGGAAATTACCGGGTTGGATCCCAAAATTGCCGACAAGGAAGCAGGCATCGCCAAACATGTGGCTTTGGAAAACGAGCTGAAAGACTGCCGCAAGAAAATCCGCGAGATAGAGGTAAGCAAGGAAGCCTTGGCCGACAAAGCCCGCGAGCAGATTTCAGACGATGATGCCCGCCGGTTGATTACCGCCCGTTGGCTCAACAGCTTGCATGAGATTATCAATGTGTATCTCGAAGCCCATGCGCGCGGTTTGCAGCAAAAAGTGGAATTGATTTATGACAAGTATTCCGTCACGCTTTGCACCTTGGTTGCCGAACGCGACAAGGCAACGGAAGAGTTGAACGGCTATTTGGCGGAATTGAGGTATATTCAATGAAAAATGATTGATGAATAATGAACAATTAAAAAAATGCAATATGAAAAAAAACGGAATTGATATCTTTTTGGAGAACAATAACGGTGTCCAAGTAGAAGAGAAAAACAAAAAGGTTTTTGTGTCAAATTGTTGGGGAGACGATTCGTTTCATTTTGAATTTAAGAATAAAGCAACAATGTCTTTTTTGAAGACAATGGTTTTCCCTAAGGATTTATTTGCAATATATCATAAAGATAAGAGCCTATATGAATTTGTTTTTTTGCCATTACCTGAAAAATATACGCGTTCTTTCGATTATGTATATCAAGGAAAAACATTTAAACTATAGGTGACTATATACCTCAATACCCTAAATCTAAAACCTTGAATTAAATTTCGATTTTATTGACTTACTAAATATCGTTGCGAATTTTCGTGACGATATTTTTTACAAAAAAAAATTTTTTCAAAATCTGTTTCAAAAAATTTGGTTGCTGTTATTAATGTAATAGATAACACCGATTAAAAATGATAGTAAAAGCAACTCATAACACGTCATAGGTTTATGAATGAACGTGTTTTAGTATATAAATACAGCTACCCAGCAATTAACCCCGCAAATGGTAAGTTGGTTTGGGTAGCTGTATATGAAGCTGTAAAGCCTTGATTTAAACAATTCCGCTAATTTCTTTGACTAATTTGTACGGATATCATTTTAATCGGTATTATTAACGTTGCTAATATCGTACAAAATCATTGAAATTAACGGATTTCGTATTTGTTCATTAAATTGTTGAAAAATTCTTTTAACGCTCACAACTTGCAGACAATCAACGCTGTAAGACAAACTACCCAGCGTTTTATTGGCAAATTTGACTAAAAATCGCCAAACTACTTTTTTCTGCAAAGTTTATATACTCAGAATCTCTAATGATTCTGTGATAGTCATGAGTACAAAATCCTACTTCAACAAACGCTACGATTCATTGATTGAGTTCTGTAAAGCATTCTCTACAGAGAAACGTTGTATAAATTTCCTTGAACGTAAACGCTGGGCTGACGGAGTTGTCTCGCCTTACGATGAAACTTCAAAAGTCTATAAGCGTGGCGATGGTCTGTATCGTTGCAAGAATACGGGTAAGAACTTCAACGTAAGAATCGGAACTATCTTTCAAGAAAGCAAAGTCTCATTAACAAAGTGGTTTATTGCTATCTATCTGTTAGAGACACGTTCAAAAGGAATTTCATCCGCACAACTCGCAAAGGATTTAAACCTCACGCAGAAAACTGCTTGGTACATGCTGCACAAAATCCGTCTTTGCATGGAATATAAAGGCGAAAAGTTTGATGGTGAAGTAGAATTGGACGAAACTTTTGTGGGCGGCAAGAATCACAACCGTCATAGTAAGTACAAAATCAGAAACGCCCAAGGTCGCAGTTTCAAAGACAAGGTGCCTGTAATGGGTCTGTTGCAGCGTGATTCTAAAGGAGGCGGTGATAAGGTTATGTGTTTTCAAATCAACGATACATCTTGGAAGCCGTTGACTCGTCATATTATTACACACGTTAAAAGAAATGTTACGCTATATATGGACGATTGGCGGGGTTATCGGGTTGTAAATAAGGTTTACAAAAGCAGCGTTGTTGACCACGGACACGGCATCTACGTTGACGGAAATACTTATACGAATACGATTGAGGCGTTTTGGAGTAACTACTGCAAGCGTCCTATTAACAGCACTTACAGCTCTATTAGTAAACACCATATGCAAAAGTATTTCGATGAGTTTGCGTGGCGTTATAATACCCGCAAAGTTTCTTTTAGTGAAAGGTTTGATTTGTTCTTTACGAACATCGAACATTTAGTAACTCACAAAGAATTGATTAAAGGAAATGGAAATCGCAGGAAACAAACCCTCAAACAAGTTGCAGAAATGCAAAGAGCGCAAAGGGCAGCGCAGCAAGCAGCGCAAGACAACGCAGCGTAAACGACCTTACATACCGCTAATTGATAGCAACGCCCCTTACTTTGTAAAACGCAGGCAAGAAATCGATGAAGAAATAAAGAGAAACAACGAAAATATGACACTCGAAGAAATCAACAATTTGAAGGTGTATTTAAAGATACCAATTACAACACGTCACAGCGACGATTTAACGATGTTTGATAAAGACAAAACCTATATCGTTGAAGGCAAAGAATTTTGCGAGAAGGATGTATATGGTGACGCTGTACGCTGTTGGTATGTTTCTACAGTCTTTGGAGCTGTCGAAAATAAACAAGACCTCATCAATGAAATCGCTGAATGTGGTTGCATACCAACACTTGAAGAAAAAGTGAAAGGATTATTTAAATAAACGGATAAAATCTATGAATGAAGTTTATGTTTATAAATGTTTCTATTATCATCCAGATGATGAGTATGGATGAGCAACTTTATTTGCTTATTGATGCAATAGACCATGCTTATCTTAAAACCGATGGAACTTATGGCGATTTATCATATGAAGTTTCGGATAAAGTTAAATACTTAAAATCTTCATTGAAACAACCTATTGAATAAACGATTCTCACAACTAAATGAGGATTTAGAATTTGATAAAAATAATTCAACAATAAATTTTTCACTATTCGCCAAACATTTTGTATATTTGCACCGACAATTGTGTCTCGACCTCGTGTTAAATCGCCAATTTCAACAAAGGTAAATACGAGACACAGACGGTGGTTCACATACGTGGGCTGCTTATCTGTGCGTATTTACAAGTGTTTGGCGATACTTCACGAGGCGCATGGATTGCAGTCCACGTTTCTTTTAACAAGAACGTATCATTGTTTAACATAAAAAGTATCGCATTATGTACACAGCTCAAGAAATTAAAGATGAAGCAAAATCTCAATCTCGATTAGTCTTTTGGCTTTGGATTTTGGTTTTCGGAATCCCTATGGGATTTTTAACTTACACAACTTTATCAGACCCTCACGCTCCAGTTACTCTTATACGGAATACGATATGGGGTGATATTGCCGTATTCTTTGGCGCATTGATTATGAAATGGATTTCAGAAATTAACACAAGAAATAGATGCAGGGAAATCAATGATGAAGAAATGCGTGACATCCACTTAAAACACTACAAACGAGTTGAAGAACTTTTGGAAAATCTGAATAAAGAAAGCAAGTAATTAAACAACCAATCCTCAAAAGTATCGCCGTATGAAAACATTAAAACCAATTTTCGTCGCAATGCTAATCCTTATTGCGATGTTTTGCGTATCAACCACCGCCTATTCTCAAAACAACGGAACAAAACAAGAGACATTAGTTACCCGACAAATGGCTGATAAGGTTGCTACTTATATGAAAACGCACTATAATAGTACAACCGCACTATTCAATCAATCGAATGATATATACAACACTACTCAAAGAGACGAAATCATCTACAACATTCATCAGCATTACGACTATGTTGAATACTTTATTATCGGCGCATATTACTCATATGGTAATGATGGGGCAACGTACACGCTTCAATCTGTTGGTTTTAACAACGATGAAATAAAAATCTCCGCTAAAATCTATGAAGCGTGGAAAGAAAAGAGACAAAATAAATCTCAAAATCAATAACACGCTTAACTTATTATGCACAGAATACCAACGACAACCGATGTTTCGCAAAGTCAAAGACTAATCGCAGCAGGACTGCCTACAGCAACATCCGATTCTGTAACGGCGGTTAGTCCAGCGTGGTCGCTATCACGATTGATTAGCTTGATGCCTAACGATATTTGCTATTTAGCTGATGAAAGTATTGATACGACGGATGAAGAAGCTGTAATGTCAGACCCAGGCATTCAATACGATTTACGGATGAATAACAATTCGGTGCGCTATGCGTCTTATAGCGAAGAAGAAAAGTTTTGCGCCTATGGTGCTACATTGATTGATGCTGTTGTTGATGCCGTTATTTGGCTGTTGGACGAAGGCTGGATAGAAAAGGAAGTTAATCTGAGAGGTGAATAAATGAAGCAGCTACCAATTTTCTGCCTTGCTAACGTGGTTTAGGTTATTAGGCGGTAACTAACTTGGGATAAAGAAAAAGACACGGGATAATGTTGCTATCTCGTGTCTTTGATTTTTCAGACAGATAACCGATTTAATCATCATCTTCATCTAACATAGATTCAAGCACCTTACGGCTTGCTGCTCGTAAAACTTGAAATGCTATGCAAAGTCCGTTGTCCTTGATTTTATTCTCGTTGATAAACTTTTCTGCAAGGTCAAGTTCCATCAATTCAATATCTTCGGAGGTAATCGGCTTGATGTTATGTTCTTCGGCAAACTTACGCAACTTCTCAAACCCAGCATCGGTGTTGTATTTGTTCCATAGCTTGCTTATTCTACTAACAACATTACCGATATTCTTTGGAGTGATGTTACCTAAACTTGCATCAATCACCCAAGTTTCAACCTCTTTATATGTTCCGTTTTTCTTACGCTTGCGTTGTGTTTCAAGATTCACAGCGTACACGGTGGCGTTGTTTTCTGTAGCCTTTGTATGGTCGGAAATTCTTACAGCGAATCTAACGCCGTCTTTATTGAATCTGAGATATTGCGAAGGCGTGGTTGCGGATTGCTTCCAATCCTTATCGTCTCTTGTGAGTTCAAAACCTTCTGCGGAATCAATGATGTCCTTTAATTCCGTTTTCATCTGCTCTGTGTACTTTAACAACATATCGCTATTTTTAGTTATGTGTTTACCGCCTTGAATTGTTATGTCGTCACCCTCAATCAACTTCTTGCCCTTATGGTCTCTATAATCCCACCAAAGCGTTCCATTTTTGCTTGTCCTCAAACGTCTTAACTTTGGCGTGAATTGAGGTGCTTTTTCTATCGTATCGGCGTCAAAACCTTTTAGAATCCTATCGCTAACTTCTTGCCGATGTGCTGAAATTGGGTTGAACATAATCCTTGTTAAATAACGTTGTTTGTATAATTGTTATTGTTTATCTTAATCCCGATGTTATACGGAATGTTTCTGATTTGTCTATATTTGCGATAGGTTCATCAAAGAGTTTCGGCAGAACGCTTTCAATGTACTCTTTATCGGTTATTGAAGCGTATCGGTATAAATACTCCTTGAAATCTTGCTTACTAATTCGACGTTTTTCTAACTCTTGTCGCAGTCTATACAAGGAAATAGACCTTTCACAGCGAGCATTGATTTTCTCCGATTGCTTGATTGCTTCTCTAATATGCGGATGTGCGTTGTAGTTCATAACTTATATTTTATCCTATAAACGCCAATCTACATCCCATATTGCCATGTCGTGTCATTGCGGAATCCATGAGATTGTACGATGCGCTGTGGCAGCCCAAACCACTATTACTATATTCTTCAGCACCACCAAAAATGCCATACTTTGGTCCTTCGGAACCATCAACTCTAACGTATCCAGTTAAACCTAAGATTGAAGAATTATCAGAAGATACTAATACTGGAGAAAGCAACAAAAGACATAGTTTTTTTCTTAAATCCAATGTAATTGCATCATAATTTGATGTACAACGAATATCTTGATAATTAGATTGTTTTGCATCGTTCAATGTTGAACTTGTATCAATAACAAGTTGATTATTTACTACATTATAGTAAACACCTGTAGCTATCCAATCATCTTCAAATGTGCTTGCATCATCGCCTATTTTGAAAAACTTATTATCAGATGCAATATATATCTGGCTATTAACAAGTTTATACAGGTCGCATATTTCGTGATAACCACCTATCACATCTTGAATTCCCCATAGCTCTTTGTTGTGAGACCAAGCCGATGGTTGTGTTCCGTTTATCCACTTGTTTCCAGTCGGTTGTCCTGATGCAGTACCTGGTATAAGCCCACCTTCCATTTGGCAATATTCATAATGATGCAAATGGCTTCTTCCTTTATTCGTATTACCTGTCGGAGTGGGTGAGTTTAGACACTTTGTAAGAAGAACAAGTAATGACCTCTCATATATTGTCTCGACATGCCAACCATCACCTTTGTTAGCAATAGATTCTCTCACATCATACAAGTTTAATGACCCTTTAGACGGTAATCCATACCAACTAACATAATGACCATCAATGTTAGAAGCTTCAAAGACTGATAGATAAATAAAATCTTTTTCCGTTCCATTTACTATGAATGCTGGATGCACGTCAGAATTACCACCCAACACGTTATCATCTACCAATGAGCCAATTCCAATCTTAGGAATTTTATACATTAACGACGGATAATTGTCATCATCGTACAATACAGTACATCTACCATTCGATGCTACTTCCACCATAGTTTGAAGTTGTTGTTTTGGCATTGCTAACGCCTTGCTATAATCAAATGGGATTGTATTAGAATCAACATTGACATCATTAATTGGATTATTGAGATTTATCGGGATTCTGTAATCAATATAACCATCATAGTTCTCTTCATGCCACACACACGCTTTAAAGTATTTAGCCCCTTCAGGAATTTCCTCTTGTGTTAGTGTATGATTGAATTTTCCTTGATTTGGATTTCTTAATCTGCCTACGAAATTAAAATTCTTATTATAGAATGTGACATAAGTGAAATCAGATTTACTACCTGATGCCGCATGTAATCCGTACATCTTTATTCCTGGTAATGCTAAACAATAATCGGAAACGCTGAATGTAGTGGATAATGATGTTATGATATCTCCATTTTTCCCCAAATATCTTTTGTTTGTGTATGTAATTGGATATGTGGTAGCTTTGGTTATAACACTGTTTGGCAACAAGTTAGAACTGTTTTCATCCATTTGAAAATCTATACCCGCAACTCTATTGATGTAGAATTGAGTTATGGGCAGGTCAGTATAAGAAGCGTTAATATTTGCTCTAAAATAAACAGCACCAGCAGGTATATTATTTGAATTCAAAACAACATCAACAAAACCACTGGTGGAATGCTGTAATACTGAAATGAATTGAAAATCCTTGTTATAGAAAGCAAGATAAGTATTAGAAACAGCGATTGCATGAGCGTTCTTTATTTGCAGTCCTGGATACACAAAATAGTAATCTGTCAATGCGTATGATGGAGAAGATGTAGAATGCACCACTCCGCTACCATCCACATAATTAGAAGAAGATGGAATTTGAAATGGAATAAGTGAGGCAACGTCTTTGATTTCTTCCATCACGGTTTTGCCTGTTCTTAGATAAGCATAAAATGTATTCTCATTAAGTGGAGTATTATAAACTCGGCACGTTATTCTTATTATTGTCTCACCTTCCTTAATATCGACAAGAATGTCTGATAATATTGATGGATTACTACCTGTTGGATATTTCCAATAACGTGTGGGAACCCACGTACCATCGTCATAATAGCCGATAGCATAACCAGGAGCATAGATATCATTGCGTTTTAAGCCGCAAAATCGGATATTATTATAAGTTGCAACGCTGATGTCAATGGTTCTAAATAAAGTAGAACTTACAAATTGTCCATTTGCGCCATCAATGTAGCCATTTTGCAACGTGTAATCAGAAATATTAACCTTTGTCTCAGTCAAAGTGATGCCTTTCAGTTTCTGGCCTATTTCCATGCCCTGCTTGGCTGAGAGAACGTCGGTAGAAGAGCCGTTGTTTATAGAATCTACAATACTTATGTCTGATATACATTGACCTGAAGCAAATACATCTTCTTTAACCCAATTAGCGATATTACTAAAATACGAATGTCCAATATCTACAGCTGTGTATCTATACTGAACATATTCATCTGTAGTGGAATCAATATACTTAATACTCATGCCGCCTTGATGAAATGCAGCGG
This sequence comes from uncultured Bacteroidales bacterium, assembly GCA_946184615.1. Classification (GTDB taxonomy): domain Bacteria; phylum Bacteroidota; class Bacteroidia; order Bacteroidales; family F082; genus Limimorpha. Next base: position 13,467 of record CAMHFN010000014.1, read on the forward strand.
GAATAGCACTAATCGCACTCGCCAAAGTAGCATATCGAGCATAATCAGACACTTGGTTACTTGTCCGATTCCAATAAGAAACATTAAAAACACTATATTCATTACGATATGCTAATGAATTCCATGCAGTCACACCATCGCCAATTTTCCAGCGTTTAGTATCTGTCTCAACACCAGGCTCACCTAAAGAAAGAATCGGATTATAACTTGCCCAATTAGCGGCAGTATCTCTGCGAAGTTTAATTATATCACCCATAATTTTGTTTGTTAATAGTTACTGTTATTTATAACTGTAGATTTGAGCGGTGTAATAACATTATAATTATGAAATTTTAATCCCTTTCAAAAGAAGGTTTGGGATATTCTCAATCAAACAATGAAAGGAGGTTTTGAATGATGAGCGTTTAGACTTATGTCAAACAATCCCAAACCTCATTTCAAATAACTCTGCTACGAAAAACAAAACCTTGCGCCTCGAATATTTCTATTCTATGACGCAAGGTTTATTAGTCTTGAAAGTGAAATGATGCAATACCTTGAAAGACTTATGATTTAGCAAGATTTAGGGTATTGAGGTATATAGTCACCAAACTATATTATGGGGCTCCTTCATCTAGTTTTGAAAAATTAGCAAAACATTTTGCCATTGATGATTCTTCAGAGTATAACGATAGGGTTTATGGAATGCTTCGATTTTTTAACTATTATACTGAAAAAAACGATAGTTTAATACCGACAAACTTTTTTATTGAAGGGGATTTCGATAGTATGTCATATAACGATCAGGTTTTGTTTTTCAAACAAGTCAACTTTATGATGCTTTACTATGATAGAAAAAGTCCGTATATTGTGATTTTTGATACAGCAGAAGGCGGAATAAATGATATTAAAATTCCATGCAAAAGCAATACCACTCCCTTCCCATCTATTTTGAATAGTAAAAAGTATGATTCTACATTATTGGATTTAATGGAAGCAGCACGGCATACTGGCAGTATTCGCTTAAAATACATTTTTTATTATCAAGTTTTAGAGTATTGTTCATACTATTATTTAGAAAACGGGTTAAAGCGTAAACTGGAAAACATTGTTAAATCTCCTGATATTCTAAATTCGAATCTTTATTCATCAAAGATAATTGAATTATATAGTGAATATTTCAAAAGAAACAATGATTCTCAGAGAATGGAGAGCTTATTAAAAGATTTGTGTTCGTTTGATGATATAAAGAATGAAATAGTATCAAATGCGGATTGTTTTATCAATGATGTTTGTTTTGATGGTGGGTTAAAGATTGAGAAATTGTTTAATAAAAAAGAAGAAATCGACAACCCTCAAAATGGCATTATGACCATAATAAGAAAGAATATTGATAACATTCGAAATGTACTAGTTCACGCAAGGGAATCCAGAGAAAATGTTGTGATTAGTCCAACGGTAAGGAATAATGTTTTACTTCGTCCATATTTGTATGTATTAAGACGATTGGCAGAAAATGTAATGATTAAGTTTGAATAAATCAAATTGAGCATTTGAAGAAAGCAAAAAGACGAATTACAATGGAGTATGCAGACGGACATAACGAGCAATGGAAGACAGTAAAACTTGGAGATTTGGGTAACTCCTTTTCTGGATTGTCAGGCAAAACCATTGATGATTTTGGAGAAGGTAAACCCTTCATTCCCTATATGAATATTTTCTCAAATGGAAGAATAGACCCAAACAAATTAGAATACGTTAGAATTGCTGACAACGAACACCAAAATAGAGTTGAACAAGGAGACTGGTTTTTTACGACTTCATCGGAAACTCCAGAAGAAGTTGGTATGACATCTGTGTTGGTTGATGATATTGGTGAGGCCTATCTAAATAGTTTCTGTTTCGGTTTCCGATTATACAACAAGCAAGAATTTGATCCTGAATTTGTTTCGTATTTGTTTAGAAGTGAAGAGTTGAGGAAGAAGATCTCTCTCTTTGCACAGGGTTCTACAAGATATAATTTGCCGAAACAACAAATGTTCGATAAATTGTATTTTTCCTATCCCGAATCTCTCCCCGCCCAGCGCCGCATAGCCGCCATCCTTTCCTCTGCCGACAAGGTGATAGCCTCAACGCAGAAGGTTATCGCCAAATACAAGCAGATGAAGCAGGGGATGATGGAAGACTTGCTGAAACCCAAAGAGGGATGGAAGATGGTGAGGTTGGGGGAAGTGGGAGAAATAAATCCAAGCAACAAAGAACCTATCCCTAATCAATTTATTTACATTGATTTAGAAAGTGTTGTCGCTGGAAAGTTGTTGTTTGAAAACTATATTTTAAAGGGGAATGCTCCAAGTCGAGCGCAACGACTTGTAGACAAAAATGATGTATTGTACCAGACTGTAAGACCTTATCAGAGAAATAATTATATTCATAAGAAGCAGGGCAATTACGTCGCTTCAACGGGCTATGCATTAATAAGATGTTATGACGATTATGAACCTGATTTCATTTTCTATTTGTTGCATGCGCACAACTTTGAATCTGTTGTTTTAGGTTTATGTACAGGTACAAGTTATCCTGCAATTGCACCCAATAATTTAAAAAGAATTGAAATAGCAATTCCTTTCAAAAACGACAAGCCCGACCTTATCAAGCAGCGCCGCATAGCCGCCATACTTTCGGGCATAGATGCGAAGATAGCGGCGGAGGAGAAGGTGCTGGAGAAATATGAGAAGGTGAAGAAGGGGTTGATGGAGAGGTTGTTGGAGGAAAATAAAAAAAAACAATATACAAATTTATATGCAAGTAACTAAGTATGAAATAGATATGCTGGACGTTAAGGCGGCAGATGCTTTTTTAATCCACTTTTGGGATGATGAAACTAATTTTGAATATGTCGTATTGATAGATGGAGGAAACTATCAAGATGGCTCAACCATTGCAAAGTTTATTCGGAAGCATTATGGAACTGATTTATGCATTGATTTAGCAATCTGTTCTCATTGTGACGAAGATCATTTTGGTGGTATCACTTATTTGTTGGAACAGCAAAGAGATAACGGGAAAGACAATTTGAAAATTAGTCAAATTTGGATAAACGATCCTGCAAAACATGTTCCTAATGGAGAGATCAAATGGAGTCAAAAGATGAGTTATTTTACTAAACTAGTAAAAGCAAGGTCTGTTTATGATTTGGATGGTCATGATAATCTTTTTGAAATCATAGACACATTACAACAACAAAAGAAGATAGTTTGTTATGACCCTTTTTCGGATGCATATTTGGCCGGACAAGTATCATCTTGTGAGTCAAATCTATTTGAAGTAATTGGGCCGACAATTGATTATTATAGGTCATTAGTTCCAGATTTTAGGAATGACCTTCAGAGAAAGAACGGAGGATATGACTCTGATGAATCACAAGAACAAATCGCAGAATTAAAAGACGGGAAAATGTTCAGTAAAACTTTAGAGGAAGCTGAAGATGACCCCTCTTCTCATAATAAAAGTAGTGTAATTGTTTTGTTTCAACCGAGTGATGGAAATAAGTTTTTATTTATGGGAGATGCCTGTCGGGATTCTATAGATCATATCCCTCAAGATTTGATTAATAGTATTCAAAATGTCTATTGGTTAAAAGTTCCACATCATGGAAGCAAACATAATCTTGACTGTGATATTATAAATCATATACATCCCCAAGTGGCTTTTATTTCAACTGAGAAATATGGACATTATTTAAGTAAGGCGGTAGTTAATGCGTTAAATAAATTAGGCACAAGAGTTTATTCTACAAATAATAACGGTAGTATGTGCCATCATAAAAACACACCTACTCATAGTGGATATTCATCAGCAACACCATTAAAATAAGAGAATATGGAAACAGTACTAACAAAACTATCAGAAACATTTTCCCATTATGAGATTCTGAACAATCTTATACCTGGTTCGGCATTATGCTTTATTCTCAGTTACATGGGTTACCCTATTTTGGATTATAGTGTAGGTGTTTGCATAGTGATTTGCTATTTGGTTGGGCTAATCAATAGCCGGTTTTCTTCATTGGTGGTGGAAGGAATTTGTAGGAAAACGAAACTCATAAAATGGAGAGAGTATGAACAGTATAATTTGGCCAAGAAAGAACGGCCGTTTTTGGAATCCATACTGGAAAGTGCAAATATGTACCGGGCTTTTCTTTCAGTTTTTCTTATTTCGCTTGTCGCATACGGAATTCAACTGATCCTTCCAAAGTGTACTTTTATTCAGAAATATGGTTTATGGATATTGCTGTTGTTAATGTTTTTGCTGTTCCTTTTTTCATACAGAAAACAAGTAAACAATTATGTTGTGAAGAACATCGATGAAGTCCAGAAAAAGCATGATGAATCCACGAGTAATAAAACTAAATAGTATAAAAAATGGAATGATTTCTCAGCGTTAAACGAATAAAAACAACTAATCATGAAAGTTACACGTATTATTCATCCGATTGGTCAAGGCGGTTTTTATACCGAGACTCTCTCAAATGAAAAGCAAGCAAAAAACTTTGTCTATGATTGCGGTGGTTTCAATCGTAAACAGAACGCTATGAAAAAGTATTTGGAAAGCTATCTTGATCCAAAATCTGGTGTGAAAGAAATCGAAGCGGTTTTTATCTCGCACTTTCATGCCGACCATATTAATGGGTTGCAGTACCTTCTTGAGAATGCCAGGGTTAAATACCTGTTTTTGCCACAATTGACGGAAGACGTTCTTTTAGAATCATTTGTGTTTAATTATTGCCAAACGGGAACGTATAATCAAGTTAATCGTTTTTTGTTGGATTTGTATGGTAAGTTAAATTCTGATAATAGAGATAATAATGAAGAAGGAACAAGGTTTATTCAGGTCAATGAAGCTGATGATAGTAGACTTCCTGAGGATGGATTTAACATCGAAGGAGATGGCGATTATGATTTAAACATTGGAGCATGGAATCCTAATCGACGAAATAATCTTAATCTGTTTCAGTTAAAAAGTATTCCCTCTGGTACCATATTGTATTGTGGAGAATGGTTGTACATTCCATTTAATCCAAAGATTTCACCAGAAAAAAGGGAAAAACTAAGAGAGGAATTAGAAAAAGAATTGGGCGAGAAAATAACGATTGATAATCTCTCTAAATTACTCAAAGGAGCAGGGATGAAGAAATGTAAGAAGATTTATGATGATATATTCGGCAATCAACATAACGGTTATTCAATGACTCTTTTCTCTGGGACCAGGGCATTATATTTGAGAAGAAGAGGATGTAATACACTTTGCAGGTTTGAACGCCGTTTTATTTGCCATGACTATGATTTTTTCGATTTATATGAACAGCATTGCGGAAATCCAAATTACCTTTATATGGGCGATTTTGAGCCCCAAAACAATAGTTCTGAATTGAAAAGCTTTTATAATCCTTTTTGGAAGGAAATAGCATCAATTCAAGTGCCTCATCATGGTTCTAAGCATAATTATAATGAAGCACTTTACAAATATCCAAATAGAGGAATAGTTTCAGTAGGGAATGACAATCCTTATCATCATCCTGATATTGATACATTAATAAAGATACAAGAACAAGATTGCCATCCTGTCATTGTCACGGAAAATAAAAGCTCAATGAAGATATATCATTATGAGTGTTTAAATTAACACAAACCATCATGTCCGAATACACCAACATAGAGCACCCATTTTTCAAAAAGCTTCGTGAAAACCACATCAACAACCATTCATACGTATTTCGTTGAAAAAGTGTACTTTTGCAAAATAAAACAAAACTCAGTGTTATGAGTCGTATTAAAATAAAGAACTTCGGCCCCATTCGGGAAGGTTTCGTTGGGAACGACGGATGGTTAGATATTAGTAAAGTTACCGTGTTTATCGGAAACCAAGGTTCCGGAAAAAGCACGGTAGCCAAATTGGTTTCAACATTGTCATGGATTGAAAAGGACCTGTTCAGAAGTGCTGGCACAACAAGCCGCTTCCGCAAGCAGGAGAGAATTTTCAAGAAATATTTGGAATACCATCGTATTGACAGTTACTTGAAGGACAATACGGAAATCCAATATGAAGGTGAGGCGTATAGAATAGGCTATAAACCAGGCAGCAATCTTGACATACAAGAGTTGCACGGAAACTATAGCTTGCCCAAAATCACGTATTTTCCAGCCGAAAGGAACTTCGTTTCCTCGGTGAAAAAGTCGAGGGGCGGACAGAAACTAACCCTTTGGTCGCAGTCGTTGCAGGAATTTAAGGAAACCTTTCAAGAGGCAAAAGAAAGTCTTAGGGAGAAGGAGAACTTTCACTTGCCCATAAGCAATGTGGATGTTGAGTACAATAAGTTGAACGATGTTTTGTATGTGAAAGGAACGGATTACAAGATTCAGCTTTCGGACGCCGCCAGTGGTTTCCAGTCGTTCATTCCGCTTTTCATCGTTGCAAATTACGTGTCGGGGCTGTTGAAGTCAGAACAAGAAATGGATGAGCAGCAACGAGAGACTTTCAAGAAAGAATCGGCAAGGATTTTGAATGACAAGACCTACACGGAAGAACAAAAAAGAATACTGCTATCCAACTTGGCGGCTCAATTCAACATCAAACGCACGTTGAACATTATCGAGGAACCCGAGCAGAACCTGTTCCCGACTTCGCAACAAGGGATGTTGAACAAATTGTTAGAGTATAACAATGCAGTGAAAGAGAACAAGCTGATTCTGACGACGCATAGCCCTTATATTATTAACTATCTGATGTTGGCAATAAAAGCTGCCGAAATAGATGAAAAAGCTAACGGGGATGAGACTGTCGCATCAAAACTTTATAAAATAGTTCCACAAAAGGCAATGACTCCAATGCAAAATGTTGCCATATATGAGCTTGACGAGAAAACCGGCTCAATATCAATGTTGGAGCAGGCCTATGGACTTCCTTCAAATGAGAATTATCTGAACAATTCACTTGGAGAGACTAATATGCTTTTCTCTGAATTGATGGAAATTGAAGATATATGCGACCTACTATAGATTTTTTCAGAGAGGAGAGCAAAACTCATTCTAACAAGAGAGTTTTCGGAATATGCGACGATGATAACACATTACCCGCATATTTGGATGAGGATTTGTCAAATAAAGACAGCAAGTGGATTGGCGTGATAAATAATGGATCGCAAAAAGAGATTGGTTTTTACCCTGTTGACCATTGTGTAGTGCTAAAGAGAAAAGATGGTAGTGATGCTCAAAGATGTGAGGGCATCTTAAGACACAACAACACCAATATAGTTTTTACAGAACTAAAAAATAGAGACGCTTCATGGTTGTCAAAAGCAATGGAACAAGTCATAGAAACAATGTCGTTTTTCTTTGATAATTACGACTCTCAATCATATCAAACAAAGGCATGGATTTGTAACAAGCAATTGACAAACCAAAACTATTTTCAACAAATTGCTGAGTTTAAGGAAATGACAAAAGTGTTTTGCCATAAAAACAGAGGTTTTGTCCTATACATAAGAAAAAGCATTGACTTATGAGTGAATACACCAACGTAGAGCACCCCTTTCTCGAAAAGCTTCGTGAAATCAAGTGGCAAGTGATAGACAAAGGCAATGGCGGCATCCCGCAAGACCCTGCGGAGAGTATGCGCACCTCGTTCAACGAGATTGTCCTGAAAGAGGAGTTCTACAAGAAGCTGAAAGAGCTGAATGGTTGGATTACCGATGAACAAAAGGCTTATTGCTACCGCAAAATCACGGAAATCGACAAGCCGCTCATCGATGCCAACCATGAGATCCACAATATGCTGTTGGAAGGCATTCACCTACCCACCAAAAACGAGGTGACGGGCGAGGACAACCCCACGGCCAAAATCATCAACTTTGACAACTACAAGAAAAACTCTTTCATCGCCATCAACCAGTTCCGCGTCGATACCAACAACACTAAGCCGTTTATCATTCCCGATATTGTCTGCTTTGTGAATGGTCTGCCGTTGGTGGTGATTGAGTGTAAGGATGAGGATGTCTCGGAACCGATGAGCGAGGCCTACGACCAAATCAAACGCTACGCTAACCAGCGTGTCGAAGACGACCCGTTTTCCGAAGGCATCAAAGAAGGCTGCCAGCGGCTGTTCCACACCAACCTGTTCAGCGTCATCACCCGTGGCGTGGAGGCACGTTGCGGTACCATCTCCGCCGATTTCGATTTTTATCTCAACTGGAAGGATATCTTTCCAGAAGAATACGCCGAAGGCATCAATATCGACCCTGCGGAACGTCAGGAAATCCTTATCAAAGGCATGTTCAATCATGAGATCCTGATTGACATTTTCCGCAACTTCACCCTGTTTATGCACAAAGATGATGGCTTCATCAAAGTCATCTGTCGCTACCAGCAATACCGAGCAGTGGGCAAGATGTTGCGCAAACTCGAAAGCGGCACCGATTGGAAGAGTCGAAGTGGCGTCATCTGGCACACGCAGGGTAGTGGCAAGTCGCTCACTATGGTGTTTCTTGTCCGCAAGATGCGCCATATCCGTGAACTCCACGACTACCGCATCCTCATGGTTGTTGACCGCCACGACCTTGAAAACCAGTTGGCCGAAACCGCCGAATATACAGGTGAGCTTTGCCAAGATCCCCAAACCAAGAAAATACAGAATATAGTGGAGAATCGTCAGCAGCTTGTGAAGTTGGAAAGCGACACTGCCGACCTCAATTTGGTGATGATTCACAAATTCGGAGAAAACAAGGAGTATTCACTTGAATCGCTGATAAAGACGGGCATTGTGCCGAAATTTGAAACGTTTCCGGTCATTAACGAAAGCTCCAAGATACTGGTGCTTATTGACGAGGCGCATCGTTCGCAAGGTGGCGAGATGGGCGACAACCTTTTCCAAGCCTTCCCCAATGCAGCGCGAATCGGGTTTACTGGCACACCGCTGATTACGCCACGCCACAAAGCCACCACATGTGAACGCTTCGGGCAGAAGGCCGGCGACTTCATCGACACCTATAAGATGAACGATGCCGTGAAAGACCATGCCACGGTCGACATCAAATACATTGGCCGCAAAAGCGACGACGACATTCCTTTCAAGGAAGATTTTGACTATGCTTTTGAGGAGACTTTCAAAAACCGAACCCAGGAGGAACGCAATGAGATAATGAGGCGTTATGGAACGATGGTTGCATACCTGGAAAGTGCTGACCGTGTGATGAAAAATGCCCGCGACATGTTGGAGCACTATATTTCTGAGATTCTTCCGAATGGTTTTAAGGCGCAGGTGGTGGGTGCTTCAATTTTGGCGGCTGTCCGCTATAAGATTGCTTTGGAAAGGCTTATCCCTGAGTTTATCCAAAGAGAAGAACTGAAATCAGAGGAGGAACGCGACGAGGTCATGCTGCAACGCCTGAAAATGCTGAAAGTGCGTGCCGTGGTGTCAAGTATGGGCAACAACGAGCCAGCTATTGTAAGAACCGCGAGAATCGAGGCGAAGACTGACGATGCTATCGTCAATTTCAAAAAGGACTTCGATGCGGAAAACCCATTGTCGGGTATAGGTATTCTTTGCGTTCGTGATCGTCTGCTGACAGGTTTTGATGCGCCCATCGAACAGGTGATGTATCTCGACAAAAACCTGTCGGAACACAACCTGATGCAAGCCATTGCTCGTGTGAACCGCACCAAGAAAGGTAAGACACATGGTTTGGTGGTGGACTATTTCGGCGTCACCAAGAACCTACACAAGGCCTTGGGCATCTATAGCGCTGAGGAAGAACATGAGGCGGCTGAGGATTTGAAAGAATTTGAGACCTATTTCTCCGCAATTGAAAAGGAAATCCCTGAACTTGAAATGCGTTACAACAAAATCATCCAACGCTTTGTGGATGAAGGCATTGACAACATCAAGGACTTCCTTGAGCAGCGCACCGACAAGGAACAGGAAAAGACGATTTGCGAAAAGATAGTCATAGCTGCGAAGAGCATCAAGTTCCGTTCGGAATTGGACGCCTTGTTCCGCTTGTTCTTCGACATCTTCGACCTGCTTTTCAACGAGCCGAGCACACGCAGTAACTACTATGTCCCTGCCAAACGCATGGCTTATATCGTTTCCCTCATCCGTTGGCATTACAAGGACGACACGCTTGACCTCAAATGGGCCAGCGAGAAGGTGCGCCGACTTTTGGACAAATACTTGAAATCGGACGGAGTAAGGGAAACTGTGCCAGAAGTGGACATTTTGTCGGACGATTTCCCGAAGATTGTCAACGACATGTATAACAATCCGCAGACGAAAGCCTCTGCCATGGAACACCAAATCCGTGAGCGCATCATCATCAAGTTGGGCGAAGGCAAGAATACGGCCCTTTACCAGAAGTTCAAAGACCGTATGGAAAACATCCTCACCACATACGCAGGCAATTGGGAGGAGATGATTAGTGAGTTGGAGCGACTGCGTCAGGAGATGGCACATCCTCGTCCCGCAGTGGTTTCGGAGGAAAAAGAACCGTTCTATGACAAGCTTTGCCAATGCGCAGGCCTTGATTTTGAGGAGGAACACGAAAAGATTGTTGGCATCACCGACAGGGTTATGACTCTGATATTTGAAGCCATGTCAATACCTAACATTTGGACAAAATCAACTAATGTGGAAAAACTGCGGGGCGACATGGGCACAATCCTTCGGTTCTCAGGAATCCCAGAATTGAAGCAAAACAGCGAATCCATCGTTACAGAGTTGATAAAACTTGCTAAAAGTAACGAAAGCGTTATGAGGAGATGGATGATGAATAATGCACAATGAGAATCGGAGATCTTGACATAGAAATCAGACGATCGAAACGCAAGAAAACCATTACGGTCAACATAGAGCGTGACGGCAGCGTGAATGCTGTCGCACCATACGATTGTTCAGAAGAGACCATATACAAAGAGTTGTCAGCGCGGGAGTATTTGATTTGCAGGCGTATAGCAAACAGAAAAGCCGTGACGAAAGCACACGTCAACCGTGAATTTGTCAATGGACAATCTTTTTTGTTCATGGGGCAGTCATACAATCTGATGATTTCTGAAACAGCGAAGCGGGCATTGGAAATCGTTGATGACAAGTTTGTGCTGAGTGAGAAATATCTGCCAAAGGCAAGGGAAACTTTCATCAAATTTTACAAAAAGCAGGGATTGCCTTACCTCAAAGAGCGCGTTGCCTATTTCTCGGAAAAGGTCGGACGGGAGCCAGCCTCAATCAAGATAATGGAATTAGGTTCACATTGGGCTTCGTGTACCCCAAGCCATAATGTCAACTTCCATTGGAAGTGCATCATGGCCAAGCCGATGATTATTGACTATTTGGTCGTCCATGAGCTTACACATCTGAAATATCCCCAGCACACCCGTCAGTTTTGGGATGCAGTTTTCTCTGTAATGCCCAATTATAAGGAATGTGAGGATTGGCTGCATAATTATGGAGTAACACTGAGTTTAGATTGAATAAGCAGTTTCATGACACATAGTGAGAGGATCAAAAACGCACACATGTAATGAAGATCAAAAGATGCTTTTCGTTCTAAGGTCGCTATTCAATTCCCGATAGGTGATATTGTCAAAGGCACCTATCTCAGAAAGCCTATCTGAAAAACTTTTCCTACCTTTGCCCTGTAAAAACCATCACCATGAAAATGATTATCACCAGCTTGCTTACCCTATTAGGCATAACCTCAGCCTGCGGCCAACCAACTTACGAAGTCGACAGTTTCACCACCAAAAGCGGGAAGACGGTCAAGATCCATGCCTTGGTCCACGCCTCCATGCGTATCGAATATGAGGGCAAAGAAATCCAAATCGACCCCGTGACCCAACTGGGAGCGAAGACCATCGGCTATGCCGCCATGCCCAAAGCGGATTTTATCTTCGTCACCCATGAGCACCATGACCACCTTGACGAAAAAGCCATCGGGATGCTCACCAAGGAGAACACCCAACTCATCACCAACCCACGCTGCGCCGAAATGCTCGGCTATGGTACCGTAATGGCCAATGGCGATATCCTTCAAATCGCCAACGACATCACCGTAGAAGCGGTTCCTGCCTACAACATCACCGAGGGTCATCAGCAATTCCACCCCAAAGGAAGGGACAACGGTTTCATCTTAACCCTCGATGGATTGAGGATCTACATCGCTGGCGACACGGAAGACATTCCTGAAATAGCCGTGATCCATGACATTGATATCGCCTTCCTGCCTTGCAACCAACCCTACACCATGACCGTCGACCAACTCGTCAAGGTGGCAAAAACCATCAAACCCAAGGCGCTGTTCCCCTACCATTACAGCCAAACCGAAGTGAGCGGCATTTCAGCCTTATTGGAAAACGAGGGAATCGAAGTCAGAATAAGGCATTACGAATAATCAGGTCGACTAATGCAATCCGCCAACGACCAAAAAAACCTTATCCGATAAATCATTTTCTAACTTTCACCCGTCCCATTCTTCGCATCATAGCATCCCACCAACGGGTGGGCATAAGGGCATGTGCCATTCTTCCAACAACAGAGAAACGACCACGACAATAACGCGTTTTTGGATGGCGGCTATTGACAGCACAGCTAATGGCTTTCGCAATAATCGACGGTGAAGAGAGCCAATTGGATTGGTAAAACCAATCTACGTTGCCAGCCCATTGGACACCTATCTCTTCGTAGGCTGTACCATAGGATGATTCTTTGAGATGTTGCGCCGCAATGGGCCCCCAATTGGTCTTGATAGCACCTGGCTCAATCATCACCACATCAATACCGAAAGGCTTCACTTCCATACGCAAAGCATCGCTGAACGCCTCCACGGCATATTTGGTCACATTGTACCAACCTCCCATATAAATCACCATCTTTCCTGCGATTGACGAAGTGTTGATAATGCGGCCACTCCCCTGCTTGCGCATCTGAGGTAACACCAATTGCGTGAGACGAGCCAAACCAAACACATTCACTTCCAGCTGACGACGGGCTTCGGCCAAAGGGACCGTCTCAATAGCTCCGAAGAAACCGTAACCCGCATTGTTGATAAGCACATCAATATGCCCCTCTTTCTGAATCATTTCTTCAACACCCTGCCGCATCAATTCTTCTTCGGTGACATCCATTTTTATGACATGTACGCCAAGTGCCTTTAAGGGCTCCATTCGTTCCACCCTTCGGGCAGCAGCATACACACAATGGCCTTGCTGCGCCAATAACTGAGCAGCATCATAACCAATGCCACTGCTAGCACCCGTAATCAAAATGGTTTTCTTCTCTTTCATAATAACATCATTTTATTTCCCCATAGCGAACTTCCGCAACGCCTCCTCATCCAACCGCTGCACCGTCCATTCGTCCATTGGAATAGCTCCAATGCTACGATAGACTTTCAATGCCGGCTGGTTCCAATCGAGGCAAATCCACTCCATGCGTCCGCAATTGCGTTTCACAGCAATGTTAGCCAAATACTTCAGCAAAGCTTTGCCGTAACCTCTACCCCGCTTTTCGGGAAGGATGAAGAGGTCCTCGAGATACAACCCCTTGCGCCCCACAAAGGTAGAGAAGTTATGGAAAAACAAAGCAAAGCCAACAACCGAGCCGTCTTCCTCGGCAAAGACCACCTCCGCGGAATGTTCCACGAACAAAGAATGACGAATGGTGGCTTCATCAGCGACCACCTCATCGGCACATTTTTCATATACGGCGAGTTTTTTGATGAATTCAAGAACAAGACCCGCTTCTTCCAGTTTCGCAGGACGGATGGTAAATACAGGATTCATTATTTAATCATTCAGAAGGATTATAGTTCGTCAAGAAATAAACAGCGAGCAGATCCACTGCCTATTGGGTCGTGAGATATTCTCCCGCTTGCATCATTTTGTCTAAAGCAATATGAAATTGTTACTTACAAACAGCACTACACCGCCAATAAAACCAACAGTTGGGCAGTAAAGATTCGCAAAAACATAGTCAAAGGATAAACGGTGGCATAACCCATGTTGGGCAGTTTGCAGCCTTCAGGTGCCACAGTATTGGCGAAGGCCAAGGTCGGCGGGTCGGTGTGCGCTCCACCAATGAAGCCCATCAAAGTATAATAATTCATCTTCAAGACCAAACGTCCAATAGTAGCGATCAACAAAGGTGGAACCATGGTGATGATAACCCCATAAACCACCCACATATAATGCTCTTGCACGGTGTCCACAAACTGCCCTCCTGCTCCTAGGCCCACGCCAGCAAGGAAAAGGGCAATGCCCACCTCACGGAGCATCCAAACGCCATGACTGTCCGTGAACTCGGTGCCAAACCAGTTTTTCTTTACGCCAAGCCAACCTCCAACAATGGCAACCACCAAAGGACCTCCAGCCAGTCCAAGTTTAATGGGGGCCTTCATCCCCACAGGTATGGGTATGGAACCAACGATGATACCCAATGCTATAAAGATAAAAATGGGAATGAGATTCACTTTATGACGTTGTGTGAGGGGTGTGGCTTGTTTCTCAGAAACCGTTTGGAGGGTTGTTTCAACAGAAGGCTCTTCCTTTAAGTCAATGCGACAAAATGCCTTCAACAGAAGACAACTCACTATCATACCCACCACAGCCAAAGGATAAGCAACAGCATATCCCGCTGCCAAGCGCTCGGCGCCCCCTTCAACTCCCATATCTACAACCGCTTGTTGAGCCGCCGAAAGCCCGGGTGTATTGGTGATGGCACCCGTATAAACACCAGCCATGTCGGCCAAATCCTGATGCGCAACTTGGGTAATGATTACCGTAATCAGCACCCCCAACGCCACATTCACCAAGGCCATCAAGTTCATCACCAATCCCCCCTTCTTGAACGAGCGAAAGAAACCAGGACCGACTTGCAAACCCACGGCCACCACAAAAAGAATCAATCCGAATTCCTTGATCACATGCAGCATTTCTGCGTTTAGATTGACTCCACAGGCACTGATGGCAATGCCCACAAAAAGCACCCAAGTAATGCCCAAAGAGACATGGGCAATCTTGATCCTCCCCATCAAGAGGCCAAGAAAAATGGACAAAGCCAAATAAAGAATGGTAGGACCCACTCCTGAACCAGTGAAAAGATTCATCATAATCAATAACTTTTCTGAAAGCAAAAATAAGGATTACTACGAAACTCTTGAGATAATCACCAAAATATTATTGACAAACATATTCACGGCAATGGCCAGCAGGATAACACCAAAAAACTTCCTCAAAATAAAGATCAAGTTCTCGCCCATGATCCGTTGGATTTTATCCAATGACCGAATAACCACATAATCCAATAGGATATTGAGCAATAAACCGATAAGAATGTTGACCACTGCATAGTCAGCGCGCAACGAAAGCAATGCCGTCAAAGCCCCTGGACCAGCAATCAACGGGAAGGCTATCGGAACGATACTGGCACCGTCTTTGCCTCCTTCGTTTTTGATAATCTCACGACCTAAGATCATCTCCACGGCGAGCACAAAAAGCACAAACGCACCTGCCACGGCAAACGATTCCTTGTCAATGCCAAACAACTTCAGCAAGGCATCACCTGCAAAGAAGAAGGCTAAAAACAGACCCAGAGCCGTCAGGCAAGCTTGCCCCGCCTTGATTGTCTTGTTTTGTTCCTTCATGCTCATGAAAATCGGAATCGAACCGAAAATATCAATGATGGCCGCCATCACGATGAAGGAACTGAATATCTCGATAAAATTGAGGTTCCCAAACATAACTTTCTATTTCTTCTTATACCATGTTATTCCAAACTATAAGTGTCGCAGACCTTCAATGAACTTACAGCTACGGGCATAGCTCCTGATTCTCACAGGATTCCCTATTAATCCTTGTAAAAAGAACCCGAATCCGGTTGCAAAAATAACAAAAAACGCCTTCAGAATCAAAAAACTGAGTATTTTTGCAACCCTAAAATTCAGCTTTTATGAAAAAACAAATTTTTGTCTTTTTACTCGTTGTCTCCGCCGTCATTTTAACCTCCTGTCACAAAAGCGGCGTCAACCTTTTTTCTGGTAATTATTCTTTCAAAACCTCAGGTGAACTCGCTATCACCGCCCAAGCCGTTATCGACAGTATCAACATCGCCCTCCCTGCCGAGTTCAACGCCAACTTGTCCAACGAAATCGGACAACTCAACATCTGCGTTTCCGACAAAAAGAGCGACGAAGTCATCGTCGTCATCAATTACTTTAATGGCGATGCCGTAGTCACCAACGGAACATGCGACGGTAAAAACATCATACTTGAAGAATACCAACGCAATACGCTACCCGTCTCCATCAATATCCCCTACACACCAAGCAGCACCTACATCACTGTGAATGCATCGGGCCAGATGTACGATGACAACATGATCGTGTTCGACATGAACTACAAAGGCACCGTCAAAATCGGATCCGTGACCTATAACATTACAGATAAAGACCTGAAGATGGTCGCTTACCGCAACTGAAAACCATGAAACGAAGCCTATTTTTAATCCTCACCATACTAATCCTCCAAGGCTGCTCCGACACCAACCCGAAACAACTGAAGGAACGGCTTATCGGCGGCAACATCGAGGAACGGGTCATCCCCGTTGGCATTTTACAAATTGATTCTACCGAAGGTGTCGTTCGCAATTCATATCCTGGTTTTCTCGAAGAAGGCCAATCGGTCGACCTGGCATTCAAATACGGTGGCCTGCTCGAACAGGTCTATGTGAAAGAAGGTAGCCACGTAGCAAAAGGGCAACATCTGGCACGGGTGTCCTCGCCCACCATGGAGAACTCCTTACGCTCGGCTCAAGCCACTTTAACCCAAGCCCAAGATGCCTACGACCGACTGAAGAAAGTACACGACAATGGCAGTCTGCCCGAAATCAAATGGAAAGAGATGGAAGCCAATCTCGAAAAAGCACAGGCCGCTTATGACCTCGCTAAATCCATGATGGACGACAACGTCATCACAGCGCCTTTCAGTGGCAACATTGCTTCTGTAAATGCAGAAACTGGAGAAAACGTTCCTCCTCTCAAACCTGTGTTAAGCCTCATCAACACAGAAAAACTTTCTGTGAAAATATCCGTCCCTGAAGACGAAATCTCCAAAGTACACGTCGGCGACCTAGCAGAGATCGTCATCCCCGCTTTGAACGACCGCCATTACCTCGGTCAAGTCGCTGAAAAAAGCATGACCTCTTCCCTACTCACCCACAGCTACCCCGTGAAAGTGCTTGTGGAGCGGCCCGACAAAGAACTCGTTCCCGGCATGGTGGGCAAGGTCATGTTGAAATCCGATGTCAACTCAAGTATCATCGTGCCAGCCAATGCCATTCTTATCAACCAGGAAGGCAAGTTCGTCTGGTTGGAAAAAGACGGTCGAGCCACACGCCAGCCCATACTAATCGACGGCTATAGCGGCACTGGGGTCATCGTCACCGAAGGCCTGCAAAGCGGAGACCATGTCATCGTGGAAGGCTACCAGAAAGTAAGCGAAGGGATGAGAGTAAGTGAGGAGTGAAGATGGAAGCGAAAAACGAAAATAAGAGAAGGAAACGTCTCCCGAAGGGCATCATTGCAGGAAGCATCAACCACCGTAGGATTGTTTGGATTGTGGTGGCGGTAATCGTAGCTTTTGGCATCTATGCCCTCGTCGACATGAAAAAGGACGAGTTCCCTGCTTTCTCCTATCCCCAAGGCATCGTGGCGGGTGTGTATCCTGGTGCCAATGCCGAGGAAGTGGAAGCGCAGCTAACCAAACCTCTCGAAGAATTACTATTCGCCTTGCCTGAAGTGGACCGAGAAAGCACCTATTCCGTTACCAAGGAAGGCATCTGCTATATCTATGTCATGCTTGACGGGTCAGCCACCAGCGACCTTGCCAAGACTTGGACGAAGATCCGACAAAAAATCAACGATGCCAAGGCCTTGAGCTTCCCCGCTGGCGTGCTAGCCATCGCCGTCATCGACGACTTTGGCAACACCTCGTCACTGCTCATCGCCATGGAGTCACCCGACAAGACCTACCGGGAGATGCGCGAATACACCGATGACCTCACCCGCCGCTTACGCGAGATTCATGAGACAGGCAACGTACGGGTGCTGGGTGAACAAAGCGAAGAGATCGCCATCACGGTCGACAAAGAGAAACTGTCATTTTATGGTATCAGCCCCAACACCTTGATGCTACAATACGCCTCCCAAGGTCTACTAACCACTGCCGGAACCATGGAGACCGATGCCTTCAACCTTCCTTTACATATCCAAAACCCTGTCGTTTCGGAACAAGAACTGGAAGAACAAATCATCTACTCCGATGCCACAGGCAACACCGTCCGACTGCGTGATGTTGCTACGGTGGAACGTCGCCTAGCCCCCACCTCCAAAGTGGTGAATTTCAACGGCCACGATGCATTGATCATCTCCGTGGAAATGCGTAAAGGCTACAATATCGTGGCCTACGGAAGAGCCGTCGAAAAAGTGTTAAGCGAATTCAAGTCACAACTCCCCGACAGCGTCCACCTCTATCGCATCACCGATCAACCCAAAGTGGTCCAACGCTCCGTCAACTCGTTCCTCCGTGACCTGGTCATCTCGATGATCGTTGTCATCGCCGTCATGCTGTTGCTTTTCCCCTTCCGTACCGCCCTCATCGCCAGTTCAGGACTCCCCATCTGTACTGCCTTCAGCATCGGCCTGATGTATCTATTTGGTATTGAGTTAAATACGGTTACATTAGCCGCACTCATCGTTGTCCTTGGCATGATTGTCGACGACTCCATCATCAACATTGACGGCTACATCGACAAATTAAGCCAAGGCATGGAGCCTTTCAAAGCCGCTACAACCAGTGCCAGAGAGCTTTTCATGCCGATGTTCATCGCCACTGCTGCCATAGCTACCATGTTCTTTCCGATGACACGCATCATCTCGGGTCCCTTGGGCGACTTCGTACAACTCTTCCCGTGGACCGTTGCTTTCTCACTGATGGGTTCCCTAGCTTACGCCATGCTCGTCATCCCCTCTTTGGAGATTTTGTTTATCAAGCCCGAAACCGACAAACCTCGCCGCAACGCCTTCATACGGGCTCAGATGCGTTTCTTCAACTTCCTCCAGATGCTTTACGACAAGATGCAGAGCCATTGTTTTAGGCATCCCCATTTCACTATCGGCATGGGATTGGGTTCCATTGCTTTGGGCGTCTTGATGTTCCTTGCCCTCAATGTTCAGATGATGCCTAACGCCGAACGCGACTGTTTTGCTATAGAGATCCGTCTGCCCGAAGGCAGCAGCCTTGAAGCGACCACACGTGTCAGCGACTCATTGCAACATATCTTGCTTCAAGACAAGCGCATCACCTCCGTCACCGCCTTTATCGGAGAAACGGCACCACGATTCCATGTGACTTATGCCCCCAGCATCCCGGCACAAAATCTCTCGCAACTCATTGTCAACACCACTTCAAAAAAAGCCACCGAAGACCTGCTTAAAGAAATGGACGAACGGTACTCCTATTACTTCCCAGAAGCCCATGTGCGATTCCGACAGCTCGACTATCAGGCAGTGTCAACTCCTATAGAAATCTTCGTTTATGGCGACGATTACACCAAAACAGCACCTGTGGCCCAACAAATCAAGGATTATATGCTCACCCTCGACAAGGAGTTGCGTTGGGTTCACTCCGACTACGATGAACAGTTGCCTTCTGTGAAAGTGACGATGAAACCCGAAGAATGCGCCCGACTAGGCATCACCAAAGGCATCCTCTCGCTCAATCTAGCCACCACCCTCAATGGACAACCCCTTACCACCGTTTGGGAAGGCTCACGAAGCATCCCCGTCAAGCTGTACTCCAAACAAAACTATGATCCAAATGACTACGAATCCGTTCAGAATCAGTTGATTCCAACCATGATTCCCAGCACAAGCATACCCCTCCGTCAGGTAGCCGACATCAGCCCCGACTGGCACCCCGCCCAACTGACCCACCATAATGGTAAGAGCAACATCACCCTTGCTGCCGATATGAAGTTCTGGAAATCGCAGACGGCAAGCATGAAAAAGATTCGGCATTATATAGACACCGAAGTACGTCCGAACCTCCCTGAAGGAGTAGCTATCGCCTACGGTGGCCTATCATCGCTGAATACCATGGTTATTCCTCAGATTCTCAAGAGTTTAATCGCCGCCATTTTGGTACTGTTGGCCTTTTTGGTCGCCTATTTCAAAAAGTTCAACCTAGCTGTCCTGACTTTATGTTCCAGTACCTTGTGCATGTTCGGTGCCTTTTTCGGCGAATGGCTCTTCGGTCTCGATTTCGGCATGACCTCTGTACTGGGTGTGGTCAGCCTCATCGGCATTATCGTGCGTAATGGCATCGTGATGTATGAATATGCCGAAACACTTCGCACGGAAGAAGGCCTTGATGCCAAAGAAGCCGCCATGAAAGCGGGCAGTCGGCGCATGAGGCCCATCTTCCTTACTTCAGCCACCACCGCTCTTGGCGTATTGCCCATGATCATCACTCACAACCCTCTTTGGATGCCTATGGGGGTCGTCATCTGCTTCGGCGTGGTCCTCTCCATGGTTATCATCCTTGCGGTCATGCCGGTGATGTATTGGCAAATTTTCCGCACCAGCAAAAAAACACCCCAACCCCAAACAACATGAAGATCCGTCTTACCATCGTATTCGCCCTATTGCTGGCCACAAACCTCCTGGCACAAAAGGCCGACTCGCTCCGCTGCCTCACTGTAGTCGACTGCATCGACCTCGCCTTGCAAAACAACATCACGCTGAAAAACAACCAGTTGGAGATTGAAAAAGCCCTAGCGACCAAAAATGAGGCAAGAGCTGAATATTTCCCAAAAGTCACAACCCAAGCCTTAGCCTTCGATGCCATGAACCCCATGCTCAGCTTCGGCATTGAAGATATTGACAACGCTCTAGTACGACAAACTCTTTACAATCTCTATGCCCAATATGGCACCGTACTAGGTTTGCAAAAAGAATATTCCTTTGCACAGAACGGTATGGTATTCAACACGATGGCTATTGAGCCCGTCTTTGCTGGGGGTCGCATTTTCAACGGGAACAAATTAGCCAAACTCGGCATAAAGGCCGCCGAATACCAAGCCAAAATCAAAGAAGACGAGGTCTGCCTTCAAACAGAAAGTCTCTATTGGCAAATCGTGTCATTACAAGAAAAAATCACCACTCTCGACCAGCTTGACCAACTCCTCGACACCTTGAGCAAAGATTTGGAAGGAGCCATTGAGGCAGGACTGATGATGCCCACGGACCAATATAAAATAACCATCAAGAAAAACGAAAGTCAGCTGAACCGAAAGAAACTGAACGACGGCATCACTTTGTTAAAGATGGCTTTGGCTCAAACCATCGGTGTCGACTGGCGAACCATGGTGCTCACCGATACCTTAGCTTTGCAGGCCATGCCTACCGAATATTACCATGAGGCTTCTGCCGCCGTGGCTCACCGCAATGAGTCGTATTTGCTCGACCTTGCCTTGCAAGCCGAAAAACTGAAAAAGAAGATGACACTTGGTGAAGCCCTACCCTCCCTACTGGTAGGTGGAAGCGTCAACTACCATACTGTGCTTGAAAATGCCAAACCCAACGCCATGGTCTTCGCTGTCCTGCAAGTACCCATTACCGACTGGCACAAGACCGTTTTCAAACTGAAAAAGAATGACCTCGAAGCAGAGATGGCCGAGAACAATCGCCAAAACTTCACCGAAATGATGGAGATGCAGACCAACCAAGCTTGGTTTAACCTCGAACAAAGCTGGCTACGTATCAGCATGGCACAAACCGCCCTCAACGATGCTGAAGCTAACTTAAAAATCACTCAAGACTATTACGAAGCAGGGCTTGTCACCTTATCCGACCTGTTGGAAGCCCAAACCATGGTCAAAAACAGCCACGACGAGCTCAGCGACAGCCGCATTGAATATCAGCTCAACTTAATACAATACAAACAGTTAACCGATTTTTGACTGGATAAACTCCAATCCAGCCTGTAGTCGTTTCAAAGTCTCTTCTTTGCCAATCAAGTACATGATGTCGGTAGAACCACCTGGGGTGGCAAGCAAGCCCGACATAGCGATACGTGAAGGCCACATCAGTGGACCGTATTTGATGTTATGGTCAGCGGCAACCTTGGCAAAAGCCTCGCTCAACGTCTCTTCATCCCATTTTTCGATTTGATTCACCGCGTCAATGGTAATCTTCAGGATATCGATAGACGACTCCAGCGTGGACTTGTTCTTCTTGTTGACATACATTTCCACATCGTATGGAGCCACTTCATAGAGGAATTGTAGCTTCGACGGGATCTCCGAAAACTTGTTGATACGAGGTTGCATCAAGGTGGCAAGTTTGTTCCATTTCTCTTCGAGGAAAGTACCCTTAACGCCCGAATACTCGAATGCCATCTTTGAGAACTGCTCGAAAGGCATGGCCTGGATGTGCTGGGCATTCACCCAGTCAAGTTTCTGGTAGTCGAACACCGCAGGGCTCTTGTGCAGACCCGCCACCGAGAACACTTCGCAAAGCTCATCCATGTTGAAGATCTCGCGTTCGTTCTTCGGTGACCAGCCCAACAAAGCGATATAATTGATGATCGCCTCCGGCAGATAACCTTCTTCCACCAACGCTTGGAAACTCACCGCGCCATGGCGCTTCGAGAGCTTGCTCACCGTACCGTCAGGGTTCTTTCCATTGATCAAAGGAAGATGGATGTAGCATGGCACTTCCCACCCAAAAGCTTGATAAAGGAGGATATACTTGGGATTGGAAGACAGATATTCACTACCGCGGATGATATGCGTGATGCCCATCAAATAATCATCCACTACATTGGCGAAGTTATAGGTCGGCATGCCATCGCTCTTCAGCAGAATCTGATCATCGAGCGTTTCGTTTTCAACCGTGATTTCACCATAAACCAAATCGTTGAAGGTGGTCGTGCCCTCATGCGGCACCCTTTGGCGGATCACGTAGGGTTTGCCCTCGGCAAGATTGCGTTGCACTTCTTCAGGACTTAAGTCACGGCAGTGGCAAGTGCTCTCGAAGGGGTTCTCCTTGGGTTCCTCGTCCTCCGAGACCTCTTCTTCTGTCTTGGCACAGAAGCAATAGTAAGCAGCACCCTTCTCGATGAGTTTCAAGGCATATTCCTTATAGATGGCCTTGCGCTCGCTCTGCACATACGGGCCATAGTCGCCGCCGACATCCGGACCTTCGTCATGATGGATGTTGGCCGTTTCAAGGGTCTCATAAATCACACGAGTGGCATCTTCCACATAGCGTTTTTGGTCGGTATCTTCAATACGAAGCACAAACTTACCGTTTTGTGATCTGGCAAAAAGATAGGCATACAAGGCGGTTCTCAGGTTGCCGATATGCATGTAGCCCGTCGGGCTTGGAGCGAATCTAGTTCTTACAGTCATTATGGTTGAATTGTTGAGGTGTTTAACTGTTGAATTGGTGGTGCAAAGTTAGGAATTTTTCTTCCAGAAATCCGCATTTTTGATTTTCAATTCATCTGGATCGAAAACAGGCTCTTTTTTCTCTTTCTTTTGTTTCTCGTAGGAGCGCAAAGCCCTGAAAGGAATCATCGAAAGCAACAGGATGGCAACGATGTTGATCCAAGCCATGGTCCCCACTCCAATATCACCTAAGGTCCACATCAGGCTGGCCTTGTTGAGCGAGCCATAAAACACGGCAGCAATGAGAGCGACACGAAGAACCCATATAAACACATGTTCTTTACGACCTTTTCCAAAAAGATACACCAAATTGGTTTCAGCGTAGTAGTAATAGGCCATGATGGTGGTGAAGGCAAAGAAAAACAAGGCGATCGACACGACCAAACCACCGATTTTTCCACCCAACAACGTGCTGATGGCTGCTGAAGTGTACGTCACATCCGGCTCACCCAACTGAGTCACCGTTGAGGCGTAGAGCAATCCACCCTCGGCATCGAACACATTATAAGTCTTGCAAGCCAAAATCATGACGGCAGTGGCAGTGCAGACCAACAATGTATCGACATAGACCGAGAAGGCCTGAACCAAGCCTTGTTTCACAGGATGGGTCACCTTGGCAGCAGCAGCCACAATAGGTGCCGTGCCTTGTCCTGCTTCGTTCGAATAGATGCCACGTTTTACACCCCACGCAATGGTGCTACCTAGGATACCGCCAAACACCTCGTTCATGCCAAAAGCACTGCGAATCATGTCGCCAAACACTACCGGAACTTCTCCTGCATGGACAATCAAAATCACGATAGAGAGCAGGATATAAATGATGGCCATAAAAGGCGCCACAATCTGCGCAACATTGGCAATGCGCTTGACCCCTCCGATGATGACGAATCCAATCAGCAGGGCTACACCCATGCCAATCCAAGCCGGATTTACGTCAAGCGTGTTGGCAAACGAGATGGCAATGCCGTTGGACTGCACGGGGGGCAAAAACACACCACAGGCCACTACGGCACACACGGCAAAGACCACTCCAAGCCATTTGGCTTTCAAGCCTTTTTCAATGTAGTAGGCGGGGCCACCACGATATTCGCCTTTATGGTTTTCCTTGAAAATTTGGGCTAACGTGGCTTCAGCAAAAGCTGAGCCTGCGCCTAAGAATGCGATGATCCACATCCAAACGATGGCCCCTGGACCACCGTAACCGATAGCTGTGGCTACTCCCACGATATTGCCTGTACCCACACGTCCCGACAATGCCATCGAAAACGCTTGAAAGGAGGTGATACCCGTTTTCTGAGACTTGTCCGTAGAAAACAAAAGACGCGCCATTTCACCGAAACGACGCACTTGAACGAAACGGGTTCCAAACGAAAAATAAAGCCCTGCCAGAAGACATAAAGCAACAAGGGCCGGACTCCACACCCATCCATTAACGGTATTGATAATCTTCTCTATCATTGCACGGATACTAAAAAAACGTAGAGACGTGCCTTGGCGCGTCTCTACAGGGGTTATGTTGTTTAGTTAGCGTCTTCCACTGGAGCTGCTACCGCTTCTGCTGCTAGAGCTGCTGCTACCGCTTCTGCTACTAGAACTGCTGTTGCTGCTTCTGCTGGAAGAAGTACTGGTGCTGGTTCCACTACTGTTACCACTTCTACTGCTGCTAGAGCTGGTGGTGCTGGTGGAGCTTGAACGACCGCTGCTGGAAGAACTGCTGGAACTACTGTTACCCGAGCGTACTGAGCTGCTAGAGCCGGAATCTGGACGAGTGCTGCTTGAGCTATTGCCGTCAGTGTTGGGGCGAACTGTGCTGGTTCCAGAGTCGTTGCTACCGCTTGGGCGGGTGCTGCTTGAGGTAGTGGTAGTGGTGCTAGGGCGAGGGGTACTACCCGAACTGTTGTTGTCGGTGCGACCGTTGCTGGAACTGCTACCACTGGTACCGCTGTTGCTGGGGCGGACCGTGACTCCACCGTTGCTTGAGGAGGTAGAGGTATTCACAGCGCGTGAGCTTGTGCTACCGGCGGTGTTGTTGGGGCGAACCGAAGCCTCATTGGGCTTGTAGTATCCAGGGATCTCATGATCCGGAGTGTAGTTGGCCGGATAACCGCCATAGTGGTGGTGGTGATGATAGGTGTGGTGATGCGGATCCATAGGAGGTCTGCCGTCAAAATAACCCGGAGGATAGCCACCAGGAGGCGGAGGCAGAATCGGATAGTAGCCGTCATAGTAGAAGCGGTACGGAGAAGGGCGATAGTAGTGACGCGGACGCGGTCTCACACGGTAGACCACCCAAGGCTCGTTGTGAGGTCCGTACCAGCAAAAACGTATTGGTTCAAAGTATTCGAAAGTAGTGAAGCTGTAAAGCTCGTCGTACAGTTCGTAGTAGGGCATCGCCGTGTAAACCCAAGACGGATTCGGGCGATAGGCAGGGATCGTGACGGCAACTCTTCTGATGCACCCAGGGCACACTCTCATGTACTCATTGGCATAGCAGTAACCATTGTCAGGATCAAGGTAGATGTAGAGATTGCCACGATAGGTGTAGTCTCCAATATTTTGTACATCATAGTAAATGGTGACCGAATTGGCGTTGTAGGTCAGCACGGGTTGTGAGACCAAGACCAATTCTGGCGGATAGCCGTTCGCTGCTTTGGCGATGATCATCCCCATCACTAACAGGGAAGTCATTAAGAATCTCTTGGTTTTCATGATGCTTTGTTTTTTAAGGGTTAAACGTTGTGTTAAAAAAAGCAATTTCCATTCCAAAACCCGTTTACCTAACCTGAACTCTGGTTAAACCGGCATAATTGATATGTGGATGGGCAGAAAGGTATTCTGAAAGGGCCTCGTTTGAGGTACGGAAAAGCGACGCTCCGGGGTCTTCGTGCGGGAAATCAAAAGCGGAAGACATGTAACTGTTCATCACCACCTTGTACGTCTTTTCCAAATCCAAAGGCTTGCCATCGGCAAGGGTCACCTTACAGTCTGTCATTTGGCCTTCGTCGTCCACCGAGAAAGAATAGGTGCAACCGGCACAATAGTTCGGTCCATGGTCGGTGAAAAAAGATACAGCGAGGAAATCAACAACCTCCTGACCGGTCATGTTGAAAACCACCAACTCATTGTCGAAAGGATCGAGCGAAAAGAGGTCCTTCAACAAGATCGGACGGACCGACAACGTGTCGAAACGAACCCCTCCATAATTCTGGAAGGCCATGTCGGTGGCTGCCAAGGCCAAGTCGGCATCCGCCATCAAACAGCCCAGGCACTCATAGCAATCGTCGATAGCAGCATCATTGTAACCCATCACCTGTTTAAACACATCGTTATCGTTGAAGCCATCCACCATCGCTTGAACATCAGGATTTCTTTGTTGGATTGTTCCCACAGGGATATTATGGCTTTCCTTGGCAATCATTTTTCCTTTTTTATCAAAAGTGAACGTACTCAGTGTCAGATATTTCACTCGGTTCATCGCTTGTGTGACCAAGACACCGTTTGAGAGGGTGTTGTCATTAACCAAGGTGTGGGAATGTCCCCCGAAGATGGCATCAAATTGAGGGAATTTCTCCGCCAACTCCATGTCTTCCTCAAAGCCACAATGTGAAAGCAGGAAGAGTGCATCGCATTCATCGCGGAGGTAGAGGTATTCAGGAATCACTTCCTCAACGGGACGGAAATGGCTACCGCTGGCCTTGTTGGGATGAAAATCGGGAAGACCATTCAGTCCCAATTGAATGGCTCCGATAACACCGATTTTCAAGCCGTTACGTTCAATGACAACATACGGTTCGACTGGCATGTTCAGGGTGTCGTCGAAAGTAACATTGGCACAGACAAAAGGAAATTGGGCTACTTTCATCACATTACGAAGTGCCTCCACGCCTGAGTCCCATTCATGATTGCCTAATGTACTAAGGTTGAATCCTACGGCGTTCATCAATTCAGCCATGGGACGAGCAGGTTCCTCATACCGGTCGTTGATCGGGTTGCCCGAACGGTTATCGCCTGCCGAGAACAATAACAGATCGGGATGAGCCGTGCGAAGGCTGTCAACAAGATAAGCCAATTTGGGGAAATTATCGATGTTGGCATGCATGTCGTTGATGGAAGCGACATAAAGCTTAGTCTCTTTCGGCTGACAACTCATCAAACCAATGAGACCGATCACAAAATAAAGGGCAATGTGTCTTTTCATAGCTTGAAATAGATTCTTGAGTTTGAACGGATGGCTCCGTCCATATCGATAAGGTTACCGTAGGCGTCTCTCACCTCTTTTACTTCCGTTTTCAAGGGGATGTTGTGGTCTCTGAAATAGGCCCAAATGGCTGATTTTACTTTAGCTCCGTAATACGTCTTTACGGGGACGTCATTCACAAATACGTTCATGTTTTTATCTATTTAGGATTATTGACGCAAAAATATAAAATAATCGTTGAAGGAAAGAAGTTGAAGCAAAGATACATTTTTTTCAGGATGAAAAACAAAAAAAGCCTATATTTGCGGCAAAAGAATTTTAAAATAAAATCACTATGAGATTAGACGGACGCAGAGAAAGCACCAATGTAGAAGACCGCCGTGGCAAGGGCGGTGTCATGAAAGCCGGGGGACTCGGCTTGGGTGGTATTGTTATTGCAATCATCATTTATTTCCTGACAGGTCAGGCTCCTGACAGCAGCATGTTGCAGCAAGTGGGCCAAGGTGCTGGAACAGAATACACCGATGGCAAGGATTACAGCGAAGTGGATGTAGAACTGATGACGTTCTGCAAACAGATCTTGGCCGGCACCGAAGACGTGTGGACCCAAGAATTCAGAAAACTGGGTAGAACGTACCAGCCGCCCAAGATGGTCATCTTTGCCGGATCAGTGCAATCGGGCTGCGGCAGTGCCACTTCCGAAAGCGGGCCTTTCTACTGCTCAGCGGACCGAACCGTGTATCTCGATTTGGACTTCTTCAAGACCATGAGAAGCCAAATCGGGGCTGATGGCGACTTCGCCTACGCTTACGTCATCGCACACGAGGTGGGGCACCATGTGCAGAACCTTCTGGGCATCCTTGACTCGGCTCATCAGCAAATGGCCCAATACGGCAAGGGCACCAAAGGCTACAACCAAACCAGTGTACGTTTGGAGTTGCAGGCCGATTTCTTTGCTGGGGTATGGGCCTATCATGACAACAAGATGTTCGGTTCACTCGAGGATGGCGATATTGAAGAGGCTTTGAACGCCGCTGCCAAGATCGGTGACGACTACTTGCAGAAACAAGCCTACGGCAAGACCATGCCTGAGACCTTCAACCATGGCACCTCCGAGCAACGTTCACGCTGGCTGAAAAAAGGACTGCGGACGGGGGATATTAATCAAGGGGATACATTTAGCCCGAGCTACAATTCGTTGTAGGAAGACAGAAATAAGAAGTAAGAAGTTAGGAGTTTTTTAGATGAAACCAAGTTTAAAGGATCCAGTATTTAACAGAGGATGTTGCAAGATGCGTGGAGAGTTCGAACCAGGAACGCTGGTTTTGAACAAGAGAGCTTGTAAATTGAACGAATTCAACTGGATGAAAGATTTTGAGGGTGCTGCCGTTGAAGGTCAGCCTCTCCTTGCGGAGGTCCGTTTCAAGAACGACCATAAAGATTTTTACACCTATCCTGAAGAGCTCGACCTGCATGAAGGCGATCTAGTAGCAGTGGAGGCTGCTATCGGACACGACATCGGGATCGTAACGATGGTAGGACCCTTGGTAGAAAGGCAAATGAAACGCAAACGTTTCCGTACTCCTTTGGAAGAGATGAAGAAGGTGTACCGCCGTGCCAGGGCCAACGATGTAGAGAAATGGCTTTCCGCCATTGCTTTGGAAGACAGTACTTTATACCGTACTCGCGCCATCGCCGAGAATCTTGGGTTGGAAATGAAGCTCAATGACATCGAGTATCAAGGCGACAAGACCAAAGCCATCTTCTATTACACTGCCGACGGACGTGTCGACTTCAGAGAGTTAATCAAAAAACTGGCCGAAGAGTTCCATATCCGTGTGGAGATGCGACAGATTGGCGTACGGCAGGAATCGGCCAAACTAGGTGGCATCGGCTCCTGCGGCAGAGAATTATGCTGCGCCTCGTGGATTAGCAACTTCCAGTCGGTGACCACCAACGTGGCCCGTGTGCAGCAGCTCTCACCCAACCCCCAAAAACTGGCTGGACAATGCGGCAAGTTGAAATGCTGTCTCAACTACGAATACGATGCCTATATGGATGCCCTGAAATCCTTCCCCGACTCCAATCTCACGCTGAAATTTAAAAACGGCGACGCTGTGCATCAGAAGAACGATGTCTTCAAAGGCATCATGTGGTATTCTTACACCAACGACCGAGGCAATATCATGGCCATTCCCGTAGACAAGGTAAAAGAAATCATCGAGATGAATAAAAGAGGCGAACAACCTGAGAAACTCGAAGACTATGCTGTGACCAGAGAACAGATGACGAATACCAATGAAGGGTATAGCGAGCGGGATCTCAACAAAATGAGCGACTGATGAGAGGACGGAAGACAGAAGACGGAAGACGAACGTTGGGAAATGGATTGGCAATGATGGTCTCGCTGTTGTTGCTTCTCCTCATTTCTTGTAACAACGAGGGTTTCGACCAACGGACGGTGATTCCAGAAGCTCAATGGGCTATGGAAAATCGTGTGCCTTTTGACGTGATGGTGAACGACACGGTGAGCATCTATGCCTTCGGGGTAAGTCTTCGTCACATGGAGAATTACCGTTACAGTAACCTTTACGTGTTTTTGCACACCACCATGCCCAACGGCAACCTCACCCACGACACCATCCAATGCCTCCTGGCCACTCCCGAAGGAGAATGGGTAGGCAAAAGTAGCGGAAGCATGAGAGACCTACGCATCACACTGAATCCTGCCATGCGTTTTCCTCTTCAAGGCAACTATCATTTTGAAATCGAACAAGCCATGCGTGAACCTGTGTTAAAGGGCATCTCCGACATTGGAATCTTCATCGAGAAACAACCATAAACCATCATTGACAGTTATGCAAGTACAAAGCAACAAGAAGAATACCGGGAAAAAGAAAAAAGGCGGCGACGGCAGCAAAGCCATCAAAACGCTGTGGATCATTTTCTGTAGTGTGCTTTTGTTGGTCGTGTTGTTCTTTTTCTGCATCGCCAGAGGTGTGTTTGGCGCCATGCCCACCTTTGAAGAGTTGGAAAATCCCCAAACCAACTTGGCCACGCAAATCATCTCGTGCGATGGCAAGATTCTGGGAAGCTATTATGTGGAGAACCGTTCCAACGTTCGCTACAGCGACCTCTCGCCTTATCTTCCCCAAGCCTTGATCAGCATTGAGGATGAACGTTTTGAGCAGCACTCAGGCATCGACAGCAAATCATTGTTCCGTGTGGCCTACGGTGTATTGACCGGCAATAAGAAAGGTGGTGGTAGCACCATCACCCAGCAGCTGGCCAAGAACCTGTTTCCCCGCGACGAGAACTTGAGCACCTTGCAGTTGGTAATCCGAAAGTTCCAAGAATGGATTACCGCCACTAAGCTCGAGTACAATTACTCGAAGGACGAAATCATTGCCATGTATCTCAACACGGTGGCCTTCGGACATAACGCCTACGGTATCCGATCCGCTGCCAAGACTTTTTTCGACAAGGACCCGAAGGATTTGAACATTGAAGAGTCGGCGCTGATGGCTGGCGTGGTGAATGCCCCCACCCGTTACAGTCCTGTCCGCAACCCCGAACGCTCCACGCAACGCCGCAACTTGGTGCTGAAAAGCATGGAGAAAAACGGTTACCTCACCGAGGCGGAATACGACTCCATCTCACAGATTCCCATCGACATGTCGCACTTCGGTGTGATGGACCATAACACGGGCCAAGCCACCTACTTCCGTGAGCAACTGCGCAAGGAGCTTGCCACATGGGCAGAGAACCACACCCGTCCTGACGGCAGACCTTACAACATCTACACGGATGGTTTAAAGATTTACACCACGATCGATTCACGCCTACAGCAACATGCCGAAGATGCCGTGAAGGAATTCATGGGCGGCAGCCTTCAGCCGAGTTTTTACAAGCACTGGCAAGGCCGCAAAAACGCTCCCTTCTCTCTCGATGCTGACCAAGTGGACAAACGTCTTGCCGATGCCATGCGTCGAAGCGACCGTTATCGCAATTTGAAGAAGGCGGGAATGCCCGAGGATTCCATCCGGGCCAACTTCGACATCCCGGTAGAGATGACCGTTTTTTCTTGGGACGGCACCATCGACACCATTATGAGTCCCATGGACTCCATCCGTTACTACTCATGGTTCCTGCAAGCCGGTTTGGTCTCCATCGAGTCACACACTGGCCATGTGAAGGCCTACGTGGGGGGTATCGACTACCGTTTCTTCAAGTACGACCATGTGACTCAGGCCCAACGTCAAGTAGGCTCTACTTTCAAGCCATTCCTCTATGCC
Organism: uncultured Bacteroidales bacterium; assembly: GCA_946184615.1. Lineage (GTDB taxonomy): Bacteria > Bacteroidota > Bacteroidia > Bacteroidales > F082 > Limimorpha. The sequence goes on from CAMHFN010000014.1 coordinate 45,492, forward strand.
CTGGCCATGCAAGAAGGAGAATATACCCCCTGCACCAGAATTCCGAACATCCCTTACAACATCCAACTGGAGGACGGACGCTTTTGGTCGCCCCGTAACTCGGGAGGACACGTGAACGAAGAAATCACCCTGAAATCGGCGTTGGCCCAGTCGAACAACTGGATTTCCGCCTATCTGATGAACCGTTTTGGGCCACAAGCTGTCATCACCATGGCTCGGAGGATGGGAGTGGAATCGCCCATCGACCCTGTGCCCTCCATTTGTCTGGGAGTATGCGACCTGAAACTCATCGAGATGGTGGGAGCCATGAGCACCTTCGCCAACCAGGGCGTATACATCAAACCCATGTTCATCACCAAGATCGAAGATAAAAACGGCAATGTCATCGAGCGTTTCGCTCCAGAGGAGTCGGAAGCCATGAGTGAGGTGACTGCCTACAAGATGGTAGAGCTGATGAAAGGCGTGGTCCAGAGCGGCACAGGCGTACGTTTACGTTACAAATACAACCTCAACAACCCCATTGCTGGCAAGACGGGAACTACCCAGAAAAACAGCGACGGATACTTCATGGGTATCACCCCTGACCTCACCACGGGTGTATGGGTAGGTGCTGAAGACCGCAGCGTGCATTTCCGCACCACCGAGTTGGGACAAGGGTCACGCACAGCCCTGCCCATCTGGGCTTTGTACATGCAACGCGTCTATGCCGACCCGACAATTCATATCAGCAAGGGCGATTTCCCCAAGCCCACTGCACCTGATGTGGACCTGAATTTCGACTGCGGCAAAGTGGAAATCGACTATGATGCCGTGGAATACATTGACGAATTCTAAAAACCAGCACTATGGCGACATCCAACTTCGTTGATTACGTAAAAATATATTGCCGTTCTGGCAAAGGCGGAGCAGGTTCCATGCACTTCCGCCGTGAGAAATACATCCCCAAGGGAGGTCCCGACGGAGGTGACGGTGGTCGTGGCGGTGATATCATCTTGCGAGGCAATGCCCAGATGTGGACCTTGCTGCACCTGCGCTATACCAAACACTTAATGGCAGGTGACGGTGTCCCTGGGGGCAGCAACCAATTGACTGGAGGCTCAGGAAACGATGTATTTATCGACGTTCCTCTCGGCACCGTAGCTTACGAAGCCGAAACCCGTAAGCCCTTGGGTGAGATCACGGAAGACGGGCAGACCGTAGTGTTGCTTAAAGGCGGACGAGGCGGCAAAGGTAACGCCTTCTTTAAGTCGGCCACCATGCAGGCACCCAAGTTCTCCCAGCCTGGAGAGCCGTCACAAGAAGCCTGGATCGTGATGGAATTGAAACTGCTGGCCGATGTGGGTCTGGTAGGGTTCCCCAACGCCGGTAAATCCACTCTATTGTCGGTGGTTTCCGCTGCAAGGCCTGAAATCGCCGACTATCCTTTCACCACCTTGGTGCCTAACCTAGGCATCGTAGGCTATCGTGACCATCGCAGTTTTGTCATGGCCGACATCCCCGGCATTATTGAAGGCGCAGCCGAAGGCAAAGGGCTGGGTACCCGTTTTTTACGTCACATTGAAAGAAATTCTACCCTATTATTCATGGTGCCGGCCAACACCGATGACGTGAAAAAGGAGTACGATATTCTGCTCAACGAACTGAAGAAATACAATCCCGAATTGATGGACAAAGAGCGCATCCTTGCCATCACAAAGTGCGACTTGGTGGATGACGACGCCATCAAAGAAATCAAAAAGCACCTCCCCAAGAAGATACCCCATGTGTTTATTAGTTCAGTCATCGGAAAAGGCATTGACGAGTTAAAGGATTTGATATGGCTTACCTTGAACAAGAATGAAGAAGGGTGGTGAGAATAAAAGATAAAAGATGGAGATTGATACTCAACTTTTTCTTTTTCTTAACAAGCTGCATACGAGGTGGCTGGATACCGTGATGGTGTCTATCACGGAGATGTGGCCATGGATACCTTTTTATATAGTGTTGTTGTTCATGGTTTTCAAGCACTATGGCAAGCGGGGCTGGTGGATTCTATTGGCTGTGGGTGTGGTGATTTTGTGTTCTGATCAGTTGTCGGCTCATGTGTGCAAGCCTTTATTTCAGCGACTTAGGCCCTGTTTCAACCCAGATTTAGAAGGCTTGGTCCATCTCCCTAAGGGGCTTCCTGGAGGAAGATATGGTTTTGTTTCGTCACATGCTGCCAACACTTTTGCCGTGGCCGCATTTTTAACGGCAACATTACGGAAAAACAATAAATCCATTGGCTGGTGGCTGTATGCTTGGGCCTTGGTTTCAAGTTATAGCCGAATATACATCGGTGTGCATTACCCCGGTGACATTCTTGCCGGAGCTGCACTTGGAATCCTTATTGGATTGATTATCTGGAGATTGATGAAGTTAATCTTCAAAGACCACTTGGATACTCGCCCGTGGCTCGATACCCCAAAGTGAGGCCATTTGGGCGTGATTGAGCGCAAGCTCAAGGTAACCGTGAGTGCCAAAGAGGGCCACGGGATCCAGTTGGTCCACATCGTCGTAACATTCCACCAGCTCATCAATGGTATAAAGGTCTCCTTTTACTTTGATGATGAACTCGCGACCTTTGCCGACCTCATCGAATAATTCCTTGGAAATATTGGTAATGAGGTTGTCGTAGGAATCGATATGGGCAACAATGCCTTCAATAATGTTGTTTTTGACGATGGCGCAGAACGTGCCACCACTACTGAGTTTTTCGCGAGGTGCCCCGATTTCCGACAAAGGTTTGCCTTTGGCAATCATCACGGCGACTTTGGCAAAGCGGTCACGGGTACTGAACGTGAAGAAATCCGTATCTTGTTCGATATTGATATCGACTGCCTCATCAAATTGGTTGTCGAAAATATGGCTAAAAATTCCGTTGTCGGTACCGATAAAATACTGGCCATGGGATTTGACTACGACATGGGGGGTTGTGGAGGATTCGATGGTCTCCACTGCAATGATATGGATGGTGCCTTCTGGGAAGTTATGATAGCAGTTACGCAATGTGAAACCTGCTTGCGCGATGTTGAAATGAGCGATTTCGTGCGTGATATCCACAATAGTAGCACTGGGTAGTTGCGAAAGGATAACCCCTTTCACTGCCGCAGCATAATAGTCGGAGGTTCCCCAATCACTCGTCAACGTGATGATAGCCATCTGTAACTCAAAATTATTTTTAACGTTTGCAAAGATAACACTAATTATGAAAAAAAGAAAACAAACAATTCATTATCTTTGCAAAAATTTACGAACAAAAATGGCAGAGCAGATACTTCAGATAGAAAATGTGGATCCCAAAGACCTTTACGGCCCCAATGATCGGTATCTTGACAAGGTGAAAGCCCTGTTTCCCAAACTGAAAATCATTGCAAGGGGCGATTTCGTGAAAGTGATGGGCGACGAGGAAGAGATGGAAACCTTCATCAGCCGTTATGAGATGCTTACGGTACAATTGGAACGGAAAGGTAAAATTGACGAACGAGACATCGAAGACATCATGAAGGCCAACACTGAGGTGGAGTTGCAGCAGAAGATGTCGGAAAGTGATGTGTTGGTATTTGGCCGTGGAGGGATGCCCGTAAAAGCCATCACCGCCAACCAAAAACGCATGGTGAGCGCCTCGGAGCATAAGGACTTGGTCTTTGCCATTGGTCCAGCCGGTACTGGCAAGACCTATACCGCCGTTGCTTTGGCCGTCAGGGCACTGAAGGCAAAGCAAGTCAGAAGGATTATTCTAACAAGACCAGCAGTAGAGGCAGAAGAACACTTGGGATTTCTTCCGGGAGATTTGAAGGACAAACTCGATCCCTATCTTCAACCGTTATACGATGCTTTGCGCGATATGATACCCTCTGCAAAGCTTGAAGGCTATTTGGAAGACCATACCATCGAAATTGCGCCCTTGGCCTTCATGAGAGGACGCACTTTGGATCATGCCTTCGTGATTTTGGACGAGGCTCAAAACGCCACCCGAAGCCAACTTAAGATGTTCCTCACTCGCATGGGTCGCGCCGCTAAGTTCATCGTCACTGGCGACATCACCCAAATCGACTTGCCACCAAAGACCCCTTCAGGTCTGCCCCAAGCAATGGAAGTGCTTAAGGACGTGCCTGGCATCGAATTCATCTATTTGGACGACAAAGACGTGGTAAGACATAAGCTCGTGACGGACATAATCAACGCATATAAGAGAAGACAGGAGATGGAAGACAGAAGTCTGGAGACAGAAGAAACAATTCAAGAACTCAACAATAAATGAACACATTAACTCGAACCGATTTTCATTTTCCGGGTCAAACTGGAGTGTATCACGGCAAAGTCCGTGATTGTTATTTTATTAACAATAAATATATGGTAATGGTGGCAACTGATCGCATTTCTGCCTTTGATGTGATCTTGCCCAAGGGCATTCCCTACAAAGGACAGGTGTTGAACCAGATTGCTGCCATGTTTCTCGACGCCACTGCCGACATCGTGCCTAACTGGAAATTGGCTACCCCCGACCCGATGGTGACCATCGGCAAGTTATGCAAGCCCTTCCCCATTGAGATGATCATACGAGGTTATCTCACTGGAAGCTCTTGGCGCACTTATAAGAGCGGACAACATGTCATTTGCGGAGTCCAAATTCCTGATGGCATGAAGGAACACCAGCGTTTTGCCGAGCCTATCATCACCCCGACCACCAAGGCTGAGGAAGGCCACGACGAAGACATCTCACGCGAAGAGATTATCGCCCGAGGCTTGATTAGCGAAAGCGACTATGCCCAAATTGAGGACATTACTCGCAAATTGTTCCAAAGAGGTACTGAGATCGCCGCCCAACAGGGCTTGATTCTCGTTGATACGAAATACGAGTTTGGTAAAATCGGCGACCAGATTGTGCTGATGGACGAGATCCACACCCCAGACTCCTCCCGTTATTTCATCGCTGACCAATACGAGGAGCGTTTTGCCAAGGGTGAGCCGCAAGTACAACTTTCGAAGGAGTTCGTGCGTGAATGGCTCATGGCCAACGGCTTCCAAGGCAAGGAAGGCCAGCAGGTGCCTGAGATGACCCCTGAATATGTCGAAAGCGTTTCGGAACGCTATATCGAACTATACGAAAAGGTGACAGGGCACAAGTTCGAGAAAGCTCCGGAATCGGAGGATTTGGCCAAAAGGATAGAAGGGAATGTAATGTCGTACTTGACTAAGAATTAAGAATTTAGAAATATGAAAAAGAGATTATTGATTGTGATGGCATTGTTATCAGTGATGATAGCGAGAGCCGACGAAGGCATGTGGTTGCCTTATTCCTTGAATGGACAGAATTTAGCTGAGATGCAGGCTATGGGCTGCAAACTTACTGCTGAACAGATCTTCAGTTTCAATCAACCCAGTTTAAAAGATGCCATCGTCCAATTTGGCGGTGGCTGCACAGGTGAGATTATCTCTCCTGAGGGTTTGCTTCTTACCAACCATCATTGCGGCTTGAGTTATGTCCAAAAACATTCTTCAGTGGAACACGATTACCTCACCGATGGCTTTTGGGCCAACAACAAGAATGAAGAGTTACCTAACCCAGGGCTTTCGGTGCTCTTCCTTAACAAAGTGGAAGACGTGACCGCAATGGTGTTGGAAGGGGTGACCTCTGAGACCAGCGAAGCGGAACGCGAGGAGTTGGTGAGTAAAAACACCAAAGCTCTCGTCAAAGAACGTAAAGGCGACCGCAAGGTGCGCGTGGAAATCGTGCCGTTCTACAGTGGCAACCAGTACATCCTTTTCGAATATGACGAATACAGAGACGTCCGTTTGGTATGCTGTCCTCCGTGGGGCATTGGCAAGTTCGGTGCCGACACTGACAACTGGACTTGGCCCCGTCATAAGGGCGATTTCAACATCTTCCGTGTTTACACCGCCCCCGACGGCAGTCCCGCCGACTATTCGGAAGAAAATATTCCCATGAAGAGCAAGTGGTATTTGCCCATCAACCTCAACGGCGTGAAGCCCGGTGACTATGCCATGATCTTGGGCTATCCTGGCTCCACCGACCGCTACTCCACTTCCTACACCGTGAAGAACGTGATCGAAGAAGAAGGTCCTGCCATCATCGACTGCCGCACCACCAAGCTCGACAACTATCGTAAACACATGGATGCCGACCAGGAAGTATTCATCATGTATGCTTCCAAGCAAGCTAGCGTTTCCAACTATTGGAAATACTACATCGGCCAGGTGAAGCAACTCAAACGCAACCATGTGTATGAGAAGCGTTTGTGCCAAGAAGAAGATTTCAAAGCCTGGGCCAAAGCCGACCCAAAACGAAAAGCTGAATACGGCAACATTTTCGAAGGCATTCAACAAAAGTGGCAGATTTTAGATGAAATTGAGAAGTCATTCGTGTACCACCGCGAAGCTGGTTGGAACGGTGGTGAGGCCATTGCCTTCAGCAGGAGATTCCGCAGGTTGAACGATTCCATCGTGGCCAAAGCCGACAAGGAATGGATCAAAGAACAAGCCGAGAAGATGCAAGGCAGTGTAGATGCTTTCTTTAAAGACTACAGTAGGCCTTTGGACCAAGATGTGACCGCTGCTTTGCTTAACCTTTTCTACAAGAACATTTCTGCCGATTTGATGCCTTCGGAAGTCTTGCGAATTGGTCAGGAGAATGGCGGCGACTTCACCGAATACATTGCCAAGGCTTTTGAAAAGAGTGTGTTCACCGACAAAGCACGTTTGGAAAAATGGATTCAGAAGCCCAAGAAACTCGACAAGGATCCTATTTTCACCTTGGCCATCAACATTGTCGACTCCTACGTCAATCTATACGAACGTTACGAAGAGGCCCAAAACCTCGGCAATACCGGGGAACGCCTTTACATGAAGGGCTTAATGGAAATGCAAAGCGACCGCAATTTCTATCCTGACGCCAACTTCACCATGCGTTTGACCTACGGCACCGTGGAGCCTTACAAGGCTGCCGATGCCGTCAACTACAACTACTACACCACCATGGATGGCGTGATGGCGAAGTATGTGCCTGGCAACTGGGAGTTCGACATCCCGCAAGATGTCCGCGACCTCGTGGCCAAGAAGGACTATGGCCGCTACGCCAATGAAAATGGCGAGTTGGTTGTCAACTTCATCACCACCAACGACATCACCGGCGGCAACTCGGGCAGTCCTGTCATCGACGGCGAGGGCAACCTCATTGGTTTGGCTTTCGATGGCAACTGGGAGGCCATGAGCGGTGACCTCAGTTTCGAGCAAAAGGTCCAGCGCACCATCTGCATGGATGCCCGTTATTTGCTCTGGTGCATAGAGAAGGTCGGAAAGTGCGACAACATCATCAATGAGTTGGTGATTAAATAAGACATTCCTCTCCGATGAGCCGAGGTTTTATCAAGGAAGGCGACCAAGAAGAGATTCCTATGGTACCGCCAAGGGCTTATCTGCCAGAAGGCGTGCCCAACTATGTCACAAGAGAAGGGTTGGCGGCTCTCAACGAGGAATTGAGAGACCTTGAGGCAGAACTTGCCAAGGCGGGCGACAATTACATCATGAGCAACTTCATCCAGGCAAAGATGAAGTTGCTCATTAATCGTATCAGCAGCGCCGTGGAAGTTGATCTCTCCAAGGCCAACAAGGATACAGTGAGTTTTGGGGCGTGGGTGCGCTACAACGGCCGTGTGGTGAGGATCGTGGGGGTTGATGAGGCAGACATCAATAAAGGCTTGATCTCATTTACTTCTCCCATAGCCAAGGCGCTGACAGGGAAAAAGACAGGTGACGTCATTGAGTTGAAGGGCACCGAGCGGATTGTGGTGGAGGAAGTGTCGTACGAGCCGATGGAGCTCACACTGATGGTTCGGGAAAAGCAAGCGGAAACAGGGACGACAGCGGAAAGAAGAAGCCCTAAAACCATAATCGATCAGATTGCCGAAACGCCAGAAGAAGTGACCATCGATGATGTTGACTCACCTTCCTCAACGGACGAGCCACGAAAGTTTGAGCCCGAGGTGAATCCCATGGAGTTCCTGCCTATCATCAACGAGCGGGGAATCATTGTGGGCCGGGCTTTGTATGTGGAGCTGCACGGTGGCAACAAGATGCTGCACCCCGTCGTGCATCTGCATGTCCTTAATGGAAAGGGAGAGACCGTGAGGCGTTACTGGTGGCACGTGGCGTTCGGCGACACCCCAGAGAAGACGCTCAAGCGGAAAATGGAAGAAACGTTGGGATTGTCAGGGATAAAGCCGAAATTGAAGCGGCAATACCTCAGAGAGACCAAGACCGAGAAAGAGTTGGTTTATGTATTCACGGCTGTTTCCGAAGAAGACCTACCTGAAACGCCCGAAGGGAAAGATTATATTGAGGTTTTTGAGAAGGATTAATAACAGAATAAAAAAACCAACATTTTTGTTGCGGAGAATAAAAGTATTTGTATTTTTGCAATCAGTTGGTCGCAGAAACGGATAGAAAAACAGCGGACTATCAAGACGTAAGGGACAGGCTCAGCATGACACCCTCTGCGATAACAGAAACAAAGCCCTCTGATCCTTAGGGGGCTTTTCGTTTTCTAAGCGACTGAAAGACCAAGCTCTTGTTTCTTCCACGCCTTATTTCTTCCACATAAACATAGATATCACCTATTCTCTTCTCATAGATAAAGACAGGATTTCTATGTATCCTTGTCACCGAAGGTGATAGGATAACGCTATCCCTATGCCTAATGATTTCAGGAATTAGACAATAGTCTTCTTTTGTCAATGGCTTTCTATCATTACTCTTTTCTCCGTGTCTGTTTTGCGAATGACTCGTTCCCGAAGTCTCAATAACATGTTTATGGCCTGTAATGTCAATTCCGACTTTTCGAGCAATCTCTACCAATTCCTCATCAACTTGATCGTCAACAATGGCAAAATGATACTCATTCGAGTTACCTATCATCTCTACAACATCCTTAAATGATACTCTTTTTCCCGATTCTTTGTTAAAAGGCTTTCTTTTTTTCTCCATGATGCAGTAATAAAAAACAACCCGCCAGCAACACTAATGGTTCGCTTGGCGGGTCTTTTATTCCGTTTTCGGATTACCTGGCTTTCACTGTATCTCGGAGGCAAAAATACTACATTTTATATATTTTCTACTATAATGTTGGAAAATTTCTGTTTTATCTCCAAGGTTTTCTGATCCCGTTGCTGCTCAAACTTACGATAAGCTTCGCTATCAGGAAAGAGAGGCTTATGCTGGAACATCTGCTGGAGTTCCTGGGCCGCAGCCATTGCGGGATATTCGGAAGGATTAATGGCATACTGTACAAACTTTTCCCAGATATAACGCACGGCCTGTTCGGTGGGATGTACCATATCTTCCTTGTAAAAGCGGTAGTCGCGGAGTTCGTCCAAAAGAATTTCATAAGCCGGAAAATAGTGGGCATTGTCGAAGGCTTTACAGACCTCATCAACGGCTAACAGCAGCGATGACTTGCTCAACTGATTGTCGTGGAGGCCGTCTTTAAGATGGCGAAGAGGTGACACCGTGAAGATGAATTGCTTGCCAGGAAAAGCCTCGATCAATTCATTCAAGATGGTAACGGACTGGTCTGTGCTAAGGAACACCCGTTCGAAGCGATTGGCGGGGAGTTTATGGCAGTTGGAGACCACCTCACCATTGGCTTTATCACGAAAGACCCAGGAGGTACCCAGACTCAGGACAACCCATTGGGTTTGATGAAAATGGGTGTGCGCTTCGGCGAGATGGGTATTGACCTTTTCGAGCAATGCTTCTTCGGTTGGACACCAAAAGTCGGTATTATGGCTGAAGGTGCAAAAGAATTCCCCTCCTACTTTGATAACCTCGTCATGGGTGAAAGGAGTGCCTTTTTGTAAGCGTCCGATGGATTGAGCGATGCTAGCTGGATTGTAAAGCACTCCGAAAGGATTCACTTGGGCGTTAAAGCCAAGACCACAACAGATGGAACCAATTTCATCGGCAAAACAGGAGCCGAGAAAGAGGATGCCATCACCGTAAGAGATGGTTGGGGATAGAGGAGTGATATTAATTTCTGTTCTGAACAACAATTTTTCTTACCGATGGGGCGCTTAACGAACAGACATTAAAAACCGTTCCACCTCGATGCCTGCCATGGCTCCAGTGCCGGCAGCCACGATGGCTTGACGGTAGATGCGGTCCTGGCAATCGCCACAGGCAAAGATGCCCTCCACGTTGGTAGCGGTGGATTTCGGCTTGGTGATGATGTAGCCTTCTTCATCCATGTCGAGGATGCCTTTGAAGGGCTCGGTGTTTGGTGTATGGCCGATTGCCTCGAAGAAGCCGTCCACATAGATGGTGCGTTCTTCCTTAGTGTCACTATGGTAAAGCACGGCACCTTTCAGTTTTTTCATAAAGCCTTGCTGTTCGCCGAAGAGCTCTTTAGTTTGGTGTTTCCAGAGCACTTCAATGTTGGGGGTGTTGAGCACACGATGCTGCATGGCTTTTGAGGCGCGGAGTACGTCACGACGGACGATGAGATAGACCTTATTGCAAAGCTTGGCAAGATAGGTGGCATCTTCGCAAGCGGTATCGCCTCCACCCACCACGGCCACATCTTTACCTTTATAAAAGAAACCGTCACAAGTGGCACAAGCTGAGACGCCGCCGCCTTTGAACTCTTCTTCAGTAGGAAGCCCCAAGTAACGAGCGGAAGCACCTGTGGAGACGATGATGCTGTCGGCCAGCAATTCCCCGTCATACTCGGTCGTAACCTTGAAAGGTCTTTGGGAGACATCGATGGCAGTGACTTCCCCTTCACGGATTTCAGCGCCAAAGCGCAGGGCCTGTTGGCGGATTTCCTCCATCATATCGGGACCATTAATGCCCTTGGGATAACCTGGAAAATTTTCAATTTCAGTGGTTTGTGTAAGTTGTCCACCCGGTTGCATACCTTCATAGACAACCGTTTTGATGTCAGCACGACAAGTATAGATGGCAGCGGTGTAACCGGCGGGGCCGGATCCGATGATGAGGCATTCTATATGTTCCATAGCTAAGAGTTAAAAGTGATAAGTGATAAGTTATTTTTTGCAAAGATAACTTTTTTTCAAGAAAATGAATCATAATTCAAAAAACATTTCTATCTTTGCAGCCGCAAATGCAATCGGGGCGTGGTGCAGTTGGCTAGCATTCTTGCATGGGGTGCAAGCGGTCGCCCGTTCGAGTCGGGCCGCTCCGACGGTAAAGAAGGACATCTGTTCGATGTCCTTTTTTTGTTTCAGTGGAAAAGGAGCAACACCCCAAAGACCACCGTCAGTAGGAACGTATGAAGCACTTGTTTGGGGAGCAAGTGGTCGGGGACTCCTGTTTTCAAGGTCTTTTTAATGGTCAGCAAGTCCTTGAAAAACAAAGGAAACAACAACCAGAAAGCATAGTTATAACCTGGAGATTGTTTCAAAATTTGAAACAAGGTAAGGCTGGCAAAAGCCATTCCAATAAGGAGACTATGATAGACAAACGCTTTTTTTAAGCCGATGATGACCACTAGACTGTGTTTTCCTGAGGCTTTGTCATTTTCGTAATCACGCATGTTGTTGATATTCAGCACGGCGTTAGAGCAACAACCCATGGCAGTAGCGGGCAGCATGATGCTGTAATCGAGGGTTTTAGCAGCAAGAAAAAAGGTGCCAGCCACGGCTACCCAGCCGAAGAAGAGGAAACAGAACAAGTCGCCCAGACCACGATAGCCGTATGGATGTTTGCCTAAGGTATAGAGTAAGGCAGCCAACACCGCAGCCACACCCAGGGCGGTGAAAACGGCCAATTCTCGCCACGTCAGGCGAGCAAAAACAAAAAGCAACAAAGCACCGAATACCAAGGCAATGGCAGCGGTTACCGCAATGCCCACACGCATCTGCCGTTCGGTCAGGACACCACTTTGAAGAGTACGCTGAGGCCCCATACGGTGGGCATTGTCAACACCTTTTTTATAGTCGCCATAATCGTTGGCGAGGTTAGAGAGGATTTGGAGGGTGATGGCGGTGAAGGCACAGAAAACCACTGTCCAGAGGTTAGTGTCGGACGTTTGGGCAATGGCGAGGAACCCTCCCATCAGGATGCCCGAAAGGGACAGCATCACCGTCCGAGGTCGGGCGGCATCAAACCATGATCTCAACCTCTCACCTCTCACTTTTCACCTCTCACTTCTTCTTCCCGCCACGACGCTTCGGGGAATAGTATGACGGCTCCTCGTTACGGGCGGCACCACGGCGGCCACGACCCGATTCCCTTGAAGAAGAACCTCTTGACGAACGTTTAGACGAACGAGGACCATCGATATCATAGTCGCTGGAGCGGAAGCCGGAGCCTAAACCACCACCCTTTTTGGAACTTCCAGAACGGGACTCTTTCCGTGATCCAGACGCTTTTTCTTTCTTCGAACCCGATTTGGATCCCGATTCTTTCTTTGCTCCAAAGCCTCTCTCTTCGTTACGTTTCTTACGAGAAGGACGGGCATCCTCTTCATCGAAGAACACCTCGATATTGTCAAGTTTTTCACGCCAGTCGGGATCAAGCCACTCATGGCCGTCGCGGGAACGTTCCACCTTGTACTTTGGCTTTTCATCGTCGTGACGTTCTTTCTTTTCGCGACGTTCTTTTTTCTCTTCCTTTTCTTCTGGTGCTACGTTTTTTTTCACCCGTTTCGGTTGGTCTTTAGCCACCTCCACTTCAACCCCTTTGGGGTTCTTGCGCGGGTCGGAGAAGCACTCCAAAATCATGGGGACGAAGCTCTCTTCCACATCCACATAGGAATAATCGGCAAAGAGGTCGATACGTCCTACCGGGATGTTCTTGCTATGGGTCACATCGTTGATCATGCCGATGAGTTTTTGGGGAAGGATGTGGTCGTTCTTCCCCACGCCAAAGTAAAGCCGTTTCATAGTCTCGTCGCGATGTTCCCGCTCTTTCTGGCGTTCCTTTCGGTCTTTCTTCTCGTCCTTGTCATTCACATTGAGGTCAACAGCATCCTTGTAATAGTCCAGGAAGCGGTTGAAGTTGAGTGCCACCATACGAGTGATGAGTTCTTCGCGCGACATCCACTCCAGTTTTTTAAAGATAACGGGCAAGAAGTCATCAATATCCTCGCGGTTAATGTCGACATGTTCGATACGGTCGATATGGTTAAAGAGTTGTTTCTCACAGACTTCTTTACCCGTCGGAATAATACCTTTTTCGATAGGACGGCCCACGATTTTTTCGATCTGCTTGACTTTATGTTTTTCACGGAGGTTCACCAAGCTGATGCAGATACCTCGTTTGTCGGCTCGACCTGTACGACCGCTACGGTGCACGTAAGTCTCAATATCGTCAGGAAGGTTGTAGTTAATGATATGGGTCAACTCTTTAACATCGATACCACGGGCGGCTACATCGGTAGCGACGAGCAACTGCAAGCTACGTTTCCGGAAGTGGTCCATCACATTGTCGCGCATGGCTTGAGAGAGATCGCCATGAAGGGCGGCAGCGTTATATCCGTCCTGAAGAAGGCTGTCGGCAATTTCTTGGGTTTCCAATTTGGTACGGCAGAAGATAATGCCATAGATGGAAGGTGTATAGTCGATGATGCGTTTCAGCACCGAGTAGCGGTCCTTGGCAGCCATCATATAATACTTGTGGTCCACGTTGGCGGTACCCGAGTTACGTTCACCCACAGCCACCTTCACTGGGTCGGTCATATACTTGTTTAGGATGGCTTCCACCTCTTTCGGCATGGTGGCTGAGAAGAGCATGGTATTGCGTTCCTTGGGCATATATTCGAGGATGTCGTCGACTTCTTCTTGGAAGCCCATGTTGAGCATTTCGTCAGCTTCATCGAGGATCATGGTACGGACGTTGCTGAAGTCGACTTTGTTGCGACGAATCATATCGCGTAAGCGGCCGGGCGTAGCCACGATGATCTGGGGCTTCTTGGCGAGGTCTTTGAACTGCAGTTCTATACTGGCACCGCCATAGACCGGCACGATAAGGATTTCGGGGATGTACTTCGCATAGTTACGGAGGTCCTTGGTGATCTGCATGCAGAGCTCACGTGTAGGACATAGGATCAGCGCTTGAATGCAGCGCTGTGAGGGGTCAATCTTTTGGAGCAGAGGCAGTCCGAAAGCGGCTGTCTTGCCCGTTCCCGTCTGGGCGAGGCCGACAAAGTCGGTGTCGCGTTCCAGCAGCACAGGAATCGTTTGTTCCTGTATTGGCATAGGATTTTCGAACCCCAGCTCCCCTATCGCCTTCAACAGAGCGGAGTCCAATCCAAAATCGATAAATTGTGACATGAAAATGTATGATGTTTGAAAAGTGCGGCAAAAATACAAAAAATTTCTCTATCTTTGCGTTTTTTAAATGAAGATTGTCGTCCGTACCATATTATTTGCTTTGGGGTTAAGCGTTTTGATGCTTGCTTCCTGTGGAAGGAAGTCGAACAGAACTGTAACTGAGTTGAACGTTGACAGTCTTTTCATTGATTTGGGTAAAGCTGATGTTGCCAGGCGCACGGCCAAGGTCGAGAAGGATTTTCAAAAGATACGCAGCGAGCAAGGTTTTAACGGGGTGGTGCTGTATGCTGAAGGAGGTCGGGTGTTATATCGCAAGGCTTTCGGATGGCGTAACCTGATACAACAGAAAGACTCATTACGCATTGACGACCAGTTTCAACTGTCTTCCGTCTCAAAAATGTTCACTGCCGAGGCTATTATGTTACTGTATGCACAAGGCAAGCTCGATTACGAGGACGATGTCACGAAATACATTCCCGAATTTCCTTACCATGGAATCACTATCCGCAACCTTTTGAATCACCGTTCAGGCCTGTCGAGATATGAAACGTTGGCTGACGAACATTGGCCTGACAGGGGAGTGCCCGCCACCAACGACGATATCATCCAACTCTACGCAAAACACAAGCCCTCCCCTTACAATCAGCCCAATGTCACCTTCCACTACACCAATGTAAACTACGCATTGCTGGCCAGTGTGATAGAGCGAGTCAGCGGACAGCATTTTGAAGATTTCATGAAAGAGCAGGTTTTTGCCCCCATTGGCATGGATCGTTCCTACATCTATTCGTTGAGAGGTACCGGACGGTTGAAGACCTACGTCGACACCGAAGTGCAGGGACACGATTTACTCCGCAAGGGTGCACGGCGGGCACAAGACGATTACCTAAACGGCGTAGTAGGCGACAAGGTGATGTACTCCACCGTCGACGACCTCTATAGGTTCAGTTTAGCTATCGAATGCCAGGCCTTTTTGCCTGACAGCATACAACAAGAGGCTTTCAAACCAGGTTCTCCCGAATGGAAAAACGGTGAAAACTACGGCTTCGGATGGCGTTTGAGCGAAAAACATCCTGGCATGGTCTACCACTTTGGATGGTGGAAAGGGTACCGCTCGTTTTTCATCAGGGATGTAGAGAAGGGTCGTGTAGTTCTCATGCTCACCAACACCGACAATATTGCAGTAGGTGAAATGCTTTGGGACATTCTCAATGACACCTCAGTGCAACTTCCTACAGCTTGTCCAAACAGAAATCTTATTTTTGGAAGTACGTTCCCTGAAAAATGATTTTTTTCTAAAATCATTTGTTTTTTATTTTTTTTTGTATTTTTGCATCGGTTCTTATCATAATAACCATCCAACTTAGTTGGATTAAATGGTTTCATAAATTTTGGTTTTTGGTTCTAGAAAATCCCCGCTTTTGTGGGGATTTTCTTGTTTTTGACTATATTTGCATCAAATTCTAACGATATGAAACTAGAACTCACTCACACCTATTCCTTCATCAGCAAGGAAAGCATTCAGTCTTTTGAATCGACAGTCGCTTCGACCTACAACACTATTTACAACAAAACCGGTGCGGGCAACGATTTTCTCGGCTGGGTCAGCCTACCCTCGGAAATTGACGAGACCCTAATTGCTGACATTGAAATAACGGCCGCTGAGTTACGCAAGAAGTCAGAGCTTTTTGTGGTTATCGGCATCGGTGGTTCTTATTTAGGTGCTCGTGCTGTCATCGAAGCTTTGCAAAACCACTTTGCACCACTCTCTGGCGAAAAGCCTTTGATCGTGTATGCCGGGCATAATATGAGTGAGGATTATCTGAACGAGCTCATGGCCATCCTTGACAAGAAAGACTATTCCCTAGCCGTCATCTCCAAATCGGGCACTACCACGGAACCCGCCATTGCCTTCCGCATTTTGAAACAACATATCATCCAAAAATACGGGGAGCAGGAAGCCGCCTCGCGCATTGTCGCCATCACCGATAAGGCCAAAGGGGCACTGAAGCAGCTGGCCAACGTTAAAGGCTATAAAACGTACATTGTTCCTGACGATGTAGGAGGGCGCTTCTCAGTGCTCACCCCTGTAGGACTGCTACCTATCGCCATGGCTGGCATTGACATCCGTCAGCTCATTGCAGGGGCAATTGAAATAGAGAAAACGTGCAAAAACAACCCCACGTTGAACGGCAACATGGTATCCGAATACGCTGTGGCGCGTCATCTATTATATACTGCCGGCAAGACCAACGAAATCATGGTCAATTACGAGCCTCGATTGGTCTATTTCTCTGAATGGTGGAAGCAACTTTATGGCGAGAGTCATGGCAAAAACCACAAAGGCATCTTCCCTGCTTCGGTCACTTTCAGTACCGACCTGCACTCCATGGGACAATACATCCAAGACGGATTGCGCAACTTGTTTGAAACGGTGATTTCGGTGGAGAATTCCAATCACGAGCTCCGCATCCCGATGGAAAACGAAGACCTCGACCAGCTTAACTATATCGCAGGGAAACGCATCTCTGAGGTCAACCATAAAGCTGAACTTGGCACCCTGCTCGCCCATGTGGATGGTGGTGTTCCAGTGATACGAATTGTCATTCCTGAAGTCTCCGCTTTGGTGCTCGGACAGTTAATTTACTTCTTCGAGATGGGGTGTGCCCTAAGTGGTTACATGCTGGAAGTCAACCCCTTCGACCAGCCTGGCGTGGAGGCCTATAAAAAGAACATGTTCGCACTACTTGGGAAGAAAGGTTATGAAGCCCAGACTGAAGCCTTGAAGAAGAGACTTGGAAATTGAGATTTGAATTTAGAATTTAGAGTTCATTAAGACTGGCTCAATAGAGTTAATAAAATTGAAAGACAATATAGAAATTATGGCACCGGTGGGGTCGTATGAGGCCTTGGCTGCTGCTATACAAGCTGGTGCGGGAAGTGTGTATTTCGGCATCGGCAAATTGAATATGAGGTCGCGGTCGGCAAAGAACTTCACCTTGGACGACCTTCGGCAACTCGCCGAGACCTGTAACGCCCACGGAGTGAAGAGTTACGTCACTGTCAACACGGTGATTTATGACGAGGAGATGGAAGAGATGCACCAGCTATTGGATGCCATCAAGGCCAACGGCATCTC
>CAMHFN010000015.1 GCA_946184615.1 uncultured Bacteroidales bacterium
TGGCCCGCATGATCATGGCTGGCGAGGAATACCAAAATGAAGTGCCGTTCAAGAACGTGTACTTCACGGGTATCGTGAGAGATAAGTTAGGCCGCAAGATGTCCAAGTCATTGGGCAACTCCCCCGACCCGATTGAACTCATCGACAAGTTCGGTGCCGATGGCGTGCGTATGGGCATGATGCTCAGCGCCCCTGCCGGCAACGATATCCTCTTCGACGAGGCCCTTTGCGAACAAGGCCGTAACTTCTGCAACAAGATTTGGAACGCCCTCCGCTTGGTGAAAGGCTGGAACGTGGACGAGAACGCCACCCAGCCCGAGGCCGCCAAGATGGCTGTGAAATGGTTCGAGGCTCGTTTCAACCAAGTGTTGGCTGAGACCAACGACAACATCGACAAGTACCGCCTCAGCGACGCTTTGATGGCCATCTACAAACTCACATGGGATGACTTCTGCTCGTGGTACCTCGAGATGGTGAAGGCCCCGCAAGGCCAAGGCATCGACCCCGTGACCTACGCCGCCACCATCCAATTCTTCGAGAACCTGATACTCCTGCTGCACCCCTTCATGCCGTTCATTACCGAGGAAATCTGGCATGCCATTGCCGAGCGCAAAGAAGGTGACGACATCATCATCGCTCAGCAACCCAAGTTGCAAGCCGTTGACGAGGCTATCCTGAAGCAGTTCGAGTTCACGCAAGAGGTCATCAACAACGTCCGTAAGGTGCGTTCCGACAAGAACACCGCCTTCCGCGATGCCATCCAACTCGTGGTGAAGGGCACGGCCAACAAGGAGTTTGACTGCGTCATTGCCAAGCTCTGCAACGTGAGCGAGGTGAGTTATGTGGCCGAGGCTCCCGCCGGTGCCTTCGGCTTCATCGTAGGCAGCACCGAGTTCTTCGTGCCGCTCACTGGCAGCGTCGATGTGGAAGGTGAAATCAAGAAATTGGAAGAAGAGTTGAAATACGCCAAAGGCTTCCTGAAGAGCGTTGAGGCCAAGCTCTCCAACGAACGTTTCGTCAATGGCGCTCCTGCCGCCGTGGTCGACAAGGAACGCAAGAAGAAAGCCGATGCTGAAGCCAAGATCGCTGTCATTGAACAGCAACTGGCTGGACTGAGAAAATAATTGATTACTCGAGGCCCAATAGAAGCAGGATCAAGGCTCCTATGGTCACACCCGAGACTAAAAGCAATGTTTTTGTACTATTTCCTACCTTCACTGCCTGGTCTTTTTCCATCGAATTGATCTGGTAGATAGGTGAATTTGCACCACATATCAATTCATAATCTGCTGGATCACTGACTTCACATCCTGCGACCTCAGCAGCATCAATATAAGGTAGACCTTTCTTCGTTCCCCTCAGAAGATACGATACCGTATAGCTTGCCGTATGACCAGAGGCGTTTGTGAAACGATAGGTGTCACGAGTGACATAATTATTGGCCAACTCAGTCCCATATCCCCCTCTTTCGGTATAAGAGGTCCCCAAAACAAGCAAATCGTTCTTCGTTTCCGTACTAGATCCTGTCAATTTGAAACCTTGTTGGGCCATGTTCTCTTGAACACGAGAAATCGTTTGATCAAAAGTTGACTTCTTAGTGACATACTTGGTATCCATACAACTTGTCATACCTAGAACAGCTGCCAATGAAAAGAACAACCATAGTTTACGCATCTCCCAATCCCTAATTACGTGTCGGGCACAACTTTTAAAAAATGTATCGCAAAGATAATAAAAAACAGAAATAATGCAAGTTCTATTAAACCTTGTTTTAAAAATCGAATTTAATGCTATATCAAATAATTAAATATTTCTGGAAAATTTTTCTTCAAAATCCTTGCGAGGTTAAAATTTTTACTGTATCTTTGCAGAAAAATTAAGCACGAGCCATGACAAAAAAGGAAGAAAACCTTGACTTACTAACTCCAGATGAGGTTAAGAAGTATCGAGAGATTATTATGATATGATGAATCAGAACAACATATTTGTTGACACCAACGTCCTTATTGGAGCCAAGACTATTCGGGTTATTTTCTACTCAATGTTTTGAAACCCAATCAAAGCAGACAAATCAATCAATAAAAAAATGAGCCAAGATTGCTGTCATCGAGCAGCAATTGGCGGGACTGAGGAAATAACAAAAAAAAGCCGCTCACGCGGCTTTTTTCACTTAATGACATCCTGAGCAACCCTCGCAGTTGCCGCCGCAGTTGTCGCTGAAGTCGTCGTCGGTGGTCTCGCGGACGTCAAGGATCTCGCCGCTGAAGCAGAGATGCACACCGGCTAAGTCGTGGTTGAAGTCCATCTTCACATGCTTGTCGCCAATCTCGCGAACGATGCCCATGATCGGACGGCCGTCGGAAGTCTGCATCATCAGCTGGGCACCTTCTTTTACCATCTCATGCAACACGTCGTTCTGCATGAACATCGCCTTGTCGAGATCCATCACATAATTCTCGTCACGATCGCCATAGCCCTCTTCAGGGGTTAGGTAAAAGCAATACTTGTCGCCCGGCTCCTTGCCCATCAGGTTCTCCTCAAACTTGGGCAGCACCTGCTGCATGCCGCAGATAAAGGTAAAGGGATTGTCTTTAGTGGCCTCTTGGATGATACGGCCGTTTTCGTCTTTTTCGCGTAAGATGTAGGTCATCGTTACGACAGTCTGATCTTGGATTTTCATAATCTAAAGATTTAATATTTAAAGATTTAAAGATTCTCCGTTTAATAGCTTCCAAACATTTTTCTCAATATCCATTCGATGGCTGCCAAGCCCATCAATACAAACAGGATCCATTTGGAGTGGATCAGATCCTCGAAGCGGGTCTCATGATGCTCCACCGAAGTGATGCGAACATCGTTACGGAGGTCTTCGAGCAGTTGAGGCAGTTGGTCCACCGTATAACAATGGCCGTTGGTGGCTGTCGAGAGGGCCCGCATCCGATCGATATCTGCCGTCAGTTGCTGGGCTTCGATCCCTAAGGAGACCACCGAGAAAGATCCCCTCAGGTTGACCTTCTTTCCGCCCATCTCTGCTGTAGCTCTGTAGGTGTAGATGCCTTCGGGGAGGATGCCTGCGTTCAATTCATAATCGTGTTCCCGCTTTGAGAAGACATAGTCGTAGGTCTCCCCGGTCTTCTGGTTGACAATTTGGATTGCCAGATCAGGTTCCGTCACCAGCTCGTTGCTTGGATTGCGCAACTCCGCTGTCAACATCACGGACTCGTTGCTATAATACTCCTCTTTAATAAAAATAGCCGACCCGTCATCAGAGCTCATCAACAGGTATTTCAAAGTCTTGGAAAACAGTTCATCGAAGACCGAGCTATTATGCTCCTGATAATAGTTATAAAGTCTCCAACGCCAGATATTGGTACCAAATAGAAACGCCATTTTACGTTCGCCTCTGACAAAAGTCATCAGCGGCAGCCCCGACTTCACCCCGAGCACCTCTTGGAGCAACAGGTCGTCATGAATAGACTTCAGGTTGATATCAAGATGCGGCAAGGCCAAGGGAGGAAACTTAGTGACGGTCTCACGCAGTTTGTCGCTCACCGTGAAGGTCCCAAACGAGGTATTGAAGACGGCCTTCGCATCGAGAATGGAACGGGTCACGCCCTGATGGATCTCCACAGTTTGCTGCAATTTACCTAACGCATCCACATCGGTAGCCTTGCCCACCACAAACAACACAGGAATCTTTTTGTTCCTATTCAGTTGATCTGCCAACCCCTTCAGGTCCGTACGACTTGAAGGAGCTTGATGCAACACCAGTAGCTGATAGTCAGCCAGATCCGGGACGCCATCTTGACCAAACACGAAATCCATTTCACAGTCGTCGTTCAAAACACTTTTCAAGGCTCCCAAGTCGGGATGTGGAGCATCGGCAAGGCATAACACCTTATATTTTTGGTCCTGGACCTCCACAAAAATCCGTTTCACGTTGTTAAGTTTCTGGCTCTCATTTTCGAGTCCACCGATCTCTATCTCAATTTGTCGCACGCCCTTGCTATCGGCCTCCAACATGAAATCGAGTTCCTTGGAGAAACGGTTAGCACTCACTTCGAGTTCCTGACGAGCTATAACACGACCGCCTTCGGAAAGGGTCAGCTGTGCCTTACTTCCAGCGCAATCGACAGCTCCGACCACCACTCGCACTGGGAAGGTCGACCCAAGCGAAACCCTTTTATTATAATGCACATCCCTCACCATCAGGTCAGGATAGTTCATGGTATCGCCCAACACCACGGTATGGATGGGGAAAGCAAAACGTTCCGTCAGCAACAAAGGATCAAAGCCTCGGTTGTAGATCCCATCGGAGAATAGCAGCACGGCACCAACATTCCTTTTATAATAACGACGTTCGATCTGCTGAAGCACCGATGAAACGTCAGTAAGTTGATCGTTGAAGTCGAGTTGGCCAAATTCCCTCACTTCCTGTCCGAAAAGGTATTCATCTACTTGAAAATCCGATTTTAACGATTCTCGAAAAGCAGCAAATTGCGATGGATAGTCTTTCTTAAAGAAAGAGGAGTCCTTGGAGAGGACGATGGAAGCGGAATTATCGTGGGCCAAAATCACCGTAGGCTGTTCCAACACACTGACGTTTTGACGCATATAGGGGTTGAAAAGCAGCATCACCATGCCGAACCCAAGAAGGGAACGCAACACAAAAAGCACCATGGTGAGCGTTTTGCTGTAATGTTGTTTTCTGTTTCTGAAATACAACACCAACGCCAAAGCGACACCCGCAGCGACCGCAACCAGCAACATCCAAACGGGGATTCCTATTCTCAAACCTGTATTTTTTCCAAAATATTAAGAGTGCAAAAATACAAAAAAATAGTAACTTTGCGTTCTTAAAATCGGTTTCCGTGAACAAGATCTCCGTTGTCATCATCACCCTGAACGAAGAGCGCAACATTGAACGTTGCCTTTTGTCGGTTCTACCCGTCGCTGACGAGGTGGTGGTGGTAGACTCGTTCTCGGAAGATGCCACAGCAGAAATCTGCGCCCGATACAACGTCCGTTTCGTTACCCACCCTTGGGAAGGGTATTCTGGCTCAAAGAATTTTGCCGACAACCTAGCCACCCACGAACTCATTCTTTCCATCGACGGCGATGAAGCCCTGTCGGATATGCTGACACAGTCCATCAAAACGCTGAAGGATCGGGAGATTGCCGATGACGAGGTCTTTGCCATGAACCGGCTCAACAACTACTGCGGACGCTGGATCAAAGGTTGCGGCTTGTATCCCGACAGGAAGGTCCGCATCTGGAAAAAAGGATTCGCCCATTGGGATGGCCTCATCCACGAATGGCTTGTCTATGAAAAAACACCAAACATCACTTTGTTGAAAGGCGATTTGCTGCATTATTCATGGATGACCCCAGAGGACTTCCGTCGGCAGCAGTTTCATTTTGCCGAATTGGGAGCTCAATCCTATTTCGAACGAGGCAAAAAAAACGGAATCCTACCCTGGCTGTTTAGCCCAAGCATCAATTTCATCCGTACCTTTATTATTAATGGAGGGTTCCTTTATGGTCGGACAGGTTTCAGTATCTGCCGTACCTTGACACAAGCCAATCGGCACAAGTATAATTTGTTAAGAAGAAAGAAGAAAGAAGAAAGAAGGAAGCAAGAAGTAATATGGAAAAAGCATTTGAAGAAGAAGTTGAACGCACTGTAGCATTTTTGAAGGCGGGAAAGACCATCCTCTACCCCACCGACACCATCTGGGGGGTAGGATGCGATGCCACCAACAGCAAGGCATGCGACAAAGTGTACGCTGTGAAACATCGTCCCGCCAGCAAGAGCTTGATCGTTCTGGTCGACACCATAGAGCGGCTACAAGACTATGTCGTCCATGTGCCTGCCATCGCCAGCGACCTCATCCAGGCCGCCAAAAAGCCCTTGAGCATCATCTATGCTGAAGGCAAAAATTTGGCGAGAAACGTCTCTGCCGACAAGAGCATTTGCATCCGAGTCGTCAACCATGAGTTCTGCAAAGAAGTCATCCGCAAACTTGGCAAACCCATCACCTCCACTTCAGCTAACTTGTCAGGACAACCTACACCCTTGACATACAACGACATTACAGAAGAGATGAAGCAAAGTGTTGACTACACGGTTCAACTCTATCACGACGTACTGGAACGACCAAAAAGTTCAACCATTATCCGGCTTTTTGAAGACAACACGTTTGAGATTGTGAGAAACTAGGAAACAACTTAGGATTTAAAATTTTGAATTTAGAATTATGAGATTTAATAGGCTATTAACGGTATTTGTATTTCTAGTGTTTTGTTTATTTATTAAAAATAGTTATGCACAAAACAATCAAATAAATATACAAAAATTTAGCACCATCTTATACTTGATTGACAATTTCTACACGGACACGGTCAATCTCGACAAGGTGACGGAAGACGCCATCATTGCGGCTTTGAGGGAGTTGGATCCTCATTCAGCTTATTTCTCGAAGAAAGACGTGGAGAAAGCTAACGAGCCCTTAGTGGGAAGTTTCGAAGGCATAGGGGTAACCTTCCAATTGATCCGTGACACCATTACGGTCATCGGTCCAACACCAGGCGGTCCATCTGAAAAAGTGGGCATCATGGCTGGCGACAAATTCATCAAAATCGACGGTGAGGAAGCCTTCGGAAAGAAGGTGGATAACGAATACGTACAGAAGCATCTACGAGGGAAGAAAGGTACGAAAGTGACCGTCAGCGTAAAACGCGGCAACGACCCTGAACTGATGGATTTCGAGATTATTCGTGACAAGATACCATTAAACAGCATCA
The DNA here is from genome assembly GCA_946184615.1 of uncultured Bacteroidales bacterium. Taxonomy (GTDB): domain Bacteria; phylum Bacteroidota; class Bacteroidia; order Bacteroidales; family F082; genus Limimorpha. The sequence continues at coordinate 6,805 of CAMHFN010000015.1, forward strand.
ATGCTTCGTTCTTGATGGATAAGAATGTGGGGTACATCAAGTTAGACCGATTTGCACAGGAGTCGACCAAAGAATTCCAAAGTGCATTTGAAAAACTTAAAGAGCAAGGCATGAAATCCCTTATCCTCGATCTGCGAAGCAATTCGGGAGGTTACTTGAACACGGCCATTGAGCTGGTTGATGAGTTTTTGAAGGCCGACCAGCTGATTGTTTACACAGAAGGTCTGCATTCCCCCCGTCAAGAGTGGAGAAGCAGCGACAAAGGCTTGTACACCGACGGACGGTTGGTAGTGCTCATTGACGAGGGATCTGCCTCGGCCAGCGAGATCCTCTCCGGGGCCATCCAGGACCATGACCGCGGGGTAGTCATCGGACGCCGCTCTTTTGGCAAAGGACTGGTACAACGCCCCTTCAACTTGACCGATGGATCACAGATCCGTCTCACCACTTCACGCTATCACACCCCTTCGGGTCGATGCATCCAGCGTCCATACGAAGGAGGCACAGAGGAATATTACAAAGAGATGACCAAACGGTTGGAGCATGGCGAGTATTTCCATGCGGACAGCATCCACTTCCCCGACTCCCTACGCTATAAGACCGACAAAGGCCGTGTCGTGTATGGCGGTGGCGGCATCATGCCCGATATCTTCATGCCCGTAGACACCAGTTACAATAGCAAGCTCTACACCAACCTTGTCAGGAAAGGAGTATTCAACAAATACACCGTTGACTACGCCATGTTGCACCGCGACCAACTTAAGGAGAGCTATCCCGAATTCAACCAATACAACAAGTTTTTCGAAGTAGACCACGAAATGATTGAAGCACTCAAAGCACAAGCGATCAAGGAAAAAGTGGAATGGAATGAGGAACAATACCAACGTTCCGAGAAGTTCATCAAACTTCAAGTCAAGGCATTGATTGCCCGTAACGTTTGGGAAATGCAACAATACTACGAGGTTACGCTCACCGAAGATCCCACCATTAAAAAAGCCCTAGAAGTGATTGGCAACGAAAAGACTTATCGCTCTACCCTAACTATTAATAAAAATTATTAAAATTTGTGTTTTTTCCAATCTATTTTCGGAAAAAAGTGTATCTTTGAAGCCGTTTTTAGATCTTCTATAAAAGATAATTTATTGAAAGTCAAATAATTAATTAAAACTAACAACAAAAAAAGCAAATGAAAAGAGCAAGTTTACTTTTCTCAGCATTCCTCATGATCGGGATGCTGTTCAGCACCCAAGTGATGGCTCAAGGCCGCATCAATTTGGGACGTGCGAACTCCACTAGCGAGTGCGCTGACATCACTCTCTCCGGCTTCAATGCCTCGTTCTCCTACAGCAGCATTGAAAGCGAACTGATCAACACCGAAAAAGGCACTTTCTCGAGAATCACGATGGGCAATTCTGTCCCTGGTGGTAACATCGGTGATCCTCAGGTGCCTGTCACCCGCGAACTTATCGCTGTTCCTTTCGGTGCCACTCCCGTGGTCAACGTGAAAAGTTACTCTGTGACAGAGTACAACCTTGCTGACTACGGCATTGAGCGCATTTATCCTCAACAGCCCTCCATGAGCAAGAGTGAAAAAGATGTAAAATTTGCTTACAACGAGTCCGCCTATGCCGCTAAAGGTTTTGACGAGACCCGTCCTATCGCTGAAGTCACCGTCATGGGCACCATGCGTGGCATCCAGATTGGCGCTTTGCAGCTCAATTCCTTGAGATACAATGCTGCCACCAACACCATCCGTGTTTACAACGACATTGAGTTGGAAGTACGTTTCGAAAATGCTGACCTGGCCCTTACCGAGCGTACCCTGGTCAACACCTACAGCCCCTATTTCAGAACGGTCTATTCCTCTTTGTTCAACGAAAGAGCCATCCGTGACATTTACGACCAGCACCCGGACCTCTGGGCTGTGCCGGTACGAATCCTGGTGATTGCCAATCGTATGTTTGAGACCTCCATGCAGCCTTGGCTCACATGGAAGACTGAAAAGGGCTTCTACCTCGATGTCAACTACACCGATGAGATTGGCACTTCAGCTTCCGCCATCAAGACCTTCATTCAAGGCAAGTACAACGAAGGCGTTACGAATGGCAATACTCCTTCCTTCCTCATCATCTTTGGTGACAACGGTCAAGTACCCGCCGCACAGACTGGCACAGAGACCCATTGCGTAACCGACCTGTATTACTATTCCACCGACAACGACGTGTTTGGCGACATGTATCACAGCCGCTTCACCGCTGAAAGCGTCAGCGAAATGGACATCATGATTGGTAAGACTTTGCAGTATGAGCAATACACCATGCCCGATCCGAGCTATCTGAGCAACGTGCTTCTCATCGCTGGTTGGGATCCCAGCTGGAACCCGAAAGACGGCAAGCCCACCATCCAGTATGCCATGAACTACTATTACAATGCTGAACACGGCTTCAACACGGTTCACAACTGGCTGGAACAACCTTACACGGGCTGCTATGCTCCAATGAATTCAGGTGTTGGTTTTGCCAACTACACTGCTCACGGCAGCAACACCAGTTGGGCTGACCCGAGCTTCACCAACAGCGACGTCAACACCCTGACGAACACGGACAAGTATTTCTGGGCCATGGGTAACTGCTGCCAAGCTGCCGACTGGGGTATCTCAGGCAAATGTCTGGGCGAGGCTTTCGTCGTCGCTCCCAACAAAGGCGCCTTCGCTTACATTGGCTCTTGCCCGAGCTCCTATTGGTATGAAGACTACTACTTCGCAGTAGGTGCCACCCACACCTTCTATGCTCCACCCACCTACGAAGAATCCTCCATGGGTTGCTACGACTCCCAATTCCAAGATGACTTCAACAGCCTTTCAGCTGTTCCTTTCGTGGGTAACCTCGCCGTGGCTTATTCACACGCCAATGGTTACGAAGGCAGCGTTTCCGACAGATATTACTGGGAGTCCTACCACGTTCTCGGTGACGGTTCTGTCTGCCCCTACCATGTAAATCCTGTGGCCAACGAGGTCAATCACCTTCCCACCCTTCCCATTGGAATGGACTTCTACACTGTGAGCGCTGATCCCGGTTCATACGTTGGCATCTCCAAGGACGGTGTCCTTTATGGTGCCGGTGAAATCGGTGAAGATGGCACTGCCGACATCCCGATCACTCCTATCACCTCTGGTGGTGATGTGAAGATTGTGGTGACCCATCCCCAACGTCAACCTTACACTGCCATCGTCCCAGCCGCTGCTATGACGGGTGCTTACGTGGCCGTTGACAACTACAGCATGAACGTCGAGCAAGCCAACTATGGCGAGACCATCGACATGAACATCAACGTGAAGAATGTGGGCGCCGATGCTTCTGGCAACCTCACTGCCACTTTGACCACTGAATGCGAATATGTTGAAGTTTTGGCTGGTGAAAGCACTGCTTCAGCTCTGAATCCCGATGAAATCGTCACCATGGAAGGCTTCCAATTCAGCGTTGCTGAAAACGTGCCTGACAAGACCAAAGCTCAGTTCTTCCTTACCGTAACTGATGGCACTGACACTTGGGAAGGCAAACTCAACATCGAGCTCCACGCTCCCGTCGTCACCATGGAGAGCATTGAACAAGTGGAAGGCCAAAGCGGAATGCACCTGGCCTTCAACGTCAGAAACACGGGTAGCGCCCCCTTCTACGGTGGCACCTTGAACGTCTACAGCAGCTCTGAATACCTGACCTTCACCGAAGAAACCATCACCTTCGAAGAAGCTGTCGCCGGTGGTGAAAGCATTGTTTTGAGTGCTCCTTACTCCTTTGATGAAGCAAACGTTGAAATCGGTTCCACCTTCGAAGTCAACTATGTCATGACCAGTGGCCTCTATACCATTGACGACATCTACACCATCAACTATGGAGCCATCATGGAAGACTTCGAAAGCGGTCAGTTCGGTAGCAACTGGTCACAAAGCCCACAATACGGATGGGTCATCACTGAAGGCGGTAGCAGGGGCAACTATTGCGCCAAGTCGACCAACCTCGGTGTTTCCAATTCCGAAAGTTACTGCCAGTTGACCGTGGACGTGTTAGCCGCTGGCGAACTTACCTTCATGTACAAAGTTTCTTCAGAGAGCAGTTACGACAAGCTCCACTTCTACATGGACAACCAAGAAAAAGGCGTTTGGTCAGGCTCCGTGAACTGGACCCAGTTCACCCAACCTGTCACCGTCGGCACCCACACCTTCAAGTGGAGCTACACCAAGGACGGTTCCGTGAACACCGGCGACGACACCGCTTGGATTGACGACATCCTCTTCCCCCCGACCAATGTCATCACCTTCATCGCTCCTGCTAGCGACCTCATCGCTGAAGTTGAAGGATCTGACGCCATCCTCACCTGGACTGCTTCCGAAGATGCAGAGCTGTACCTTGTGAAACGCAATGGTGAAGTCATCGGCACTACGAATGAGACCAACTACACCGAAACCCTACCCTGCGACGGCACCTATACCTATTCAGTTTATGCTGCTAAGGAGAACGGTCAGATTTCTGCTCCTATCTCAGCCACCGTCTCAGCTACCTTCGATGCCGCCGACGAAAACCACGAGGCTAGCATGCGCATTTATCCTAACCCCGCCAACAGCGTCCTCAACATTGTCACTACTGGCAGCTTCGAATACCATCTCTTCAACAGCACCGGCCAAGAAGTGGCCAACGGTGTTGCCCAAGGTGTGAAACAAATCAACGTCAGCAACCTGTCACAAGGTGTTTACTTCCTGCATGTCACCACTGGCACTCAAGTGAACATCCAAAAGGTTGTTGTTGAATAATTTTAAAACCACAAGAAGGAGGGCACTCTTGATGGGTCGCCCTCCTTTATTCACTATTTTAACCCTTAAAAAATCAATGAAAAAAACCGTATTTATTCTTTTGGCCCTCCTGTTGGTCGGAAGTGGATTTGCGCAAAAAGCACCTCAAACCAAGCTGATTTCCAGCACTGAGGAAAGCATCGTGGTCAATTTCCAACTCAATGGGTTCAGCACCACGAGAGTCTCCACCCCACAAGGTGAACAGTTCATCGTGAATGTGCCCAAGATGGCTGCCATGCTTGAAGCTGGAGCCCCTGAACTCCCAACCTTCCCCATTCCCGCCATCATTGGCGACCGTGCCGAGATGACCGTCAACGTAATTGACGCTCAGTATACCGACTATGCCGACATGAGCATTGCCCCATCGAAAGGCAATATCAGCCGCCAGGTCAATCCCGCCGACGTGCCTTATACCTATGGCGAAATGTATCAACAGGATGCTTTCTGGCCTGCCTCACCCGCCTACCTCGAGAAACCTTATATCTTGAGAGACTTCCGCGGACAGAACATCATGGTTCGTCCCTTCGCCTACAACCCTGTGACGAAAACCCTCCGTGTGTATGAAAGCTTGACCCTCGAAATGACCAAGGTAAGCGACAATGGCGAAAACCAGAAAATCACACGCAGAAGCAACACCATCAAGGTGGATCCGGAACAAAAGTCACAATATGGTCGCCGTTTCATCAACTTCGGTGCCACCGAAAGCAAATACAATTTTGATGAAGACTTCGGTGAACTGCTGATCATCTGCGCCGATCCTTACATGAGCAACCTTCAACCTTTGGTAGATTGGAAGAACCAATCAGGCCGCCCCACCACTCTGGTTAGCCTTAGCAATGCTGGCGGAAACAACGCAGACGCCATAAAGAATTACATCAGCAACATTTACAACGACCCCACCCGTAACCTTGAATTCGTTCTTCTCGTAGGTGAGTACAGCGACATCACTCCTAAAAATCTCGGTAGCGGTCCTGGAGGCACCATCACTTCCGACAACTATCTCGTAAAACTTGAAGGTAACGATGAATATATGGATGCCTTGATTGGCCGTCTTTCTGTTTCGAACTCAACCGATGCCGACGTTCAAGTCAACAAAATCATCTACTACGAACGTGATATAACGACCGAAGCCACTTGGGGCAACAAGGGATTAGGTATCGGACACATGAATGACGGTCCTGGTCACTACGGAGAATACGATTATCAACACATCGACTTGATCCGCGACACCCTCATGCACTATACCTACGGAGAAGTTACTGAACTCCACGGAGGCGCTACAGCAAGTGTTTCCACTATTAGCGCTGCTGTCAACCAAGGCGTAAGCATTATCAACTACTGCAACCACGGTTCGGTTACTAGTTGGGGCGTTGCCGGTTATAGCACCAGCGATGTCGCCGCTTTGACCAACGATGGCATGTTGCCTTTCGTCTGGTCGGTAGCCTGCCTGAACGGACAATTTGACACGGGCACCTGCTTTGGCGAGTCATGGCTGCGTGCCACCAACAACTCGACGGGTGCACCTACCGGTGCTGTAGGTGGCATGTTCTCCTGGATTTCACAACCTTGGCAACCCCCGATGTACGGACAGGATGAAATGGTTGACATTCTTACCGAATGGCACAGTGCCGACCAGTTCAACCATACGCTGGGTGGTGCATCCTTGAACGGCAGCATGTACATCCTTGACGCTGAGCCTAGCGACAGCTATCAGACCTACAAGACCTGGTTGCTCTTCGGCGACCCGAGCTTGATGGTACGCACCGCCATTCCCACCGAGATGGGTGTCAACACCAATCCTTCAGTCTTGATGATTGGCATGACTAGCCTTGAAGTCAACGCTGATGCCGATTACGGTATCGCCACCTTGTCCGACGGAGAAGAGGTGATTGCCATTGGCAGAATCATCGACGGCTCTGCCACACTGGAATTCCCTGCTTTGAACAACGTAGGGGAACTCACCCTCACCGTGATAGGGTACAACAAAGTTACAGAGATTCTTCCTGTGAATGTCCTTCCCGCGGAAGGTGCTTACGTCTCCATTGATGCTTTCACTCCTGGTAACGTGCCAGTCAATGAAGAACAACACATGAGCATGACCTTCAAGAATGTTGGTGTCGATCCCACTCCAGGAACCACCTCAATTGTGCTTTCTTGCGAAGATCCTAACATCACCTTCTCCGACAACGAAGCCTCCTTTGATGTCCTTGGAGCTGATGAGACCATCACACTGACTGACGAGTTTGCCTTCACCGTGGCAACAGGTGTTGCTGACGGCACCAAGATCCAAATTGACGTCACCATGACCTGTGGATCGGAGACCTGGACGGGTAAAGCTAAAATCACTGTGGGTGCTCCCATCGTTGAGTTTGACAACTTCCAGTGCATGGGAGGCTACACCCCTGGCGAATCGCAAAATGTGTCTGTCACCTTCAGAAACGTCGGCCATTACATGGCTACCAATGCCGTAGTGACCATCTCATCGACAAGCCCCTACCTCACGTTTGCCAATGAAAGCGCCACCATCGGCACCATCGATGCTGAAGGCAACGGCACCGCTTTGTTCAATGTGACCATTGATGCCTCTTGCCCCTCCAACGAGGTACTCGACCTCAACTTTACCCTGGTCGCTGATAACGACATCACTGTCAATGGTAACGGCAGCCTCAAGAATTCCTGCAACGTGGTGTTCAATCTCTTCGACTCTTACGGAGACGGCTGGAACGGCAACCAATTGGTGGTGGCTATGAGTGATGGCACAACGCAAAACCTCACCATTAGCAATGGTCTAACCTTTACCCAGACCCTCGAGATCGGCATTGGCACTCATGTGACTTTAAGTTGGATTACAGGCAGCTACTCTTACGAGTGTTCCTTCTCTGTCAACTATGAGGAAGGAGAACAAATCACTTCTGCGGAGAATCTGAACTCAGGCTATCATTTCGAGTTTGATGTAAACTGTGCTGGCGATCCCGTCATCGGCACCGTAGAACCAATCACCCATCTGGAATACACGATGGACACCATTAACACCTCACTTGTGTTGACTTGGAGAGGCTCTGACGATGCCATCAGCTACCTTGTCCTGAGGAATCAAGAAATCATCGGCCAAACCAATTCGCCTTACTTTGTCGATGAAAACCCCATCGAAAGCACCGAGTATTGCGTCATTGCCCAGTATTTGGCTGGCGACGCTGAACCTGTTTGCTTCGAAGTCGGCGAAATCTGGGCCGTTGAAGAAAACGGATGTGGTGTCCGTATCTATCCTAACCCTGTAAAGAACACCCTGTACCTCAAAGGTGACAACACCGAGTACAGCTATGTGCTTTACAACGGCATGGGTCAAGTGGTAGCCAATGGCTCCGCAAGTGGCACCCAGCAGATCGACTGCAGCAACATGACCAAAGGCATCTACTTCCTGCATCTTACCACAGGCGCCAAGGTCATGATCGAAAAAGTCGTGGTGAAATAACCAAGATCCTTTTTCTGACAAACCACCTTGTAGAGACGCAAAATTTTGCGTCTCTACATTTTTTTATTATCTTTGCAGTTTGTAACATAATACTATAAACTCATGAAAACACGACTCCTAGCATTGGTAATGCTTTTGCCCTTCCTCTCCTTCGGTCAACAGTATAAACTCATTACCGCTACTGAATCGAATCTTACCATTTCTATTCAGGCTCCTGATTTTCAATTATATGCCGTATCGACACCTCAAGGGGATGCCTCTATAGTGAAAGCTCCCAAGGCCATGAACCGCGCTGATGTGGGTGAACCCGACCTTCCGATGCTCGTCATTCCCACCATCGTAGGCGACCAAGCGTTGATGCAGGTGGAAATCGTGGAGGCCACATACGAAGACTATGAGAACATCATTATTGCTCCTTCGAAAGGCGACTTTCCTCGTTCCGTCAACCCTGAAGATGTGCCGTATACCTACAGCGAGACCTATCAGCACAACGCCTTTTTCCCTAACCCGTTGGCCCGTCTTGACGAACCTTATATCCATCGCGACGTGAGGGGACAGAATCTCGTAGTCAACCCATACACCTATAATCCCGTAACCAAAACGCTCCGGGTTTACACCCATCTTGTCCTAAATATGGCCAATGTAGGCAAAGATGATCGGAACATCATCGAGAATCGCTCGAAATCGTTTGTGTTGGACCCCGAGTTCAAAACCATGTATGAGCACCGCTATATTAATTATAAGGAGTCGATGTCCAAATATACCCCCATCGAGGAAAATGGCGAATTGCTCATCATTTGCCACGACGCTTTCATGAACGCGATGGAGCCTTTCGTAGCCTGGAAGAAACAAATTGGACGCCCAACTACCATGGTTGGAACTAGCGAGACAGGCAACAACGCCACAGCTATCAAATCCTACATTGAAAACTACTACGCTGCACACCCACAGTTAACCGACATCCTTCTCGTTGGCGACGTGGCTCAAATACCTGGGGTTTACATCTCTGCAGGTTCGGGATATTACGGCTATTCCGGATATGGCGACGTACAATACGGTCAGACCGCAGGCAACGACTATTACAATGAATTGATTGTAGGGCGTTTCTGCTGCGATACTGAAGCTCAGGTCATCAACCACGTCAACAAAGTGCTGAATTACGAAAGAGACCTGGACAGCAATGCCACTTGGCTTTCCGTTGGCCAAGGCGTCAGCAAGAACGAAGGTGCCGGCAGCGGACACTTCGGAGAGTCCGACTATCAACATATCGACAACATTAGAAACGACCTTCTGGGTTACAACTACACCGAAGTATACCGCGATTACCAAGGAGTCAGCGGCACCACCGCATCCAACGCCAACGATGTTAGCCAGCACATCAACAATGGTGTAAGCATCATCAACTACTGCAACCACGGATCTGAGACCAGCTGGGGGGTGTTCAGCTACAGCAACTCCCACGTCAACGCCTTGATCAACGACTATAAACTCCCCTATGTCATTTCAGTCGCTTGCTTGAACGGTAAATACGACTACGGCGGAAGCGGTTGTTTTGCCGAGGCTTGGATGCGTGCCACCAACAACACCACCGGCAACCCTACAGGTGCCATCGGCGGTATGTTCTCCTATATCTCACAACCCTGGACCCCTCCACAATATGGCCAGGATGAAATGAACGACATCTTAACCGAATTACAGGCCAACAACATCAAGCACACGATGGGCGGAGTCTCGATCAACGGCAACATGAAAGTCTTGGACCAAGGCGCCACACAAAATGCCGTAAAAGGCACCTACAACACGTGGATTCTCTTTGGTGACCCAACCTTGACCTTGCGTAACGCTACTCCTGTTGACATGAATGTGAGTCACGACCCCACCATGAATGCCGACGAAACCAACTTCAGCGTTTTTGCCCCCAATGGAGAAGGAGCCTTGGCCACACTGACCCAAAACGGTGAAATCATGGGATCCGCTACCATTGAAGGTGGTGTGGCCACGATTGAGCTCAGCACACCGGTTCAAGAAGGCGAAGCTACCCTTACCGTGTTCGGTTACAACAAGGCCACTTATAGCTCTACTATCAGCATCGAGACTGGCAACACTATGAGTGTTACCGTGACTGCCTCCGATCCTATCTACGTACCCAATCCCATTCCTGGTGGATGGACGGGCATCAGCCTGACAGCCACTCCCACAGGCGGCAATGGAGAATACACCTATAGCTGGACACCCGCCGAAGCTGTCGATAATCCAACAGCGCAAACCACTACCGCCTCTCCGACCGAAACTACCACCTACACTTGCACTGTCACCGATAGTGAAGGAACAAGCAGTTCCGGAAGGGTCATCGTGATTGTGGTGACCCCACCCTCTGAGGTACATGCCGACTTTGTCTCCGACAACGAGGTTCGCATCAGTTGGTCGGCTGCCCCCTTCGCTGACGGCTACAATGTCTACAGAGAAGACGAACTCATTGCCGAAGACGTCTCTCGACTAGCAATCACCGACCAATACCAAGGTGCTGGCTCAGTTACCTACCAAGTCAGAAGTGTCTATCAAGGCTTTATAAGCCAACCAGAAATCACTGGCATCTTCTTCTGCGTCGCCCCAGAAAATGTCCAAGCCGAATACGTATGGAATGGTGGAGATTACTTCAACCGCATTTCGTGGACGAAAAACCGCGCTGTCGATTATGACATCAATCAATTCCTAGTTTATAGGAGCATTGGTAATGATGTCCCTGAAGTGATTGGCGAGATTGCTAACGAAGACTACGTGTACGATTATACTTTCGACGATATCGAAGCAACCACCCTCGGATGGTACTCCTATTTTGTCAGTGCTGTCTACAAATACACGGATTGTGAAGTGAAGTCTGAATCCGTAAGCTGCACGGTGACTTCCGTGGGCGAATCCACTCTCAAGCCCGAGCTCTACCCCAACCCCACCACGGGCAGAGTTATCGTGAAAGCCGAGGGATTGGAGCGGATCACCCTTGTCAACAGCCTGGGTCAGACCTTGTACCAATCCGATATCGATGCAGCAGAAACCACACTCGACCTTACCCCCTACGGTAAAGGCCTTTACTTTATCATGATTCAAACGGACAAAAACCTGTCCACCCAAAAAATTATCGTTGAATAATTGAAAAGCACATGAAAATCAAATTCATCGGTGCTGCCAAGGAAGTAACCGGCAGCAAACACCTCATCACCACCGACCATGGGAAAAACATCCTTTTGGACTGCGGGATGTTCCAAGGCAAAGGGTTGGAAACCGATGCCGCCAACCGCAATACCATGATCGACCCCAAAGATGTCGACTATATCATCCTCACCCATGCCCATATTGACCATTGCGGCTTGATTCCTTACTTCTACAAAAAAGGATTCCGCGGGCAGGTGGTTTGTACCGATGCCACACGTGATTTGTGTAATATCATGTTGCCTGATTGCGGTTTTATCCAAGAGAACGACATGGAGTGGTTCAATAAAAAACGCCGCAAGCAAGGGCTTCCCGCTTTAGACCCCATCTATACCGAGAAAGACGCCCGTGATTGCATGAGCCTCTTCATCAGTATAGGATACAACCACTATTTGTATCTTGATGGCAACATCAAAGTAAAATTCAACAACACAGGACACTTGCTGGGTAGTGGTTGTGCCACTATTGAAATCGACGAAGGTGGCAAGATGATCCGTATCGCCTATACGGGCGATATTGGGCGTGAATCCAATTATTTGCTACGTTCGCCCGAACCTTTCCCGCATTGCGATTATCTGATCACCGAAGCCACTTACGGAAATCGCTTACATAGCGACAGGACCAATGCCGAGCAAGAATTATTAGATATAATTTACGATACTTGTGTAGAAAAACGTGGCAAATTAATCATTCCTTCGTTTGCGGTAAGCCGCACCCAGGAGATCGTATACCTGCTAAACAACTTCTACAACGAAGGCAAACTCCCCGAAAAGATTCCTGTATTTGTCGACAGTCCTCTGGCGGTAAATGCCACCGAAATCTTCCGCATGCACGTCAATCTATTCAACGATGAAGTGCACAACGTCATTGAATACGATCCCGACCCCTTTGGTTTCAACAGTCTGTCCTTCATCCGCGACGTAAACGAGTCGAAAGCCCTAAACGCCCGCACGGAGCCTTGCATCATCATCTCGGCATCGGGCATGATGGAAGCAGGTCGGGTGAAACACCATCTTGCCAACAGCATCGCCAACCCAAGAAATACTGTGCTGGCCATCGGTTATTGTTCCCCCGAGACCTTAGGAGCCAAACTGCTTGCCGATCCCAAGCCTCAAACGGTAAGCATCTTTGGTAACGAATACACGGTAGCCGCCGACATCCATTCTATCGATGCTTTCAGCGGCCATGGGGACTATCTCGAGCTGGCCAACTACCTGAAATGTCAAGACCCATCCAAAATCAAAAAGACATTCCTCGTCCATGGTGACCCTGAAGCCTTAGACAATTACAAACGAATACTCCGCAAAGAAGGCTGGGAAAACATCATCATTCCAGAACCTGGTGAGACTTTTGAACTGAAATAATTTTTTATCATGGCACAAAAACCTTCGATTCCCAAAGGCACCCGCGACTTCCTTCCCGAAGTCATGGTACGCCGAAACTATATCTTTGACACGATTAAGTCCGTCTTCAAACGTTATGGTTTTCTTCCCATTGAGACCCCTTCGATGGAGAATTTGAGCACTCTGCTCGGCAAATACGGTGAAGAAGGCGACAAACTCCTGTTCCGCATCTTGAACTCAGGCGATTTCATGTCAGGCGTGGAACAAAACGGCGAGCCGTTGGAGTCTCTGAAACTAGCAGGAAAAATCACAGAGAAGGGACTTCGCTACGACCTCACTGTGCCCTTTGCGCGCTTTGTGACGATGTACCGCGACCAAATCGCTTTTCCTTTCAAACGCTACCAGATTCAGCCGGTTTGGCGTGCCGACCGTCCCCAAAAAGGCCGCTACCGCGAGTTTTACCAATGCGACGTCGACATGATTGGCAGCAATTCCCTTTTGAACGAAGCCGAGCTAGTCAGTATCGTCAATGACGTTTTCAACGATTTGAAAATCAAGGTAATTCTTAAAATCAACAACCGAAAAGTTCTGGCAGGTATCGCCGAATATATTGGCAAATCTGATGCCTTGGTCGACATTACCGTAGCCATTGACAAACTCGACAAAATCGGCATCGAAGCCGTCAACGCTGAATTGGCTGGTAAGGGACTGGAACCCGAAGCCATTGAGAAGCTCCAACCCATCCTTTTCATGAAGGGCGACACCCGAGAGAAGCTCGCCCAATTGAGGCTTTTGCTCGACAATGAAGTCGGACAAAAAGGCATTGAGGAGTTGACCACCTTGTTCGATTACATCGACTCTATGGAATTGGATATTGAAACCGAGCTCGACCTCACCTTGGCCCGAGGACTGAACTATTACACGGGTGCCATCTTCGAGGTGAAAGCCAAAGACTTCCCCATGGGCAGCATCTCGGGGGGTGGCCGTTACGACAACCTCACCGGCATTTTCGGTCTGCCAAACGTCTCCGGAGTGGGCATCAGCTTTGGTGCCGACCGCATCTACGATGTGTTGGAAGGCCTTAAGCTCTTCCCAGAAACCATGTCGGAGAGCACACAAGTAATTTTCCTCAACTTTGGTAAAAACGAAGAAAAATACTGTCTAAAATACTTGAATCAAGTGCGCAAGCACGGCATCAACGCAGAGATCTATCCCGACGCCGCCAAGATTCAGAAACAAATGAAATACGCTGACCAGCGAGGCATTCCCATGGTCGTCATTGCCGGCGAAACCGAAGTCGCCGAACAGAAATTCACCGTAAAATGGATGAAAGAAGGACGTCAAGAAACCGTGGAAGCCAACAAACTCGTTGAAACAATACTAAAATAACATAGAATGAAAACGCATTACATTTCATCAAAAGAATTAACATTCAAACAGGTAAATGAAATCCTTACCCAAGGTTACCAGCTCGCTTTGAGTGATGACGCCATCCAACGCATCCAGCATTGCCGCGACTATCTCGACAAGAAGATGGAGAACCCCGAAAAGCCCATCTATGGCGTGACCACGGGTTTCGGTTCTTTGTGCGACCACAGCATTTCGAGAGAAGACCTCAGCACTTTACAGAAGAACCTCGTCATGTCGCACGCTTGCGGCACCGGCGAGATGGTTCCCGAAGAGATCATCCGTTTGATGCTCCTTCTTAAGGTACAGAGCCTCAGTTACGGCAACTCGGGTGTCCAAGTCATCACCGTCCAGCGTTTGATTGATTTCTTTAACAACGACGTGTTGCCCGTGGTTTACAATCAGGGTTCACTCGGTGCGTCTGGTGACCTGGCTCCATTGGCTAACTTGATGTTACCCTTGCTTGGTTTGGGCGAAGTCCATTACGAAGGCAAAATCGTCCCTGCCCAAAAAGTGTTAAAGAAATTTGGTTGGAAGCCCATCACGCTTCAATCGAAAGAAGGTTTGGCCTTGCTCAACGGGACGCAATTCATGAGCAGCTACGGCACCTACGTGCTCCTAAAAGCCTTCCGCCTGAGTTATCTCGCCGACCTCATCGGATGCGTTTCTTTGGAGGCTTTCGACGGACGAATCGAGCCATTTTTCGACCAAGTGCATCAGATTCGTCACCACAACGGACAAATTGTCACCGCCAAACGTGTACGCAACTTCTTGAAAGGCAGCCAACTCATCAAGAGAGAGAAGAAACATGTCCAAGACCCGTATTCCTTCCGCTGCATGCCTCAGGTGCACGGTGCCTCCAAAGATGCCATCGACTATGTTGCTTCCGTATTCAGCGAAGAAATCAATGCGGTCACCGACAACCCCACCATCTTCCCCGATGAAGATCTCGTAATCTCCGCCGGCAACTTCCATGGTCAGCCTTTGGCCATTACCTTGGACTTTCTAGCCATCGCCATGGCCGAGTTGGGCAATATCAGTGAGCGCCGCATCTATCAGCTTATCAGCGGCAAGCGCGGCTTGCCTTCTTTCCTCGTCGCCGAGCCTGGACTTAACAGCGGTTTCATGATTCCCCAGTATGCTGCCGCCAGCATTGTCAGCCAAAGCAAACAACTCTGCACCCCCGCTTCGGTTGACAGCATCGAGTCGTCGCAAGGGCAAGAAGACCATGTGAGCATGGGTGCCAATGCTGCCACCAAGGCCTTACGTGTAGCTGAAAACCTGGAACGTGTGCTGGCCATCGAACTGCTCAACGCAGCTCAAGCTCTCGAATTCCGCCGTCCGCTGAAATCTTCCAAGACCATTGAGAACTTCGTGGCCGAATACCGCAAAGTGGTAGAGTTTGTACGCGTCGACAAAGTGATGTATACCGAGATTGCCAAGTCTGTGGAATTTGTGAAAAATTATCCCCTGGCTTTTGACGATTTGAAAAACAAATAAGAACTATGAATGAACAACCCGTCCGCCGTCCTGTAGGCATGACCATCCTTTTGGTGTTGTCGCTCGTCAATGCCATTCTCCAGATTTTCAGCTCGTTGGGCATGTGGATCACCACTCCCGTGATGAGTCAGATGCTGGCCAATGGAGAATTGGAAGAGTCCATGGCACCCTTTTTGACCCTCATGCAGATGGACGGCGATGAGTTGGAAGCCTTTTGGCAGATCCTAGAGACACGCCTAACCATCAACCCCATCTACTACCTTTTCACCGCCTTGCTGTACATTGGCTCTCTTGTTGGTGTTATCAAGATGTTCAAGCTGCAACGCGTTGGATTCCACGTATATAGCATCTCACAGATGCTTCTGTTGATTGTTTCGGTCATCTACGTTTACTCCACCCTTGGAAGTACTGGGTTTTTCAACGAGTTTCTGATGACCGTGATGTTTATTTTGCTTTATCACCTCTACTTCAAACGAATCGAGAATGACCCGACAAAAAGAGAGCAAGATTTTCGACCTGAAGCCTGAGCTTACCCTAGCGATGAAGTTGGCGGCCGCTTCTGCCATCACGTACTACGGTTTGTTTTTCCTGTATGAGGTGTTTATGTTGGTCATGTACCGCTATTCCATCGACTCGTACTATTTAGGAAATGGCGAAGTCCTTGAAAACCGTTCCAAGGACTTCGTCTATCTCCTGATAGAACTCCTGCTCACCGGTTTTTTGTTCTTCAGCTTGATTCAGATTTTCCGAAAAAAAATCAACGGGAAGGCCATCTTTGTCGGTGCATCCCTTCTCCTCATCGGATTTCAGCTTCTTACCACAGGCATCCATCCGTGGGTGAAATACGCATGGGAGGTGCTGTTGGTGCTCATTATCGCACCAGTGAGAATGAAAAAACGAAGCAAAAAAGGGAAACTCAAACAAGAGAATTCACCGCAAGAGAATCCATTGAAAGAGAATCCTGAGTTGGAGGCTCCGGCTCCTGATACGGTTCAGGTACTCCAGGATGCCGCATCGCTTCCATCCAATAGCGAGCCACTTTCGTAAACTGTTCCATTTCTTCTTTCTTGATAGGATCCGCTGGAGGAGAGTCCATCTTAAGCGGGTCGATGGCTGTTCCATCCTTGAAAACCCGGAAGTCGAGGTGCGGTCCAGTGGCGATACCTGTACTACCCACATAGCCGATGACCTGTCCCTGCTTCACTCTGACGCCCTCCGCGATGCCTTTGGCGTAGCCTTGCAAGTGCATATAACTGGTCGTATAAGTAGCGTTATGCTTGATTTTAAGGTAATAACCTGCACCACCGGCTTGATACGCCTTTTTGATGACCACACCATCGCCAATACTACTCACAGGTGTCCCTGCAGGAGCAGCATAATCCACACCATGGTGAGGTCTGTAGATTTTCAGCACAGGGTGATAACGGCTATTGGAAAACGTGGAACTGATTCGACGATAGTTGAGCGGAGCCTTGAGGAAGGCTTTACGAAGATTCTCCCCTTTCTCGTTGTAAAAGCCAAACATGCTATCCTGTTCGTAGGCGATGGCCCTCAGGGTGTCGCCACAATGCACGAAATCACAATAAATCACCTCGCCCATTCCGACAGGCTCACCGTCGATATATTGACGGTCGTAAATCACATCAAAATAGTCGCCTTCTTGAATTCCAAAGAAGTCGATGGACCAGGCATACGCATCCGAAAGATGCACAGCCAAGTTGGCATCACCTCCGTTGTCGATGACCGCTTTCCACAACGATGAAGTAATCACGCCCGAGGTACGGGCCAATTGTATTTCAAGGTCTTTCTGATAGCGCCATGCCGTGAGCGAGTCGGTGAGGCTGAACAAAGCATAATTGCGGCGGTCCATCTCATAGATCCAAAACAAAGGAGTCTCCAACGTGTCGTTGGTCATTAGAAAATAATAGCGGTTGCCGGCACGAATCTTGCCCACATCGAACACGTCCCTATGGTTACGGGCAATGTAATCGGTGACTTGGGGAGAGATGCCTTTGTCGGCGAACAACGTCGACAAATATTGTCCCGCCTTAATCTGGCCTTCCTCGACGTACATCGAATCGATGCAGATGCCATAAAGATAGGTCGGTTCAGCCACCGTGACCGTGTCAATCATATCCGGTGTGAAACCCGGCTCGTCACGATGATCACGGGAGCGGCTACAGTAGACGATAAATAGTGCCAAAAGCAAAAGGGGTGCCACCACAAAAAGCAGCACCCTATTCCATTTCACTTTTCTACCGCTCATTTCGTTGCCTGTTCGTAACCAGCATGAAGTGCCTTCATATTCACTTCGACAACATCAGCTCCTTTACTGCCAAAGATGTGATTAATGGCTTCTTCAACCTTGGCTAATTCGATGCCCAGATAAGGCACCGTAGCGCCCAATAACACCATGTTGGAACGGGCTTTGATGGCCTTGGCAATCTCCGATGCGTTGAAGCTCACCAAGTTTTTGATTTTACCCAATTCAGCATTCACCTTTTCCAAATCCGGATAGTTCTTGATATTGACGAAAGGCTCATTGTTGGTAATAATCCATCCATCCTTGGCCAGCCAAGGCAGGTAACGAAGGGCTTCCATCGGTTCGCTCGACAAGATGATATCGGCATGACCTTCTGGGATGACATCGGCGAAAATCTCATCGCTGGAAAGGCGTAGATGCGAGAACACCGAGCCGCCACGTTGTGACATGCCGTGGATTTCAGATTGTTTGAGGTTGAGGCCCATATTCAAGGCAGCATCGGAGATGATTTTGGCTACCGACACGATACCGTCACCACCCACGCCGCATAATACTATATCTTTTTTCATGATTTCGAGATTTAAAATTTTTAAAGATTATTTCTTCAGATGCTTCTTCAATTCGACGAGGCAAGTACGATGTGGGATGATGACCGAAACACCGTTGTAGTTGACCTCTTCCTCGATGATCTTCACATTTTCCTCATGGTTCTTCGGCAGCGGGATGATGTCGCGGATATGCTCTGGGGCGACTCCAAGACCTTCGCAGATTTGGCGGATCTTATTGTTGGCCGAAGAAGGCTGTCCGCCCGTCATGGCCGTGATGTCATTGTCGAGAATCATCACCACCACGTTGGCTTTCTCATTCACACAGTCGAGCAGCCCTGTCATACCACTATGTCCGAAGGTACCATCGCCAATAACGGCCACAGCTGGGAAGATTCCCACCTCACTGGCACCCTTGGCCATGGTGATGGAGGCACCCATACACACAGTGGTTTGGATGGCACCCATGTTGAAGCCCA
This sequence comes from uncultured Bacteroidales bacterium, assembly GCA_946184615.1. Lineage (GTDB taxonomy): Bacteria > Bacteroidota > Bacteroidia > Bacteroidales > F082 > Limimorpha. The sequence goes on from CAMHFN010000015.1 coordinate 25,867, forward strand.
AAGTGTAGCAGCCAATATCGCCAAACACCTTGCCGCCTTTATGGTTGGCCATCACTGCATTAAGTGCGTTGTAGCTGTCAACGTGAGGACAGCCTTGGCACAACGCTGGAGGACGGTTGGTGACCACTTCCGGAACGGCAAGACCGGTATCGGCGTTCATTCCGAGAGCCTTGGCCACCTTTTCGGCGTTCAGCTCACCATCGCGACGGATGGTCTCGTCCAAACGACCCATCACTTTCTTGCCTTTGCCCAAGAAGCCCTTGATTTGTTCTTCCACATAAGGTTGACCGTCTTCAAGAACCAAGATCTCATCCACTTCGTCATACAACTTGTTAATCATGTTGTAAGGCAGCGGATATTGGGTGATCTTAACCACTGGATAAGGACATTTGCCTCCGGGGAAGTTCTCCATCAGATAGTTGTAGGCGATACCCGTGGTGATGATGCCGAGTTTCTTGTTCTCCCCATCCATATACTTGTTGTAGCCCGATTCTTCCGAAGCCTTGGTGAAGGCAGGTTGTTTATCGATTAAGTCTCGGTAAAGACGTTTTGCATTTGCTGGCAACAGCACGAAGGATTTGGCATCAGCGGGTTCGGTAAGCTCGTTTTGCTTGCGGACGGGTTTACGCACCACGCCAGCGCGGCTGTGAGCCAAACGAGTAGGGATACGGTAAAGCACTGGGGTTCCGAGTTTTTCGCTCAGCTCAAAGCCAAAGTGCACCATATCATAAGCCTCTTGTTGGTTAGAAGGTTCCAGCATAGGAATCATAGCCCAATGGCCATAGAAACGGCTGTCCTGTTCATCTTGTGACGAGAACATGCTGGGGTCGTCGGCCACCACTACCAGAACACCCTTCGTGCCAATGATGGCTGCATTCATAAAGGGGTCTCCGCAGACGTTCAGACCCACGTGTTTCATGCAGGTCATGGCTCGTTTGCCAGCGTATGCCACACCGATAGAAGCCTCAAGGGCCGTCTTCTCGTTGGCGCACCAATTGGCGCGAATGCCAAGCTCTCTGGCTTGTTTTGACTTTATCACATATTCAGTAATCTGGGTTGAGGGCGTGCCGGGATAACTGTTGATGGCACTGCCTCCTGCATCAATGAAGCCTTGTGCAATGGCTTCATCTCCGAGTAATAAGATTTTCTCCATGCTTTTTCTTTTGCGTTATGTTGTTAACGCACAAAGATAAGCAAAAAAACGTCACAAAATACTTTTTTAACGAATAAAACGCCCCAAGGTCTCTTTTCCGTCCTTAACTCTTTTACAACGAACAAAATAGACGCCTTGACTCAAGCTACTGACATCGATGACGGCGGCGTCGAGCACCCTTTCTTGGTAAAGCAACGTCCCTGTCACGTTGTATATACTCACATCATAAAACCCTTTCTCATGAAAATCGGCATGAAGCACATCCTTAACGGGATTGGGATAAATCTCACAACGTTCCGGTGGGCTGACCTGCACGGTATCAATGGATGCCCAATGTTCCATGGACCAATGGGCGGTCCAGCCCCCTGCCGTAGTGGCACAATCGGAACGGAACTCCACACAAATCGAATTCCCTGAGGAAGTCACCGAGCCTGGACTTAGGGTGTTCCATCGACCTAACAGAGGAGCGAAGACATTATCCCCATCATAAATCCAAAGGAAGTCATAGTCTTTTTCAAGGTCGAATGTCGTGAAGTTTATCGTGATTCGGGCATTTTCGTCACCTCGAATCACCCATATCTTACGTTCATCATTGACATACGGAGCATGGTCAAGCTCCCCTTCGTTCACGCCAGGCCCTCCAAGGTATTCTATTGGAGTCCTTTCGTTGATGAGTTTGTAATAGTAATTCCAATTCCAATACGGTCCCGGGTCGGTATGTGATTGGTCAGGATAGTGTTGGTGTCCCCGTATTTGGATGCATGCCCCTTCGCCTCCCAAGCTATGCAGTCCCGAGTCAAGAGCCGTTCCATCGTCGAGGGTATCTGCACAAAAGGTGCGGTAACCGTTGATGGCCTCATAACGCGAGCAGATGTCACGCATTAGGTCGGCCGAAGAGGCATACATCGCTTCCGTGAAATAACTGACAATATCCCCATAGGCCTCATGTTCCACACCTATGGTATAGCCGTTAGCGCTACGGGCATGCCAGGCCTTGTCTTTCTCTCGCACCATCTGCGTCACTTGTCCATCGTAAGAGCGAATCACATAATGAGCCGAAACGCTGGCATCGCAATTTTGGAACCAACTGATGCAACCTGCATAAGAACCCTCTGTATAGTGGATTACCACGGCACTCACCGGTTTGGTTCGCTCCTCGTAGTTGCATTCCGGAGCAGGCACCCAGATCGCTTGGGGATAGTCTGTTTCCTTAGTGAGCGACACTTCCGAACCCGAAAGCACACCGTAGTCATCCCCAAAAAGGGCCTTAAGATCGGAACCCAAATGGTCATACACTGAATAAAGCATCATCTTCATTGGCAGTGCCTCTGTTTTCTCCCCTATCGGGAGTTCCGACAAGGCTTCGATGACGGGCCTCCAATCCTCTGGAGCCTTTGAGGTGATTCCCTTACGCCCTGCCAATTTCTCACAAGCCTTAGCATAGGCCAATACATTAATGACAGAATCTTCAAGAATCTCCTGCTCAGTGTAGCCCGAGAGTTCGGCCACTGTTTTAAGGTTTTCCCTAAAGCAGCCTTTGCCCTCTTTCACCAGTCCCATCAATCCGTAGGCACGAGGCATGGCGGCAGGGTCGATGGCAGGAAGGGTATAATCGGCATCCCTAAGATGATGGCATTGGGTGTTGGTATACGAAATAGCCTGAAGCAGACCTTCGGGAAGGGTGGGGCATTGCGCCTCCACTTGACGAAACACATCCATATCTTGCGCCTTCAATTCAATGCTAAACAGCAAGGACAAGAGGGAACACAGGATATATCGGCTTAATTTTAGCATCACTTTTCTATTTTTGAGCAAAGTTAATTTATTTTGGAATAAAATTTGTCGGTAACCGTGTAACTTTTCAAAAAGTAATACGTTATATAATCATTAAACCGAAATTAAAATGAGCAACAACAAACGACTTCAACGAGACCTTAGCAACAAGGTTCTCGGCGGTGTATGCTCAGGATTGGGCAACTATTTCGACATGGATGCCACGTTCTGGCGCATACTCTTCTTTGTATTATTCTTGTTCGGCTGTTCCGGTCTGCTGATTTACATCATCCTATGGATTGCGATGCCGGCGGCGAAGTACAATCCCAACACTGAAGCTACACCTCCAGGGACTGCCATCGATGGCACTCAGAAAAAAAAGAACAGTGGCATGGCTGCTGGATTGACTCTGATTGGCATCGGCACCATCTGCTTAGTGGCCAGGTACATCCCTCAGATCAACTGGCGCACGGCTTGGCCCATCCTTCTCATCGTATTAGGTCTCATCCTTATTATCCCCTTTAAAAGCAAAGAGTCATGAAAAGCAGAAATCTATTTGCAGGTGTATTAATCCTGTTCACTGGTGTCATCTCACTACTTGCCGTATTGGGCACTTTTGAATTCCATTGGGCTACACTTTGGCATCTATGGCCCATGTTTCTGATCATTCTCGGCATTTCGCTTCTGCCGATCAACGAATACGTCAAGACCGCCATACTGCTGATTGCTCTTGCCGTGGGATGCTGGCTCTACCATGTGGAAGACCGGCATTACGAGGGCAGCCCAGTCACTCGTTTCATCAATCACCATTTCCCTTCGTGGGACTGGGATTGGGATGATTGGGACGATAAATAAAAAATTTTTCATATATCACCTCGTTTTTTATTATCTTTGCAGGTTTAAACACCTTAGCCATGCAAAGAATAAGTTTCAGCCGTCTACTGCTATTCGTGTCGTTTTTGTTTATCACCTCTGTGACGTCCGCTCAAGAGAACGACATCAAGGGATTTGTATACGAAGAATCAACCGGTGAGCCAGTGATGTTTTCCAATGTATTCCTCAAAGGAACCACCTTGGGTTGTTCCACCACGGAGAATGGGTATTTCAACATCACGCGTATTCCTGATGGAAAATACACTTTATGTATCACCTGTGTGGGCTTCGACACCTTGACCGATCAAGTCAGTTTATCAGGAGGACAGACGATAAACAAGAAATATACGCTGAAAGAAACCAGTTTGACGTTGGCAACCGTGAGCATCACGGCCGACAAAGCCGAAGCGCGCACCGAAACGAAGACCTCGGTCATCACGGTGACTCCCAAAACCATCACCAAGATCCCAAGCGTGGGCGGACAGGCTGACTTGGCACAATACCTCCAAGTGGTTCCCGGTGTCATCTTCACCGGCGACCAAGGCGGACAGCTTTACATCCGCGGTGGCTCACCGATTCAAAACAAGGTGCTTTTGGATGGCATGGTGGTTTACAACCCCTTCCACTCCATCGGTTTGTTTTCGGTGTTCGACACCGACATCATCCGCAACGCCGAGGTCTACACGGGAGGTTTCGGGGCAGAATATGGAGGCCGCATTTCCTCAGTCATGGACATCAGCACCCGCGACGGCAACAAACGCCGCTGGGCTGGCAAAATCGGTGCCAGCTGCTTCGGTGCGAAACTCATGCTTGAGGGCCCCATCGTGAAGCCCAAGACCAACGACAATGCTGCCGTCACCATGGTACTCTCCGCGAAAAACTCCTACCTGGAACAGAGCAGCAAGGTGCTTTACAAATATGCCTCCGAGACGGGGCTGCCCTTCAACTATTCCGACATCTACAGCAAGTTCTCCATCAACGCCCCCAACGGCTCCAAGGTGAATCTCTTTGGATTCTCGTTCAACGACCAGGTCAACAACTACAAAGCCCTGTCCGACTTCAACTGGAACTCCTGGGGCGCAGGAACCAATTTCCTTGTCATCCCTGGCAAAGCACCTGTGATGATTGAAGGTAATATCGCCTATTCAAGCTACACCTCCCGCATGAGAGAGACCAACAACCCTGACCGCAGCAGCAAGATCGAAGGGTTCAACATGGGATTCGACTTCAGTTACTTCCTAGGCAAAAACACCTTGAAATATGGCGTGGAAATTCTGGGATTCTCCACTGTGTATGATACCTACAGTACCTATGGGCACTATAAGATTGGTGCCACTAACCACTCCACTGAAATCGGTGCCTATGCCAAATACAAAGCCACCCTTGGTAATTTCCTTTTTGAACCCAGCTTGCGTTTGCAATACTACGCTTCGTTCACAGAGCTTTCGCCGGAGCCTCGTCTTGCTATCAAATATAATGTCAGCGACAATTTCCGTATCAAAGGCGCTGCAGGACACTATTCACAAGACTTTGTGGCCGCTACCAGTGACCGTGACGTAGTGAACCTTTTCTACGGCTTTTTGTCAGGCGTAGACAACCTCCCCAAACAATTCAACGGGAACAAAGTCAGCTCCAGTTTACAGAAAGCCAACCATTATGTGCTCGGAACTGAAATCGACCTTTCCAACGACCTCACCCTCAACATCGAAGGCTATTGGAAACAATTCACCCAGTTGACCAACCTTAACCGGAGCAAGATTTACCAAGACACTGAGGAGAACGCACTCATAAACGAGATCATCAAGAAAGACTTCATGGTGGAACAAGGCGATGCCTACGGTTTTGACCTGTCGCTGAAATACGAAACCAACCGCTGGTACTTCTGGGGAGTCTATGCCTTAGGGTTCGTTAACAGACAGTATGAAAAATACGAAAACGGAATCGTTAATTTAATCAGTTACCAGCCTCACTTCGACCGACGCCATAACGTCAACCTCATTTTGACCTACACCGCAGGCGACCAACGTGAATGGGAGTTCAGCGGACGATGGAATTTTGGAACTGGGTTCCCCTTCACTCAAGTTCAAGGTTTTTACGAGCTCCTCTCCTTCCAAGACGGCATCTACTTTGACTATACCACCACCAACGGTGATATGGGAGTGATCTTCGCCGACTTGAACCAAGGCCGCTTGCCCACCTACCACCGCTTCGACATCGACATCAAACGCAAATTCTATTTTAGCGAACACACCATCTTGGAAGCCGACTTGGGTGTTACCAACGTCTACAATCGTTCCAACGTGTTTTATGTGGACTTGATCACCGACCAAACCGTTCACCAACTTCCCATTTTGCCCTCACTCGGTCTGACCCTTTCTTTCTAATAGGTAAAATAACATCATGAAAAAAACAGTTCTGTTCCTCACCATCAGCCTCCTGACCCTTCAATGCTTCGCGCAAACCACCAGCAAGTATACCGAAGACGATGCCAAACAATTCTATAGGACCATCCAAGGAGACTATATAGGGTATCCTAACGACTCCACTACCATAGCCTTGCACTTCACCCCAATCTGGGAGCGTGAAAATGATCGCTTTCATTGGCTTTACATGGAAGCTGTCAACACGAATGACAAGACCGTTTTGGAACAGAAGATCATCGAGATATGTCCGATTTCCGACATCGCCTTCAAAGTCGTGGTGCACGGCCTCTCCTCCCCCGAACAGTTTGCAGGGAAATGGAGCAACCGCAATTTCTTTGATGGCTTCAACACGAGCATCCTTAGAGGAAAGGGAAAGTTCAACTTTATGAAAACCAAAGACTTTGAATACCAAACGGGATGGAATGGAAGGAAAAACCTAAAGTGTTTCTCCTCGGGTGACCGAATTCATTTCAAGTTTGTTCAAAAAGACGAAAGACTGTATGTGAAACGTTTGTTGGCACGCTCGTCAGACTTTGCCAACATCATCTTTTTCAAAGCCCAGACAGACTGAGTTTGAACACCCAAGCCGCAGTACTGCGGAGATCACCATAACGAAGGCTGCCCGTTTCGATGACGAGGCGGCCTTCTTCGTAATGCCAAGGCAGGGTTTTCCCACAACCCAGCAAAGTGACTTTCATGTTCTCGGCGGGCTGGTCAAGATTCAAGACCAACTCGTCTTCGGGGTAATCCAAGGCAATGGCATAGAGTGCGTTTTTGCCGCGCGTGTAGCATACCGAAGGTTGTTCACAACGATAAGTCGCCTTCAGGCCCATGGTAGGCAGCATGGGACCTATTTGGAAATCTTCCATGACTTGTTTGGGCATCTTCTTTGATGACCAGAATAAAGTGATAGCGGCCTCCAGTTCCTCTTCCTCAAAAAAGACCTCGATGCGATGCTGCCCTTGAGCAAGTTTTAACTTGCCCGTCGCTGTTTTTCGTGCATCCTCGATGACGGTCTTACCGTCAACAAGAAGACTTGCCTGATCTTCGCTCTGGATTTCGAAGGTATAGGTATCTTCGGGACAGAAGAAGACGCCTTGCCAATGCGCTTGGAAATGATCGCAGCTGATGGCGGGATCGGGGGAATTGCGTTTCCAGTCAAAATCAATTCTTTGGTCATTGTGAACCACTGACACCGGTTTCATTTCATAAAACTTCTTGTATGGACGGGTTCCATAGATGGCTTCACCATTGATTTTGAGCCATTGGCCAAGGTCAAGGAGCCGTTCCTGTTGCAGCAAAGGAATCTTGCCATCGGCGGCGGGTCCCACATTAAGTGTCATGCCACCACCAGCTGCTACGAGGACGCATAAATGGCGAATCAGTTCTTCGGAAGTCATGTAATTCTCCAGCGGCTCGTTCCGATTAAGGCCGAAGGAACGGCCCAATCCACGACACTCGGCCCAGGGACGGTCGGTAAGCGTGATGCCGGCACTATACTCAGGGGTACGGAAGCCATGTTGCTGTCCGTTGCCCCAGCGGTCGTTGACGATGGCCTCATCACCCACCGTGTTGTAATACCAAGAGATGAGTTCGGTGGCATGCCATTGCTCCGCGCTGTTGCGCCACTCGCCATCGGTGAAGAGTACTGTGGGCTTGTAGCGAGAGACCAGCTCCTTCAATTGGGGAATCATGTGAGTGTCAACATACTCAGCGATGCTGTCATCAGGATCGATGTACCAGCGGTGGATGTCGCTTTTCCACTCCGGGAGGGAATAATAAAACCCCATCTTCAAACCTTTTTTCCGAACGGCTTCTGTCAGTTCCCCACAGATGTCGCAATGAGGACCCGTCTCCACGGAGTTCCAACCCGGGGCATATTGGCTCGGCCACAAGCAATAGCCGTCGTGGTGTTTCGAGACCAAGAGTACGTATTTGGCGCCCGATTTCTTAAACAGTTCCGCCCATTCATCAGGGTTCCACAGCTCAGCCTTCCACATCGGAACAAAATCTTCATAATGGAAGTCCTTGCCATAGACCTGTTCCTGAAACGCCTTGCGATCGTCGTTGGTCATCAAGCCTCGGTAGTACCATTCGGCATAACCTTCTTTGCTGGCGAAGGCAGGCACCGAATACACACCCCAATGGACAAAAATGCCTAGTTTGGCATCGGAGAACCACTCGGGGTAACCCCGTTGGTTGATGGATTCCCAGGTGGGAAGAACCTGGGCTTGAACTGCCATGGCGACAAGCAAGAAGAAAACGGCGACAATACGTTTCATAGGTCAGGGATTTGGGACAAAAATAAAAAAAGTAGGGACACCATCCAAGTGTCCCTACTATTCAAGTAATATTTCTAACAAGAATTAGAAGTTGTAGTAGATTCCGATAGAACCAGTCTCCAAAGAGCCGTCCATGAAGATACCCTTACCTCTTTCAAAGTAGTGGTCGTAGCCCAAGAAACCGAAACGGAAGGCAGCGGTGAACTTTTCAGTGGCTTGCCAAGCGATACCGGGTTTCAAACCAGCTTCCCACATTTGAGGACTCAGCAGGTCGATATCACCAACGAGATCCAGGAACAAGGAGAACTTATGGCCGATGGTACCACCAATGTAACGGACATAAGGAGAGACAATGAAACGGTTGACGGTTGTTTTGCCCAAAATAGGATCATCCAACTGAGTAAACTGGTACTTCAATCCAGAAGCAATAGCCCATTGGCTATTGATGTTGTAACCAATTTCAGGGGCTACCATAACATCGGTGCGATCATCTTGGATACCAAAACCGGCAGCACCGCCAATCCATACCTGAGCGTTAGCAGACATAATACCTGCAAAAACGATTGCGAGAACTAAAACTAATTTTTTCATGTTTTTAATAATTTAATTAAACAATAAAGTTGATTATTTTTCAATAAATGCAATGATTTCACCTTTTGAGACCCGTTTACCTTGTTCGGCGGTTGCCTCGACGATTTTACCTGACCAGAGCGCATAAACGGGTTCCAAGCCATGTTCACTGTTGATGGCACAGAGCAGGTCACCTTCTTTATAAACCTGGCCTGGAGCAGGAGCGATCGACTTGTCGTCAAAGTCCACTTCCCACATCACGATGCCACTGACAGGAGCGATAACGGGTTCTGCGTTCGGATGACGGAGAGCTCGGAGATCCGGAATCTTGGCCTCACCACCCGCCTTCTCGAACTTGGCCTTCATCTTGGCTTCCAACTCTTGGTTAAAGCGACGCTTGGCTTCGCCCGACTTGTATTCGCGATATTGCTTCTCGTGCATGGCAAACTCGAAGAGCTCTTCATCGTCCTGGCCACGGTCCCAGCCTTCCTTTTCCATCATTTCGATGAAGTGCGGCAAGGCATCGGGATAGTTGTCCTGCGGATTACCCGTGAAGAATTCCAAGCCCTTCTTTTTAGCCAGTTCCACGATTTCGGGAGCAAGGGTGCCTGGCAGTTTGCCTGCCTTGCCAAGAATCATGTCCCATGCAGCAGGGTCGATCGAGGTCTCATAACGAGGTTCACCCTTACTGAGCGCGAACAAGTTCATCAAGGCAATGTTCTTGGTATATTGGCTGAATGGGGTGACCAAGGGCGGGTTGCCAAGTTTCGGCCAGATGTCTTGTACTTCTTGGAAGAGTTCCACCAACATCTCGTCTTCAGTCAATGCGGGCAGACCTTGTTTCTCACGGTTCATGTTGATGGCAGCGTGTACTGGCTTGAGGTCGGCCATCAGCGAGCCCATCATGCCACCAGGGAGTCCACACCCCAACAGCAACGAATTGATGTAGCGGTTACGCGGATCGATCCAGTAGCCGAGGAAGTCATCAATGAAGCTTTGCGTCATGCTGCGTGCGGCCATATAGGTCTTCATGTCGATGTCCTTCACGAGGAAACCGGCGTCTTTCAGCATGGCTTGCACGCTGATGACATCGGGATGTACGGTACCCCAGGAGAGCGGTTCCATGGCCACATCGACATAGTCGCAGCCCGCCTTGCAGACCTCGAGCACCGAAGCCATCGAAAGGCCTGGCGTGGTATGGCCGTGGTATTGCACCTTGATTTCAGGATGGTTTTTCTTGATATGTTCGACGATACGGCCCAAGCTGACGGGACGACCCACACCAGCCATGTCCTTAAGGGCGATTTCCTTGGCACCAGCTTCGATGAGTTGGTCAGCAATATGCATATAATATTCAGCGGTATGCACCTGAGAATAAGTGATGCTCATCGCTGCTTGGGAGATCATGCCTGCCTCGTTGGCCCATTGGACAGAAGGGATAATGTTGCGCACATCGTTCAAGCCGCAGAAGATCCGAGTGATGTCAACGCCTTGTGCTTTTTTCACCTTATACATTAAGCGACGCACATCGGCAGGGACAGGATTCATGCGCAAGGCATTAAGGGCGCGGTCAAGCATGTGGCACTCAATGCCCCCTTTATGAAGTGCTGACGTGAAGGCACGGACCGAAGGATTGGGGTTTTCACCATAAAGCAAGTTCACCTGCTCGGCGGCACCACCGTTGGTCTCCACACGGTCGAAGCAACCCATATCGATGATTAAAGGAGCTATCTGTTCCAGTTGATCCTTGCGTGGCACATACTTTCCGGACGACTGCCACATATCGCGGTATACCAGACTGAATTTGACTTCCCGCTTCATAACATCTCTATTAACAACCTACAAAAATAATAAACTAACTCTTACTGATATAAAAAAACTTTTCAACAATTATCGCTTTTCAGCGTGTTTTCTAGCTCTGTGGCGGTCTTTAGCCCACAAACCATACACCTCACTCACATTACCTGCGGTGGTAAATGCGTTAATTTCGTTCTTTCCAAGATACTCCATCAATTTCGAAAACTCATCGTTGGTAAGCAAGGCTTCCAGTTCGATCGACTTCTCGTTGGTATAACCGCCGATGACCTCATAAAGCGTGCAACCGCGATTCAGTTCGTCAATGATATAACGCCGGATGCGGTCGTAGTCCTTCGAAACGATGCAGACACGCTTGCGTTGGTTGAGGTTGGCCGTGAACATGTTCACCACCATGCCGTTGATCCAGGTAGCAATCAAACCGATGATCACCATCTGGAAGGGGTTGATGGCGAAAGCGGTGAGGCAGATGATGGCACCCGCCACGCTGACCGACTTACCCATGTCGAAATGCAAGTACTTGTTGACGATCTTGGCCAAGATGTCCAGTCCACCCGTGGAAGCGTTGATGGAGAACATCAGCGTTTGGGCGGCACTCAGGATGATGACGCAGCAGAGCAGGTCGAACCAAGGATTGCCCATGACCGAATAGGCCGAGCTGGCATCGACACCCATGTTGATCAAATAACTGTTCGGGGTAGCCAGGTTTTCCCAGGGATAGAGCCATTCGCAGAACTTGGTCATGGGACCGAGGATCAAGGCGCAGTAGACGGTCTTGAGACCGAACTCCTTACCGACAAGAAGATAGGCGAGAACCAGCAGGATGGCATTGATGATGGTAATCATCGAAGGCAAGCCGATGTTGATGCCCATACTGTTGAAGATGTTCGTCAGCACGATGGAAAGACCCGAGATGGAGCCCACAATCAGTTTGCTGGGAACCAAAAAATAATAGACGCAAACGCCTGTCATGAACATGCCGAAAGTCATAATCAGCAGCTCAACCCAGAACTTTTTACTGACCAAAGCCTGGCCAATTTCTTTCATGATATCATTTACTTTACTCATAAATGACTGATTTATAAATTTTTAAAAAATAAAATAATGCTCGTTTTTGCGGCTGCAAAGGTCGGAATTTTTTTTGAGATAAAAAAGAGTTTTTGTTTTTATTAATAGCTTATAGGGCTGCCACATGTGACAGCCCTATAACTTTTCACATACTTGCCCGTGCCAATAACGGAACAAGGGTTAGTTCTAACGCGTAGAACGCACAAAACGTACTGTGAAACCGCTGGTCTTTTCGTAGAGGTCCGTGCCGTAATTGATCGAATCGAAGTAGAAGCTCCACACAAGGTCCGGGTAGTCGGTATAGACCGAACTCGACCAGTATTTGCCGTCGCTGCCAACGTATTCTACCTTGTCGCTCATACGGTAGCCGGCGGCAGGAAGGAAGAGACTCTGTCCGTTGGACGCAGTGAACAGCAAGCCGTTCACACCGTTCTGGGTAGTCCAAGTATTGGTGGTGTGCTCCTGTAGTTCTTCCCACTGCTCCTTGGTTGGGGCACTCCATTCGTTGCCCCAAGCAGAATAGTCGCCAAAGCCTTCAGGTTTGTCGGCACCCACATTGCATTTCGAGCGATAAATCAATAACCTGTATGGCCCATTCATGGAGTAATCCCGAGCCGACAGCTTTGGTGATGACGTAGAGTTGAGTGCCATTGGAGTGGGCAAACACAAAGAATGGGCTGGCATCAAAATATTCTGTATTCTCGCCGTTGACAACAAAATAGTCCTCCAGTCTCCTCTTGGTCTTATAAATCAGGTTGTCGGAGTTATAAACATAGACATAAGGCGGATTGGACTCTTCATACCATGAATTGCCTTTTATAACCAGGTATAGTTCTTTCTTAAGCTCAAGTTGGTCAAGCCAAGCGATACTATTATAGTTGTCTTCAAGCGTAATGGTTCCGTTATAAATTATATCGTGGCTTTGTGTCTCGCTGGTCTTGAACACCGTGCCGGCACGTGTGAACAGACGTTCGCCGCTCTCTTCAAACCACAAATCCCCACCCATTGAGTAATGGCCATGGTAAGGAGAGTCGTAGAGATATTGCGCCGTGCCGTTTTGTATGTTGTATTTTTCGATATCCGCAGGGGATATGTTGTTTTGGGCACCATAAACAAACTTCCCTGAAGGATGCAGTTTGGCTTTGACACCCGCATATATTGTGAAACCCGTGTGTGCGGTGACAATCGCATTGGGGGTGGTAACGTTTAGGCATTTGATTGTGGTCCACTGGTCACGGCGCGGGAAAACATAAGTCCACCCGTCATTGGTCAGCACGATGTCGAGGGCATCGCATGGGACATCATTAACAGTGAGCACCGTTTCCAACAAAAGGTCGACATAGGTAACGTGTGAGTCATGACCCACCACAGCTTTGGTGCCGTCTGGCGAAATGGAGACACAAGTAGGAGTATATGACAATGCCACAGCGCTTATTTCTTGCGTGTCGGGATGAAATATGTTAAGTGTCGCATTTTCAGCCACGAACACGAGCAAATCTGTGGCTTTGGCATATTCAGCGTCCACCACATCATTAGGTAAAAGGAGTTTTTTCTCGATAACAAGGGGCACCGTATCCACATTGCCATCGATGCTGACATACAATGCGGGATTTGTCTCAGTTAACAGGTTCTCACGGTCAATGGTGACGGTAATGTCGGTATTTCCCAGCATCGACAACTGACCCGACGAAGAGGAGAGACTGGCGAAGGTCGTGGAAGACGTTATTGCGTAGTCCAGTGTGGTGTTGCCTTGATTATGGATGTGCATAATCGCCTCATCCTCGCCTATCGGATAGAACAACTTATTGGTAAGGGTATAGTTTGTATAGTCTTCGGGCAAGCCCAACAGCTTCACCGTCTTGTCGTCGAACGCCGTAGTAAGGTAAAGGTTGTCTTCCATAACGACCATGGGGTCATTGAGATAGGAGGAAAGGGTGAGTTGCACCGTCTCGCCTTCCGAAATCTGCCCCGAAGCAGGTGATACGGCAATCCAATTGGGTGCATAAACGTAGAACTTTCTGCTTTCCGGATTGTTGGTGGTCACGTTGAGAGTGAGGGTCTGGTTTCCTTTGAAAACCAGCGTGTCGGCCGAGACGGTCAGTTGGGGCTCTATGGGTTTGCCGCAACTCACCATCAGCAAAGCAACCCCGATGAACAGCAACAATGTAACATTCTTTCTTTTCATGACTTTGGTGTTTTTGTTTTACCATTCGAAACCTACTCTAACACCGATACCCGACGGATTGATTTTGCCCTCTAAATACTCGGTATGCATATACCCGAAGGCATCAATATAGGATTCGGAGTAATTGTATTTGATTTTACTGTAATACGTTCCTACCACCATTATGCTGAAGGCAAGGTCACTTTTGGTTGCGAAACGGGCGCCAATGGCCAAATCTCCATAAGCTCCCATGTTTTCCCTGATATAGGAGCCAAGGCGCAGACTCACAAAGGGATTGACCCTGGAGCAGCTCAAGAAGATATAACGGGCATTGGCGAATATGGGAACGAACAAATAGTCAGCATTCCACTCAAACGCAGCACCCAAGCCTGCATATATGTGTTCGTTGAGGAAAACCCCGTGTGTGGTGGAGAGCTGTATGGTGGCAGGCATATTCTCGTCAAAATGCCAATTGTTGGTCAATTCGAGGAATCCTCGATATCCTTCAGGAATCCGAACGCCGGTAGTTTCATCATTTTGCGCAATCGCGCTATAGATAAAAAGCAGAGCTATTAAAGTTAGGAATGTTTTTTTCATTTCTTTTGGGTTTTTAGGGTAATCTATCGTTTGATTCGATGCAAATATACATAAAATCTTTTTGAATCAGAATTAGAAATAAATAATGCTTACCTTTGCGAAACAAAGAAAACAAGCATGGACACTTATATTTTCAGAAAGAGAATACACCGTTTACCCGGTAAAGTGATTCACACCATCCCGCTTCCGGAGCCCGAAGTGGTAGAAGGCCACGAGTCGCGCCAGCAGATTGGCGAGATATGTAAACAATGCGGCTACAAGCAAGTGCTTCTGGTGACCGACAAAACGCTGAGCGGGCTTGGCTATGAGCAAGCCATTGCGCAAGCTTTGACCAAGGCCGGAGTGGGTTACAGCGTGTTCAGCGAAATCAACTCGGAACCCACCATTGCCCTCATCGAGGACGGCCGCAAAGCGGCTTTGGAGAGCGAGGCCGAGTGCATCATTGCCTTGGGTGGCGGCTCGGTGATGGATACCTGCAAAATGATTGCCGCAGGGGTGAAGATGCCCCACCTCAGCATCAAAACCCTGCTCTTGAAGTTTTTGCCCGTAAGAGGCAAGACAATTCCCATCATCGCCGTGCCCTCCACCGCCGGCACAGGGGCTGAAATCACCGTAGGCGCCGTGGTCTTGAATGAGCATGGCGTGAAGAGCTCCACCGTGCTGATCGGGCTGAACGTGACCCATGTGGTGCTCGACAGCGAACTCACCATCCGTGCACCCCAAAAGGTTACCGCCGCCTGTGGTATGGATGCCCTCAGTCACTGCATTGAAGGAGCGGTGAGCGACGTGGAGGTAGACGAAGAGGACATGAAGATGTCCATGGAAGGTGTCCGTTTGATCTTACAACATCTCCCTACCGTGATGAAGGAGCCCGAGAATATCGAGGCAAGGTTGGCTTTATGCCGAGCCGCCATGTACGGGGGCAACGCCATCAACACGCAACTGGCGGGCTATGTGCATGCTTTTGCCCATAGTATCGGCGCCAAGTACCATCTCCCCCACGGAGTGGCCATCTCGCTGATGTTGCTGCCCGTGTTGGAATTTCAAAAAGAGGTCTGCAAGGAAAAATATGCTGAATTGGCAAAATACTGTGGTGTGCCCGATATTTTGCAGGCGGTCAAAGACTTAATGGCAAAATGCGGCATGGACCAGATCGTGTCGCCGGTGAGGGCTTGCGACCACGAGGAACTCATCCCGATGATAGCAGCCGATTCCATCAACTATTCCGCACCGGTTACGTTGAGCAACAGCGATATCAAGCAGATTTTGGACACCGTCACAAGAACGGAAAACGGAGAACGAGAAATGGAAAACGACATAAAAGAGATTGTCGCCACACAACGCAAGTTCTTCCGTACCGGCACCACCCTTCCCGTGAAATGGAGAATCAAACAACTCAAGAAATTGAAAGCTGCCGTGATGGCGCATGAAAAGGAATTTGAGGAGGCTTTAGCAGAAGACCTGGGGCGCAGCCCCGTTGAGGCTTATCTCTGCGACATCGGTCCCATCATCGTCGAGGTCAACGAGATGATCCACGGGTTGCGCCGTTGGGCCCGTCCCGAGCGGCATTTCAGCGGCTTTATGTGTTTCCCCAGCACGATCACCAAAGTATATAAGATGCCTTACGGCGTGTCGTTGGTCATCAGCCCCTTCAACTTCCCCATCCTACTTACCATCGGGGTGGTGGCCGCAGCCATGGCGGGAGGCAACACCGTGGTCGTCAAGTCCAGCTCCAAATCGGCAGCAAGCACCGCGGCACTCAAGAAGTTCTTTGCTGAAGTGTTCCCGCCCGAATACGTCACTTTAATCGACGGCGGACATGATGTAGCCGATCTATGCCTTGCGCAGCGTTTTGACAAGATTTTCTATACCGGCTCACCTTCGGTGGGTAAGCATGTATTGACCGAGGCCGCCAAAAACCTGACTCCCGTGGCCTTGGAACTCGGTGGTGAGACCGGCAATTGGTGCGTGGTGCGCAAGGATGCCGACTTGAAGGATGCCGCCCGTAAGATTGCCTTCTTCAAGCTCTGCAACGCCGGACAGATCTGCATCAACATCAACCAGATTGCCGTAGCCGAAGAGGTGGCAGAGCCATTCTTGGAAGAACTCAAGAAAGCCTTTGTCGCCCAAATCGGAGCGGATCCACAGAATAATCCTGAATACCCCAAACTCATCACTGAGGGCGCTTACCAAAAGTGTGCAAACTTGGCCGACGAGTACCGCTCAAGGATTGTATTTGGCGGTGTCGGCGACAAGGAATCCCGTCGTTACGCTCCTACCATGATTTATCCCGTGGATATCAACGAACACATTGTGCAGCATGAATTGTTCTGCCCCTTGCTACCTATCGTACCTTTCAAGGATGCCGAAGTCGATCAACTGATGGAGACCATTGCCGACCGTGAGCATCCTTTGGCGATGTACCTCTTCACCAAGGACATCAAATGGGCCAACCATGTCATGCGAACCCAGCAATACGGTGGGGGCTGCATCAACGAGGTATGCATTCACATGATGGTAAAAGGTGTGCCGTTTAATGGCACAGGCCATTCCGGTATGGGCGCCTATCATGGCGAGTGGGGCTTCAGGGAGTTCACCCATCCCCAAACCGTTTTGAAGGGCAAGACTCGTTGGAACCTGCCGTTGCGTGAGCATCCTTACGGCGGAGAGACTGGAGAAAAGAAGATGAAGCTATTAAAAATTTTTGAGCGATGACCCTCCTTGACTGGCTACCGATTACCAAAAAAGAAACCGACCTGCGCGGGTGGGACGAGGTGGATATTGTCTTTGTCACCGGCGACGCCTACGTGGATCATCCGGCATTTGGGGCTGCCGTCATCGGGAGGATGCTGGAGCACAACGGCTTTCGGGTGGCTTTGATTCCCCAACCCAACTGGAGGGATGACCTGAGAGATTTCAAGAAGTTTGGAAAACCTCGTATCTACTTTGGGGTTTCGGCCGGCTGCATGGATTCGATGGTGAACCATTACACTGCCAACAAGCGATTAAGAAGCAACGATGCCTATACCCCAGGAGGTGAGGCTGGATTCCGTCCCGACCGAGCCAGCGTGGTCTATAGCAACATCCTGAAAAAGCTCTATCCTGACGTGCCCGTGGTGATTGGCGGCATCGAGGCCTCTTTACGCCGCGTAACGCATTACGACTATTGGGACGACTGCCTGAAACCTTCGATCTTGGTGGATTCCCATGCCGACATCGGGGTATATGGCATGGGCGAATACACCATGGTGGAAATTGCCAAGGCCATTCAACAAGGACGAAAAGTCAACGAACTGACGGACATCCAGCAGACTTTCTTCCTTCAGGACAAAAATCAACCTTTGCCAGCTTTTGAGGGAGAGTCTATCGAGCTTGTTTCCCATGAGATCTGTCTGAAAGACAAAAAGCGCTATGCCTCCAATTTCAAGCATATTGAAGAAGAGTCCAATAAAAAGCACGCCGCTCGATTGGTGCAAGACGTTGGCAACCAACGGGTGATCATCAATCCTCCCCTGCCCACCTTCACGACAGAGCAAATCGATGCCTCTTTTGACCTGCCTTACACCCGATTGCCTCATCCGAAATACGCCAAGCGCGGTGCCATCCCGGCCTACGAGATGATCAAACACAGCATCAACCTGCACCGAGGCTGTTTCGGGGGCTGCGCCTTCTGCACCATCTCAGCCCATCAAGGCAAATTCGTGGCCTCACGAAGCAAAGAATCCATTATGCGTGAGGTGGAGAAAGTGACCCAGATGGAAGACTTCAAAGGCTACATCAGCGACTTGGGTGGTCCCTCAGCCAACATGTACCGGATGAAAGGCAAAGACGAAAGCCTTTGCGAAAAATGCGTCCGTCCCACCTGCCTCCAGCCCTCCGTCTGCAAGAACCTCAACACCGACCACCATCCTTTGATCGAGATTTACCAGGAAGTGGACCGGCATCCGAAAGTGAAAAAAGCCACCGTCGGCTCGGGCATCCGCTACGACCTCTTCCTTCACGACTGCACCTCCGAGGAAAACCAAGCCATGGGCTACGACGAGTATTTCCGCCAGTTGGTGACACGACATGTCAGCGGACGCTTGAAAGTAGCCCCAGAACACACCAGCGATGCCGTGCTGAAACTGATGCGCAAGCCCAAGTTCGACCTATTTGTCAAACTGAAGAAAAATTTCGACTACCTGAACGAAAAGGAGCATCTCAACCAGCAACTCATCCCCTATTTCATCTCTTCGCATCCCGACTGCTATTTGGAAGACATGGCGGAGCTGGCTGTGAAAACCAAGGCGTTGGGCTATCATCTGGAACAGGTGCAGGACTTCACCCCTACTCCCATGACCTTGGCCACGGAGATTTATTATTCGGGTTACAACCCATACACCTTGGAGCCTGTTTTTGTGGCCAAAAGCAAAGAAGAGAAACTTGCCCAGCAACGGTTTTTCTTCTGGTACAAACCCGAGAACCGCGAATGGGCAAAATCGATGCTGAAAAAACTAGGACACCCCGAATGGATCAAAAAATTGTTTTAACTTTGCGGCAAATTTCTAAAGCCTATTTTTATCATGAAAAAACAATTTATCGGAGCCATGATGCTCTTCGCAGCCTTGATCGTTACCGGTTGCAACCACAACAACAATTCAGCCCAAAAGAATGTTAAAAACCAAGAAGTAAAAGAAGAAGTGAAAGAAGAACGTTTGCTCATTATCGTCGACCCACAGATTGACTTTACCACGGGTAGCTTGGCCACTGCCAAAGGTCCCGAGGCCATGGACCGTCTGGCCCAGGCTATTGACAATGGTGTGTTGGAAAAATACACTTGGGTCATCATCACTCAAGATGCCCATCCTGAAAACCACTGCTCATTTGTTGAAAAAGGAGGTGTTTTCCCGCCTCACTGTGTGGTTGGTACTGAAGGCATGAACGTGTACCCTCCCCTGCAAAAAGCATTGGAAGACAGCCAGTTCAACAATTATCACTACATGACCAAGGGTGATTTGCCCGAAAAAGAAGAGTTCAGCGTTTTCCAAAATGAACATAGCGGTGAAAAACTGACCAGCACCATCAAAGAGATGGGTTTCAAGGGCATTGACATCTGCGGTATTGCTACCGACTACTGTGTGTATGAGACCACGAAAGACTTAATGGCTTTCTATCCTGCCAATCAAATTCGCATCGTCACCAACTGCATCGCTGCTGTCGACGACAACGACACCAAGTTAGCTGACTTGATGAAAGAGAACGGCATTGAGGGGATCACTTTTTAAGAAGCAAGAAGTAATAATGGGGAGCTTTAAGGCATTTCTTGAGCGGAAAAAAGTAGACCTTACTTGGCGTGCCTATTTTGTAGATGCACTGGGTGCCATGGCGTTGGGCTTGTTTGCCTCACTGCTCATTGGCACCATCTTCCAAACCTTAGGCGACAAGACGGGATGGGATGCTTTTATCACCATAGCGAAATATGCCAAAGCCGCTACCGGTGCCGCCATTGCGGTAGCCATCGCATACAAGTTACGATGTGAAGGTTTGGTCCTGTTCAGTGCCATTGCCGTGGGTATCGCTGGCAACGAGTTAGGAGGTCCCATGGGGGCATACGTAGCCGTGCTGGTCGCCATCGAGCTAGGCAAGATGGTCTATAAAGAGACCCAGGTGGATATCCTCGTCACCCCTGCCGTGGTCATCATCAGCGGTGTGTTGGTTGCCTTTGCCATCGGGCCCGCCATTGGAAAACTGATGACGGCATTGGGTTCCTTTATCGAGAACGCCACCCAGATGCAACCTTTCCTGATGGGCATCATCGTATCCGTTGTCATTGGTGCCGTACTCACCCTCCCCATTAGCTCTGCTGCCATCTGTTTGGCCATTGGCTTGGGCGGCATCGCAGGAGGTGCTGCAACTGCCGGTTGTTGTGCTCAGATGATAGGCTTTGCCGTGTTAAGTTTCAGGGAGAACCGTTGGGGCGGACTTTTGGCGCAAGGGTTGGGCACCTCGATGCTTCAGATGGGCAACATCGTGAAGAACCCTCGCATCTGGATTCCTCCGACCTTGGCCGCTGCCATCACTGGCCCTTTGGCCACCTGTGTGTTTCACCTGGAGAACATCCCCATCGGCTCTGGCATGGGTACCTGTGGCCTCGTTGGACCTATCGGCATCTATACCGCCATGCCCGAGGGAGGTCTGAATATGTGGATCGGCATGTTGTTGATTTGCTTTGTCCTGCCCGCACTGCTCTCTTGGCTGTTTGGCATCATCCTGCGTAAAATCGGCTGGATCAAAGACGGTGACCTAAAAATCGAATGCTGATGCCTTCAAAACCACTTTCGTCCGACCAAGTCTTGGACAAGATGGCCAAATACTGCGCCTACCAAGAACGTTGTGTGAAAGATGTCGTTGACAAACTTAAGACCTTCGACCTCAGCTCAAAAGACCAAGAAGAAATCCTCAACTACTTGATTGACAATCGTTTTGTCAATAACGAACGTTTTGCCCATGCCTTCGTCAGAGGCAAAATCAACCAAAGCGGATGGGGGCTGAACAAGATTCGTTTCCATCTGATGCAGAAAGGCATCGCCAAGGAGACCATCGAGGGAGCCTTACAAGAGGCCGATACTGAAATGTATCGTCAGCGGCTCATCGAATTACTTCAATCCAAGGCAAAGACCGTCAGGGCTACCAACGACTTCGAAAAAAAACGCAAACTTGCCGCATTCGCCCTACAGCGGGGCTTTGAGGCCAGTTTGGTTTGGATAGTTTTGAAAGAAGATTTTGAAGATTAAAACGATTTTTCGTATCTTTGCCGCTTAATAATGAGTCATGAAATTTCGGAAACGACTGGTTACCCAAACACCGGAATGCCTGACTGAGACCTCCAGCCAGGTACTCAACGTCATTATCTCGACGTTGTTCGCATTGGTGTTCTTGACGGCCTACGTCCCGTTTTCGTCAACAGCATGGTTCCAGGTGGGACGAGGCAATTATTTCTTCATCACGTTGGCCTTTGTAGGAAGCGGCACCATTTTTTTGGGTCTCAGCCGGATGTTCATGAATTGGCTTATCAAGCGAATCCGCCATTTTGCTTTATGGGGTTATCTTTTATGGCTCTTTCTGGAGATCATGATCATTGCCGTGTGCCATACCCTGATTTCCTTCTTCCAAATCCAAGCCACCGACCATAGTTTTGGCTACCTTTACGGAAAGAGTGTGTTGATCACCTTCATCGCCTTGGGTGTGCCTTACATTATCACCAACCTTGGTATCTTGCTGAAAGACGCCCAGCGACGCATGACGCTGACCCGAAGCGACTTGGTGGCCTCCGACGACGAGGTGATGCCCCAACACACCGAGATCATCAACTTGATGGACAACAATGGCACCCTGAAACTTTCCGTGAAACTCGACAACCTTTATTACATCAAAGCTGAGGACAACTACATCAACGTGTTCTACCAACGTAGCGGCACCATCGCCAGTTACCTGTTACGTTGCAAGATGAAGACCATCGAAGACAATTGTGCCGGATCCAGTTCCTTGATGCGCTGCCATCGTTCGTACATTGTCAACATCAAGAAAGTCAGTGTTTTACACAACGAATCCGATGGTTTCGTCCTCGACTTCGAACGCGAAGGCCTTGAATCGATTCCTGTATCGAAGACTTATTCGCAAAAGGTTTTGGAGGCGTTTAACAAGAGGTGAGAATAAACCATTTCGGGGACACCTAATGGCATCCCCGAAATTCCAATAAATTCTGTCGTTTTATAATCTTTTAGCAATTCATGCCGCCACAGCAGTGGATGACCTGACCCGTGACATACGAAGAAAGGTCGGAGGCTAGGAAGAGGGCCACGTTGGCCACGTCTTCGGGGGTGCCACCACGACGCAACGGGATAAGGCTTTCCCAAGCCTTGCGGACGTCTTCGGGCAGGGCATTGGTCATGGCCGTGATGATGAATCCCGGAGCGATGGCATTGTGACGGATGTTACGAACGCCCATCTCCTTGGCAGCACTCTTGGTGAAGCCAATGATGCCAGCCTTGGAGGCGGAGTAGTTGCACTGGTTGGCATTGCCAGAAACACCCACCACTGAGCTCATGTTGATGACACTGCCGCCATTCTGCTTCCACATGACGGGCTGGACGGCCTTGGTGAAGTTGAACACCGACTTGAGGTTGACATTAATGACGGCATCCCATTGTTCCTCGGTCATGCGTTTGAGGGCGGTGTCCTTAGTGATGCCAGCATTGTTGACCAGCACATCGATGCGACCGAAATCCTTGACCACTTCGTCAACAACCTGTTGGGTCTCAACAAAGTTGGCTGCGTTGGAGGCGTATGCCTTGGCTTTGATGCCCATGGCTTGGAGTTCTTTTTCGGTCTCAAGCACAAAGTCACTCAATGCGATATCCGTGAAAGCGATGTCGCAGCCTTCACTGGCAAAACGCATAGCGATGGCCTTACCGATGCCACGACCGGCACCCGTAATCA
Organism: uncultured Bacteroidales bacterium; assembly: GCA_946184615.1. GTDB lineage: Bacteria > Bacteroidota > Bacteroidia > Bacteroidales > F082 > Limimorpha. The sequence continues at coordinate 49,063 of CAMHFN010000015.1, forward strand.
AAGCCACCTTGTTCTCTAACATGTTCATAGTAATTAGGAATTAATAATCTAGAATTTAGAGGGTAAAATTAGCAATTCTTTTTCAACTACCGCTATAAATTCTTAATTCTAAACTATTTGTTGGTGTATTCCTCAATGAGTTTGCAAAGGTCTTCGACGGTCTGAATCTTTTCCGTATCCGTGTCTTCGAACTTCAGGTTGAACTCACGTTCAAGTTCCATGGAGAGTTCAACGACGTCCAATGAGTCAGCACCCAGGTCGTTAGTGAGGTTCTTTTCAGGGGTGATTTCGTCTTCGGAAATACCAAGTTTAGAAGCGACGATACTTTTTACTCTGTCTTGAATTGTTGCCATAATAATTGATTTAAAGATTTATAATTCAATAATTTAAAGATTATTTTTGACGGGTATCTGGAAGGAGGGCGAACGAAAGTTCTCCTCTGACACACAGTTTGCCGCCCACGCTCAGTTTGGCGGAGCAGATATAAATGTTGGCACGATGCACGTCGAGGGTGGCTTCCACTTCGACGGTGTCGCCCGGACGGACGCTGTTCTTGAAGCGCACCTTGTCGATGCCGGTGTAGAAAGTCAGCTTGCCGATGAGGTCGTCTTTCATCAGCAAGGCACAGGACTGGGCCATGATTTCGCAGAGGATGACGCCCGGAACGACGGGTTCACCAGGGAAATGGCCTTTCAGGAAAAACTCCTCACCCGTGACATGATATTTGGAATGGGCCACGTGGTTTTCGTCGAGGGTCATCTCGTCCACCAGGAGCATGGGCTCGCGGTGCGGGAGGTACTGTTTGATTTCTTCTCTATTCATGTTTGTGTGTTTGATCCCCACGCTGCGCTACGCTTGCGTGGGGTTATTGAAATCGCGCCTCTTCGAGGCGCCAGGGTTAATATTTTATCTTTCTGATTGCGACACAAGCGTTATGGCCACCGAAGCCCAAGGAGTTGGAGATGGCAATGTCAAGATCAACCTTGATCGCTTTGTTAGGTGTATAGTCAAGGTCGCATTCCGGGTCGGGTTCGTCGAGGCCGATGGTCGGGGGGATGATGCCTGTGTTGAGGGCCATCACGGCAGCGACTAACTCGATACCGCCGGCGGCGCCGAGGGCATGACCCATCTCCGACTTGGTGGAGCTGATATGGGCACGACGGGCTTCCTCCTCACCCATCGCAATCTTGATGGCTTTGGTCTCGCCACTGTCGTTCATCGGCGTACCGGTACCGTGGGCATTAATATACAAGGACTCTCCTGCCTTGTAACCAGCCTCATCGAGGGCTTGTTTGATGGCCAGGCTTTGAGTGGTGCCATCCGGACGTGGGGCCGTGCTATGGTAAGCATCGCAGCTGTTGCCGTAGCCGCAAACCTCGGCATAGATCTTCGCGCCACGTTGTTTGGCATGTTCGTATTCTTCAAGGAGCACAATGCCAGCACCTTCGGCGATGACAAAGCCAGCGCGGTTCTTGTTGAATGGCAGGGAGGCTCTCGTCGGGTCCTCCACTTTGGTGAGGGCCTTGCAATTGGCAAAACCGCCAATCGAAACAGGGTTGATACCCGCCTCGCACCCTCCAGTGATGATGGCGTCGGCATAGCCGTGCTTGATGGCACGATAGGCCTCACCGATGCTGTGGGTGCCTGTGGCACAAGCCGTTACGATAGGAACGCAAGGACCTTGTGCATTGTAACGGATGGCCACGCTGCCCGATGCCATGTTGCCGATCATGGTGGGGATCATGAGCGGAGAGATCCAACGGGCGCCCTCATCGTGATAGCGGATGACGCCACCCATGATGGTATCGAATCCACCGATGCCTGAGCCGATATACACACCCAGACGGCTGGGATCCATTTGCATGTCCTCGTTGCCCTTCATGGCTTGCGCGGCAGCAGCCATGGCATAGATGGCGAAGCGGTCGTTGCGTTTGACAAAGCCTTTGTCAACCCCTGCCGCGATGGGATCGAAGTCCTTCAACTCACCGGCAATCTTCACAGGAAGGTCGGTGGTGTCGAACGACTTGATCGGGGCGATGCCGCATACTCCATTAATAAAATTATTCCATGTGGTTTCGAGGTCGTTGCCCACTGGCGAAACAACCCCCATACCTGTAATGACTACTCTTCTCGTTTCCATTAATGCTTTCCGTTTTCCGTTTTCAACTTTCCGTTTTCAAAATTCCCATTCCCACCAGCAAGCGGCTGACACGAATCCGGCGCCGAAGGCACTCATCACAATCTTGTCGCCCTGGTGTATCTTGTTGTCTCTCATCATTTCATCCAGCATGATCGGGATGCTGGCCGAAGAGGTGTTGCCGTATTTCTCGATGACGGTGGGGTATTTCTCTTCGGGACCGCCCACGATGTTACGGATACCTTCGATGATACGTTTGTTGGCCTGGTGAAGCATAAACCAGTTGATGTCGTCAGCCGTAAGATGGGCACGGTTCAGGATGGTCTGGATATCCTTGGCCGATTCAGAGACGGCGGTGCGGAACAGTTCCTTGCCCTTCATCACCAGGGGTTGGCCCTTCACGTAGGTGGATTCAAAGGGGGTGGTCTCCATACCTCTCTCATAATAAAGCACGTCGCGGTCGGAGATCATGGTGAGGTTCACATCCTTGAAGGCGTTGCCCTCGGTGAGCACCACGGCACCGGCGCCATCGCCGAACAGCACGCTACAGTCGCGTTCATGCCAGTTGCAATATTTGGTAGGTTCCTCGGCACAGAGGATCAGAATGTTCTTGGCGCGGCCGGCCTTCATCATGCCATCAGCCAACATCAATGCGTTGACGAATCCGGCACAAGCTACATTGATGTCCAATCCTGCGCAAGAAAGGCCAATGCGTTTTTGCACGATGCAGCTCAGACCGGGGGTGATATGGCGGTTGGCTACGTTCGAGACCAAAAGGAAATCAATTTGGTCGGGACGCAAACCAGAGGCCTTGATGGCTTTTATCGAGGCATCCACGGCAAGGTCGTAGAGATCTTCTGTAGATAATAAATGACGGGTTTTTATTCCAGTGCGGGTAGTGATCCACGCATCGTTGGTATCTAAAAATTTCGACAGGTCGTCGTTGCTGACGGTCATGGTCGGTACGGCGCTTCCAGTTCCAATAATTTTCATAGTCTTAAAATTTTTGCTCGTTTTGTTAAAACCTAAAAACGCCGCAAAAGTACCCCGACTTCACACATCCTGTTGAAAAAGGTGGTTATTACGGTTGAAAAGTGGCGAAAATCGGCAATTTGGGGCGAAAAAAGCCGTTTTTTGTGGTGAAAAAGATGAAAAACTTTGATTTTAAAAAACCAGAGTGGCGGAAAAATTGTAATTTTGGGGGTGAAATGGGTGACAATTATTTGATCATAATCTGCTTTTCGGTCAATCTGACCTTCATCGTGACCAACCTTTATGGTTGGGTACTGAAACGGTTTTTTGTGCCCGAAGCCTATAAGGAAAACTTCAAAGAGCTCTACCCTGCCCATCGTTCCTTGGGTTTTTTCTACCTTTTGCAACTGTTCGAGATACCTTATTTAATTAACATAGGGCAACCCGAATCCTTGTATTACGTGAACGCCTCGGGACTATTAGTGTTCACCTCTTTCATTGGTATCTTGGTGGAGGATTACTTTTTCCCCACAAAAAACTCCAACAAATCAAGGTTGTTGCTTTTGCTCCCGATGTGGGTCTGTTGGGTAGCATTATTGGTTCCCGTGTTTCAAAAAGAGCTCTTCACCCTTGATTATCAACGAATCATGACCATCATCGTCATGGTGGGGTTTGTAGGATACCTTTTCCAGCTCAACCGGATCCGCTTGAAGCTGAAACGCCGAATGAAGGAGTTGGATGAAGATGAATACTCCAACGAAGAAGACTTCCCGGTAAAGTTAGCCCGAAACATCATGTGGATTCCGTTGACACTCTGCTTGATGCTCACCGTGAATTTCCTGTTCAACGATGTCCTGGTGAAGATGGTGCGCGATGTGTTTTTCACGGTCTTCAATGTTTGGTTTATGATCTTCACCCTCAACCCACACCGCAAGATCAAAACCCTGCCGATAGCCGACACTGAGAAGTCCGAAGAAGAGATTGCTATGGCGAAGCGCCGTATTACGGAGGAACAACGCAAAGAATTGGAAATCAAGATGATTGATTTGATTCAAGAGCAACAGTTATATCTTGAAGACCATTTCACGATGAGTGATTTGGTGAAACGGATGAGCACCAACAAGACCTACTTGAGCGAAGTGATCGCTGGCAGCGAATACGGATCTTTCTATCAGTTAATCAATACGTTACGTGTTGATCATGCCTGTCAGTTGTTGGAGCAGAATCCCACCCTCAAGATGGAGCAGGTCGCCCTTGCCTCGGGTTTTTCCTCCGGCAGCGCCTTCTCTCAGGTGTTCAAGCGGATCAAAGGCGTAACGCCTTCGGAATATTTGCGAGAAAAATAAATAATTCGTATTTTTGTGAAAGATTTCAACGCTATGTCGCAAGAAACATTCATATCGAGCATCTCACCCTATCTCTTTTGGGATATTGATTTTGACGACTTTGATGCCGAGAAGAACTCTATTCAGTTGATACAAAGGGTTTTGGAGTATGGTCAGCTGAATGATTGGAGACTCGTTTGCGATTACTATGGCTTGGAGAGAATTGTTCACGACTGCAAATTAATGCGAACCCTCGACCCCAAGGCGCTGTCGTTTATTTGTGCAATTTCAGATACGAGAAAGGAAGATTACCGATGCTACACTATGAAACCATTCACCCAACCACACTGGAGTTACTGAAAAAACTGACAGCACAAGAGGAACTTCGTGATATGCGACTCGTTGGAGGATCCTCATTAGCGTTACTCGTAACAATCCAACATACTGATAATCAATATTTTTATTCTCCGTCAATTGACGCAAAATAAAATGAAATTGACGTAGAATAAAACAAAATACGCCTAAAATAAAGTGTAAGTCTTATTGATTTTGGATTTTTGTCACCTATTATAAAAAAATAGTATGACAATCATTCAAATCATCGGAATCATCGTGGTCGCCCTATTGGGAGGCTACGTGTTTTTTTGCGTGTACAATGTGGGAAGAAGACAGAAGGCAGAAGACAGAAGAATAATCAATAATAATATTAAATAATAGAACATGAACAGACATTTTACCCTTTCGAAAGCCCTCACGGCGATCTTGCTTTTCATCGGCATCGCCCTGAGGCAGAGCGCTTTCGCGCAGACCTTCACCATCGAAGAATCGTACAACAGTAGCACTCACAAGACCACGTTCACCATTAAGCGTAGCGGCAGCAGCCTGCCACAGCAGACCATCAAATACCGCACGGTGAACCTTTCGGCTTATGCGGGACAGCACTACACCGCCGTGAGTGGCGATTACACCTTCCCAGCCAACGAGACCACCAAGACAGTGGAAGTGACCGAAAGCTCGGCAGGCACCGCTGCCTACCAGTACCAGAGCAGCACCACCCGCAGCTATCGCTTCGAGGTGCTCGATATCAACGGTTTCGAGTTGCAACACTATGACCGCAGCATGACTACTGGTGCCCAGTTTAGCGCCGACAAGGTGAGCAAGGAAATCACCGACTTGGTATATTTCAACGGCAGCACCTACGCTTCGGGACTGAGCAGCGGCAAGTATCTCGATGTCAGCTTCACTCCACCGTCAGGTTATGTTGAAGCCAACGACAATAATGGCCTCGTAGGTTACGTGCTTATCGACGACAGTTACGACTATGCAACAAAGCCTGCCACCGTGAGCACCAGCACGCTTATCAGCAGCACCAATGCAACTGCCAGTTACTTGAATAGCTTGGGCTATAAGATTTACGCCACAGTCTGCTTCTCCGAGAAGGAACGCGATGATGGCTACCAATACGTGCAGATTCTGGCTGGCACAAGCAGCGCTTCTTACGATGGTGCCGACCCTAACGGAAGTGTCAACGACCCCAGTTACTCCGTTTACAAAGCGTGCTTTGAGCTTGCCGATGGCGCCAATTCCACAGGCAAGGCGTTCTTCCCTCACCGCTACGATTGTGAAACCCGTACATCTCCTACAGGTTGCAATCAGAGTTCCTCTCACACCGAGTTCAACCTTGCAGCTGGAAAACTTTGGAAACAGAAGTACAAGTCGGGATATCAGGCCGACAATTCAGGCTCGCTGGTATTCAACGCCAATGTAGCAAACATCACCACGCGTTTCGACGCCGCTGGCGACAACGACGACACATGGGGCTACAAGGACCTCTTCGTCCGCATGGCCCTCTGCGACGCCACCAACCCTACACTTCTCAACAACAGCACTGCGGGCATCGCCGTCTCGGCGGGACCTTACATCAAAGGCAACACTTTCTATATCAGCGTGCCGTTTAACGAGATTGTACACGTCTCTGGAGCATACAAACAGTTATATACATCCTGGGGCAATGTTGAATATGTTGCAGGTGACAACACCAACGTCATCACCTACAAGGGCACCATCAACGCGACTGCTGGTACCACCTTGGCGATTACAGGAATCCGCAACAGCCTTTTCAACGATTTGGCCGGAAACTATTTCCAAGGCAGTGACAACAGCTTCAACAAGACTTTCAACGGTGTCACCTGCACGGAGAGCTACACTCTCGCCGCCACCAATACCGAGTTTACAGGCTTACAGAGCGAGTATGTGGTGAGCAACACGGCCATCGAGCCGCACCCCACGGTGTATTTCTATAAAGGTAAGAAGGAAACCGCCAACAAGGTGCAACTCACAGAGAATACAAACTACACCTTGTCGTGGGCCAACAACAATGCGGCGGGCAACGGAAGAGTCACTGCTACGGGAACAGGCATCTACACTGGCTCTGCCAGCGCCACCTTCCCCATCCGCTGGAGCACCTACACTTTCAGCTTCCATGGCAACGGAAGCATAGGCATTCCTGCCATTGGGACGATGAGCAACCAGGTCTTCCAATATGGCGTGGCACAGAACCTAACCACCAACGCATTCAGCCGCGAGGGCTTCACCTTTGCCGGATGGAACACCCAGCCTGACGGCAACGGCACCGCCTACACCAATGGACAGTCGATCATAGGACTCACCACCGATGACGGCGCCGTCATCGACCTCTATGCCCAGTGGGCCCTTATCCCATGGACTGGCAGCGGTGATAGCGAGGACGACCCATACATGATACTATATGCCAGCCAACTCGACCTGTTGGCAACCAACGTGAACAGCGGCAACAACTACAGCGGCAAGTTCTTCAAGTTGGACGCCGATATCACCTACGGCCACACCACCGTCTGGAACGATGCCACCAGCACCGAGAACAACTATACCGCTATTGGTACTTCTACCAATAATTTCAGAGGCACCTTCGACGGCGACAACCATACCATCAGCGGCATCCGCATCTACACTACCAACGACTATCAAGGGCTCTTCGGCTATGTTTATTCAGGAAGCACTGTGAAAAATATCGCCCTTGCCAACAGCATTATTATCGGTGGTGATTATGTCGGCAGTATCGCTGGTAAAAATGAATATGGTACCATAACTAATTGCCGTATAGGAAACGACGTCACCATAGGTGTGGAAAACGATGATAAGGATTATCATGGCGGCATTGTGGGATATCAATATGATGGCACTGTCAGCGGCTCCGTCATTGCCGCAAGTGTTAATGGTCTATGGTATTGCGGTGGAATCGCAGGTATATGTGTTTTTACCACACTAAAAGATTGCCTCTATACCGGTACTGTAGCAAATGGTAGTTGGAAAGGTGCCATCACAGGAAATAATAATAACTCCACCCTCACCAACAACTACTACACCACCGACGGCATTGGCGGCGTGAACGGCAGTGACTGCGACGGTGCCCGTCGTGCACGCACCATCACCTTGGGTGAGCATGTCGGCATTGCAGGCGACCAGACGGCATACGACGTGAGCGGCCTCACCGCCATTGGCACCACGGTCCTCAGCCACACCGCAGGCAACACCACTACCATCTATAGCGGTGCCACACAGGACGTCACGCTGAGCGACGCCGCGCCACAGGGCTGCGTCGTTACCAGCTACAGTCTGAACGGCACGCCTCTGGCCGGCAACACCTTCACCATGCCCGACAGCGACGTCACCGTAAGTGCCACCATAGGAGTTTCCTATATCGACGCCGACGGCAACGAGCAAATATGCACCGACTACACCCTCATTGAGAGCAGCACGGGCAGCGCCGTCATACTCGGCGCCGCAGTAACGGAGACATGGTATGCCGTCAGCGGCAATGTGAATATCACTTCTTCTGACGAGGCTCTTATACTCTATGGAGCTGCTCACCTGATTCTGATGGATGACGCCACGCTCACTGTGGAAGGTTCACAACCCATCTCGGCTTACGGTAGCCTCAGTATCTACGGCCAGAGCCTCGGTACGGGCAGTCTGGTAGCCACCGGCAGCGACATAGCCATTTATGTGGATATATTGCCCAATGCACCCGTTGCAAACGACGGCAGCCTAACCATCAACGGTGGCATCGTTACTGCCGCCTCTGGCTCCGATGGTATCAGTGCAACTAATGACATCACCATCAACGGCGGTGTCGTCAGTGCTGGCGGTAACGGCCTTAAAACTATCGGCACCCTCACCCTTGGTTGGCGCAACGCTACCGACCGTATCTATGCCAGCAGCTACAATGGCGATAATGGTGTCGCGGTCAAGAGCGGCCAGTACCTCAGCGACGGCACGGCCGTCTATAGCGGAAGCCTCAGCGATACACAGATTGATGCCCTCGCCGGCAAGACCTTGCAGCCAGCCGTTGCGTTGACGCTTCCGAAGTATGTCGACGCCACATCGGGTGTGCTCGTGCAGGAAGGCCGTACCGCCTGTGTGCTGCCTGATGCTAATGTCACCATCGCCGCCGAAGGCTGCACCCTCGCGGATGTCACCGTAGGTGGCGAAGCAGCCACCGACAACGGCGACGGCACCTGGAGCTTCATCATGCCTGCCACCGACGCCACCGTGAGCGCCACAGTAACCGCAATCGACTTCACCACCGGCCACGCCGGCACCGAGGGCGACCCATACATCATCATGTATCGCTCCCAGCTCGACCTGCTGGCTACCCGCGTGAACGGCGGCGAATCCTACAACGGCAAGTTCTTGAAGCTTGGTGCCGACATCGCTTACGACCCGAATGACCTTGATGACAATGGCGAGAACTACACTGCCATAGGCACTATGGTTAATTACAGATATTTCAAAGGTTCCTTCGACGGAGACGGCCACATCGTCAGTGGCATCCGCATCAACAAGACGGGCCAAACCGATGCCGATAAAAAGCAGGGGCTCTTCGGTTATGTAAATTACGCTTTCATCAAAAACGTCGTACTTAGCGACGCCAGCATCACTGGCTACACGCAGGTTGGCGGCATCCTAGGTGATTTTCAATCTTCTACAACCATTCAGAACTGCTTTGTGTTGAATTCACATATTATCGCAACTAATAGTAATACTACCAATAGAGGTGTTATTGCCGGCTATGATGACAAAGACATTACCCTTATCGAAAACTACTACTACAACTGCACAGTGAATGGCGCCTCCACCAATGTGGGCGCCAACGGCAGCGACCGCGACGGTGCCCGCGGTGTCAACAAGCTCACTTTGTGCGAACATGTCATCGCCACACCGGCAGCGGCAGTCACCTATCAGGGTAACAGCTATTATGCGGACGGCACCAGCGTCACGTTGAGCGTCGAGGAGGGCTACACCCTCAACGGCAGCTTAATCGTGAAGGACGCCAACAACAACGATGTCGCCCTCACCGGCGGCGACACCTTCGAGATGCCTGCCAGCGATGTCTCCGTGAACGCCGACATCATAGTGAATCCGTTGCCAGAGGTTACAGTCACCAATAACGTTCAGACTATATGTATGGACAACCAAATACAGGAAATGGAAATAATCTACTCCAACGGAACGATAGAGAGTGTGACGGGACTTCCAGAGAACGTAAACTGGAGCGATACGCCATCGGGCGCAACGATATTCGGCGCACCGGCGGAGTATGGTACGTTCAATGCGACGGTTACAGTTACCAGTGACCAAGGCTGCGGCACAGCGACGGCAGACGTTACAATCACAGTGAAACCAAATCCTGAGGTTACAGTCAGCAATAACTTTCAGACAGTATGTGAGAACAGCGCGATAACCGCCATGGAAATAACCGCCACCCACGCAACGATAGAAAATGTGACGGGCCTTCCGACCGGCGTAAGCTGGAGCAAGGACTCATCGGGTGCAACCGGAACGATAAGCGGCACCCCGACAGCAAGCGGCACGTACAATGTTACGGTTACGGTTAATAGTGACCAGACGCCAAGTTGCGGCATTGCATACGCATACGTAAGAATCACAGTGAACCCACTGCCAGAGGTTACAGTGACAAATGATAACCAGACAGTATGTGCGGGTGATGCAATAGTAGCCATGGAAATAACCGCGACGAACGGGACGATAGCAAATGTGGAAGGACTTCCAGCCGGCTTGACATGGAGCGGTACAATGATAAGCGGCACACCGACAGTAACCGGCACGTTCAATGTGACGGTTATGGTGGACAGCTACTATGGCTGCGGCATTGGAATGGCAGAATTAACAATCATAGTGAATCCGTTGCCAGAGGCCTACACCTTGGACATCACTGGATACGGCGACAGCGACGGAGGATGGAACCTGATTGCCTCACCATTGGCTGAAAGCATCGCAGCTACGGAAGTAGGCAACCTTGTGGCCGAAACTGCGTCGGATTTCGACCTCTACCGTTTCAACCAAGCCGCCAATATGGAATGGGAGAACTGGAAACAGGAAGAAAGCGAACACTATCACTTCAACCTCGAATCTGGTCAAGGATACCTCTATGCCAGCAAGGAAGACGTCACCCTCATCTTTACCGGCGAGCCTTACAGCGATAACGGCGAGGTCAGGCTGAGCAAAACCACTGGCGTTGACTTTGAAGGTTGGAACCTTGTGGGCAACCCGTTCAGCGATACGGCCTACATCGAACGTCCTTTCTACATCATGAATTCTTCCGGCAGTGAGATCATAGCCGCCGCTGATGTGGAGCAAAACAGCATCGCGCCCATGGAAGGTGTGTTCGTTATTGCCACCGAAGACGGTGAGACCCTGACCTTCACCACCGAGGCTCCCAGCAAGAGCGGCAAAGGCCTAGCCCTTAACCTCAGCCAAGGCCGCGGTGTCATCGACCGCGCCATTGTTCGCTTCGGCGAGGGTCAACAGTTGCCGAAGTTCCAACTGAGGGAGAGCAGCACCAAGGTCTATATTCCGCAGGACAACAAGGACTACGCCGTGGTGAACGTTGGTAGAGACGCAATGCATTGCGTATCTACGGAGATACCCGTCCATTTCAAGGCCAGGGAAAACGGCGTCTATACCTTGACCGTCTCCGAAACTTTCAGCTCTCAGCTTTCAGCTTTCAGCTACCTCCACCTGATCGACAACCTCACCGGCAACGACGTCGACCTGCTCGAAACCCAGAGCTACACCTTCGAAGCCAAAGTGACGGATTATGCCAGCCGCTTCAAGTTGGTGTTCGCCACTGGCGATGCCGACAACTCGGAGGACTTCGCTTTCATCAGCAACGGCAACATCATCATCAACGGCGAGGGTACGTTACAGGTGATTGACGTTTTGGGACGCGTCATCGTTCCCGTTGACGGACGCACGCGGTGCGTCCCTACTGACGCGATGTCCGCGGGCGTGTATGTGTTGCGATTGATCAACGGAGAGGATGTGAAGACACAGAAGATTGTTATCAAGTAAATTAATTCATATCACTCTTTAACAAAACGAGAGTAACCAAGGTTGCTCTCGTTTTTTATTAATATTAATTGTTCTTCATTTTCCTTTATTATTGAAAATAATTCATAAAACTATTGACAGTGCTAAAAATTGATATTATTTTTGCAGCGCAACTGAAAAATTTTCAAAAAATGTGATTTTGATATTATTTTTACTATCTTTGCAAAAGTTTAAAATGAGAAGATATAAGGTTATTGAGGTAATAAGATTGTTGGAACAAGATGGATGGGAACATTGCTATACGAGAGGCGATCATCGACAGTTTAAACACGCCACTAAGAAAGGGAAGGTAACTATACGGGGGAAGGACAGTGATACGCTAGACCAGTTTATCTTGAACAGCATCTGGAAACAAGCAGGTTGGAAATAATAAAGAAAACTATGGATAACAAGGAAATCATCAGAGTAAGCGTCGAGTGGACCAACAAGAATTTCTGTGCTTCGCTAAGCGACAATGTTCCGGGTGCCATTGTCATCACCGCAAAAAACATCATCGAGTTGAAACGTGAAGTTGAAGAGACCCTTAAATTCCATGTCGAGGGCATGTTAGCCGATGGAGATGAGGTCCCTCAATGGTTAGCAGAAGGGAACTACGAGTTCGATTATGACTATTTA
>CAMHFN010000016.1 GCA_946184615.1 uncultured Bacteroidales bacterium
CGGTGACGCAGGCCAGGCGTGCCCGGGATAGCCCATTCGCGGCGGAGCCATTTCTCGTCACGACGGAACGGCATGTAGTCGGGATCGTTGGCTTTGGCTAGCGGAGGCGTAATGGTGGGAAGGTCGGCCATCTTGGGGATGCGGAACACTTCAGAGCCATTGCCGAGGGAGCCATCGCTAAGCAAAATGACAGGAGTCATGTGCTCGAGGGCGAGACGAGCGGCCTCAAAAGCAGCATAGAAGCATTGGGCTGAGCCGCGAGCGGCGATGACGATCAAAGGAGCGTCGCCGTTACGACCATAGAGGGCTTGCAGCAGGTCGCTCTGCTCGAACTTGGTGGGAAGACCGGTGGACGGACCGCCACGCTGCACATCGATGATCACGAGTGGGAGCTCGGTCATCACAGCCAAACCCATGGCTTCGCTCTTCAGCGAGAGACCAGGACCCGAAGTCGTAGTGACGGCGAGGCAGCCTGTATAGGCAGCACCGATCGATGACATGATACCTGCAATTTCGTCTTCGGCCTGGTAAGCTTTGACGTTCAAGTTCTTGTATTTGGTCAGTTCTGCCAGAATGTCAGTAGCCGGCGTAATAGGATATGACCCGAGGAAGAGCGGGCGTCCCGATTTCTCGGAAGCGGCCATCAAGCCCCAAGCAGCGGCAGTGTTACCCGTAATGTTGCGGTATTTGCCTTTCTCGAGGTCGGCAGCTTCTACCTTATAGGTATTGGTGAAAAGTTCCCAAGTATCGGCATAGTGATAACCAGCATCCAACACGGTACGGTTGGCCTTGATCACCTGATCCTTGCCTTTGAACTTGTTCTCGAAATAAGCATAAACGGTGTCGAGTTCGCGGTTAAAGAGGTACATCACGATGCCAAGGGCAAACATGTTTTTCGATTTCAACATCGACTTGTTGTCCATGCCGAAGTCTTTCAGTGCCTCTTTGGTGAGTTCCGAAATCGGGGCTTTCACCACCTGGTAGTCGGCGAGGGTGCCGTCGACGGTAGGATCAGCTTCATAGCCAGCCTTCTCCAATGCCTTGTCGGTAATGGAGTCGGTGTCGATGATGATGATGGTGCCGGGACGGAGCCAGCGCATGTTGGCTTTGATGGAGGCGGGGTTCATGGCCACGAGGACGTCGCAGAGGTCGCCTGTAGAGTGAATAGGTTTGTGACCGAAGTGCACCTGAAAGCCAGAGACGCCAGCGACAGTGCCTTGGGGCGGACGGATCTCAGCTGGGTAATCCGGGAAGGTGGCGAAATCGTTTCCGGCGAATGCCGTCGAGTCGGAGAAAAGATTTCCGGTAAGTTGCATACCATCGCCCGAGTCGCCCGCAAAGCGGATTACGACATGCTCAAGGGCTACAACTTTACTTTTTCCTGTCATAATTATTAAGATTTAAAAATTCGATATTTTAAGATTTAATTTGGTATCTTTTTTGCGACTGCAAAGGTACGTTTTTAAATTGGTACAACCTAATATAAAAAGAAAATCTTTTTCACATCGTTTTTTAGACTATTTCTAAATTGCAGAAAATCCCACTTGATAACGAACAAACCAGTATATTTGCACACTCAAAACTTGAAACTAACTTTTAAAAATTAAAACACTATGGCTTACAAAATCACAGACAAATGCATTGCTTGCGGCACCTGCATCGACGAATGCCCTGTTGGCGCAATTTCAGAAGGTAGCATCTATGTTATCGACCCTGACACCTGCGTAGGTTGCGGTACCTGCGCCGGCGCTTGCCCGAACGATGCTATCGTTGAGGACTAAATAATAAGTGCTTCAATTGCAATTAATGAGAAAAAAGCCTGTCACAAACAGGCTTTTTTCATTTTTTTTCAAAGAATTGTCAAGTTTGGCAAATTATTTGATAATTTTGCCAAGTCTTTAAAAACTAGAGAAGAAAATAATTCAATTCACATTATTAACTAACCAATTCAAACTACTATGAAGAAATTAGCTTTGGCACTTATGTGCCTCGTCAGCGTTGCTTTCTTTGCAAGCTGCGACCCAGAACCTGTCATCGAGAATCCAGAACCTTCAATCGCCGTTATTGCTGAAGATGGTTACCTCACCGATGGTGCTACCATTGACGTGAATGAAGTTCGTCCTTACGGTTTCATCGTTGCCTCCAACCCTGAGACTCAAGCAGAACTCTCCAAATTTGTCGTTGTCTGTAACGATGTTATCCTTTGCGACACTACCATCACGGGCACTGAATTCACTTACAGAAGCGAGATTTTCTTTGAGCCCAATGAAGAAACAAGAGAATATCTTGGCTCAGCAGAAATCATCGCCACTGTGACTGATGTCAATGGCAAGAGCAACAAAGCCATGATTAAAATTGACATCTATGAACCGGACAATCTGGTTTCTCTTCCTTTCACCTGGACCAGAGAAGGCGGTAACGACGGCCAAGGTCTTGATATCTACGGTCTGAAATGGACCAAGAATGCAAAAGAAGTGTTCGCTGTCATCGAACCCCTCGATGGTGTCACCCTGTACGAAATTCCCGCTGCTGAATGGGACAAGACCCTCACTCAAGCTGACAAAGCTGCTTTGTTCTCCGAAGGCGGCGCTGCCACTCCTATCAGAGATTACCGCGGTGTTTCCGCTTGGGCTTCTCATCAATACAACGATGTTATTGCCACGCTCTATGAAGGTCACTACTACATGATGCACATCACCAAAGCCGAGGTATCCACCAAAGGCACCAACATCATCATCTACGGCGAAGTCAAATAAACCTTCGCTTCCATGTAAAAAAAACGCTCCGAGATTTCGGAGCGTTTTTTTTATTCCGCCAAGGCGTGACTTATCTTCCGATTGATTTGCAACAAACGTTGAGCATCTAGTTTAACCACTTCCCTATCGTAAGTCATCAACCCGTTCAGTTCCGTCTCACAGTCCGTCGTTTGAGTATAGACAGCAGCTGAAAAGCCTTGGAACACCATCTTGTATAGCTGGTTAGCATAGTCCACATAGGTATCCGTCACCTTTTCTTCCGTATCAAACTCCACATAGCCCCAGCCTTGGTCTTTCACCCACGTATGGCCTTCCACCTTACGGCCAATGCCACCGTATTCGCCCAACACCGTGGCACGAGTTGGGTCATACAAGACCATCTTTGGTTCAGGATAATGGTGCAAGTCGAGGATATCACCACAGGCATAGAAGTTACCACCCGAAGCGGGATTCACCAAACGCGTTGGATCGAGTTTCTTGGTCATCTCCACAATCTCAGGGGTTTTGAATTGGCCCCATGACTCGTTGAAAGGCACCCATACCCCGATACACGGCTGGGAAATCAAACTTTCGATAATCTCTTTCCATTCCTTTTTATAACAATCCTCTGATTCCATCGAGCGAACACTTTCCGGTCCCTCGAAATAGCGGTCCGTCTGCCATCCCGGACCTCTCCCACCGCTAGGCATATCCTGCCAGACAATCATCCCGAGACGGTCACAATGGTAGTACCAACGGGCTGGTTCCACTTTCACGTGTTTGCGAATCATGTTGAAACCCAACTCTTTGGTTTTTTCAATATCGTAAGCCAAAGCCTCATCGCTTGGAGCCGTATACAGTCCATCGGGCCACCAACCTTGGTCGAGGGGACCAAAATGGAAGATAGGCTTGCCATTCAAGGTCAATCGTACGATACCGTTTTCGTCACGTTGTGTGCCAAAGCAACGCATGGCAAAATAGCTGCCCACCTGGTCAAGGACTTTGCCTTTTCTGAGTACCGTCACCTTCATGTCGTATAGGTTGGGATGGTCGGGTGTCCAAGTACGGAAGCCTTCGGGCATATTCACTTCCACCGACTGACCGCCAAGGGCTTTGGCAGAAGCGACCTTCTCACCTCCATAAGTCACCTCCACCTGATAAAGGTCATCGGAGGACAGGCCTACCATGTCGGGGGTCACCATTACGGTACCCCTCTCAAGATCAGGAGTAGCCTTCAGCGAGGCAATATAGCATTCGGGGACGGGTTCCAGCCATACGGTCTGCCAGATTCCGGTGACAGCGGTGTAGAAAATGCCACGAGGATGGTTCACCTGCTTTCCATGTGGAATAAAGGAGTCATCGGTGGGATCCCATACTCGAACGACGAGGGTGTTTTGCTTGTCGTTCAAGGCTTGGGTGATGTCAAAGGAGAACGGCGTGTAACCTCCAGTGTGGCTACCCACTTTTATATCGTTCACCCATACATCAGCCTGCCAGTCCACGGCACCAAAATGCAGGAGCACCCTTTGACCTTTCCAACGTTGGGGCACCGAGAAATCGCGTTGATACCACAACACCTTTTCAGCACCGACCGTTTTTTGCACCCCCGAAAGAGCGGATTCGATGCAAAAAGGCACCAAGATCTCACCCTCAAAGACAGAAGGCTGTTGAGCGTCTCTCGGAGTAATGGCATAGTTCCACAATCCATTGAGATTCTGCCACGCCGAGCGAGTCATCAACGGACGAGGGTATTCGGGAAGTACGTTGTCGGGATTCACTTCAGCAGCCCAACGGGTTTTAATTTTATCACCTGCTGGGTGATATTGAGCCATGGCACAAAAGCTCGATAGCATCAAGATGGTCACATACAAGGATTTCATTTTGGTATTTTCTACGTAATTATTTATTTTTCCACCAAAATTTGAAAACGCTCAGCAGCCTCAATCAAAGAAGCCAAGGCTCTTGAGACCACCTCTGACGAGGAATTGTCATCAAGCATCTGTTCGAAACACACCCACACAGAGGCTTGGCGTTTGCCTGCTTCTTCATATTCGTACAATGAGGCTTTGACCACTTTATAGTTCCAATTGATATTGTTGCACGTCATCAAAGCCTGAGCGTAGTTCTCGTCCGTCACCTCGAGGAGCCCCGGAAGAGCAAGTCTAAAAAACATCGGGTCATCGACATCATGCCATAACAGGAAATTCCAACCGTCATAACTGAAGTTGATTCCAACCTTGGTGGTACGTGCCGTAACCTCGTGTGATTTCAACCACAAGAGCGTCAAACTCTTGGCTGTATACTTTTTCACCGTCATTTGTTAAACCCAATTTTGGTTTTTGTGGAATAGGTGGGGTTCTTATATTTCAACACATCGACTAAGATCTTCTGCGAAATGGGGACATCCATATAGGCGGCGGTCATGGCAGCTTCGTTAACGGTCTCGGTGATATCACCTGCCACGAAGTCGTCTGAAAGCTTGGCAAGTTCATCGTAGTCGATTTCATCACAAGGACGGTTGGACAAATGTTTGCGGAAGATATCCTTTCGCGCTTCGAAGTCGGGTTGAGACACGAAGAACACCCTGTCGATACAACCAGGACGAAGCAAGAAAGGATCCACCTGGTCGGGCTGGTTAGAGGTAGCTACCAAGAGGATACCTCTATCTGCACAACCATTCATAAGGCTTAACATGGCGACGCTCTCTTTGGTGACCCCATCCACCCCCGTCGCAGGAATCAAGTATTCTATTTCGTCGATACCCAATACAAAGGGGGCTTTGATGGATGCTGCGTCAAAGATATGTTGAAGATTATCGAGGACCCCAGGCTGATAAACATTGCCGAAGTCGGCAGCTTTCAAAAGGGCATAATTGAACCCCAACTCCTCAGCGAAACTTTCCATCACGAGGCTCTTTCCACATCCTGGAGGGCCATAAAGCAGGATGCCGTTGATTTTTGGCAACTGGTATTGTTGCGCCTTCTCGGGATGTTGCATGGCAAAAATGACCTCTTTGCGAAGTTGCTCCTTAAGTTCATCGCGTCCTGCCACTTGATCAAAGCCATTGCCCGAGCCTTTCTTGAAATGAATTTGTTTTACTTGAGGAGCCGACGAAGCATTATTCAAAGCTTGCTCCAAATTGTTAAGCACCCGATCCGATTCATCTTTAACAGGTTCTTCAGTGTTTTCATTGTCTTCAGGAGCCAACTTCTCCAACAACTTTTCAAAGAAAGCATCAGCTGAAGAAAACCGATGAATGGAGTTCAGCGACAACGCTTTTTTAAGGATTTCTTTCATGAAATCGGGAAGCTCGACATTCTCCGATTCCAAGACCAGCGGGGTCTTGCGGGCTTCTTTCACCTTATCACGAACGGCGGTCATATCGCCGCATGCCGAGAGGTCGGTTTCCCACGGTGCCTTGCCAAAAATCAGGAAATAAAGCAAAGCCCCGACGGAGAACACGTCCGACTTGGGCGTATAAATTCCCCTATACGTCTCCGGTGCACGGAAGAACGGGGCCAAGTCTCCCACAAAGAAATTGGGGCGACCCATCACCATATAGGAGACATGGCCTAGGTCGATGATGGTAGGCTGCAACATCCCGTCTTCCAGCTCTTTGAGCATGATATTGGACGGGGTGATGTCGTTATGGAGCAAGGCTTTGGAGTGCATGTATTTCAGTCCGCTCAGCACGCAAAGCGTTATCTGTGTCGCATCCTCCACGTCGAACACGCCGTCTTTCTCCACCGACTCGTTGAGCAGCTCACCCTGATAGTACTCCGTCACAAGATAGTGATAGTCTTTGTCTCCTTTCCGGAACCCTCCATTGTCGATGTAATGGATGATGTTATCATTACGTTCAGTACTCAACTCTTTGCAGAAGACAATCTCAAACACTTCCTTGCCCTCGAAAAGCATCGATGATTTTATATCACTAATATTGAATACTTTACAAAAATATAACCTATCATCACTACCATAAACGGTATACGATTCCGCTGTAGCTCCTTTTTTGATAAAAGAGTTTACAATGTATTTTCCGATTTTGTCGCCTTTTTTAAATAATTCCGACATGACAATTATGTTTTAGAGTTAATACTTCAAATGATAGGTGACACCGAGATAAAAGCGGTCAACAGGCTCACTGACTTGAATATCGTTGTCCATACGTGCGGAGAGTGCGAGATGTTGACGTCTCGACAAACGGTAATCGACGGTGAATACGGTACGAATATTATCTATCACGCTGGCTTTAGGGTCGTTGAGGAGCCAATGCAACTCCGTGGAGAGTTCGTATTTGAACCTACTGTTGGGCATCTGATAGGCGACTTGGAAACGGTTGCGCCAATACATCCTTGGATTGACGCGATAATCGCCCACTTGCTCATCGCGGAAGGTCGTCATCAGTCGAGTACGGTACGAAAACTTATAACGACGCCAAGTCTCCGCATAGGTAACATCGAGGCCCAGCCGAAAACGGTTTTCATAAAAGTTTCTGTCGTTGTACCGTCTGATGACCCCGCCAGAAAGGCCCACGTGCATTCGGTTATGAAGGAATGGATATTCAAGGGTCACGGAATTCAGCCATCGGTCGAATTGGGCACAGTTATGGTCGAGGCGCAGTTCCTCCTCTACCTCAAGGACGAGTTTACGCGTCAAGTCAGCATCGAATTTGGCACTCAGGATGGTCCCGAAATCGCTACTCCTCTTACTCTGAGCAAATGCTGGCCCAGCCACAACGAGCAGCAGGACGAAGAAGATCGTAAAAAGCCCCGTTCTCCGTTCTCCGTTTTCCGTTTTCCGATTCCCGTTTTCCACTTTTAGAACTCTTTCAGTTTGGTATAGGTCCCAATGGTTGATGTTTCCCCAGAATTCAGTTTATACCATATCTTGATATAGGCCACATCCCGCAGATAATCAATATGTCCGATTTCCATCTTATCGATTTTGATACCCGTACGATCCTCAAGATCCGCCTTTAATTCTGCTTCTTTGCCCACTTTCACCAGATCAATTTTATCGTACAAAATCACTTTCTCAGCCATCTGCTTTGACAGGCGGTTACCTTCAAAGATGCTAATGGCCAAGATGACGAGGGCATTGGTGATAAACAGCTCCGTATAACTGGTCGTCAAGGCCTGCCCGTTGATGATGGAGATCCCCATGACCACGAAGAGATATGTCATCTCTCGAATCCGTAATGTTTCTGTACGATAACGAATCATGCCAAAAATGGCGAACAAGCCCAAAGCGTAGGCTACGTTCATCTTCATATTATCCATCAGAGTGATAATAAGGAAGATAACTACAGCAAACATCATGAAGGTGAAATAATAGTCGCGACGTTTTGATTTCCTGTAATAAAAGAATCGGATGATGATCCAGCACACCAGGAAATTGAGTGCAAAACGGAACAGCAAGGTCCATAGACTCATGGAGTCGAACAGGGGGACCCCGAGAAAATTAATATCAGATGCGCCACCTCCGTTACCAAATTCACGGGCGATGTCGGGATCGAAACCAGGAACTGCTTGTAACAATAACATAAGTAGAATTTAGAATTTAGTGTTTAGCGATTTCAATTGATTAATCCGATGGAGTTTTTTCTTAAACCGGTTTTGTTTGACCTCCGGCCGGGTCATGGCGGTACCGATGCAATATTTGCTGATTTTATAGGGTTTGATGCGGAGGTCGAACAGCACTTCCTTTAATAGGGAACGGGCCCGACCGTCCTGCTTCAACTCCATGATGACCAGCGGAGCTATCGAAGCAAAGGTACCGGAAACAAGGTTATTGAATGTCACATTACAATCGATGGTAAGGCGTTCGGTTTTCTCGTGGTTAACCAAGGTAAGACGACTGAAAACGGTTTCCAGACTGGGGCTCAAGCTCTCCACTGGATATGGCTGGCGTTCAGCCAGAAACGCCGTTGCTACCGGGTCGATGGTGACATCGACTCCTGGCTGTATCTCTATACGTTTCTTCTTGGTCCGTCCTTTATTGGTTTTGTGTTTTACCTCGCAAAAGGTCAAGTTGGAGTCCACATAGGTTCTCACCCTCACCTTGTCACGCACAAGATGCCTATTGTGATGGATGATGTACATCTTCAAGTCAGGGGTATCGTAATAAACCGTATCATAGGACGCCAAGCGTTTACCCTCTATTTCCTGGGCATAGTAATGTTCATGGATGCCATTTAAGATTGCCAAGAGCTGTTCCGAGGTAATCAGATACTTGGTATCGACCCTGTTCATCAGCTTGACCTCCTTCATTTCATCCAATGTGATGGGTTTCATCGTGTTTACTATGTCGAGGATGGCTGGATTCACTTGGAGATGTATTCGTAAACCTTGACCGATTCGAGTTTGCCGTTGGGATAATAGTTGAGTTGACGTTTTTTGGAACCGTCATCATTGTACTCGAACTTGCGAATACGCACCACTTTGTCGCGGTCATTGTATTCGATTTCGCGCACTACTTTGGCGGAAACGTCGCTGTCGGGTGGATATTCACTGACCACACGCGACTTCTGTCCATAGCTGGCATATTCGATTTCTTCGATCTTACGACCCAGTGAATCATAAGTGGTGACATGATCGAGGAAAGGCATCTTGGCTCCCACGGCAGTGTTCCATTCTTTGAGGACCATACCTCTTCGATTCTCACGTTTTTGGATGGTGGCATCGGATACCGACTGGGAGAAAACGGGCAGGGCGAAGAGCCCAAACAACGCAATTAACAAAAACTTCTTCATTTCTTTTACCGATATAGCACCCTAGGGTGCAACTACAATTAAACTTGAATTCGGACGATAAAGGTGGTATCGGGTTCCATTTGAATGATTTCCCCAGCATTTACCGTGACAGTGTCAATAAGGGGTGATGGCACTTCTTGGGCATCTTGAGTGTAGGTGATGACCTCGTATGTCCCGGGCAGCACCTTTTGGAAAGCGAACACCCCGCCCACTCCTACGCGGACATCGTCTTGATGGTAAAGCGCTCCCAATTTACGGAGATACACACGATGTTCGTAGGCCCAACCTTCGCCACGGTATTCATTGTTATGGAAATACCAAGCCCACACCTTGCCTGAAATAACCGATGTACCATAGGCTTTGCCATCATGGACATAAAGGGTGGGTGCTTGAGCCACCTTGCCCCGCTCGAGGGTCACTTTTTCCGACACGGCCACCTTCTCGCCGGTAGGCAGCGTAGAGTAAGCAAACACCGTATAATCGCCCGGAGTAAGGTAGTTGAACTGGTAGAAGCCCTCCGGATTGGTTTCGGTATCATCGCCAAAATACACCTCATCACCATATACGATAAACACATCGGTCTTGGCCGCATCAATGGTGTCGGCACTCAATTGGTAATCATCGTCAGGATGATGGATCAGCTTCACATAGCCCTGCACCGTTCCCGTGCCTCCCTCGCCTTCCTTATTGTTGCAAGAGAAGAGGCCTAGGGACAGCAAGCAAAAACCCATGAAAAAAACAGCAATTCTTTTCATTGTCAATATTTTATTGTCAAACATTCAATTTCTCAATATTATTGCAAGCTTTGTTCAAAACTTCAACAAAGACTTTCAGATCTTTTTCGGAAATGCCCTTCAAAATGTCATTGATTGCCGCTATGGCCACCTGTTTGGTATTCTCTTTCATTTCCATCCCCATGGGGGAAAGCTTGATGTTGTTGACACGCCGGTCTGAAGAGTCGACAGCACGGACAACGAGGCCCTTTTTTTCAAGGTTATCAATAAACTGAGTCACCGAGTTCTTATCCTTTTGGATAATGTAGGCAATGTTTTGCTGGGTCATTTCTCCTTGGTTCCAGAGGGCATCCATAACCAGAAACTGTTCAGCAGTGAGGTTAATTCCGTTCGCTTTGAATACGGCGGCCATGTGTTTTTTCAACTTACAATTGAAGATGTTAACCCACACGCCAGCTTGTTTTACGAGCATCATATTATCCTATATTTGGGATTATCGAAATGTATGAAAGTGCAATAATACGATTATTTTCCAAGAAGCGCAACGCTTAGGTACAAAAAAAACGGAGAATCGAGAGTCTCTCATTCTCCGTTTTCCATGCGCCATTCTCCGTTTAATCAATGCGCATATTAGGCACTTCGGTACCATCATAGAGGCCTTTGTCGAGCTTTTCCTTAACCTCTTTGAAGGCGTTAAGGGTGTATTCCACATCCTCCAGGCTGTGAGCAGCCGTGGGGATGATACGGAAGATGATCATACCTTTAGGGATGACAGGATAGGTCACCACAGAGCAGAAAATGCGATAGTTTTCTCGCAAGTCTTTGGCGATGTTGGTAGCTTGAACTACGTCGCCTTTGACATGTACAGGGGTGACGCAAGCCTCGGCGGGTCCGATATCGAAACCCATGTTGCGGAAACCTTCCTGCAAGGTACGGGTCACCTTCCAGAGCTGGGCACGCAGGCGGTCACCCTCCTCACCACGGATAATCTCAAGACGTTTCTCGCAGCCTTCCACGATAGCAAGGGGAAGACTCTTGGCGTACATCTGTGAGCGCATGTTGTATCGCAGATATTCAATCACATGTTTCGGTCCAGCCACGAAACCACCGATGATGGCCATGGCCTTGGCATAAGCACCGATATAAATATCCACATCGTCCATCACGCCGAAATGCTCAGAGGTACCACGGCCCGTGGGGCCCATCACGCCAAAGCCGTGAGCATCGTCGATGAGAATGCGGAAACTATATTTTTGTTTTAGTTTAACGATACCTGCCAAGTCTCCCAAAGCACCTGTCATGCCATACACGCCTTCGGTAATGACAAGAATACCGCCTCCCGTCTTTTCCACCACTTCGGTAGCCACTTGCAATTTCTTCTCCAAGTCACCCATATCGTTATGGCGATACTTGTATTTGTTGCCGAGATGCAGGCGTATACCATCGAGCAAACAGGCATGCGCTTCATTGTCGTACACGATAACATCGTGGGGACTGGTCAAGGTGTCGATCGTAGAGACAATGCCTTGATAACCAAAGTTGAAGAGATAAGCAGCCTCTTTCTTCTCGAAATCAGCCAGTTCTTTCTCGAAATGCTCATGCATACGAGTCTGGCCCGACATCATACGAGCACCCATGGGTGCGGCAAGACCCCAACGGGCGGCGCCTTCGGCATCCGCCTTACGGATGGCCGGATGGTTGGCTAATCCAAGATAATTGTTCAAACTCCAGCAAAGCACTTCTTTTCCGTTAAAAACCATTCGGGGACCCAGTTCACCTTCCAAACGAGGGAACGCAAAATAACCGTCAGCACGCTCACGATATTGCCCAATTGGGCCACCCGAATCTTTTGCTATTCTTTCAAAAATATCCATCTTTTTTAGAATTTAGAATTTAGAATTTAGAATTAGAAGTCACAAAAATAGTAAATATATTGATTATATAAACATTTACTTTTAGTACTTTTGCAAAAAAAAGAAGTCATGTTAGAATTAAAGGGAAAGCATGCGATCGTCACTGGAGGAGGGACAGGGATAGGGCGTTCCATCGCATTACACCTTGCCAAAGAAGGTTGCAACTTGATTCTCACAGGTTTAGGAGAATCGGATCTCACGAAAGTCAAGGAGGAGTGCGAAGCCTATGGCGTGAATGCCTGGGCCAAAGAGACTCATCTTGATAACTACAGTTCGATCGACGAGTTTCACGACTACGTGATGGGGTTAGGGGTCAACATTGACCTTTTCGTACTCAATGCTGGCATCTCGCAACGCGAGAAAGCTTTGGACACCGACTTTAGTGTGGATGAGAAAATCCTCAAAATTGATTTTTTGAGTGGTGTTTACCTAGTAAAGAAATTTGGTGACAGCATCAAAGCCTCGGAGCATGTACAGTTTTCAGTAACCACTTCCCTATCCGGCTTGTTCGGCTTCCCCTTGCGGAGTGCTTATTGTGCTGCCAAACATGCCCTATTCGGTTTCTACGAGTCGCTTGAATTGGAATACCCCAACATCAACGTCACCTTTTTGATTCCTGGCCGCATCAATACACAAATCAGCAAGAGTGCCTTGATGGGCGATGGCAGTGCCCATGCCAAGATGGACGCAGGTCAAGCCAACGGCCTTGATGTCGACAAATGCGGTGCCATCGCCGTGCGAGCCATCAAACGACAAAAGCACCGCAAGCTCATTGGCAAGAAAGAACTACTGATGGCACATATTCACAAATGGTGCTTGCCCCTTTATTATAAACTATCGAGAAAGATCTCGGCGACATGAGGCATTTTGAATTAAAAATTTAGTTTTTAGAGATGAGAGAAAAGGTAATTTGCGGCATACAGCAAGTAGGCATCGGAGTCAAGGACTTCGTAGAAGCATGGAAATGGTATTATGACCAATTTGGATTTGAAGTGAAAATTGTCGACGACGAAGGTGTGGCAGAGCGCATGCTTCCCTACACAGGCGGCAAGCCCCAACCCCGTCGTTCTGGCATCGCTGTCAACATCCGTGGTGGCGGGGGCTTTGAGATCTGGCAACCCCAAGGCCGTGAGCTCAACTATCTGAAAGCTCCTGTCCGGCTTGGCGACCTGGGCATTCTCATCGCCAAAGTCAAGACAGCTGACATTGAGACAGCCCACAACACCTTTATTAATAGGGGGCTCCATGTACTCAGCGAGATTCAAACATCCCCTTCAGGTTACCGGCACTTCTTCATGAAAGACCCTTATGACAACCTTTTTCAAATTGAAGAAGACGACTATGTGTTTATCAACGAGAAAAAGACTACCGGAGGAGCCAATGGTGCCGTGATTGGAGTAAGTGACCTAGAGCAATCCCTACCCTTCTACACCCGACTCCTCAACTACGACAAGGTGGTGATGGACGAGACCCGTGTATTTGAAGACCTACAATGTCTCCCCGGTGGTGAACAAAAGTTACGCCGTGTGATTTTGGAACGTTCCAAACCCATTGAAGGACCTCTTTCAGGTCTCATGGGCACTTCCCGACTGGAGCTCATCCAAGCCGAAGTCCCAGGTAAGAAACTGTATGAAGGCCGTTACTGGGGTGATCCAGGCTTCATTCATCTCTGCTTCGATGTGCGTAGCATGGAGGCCGTGAAGGTTGAAGCTGAGGCTATGGGGCATCCTTTCGTATGTGACAGTGGAGCTGATTTCGGCATGGGCGAGGCCAACGGCCATTTCACTTACGTTGAAGACCCCGATGGCACTCTTATCGAGTTTGTGGAAACCTTTAAGATTCCCATCATAAAAAAACTGGGAATCTATTTGAATTTGGCCAAGAAAGACGATCACAAACAACTAGGCATCTTGAAGTTGCTGCGATTTGCCAAGGTCAAAAAAGAGAACATCAAATAAAAAGCGAAGGGCTGCCACATGATTTGCGACAGCCCTTTCGTTTTAAAAATCAAAAAAGATTATTTCTTGATTCCAAGCTTAGCCTTGACATCCTTGGTCACGTCAACAGCGTCAGTGCCGATATATACCGTGGCACCTGTAGCGGTGTCGAAGATGTAGGTATAACCTTTTTCCTTTCCAACGGTGTTGATGGCATTCTGAATCTTCTCAAGCAGTGGTTGCAGCAATTCAGCACGTTTGGCATCGAATTCACTTTCAGCGTTGGCTTGGAAAGCGGAGATACGGCTCTCAAGGTCAACGATTTCTTTTTCCTTCGATTGTTTCACCAAGTTCGACATGGTTTCTGCATTGCTCTGATAATCCTGCACTTTGCTTTGATACTCACCGTACATGGCCTTCAGTTGTTCTTGAAGTTCGTTATAGTAAGTTTCAAGGTTCTTTTCGGCCTTGGCTCTCTCAGGCATGTCGTTCATAATTTCATTGGTATTGACATGCGCAATCTTCACAGCCTGGGCGCTGACGAAGCCATTCATGACGAACAAGGCGGCGGCCAGGAAGCATACTTTGATAATTTTGTTCATTTTACGTATTGTTTAATAATTTAACTATTCCGTTTGAGGGCGCAAAGATACTAAAAAACTCGATATGGCAAACGAAGTTATTATTTTTTGCCATTACCGCTCTTAGGGGTAATGCTAGTTCCCTTTGAGCTGGCATTCGAGGAGGAAGAGGATGAAGATGAAGAAGCTGCAGTGGCGCGTTTGCGGTCTTCACGACGCACGGTTTGCATCACATTGCTAAGCTGGTCGAGCACATCATCGCTGACATCATTTTTTTCAGAGGCGTAAAGGATGGAAGTGCCCGAAGCCAGATCAAAGATGAAGCTGTAGCCTTTGGTCTGGGCAAGTTCAGTCAATGCGGTGTAAATCTTTTCTTGGATGGGTTGGACAAGCTCAGAGCGCTTTTGATAAAGCTGTCCTTCTGGTCCAAAGTACTGTTCCTGGAGGTTTTTGGCCTCACGTTCCTTGTTGACGATTTCCTGTTCGCGGGCGTGTTTTTGGTCTTCGGAGAGCAACACCATTTCTGTTTGGTATTTTTTGTACATCTCCGACACTTTGGTCATGATCGCTTTGACTTCGTTTTCCCATTTGGTGGAAAGTGTATTAAGTTCCTCTTGGGCATCGGCATATTCCGGAATGTTGTTCAAGATGTAATCAGAATCCACATAGGCCATTTTCTGTCCGCCAATCTGGGCGTAAGTACTAAGGGTGCCGCAGCATACGAGGGCAACCGTCAAAAGCAGTGATTTAAGTGTTTTCATTTTTTATGGTTGTTTATTTATTTGTTTCACAAAAGATTTCAAGCATCAATAACCATGCCGATTTCATATTTAGTCGATGGAACCGCCAATGGAGAAATGGAACTGACTACCACTGGCCGTTTTGTCATTGGGAACTGCATCGAAGCCATAGCCCCAGTCAAGGCCTAACAGTCCAAACATCGGGAGGTAGATACGGGCACCGACACCCGCGGAGCGGTACACCTTAAACGGATTGAAGTTCTCAAATCCCAGCCAACAGTTACCCGCTTCCACGAAGCCCATGGCGTAAATCGTGGCGGTGGGGTTGAGCGACAGAGGATAGCGCAGCTCCATGGTATATTTGGTGAAGATATTGCCACCAATTGCAATGCCATTGGTGCCTTCTGGGGTAAGGGATTCGTTCTTGTAGCCCCTCATGCCGATAACTTCTCGGCTATCGAAGTTATACGTCCCAAGACCATCACCTCCGAGATAGAACCGATGGAACGGAGTCGGACCAATTTCCCTGTTATAATAGCCCAAATAGCCGAAACGAACGCGGGTCATGAGCACCAACTTGTCATAAAGTTCAGAATACCATGCCGCTTTGAACTTCCACTTGTGCATCTCAATCCATTTGTATTTCTCATCTTCTGAAAGGTTTGTGTAGTCCTTATTAGAAAAGAGCGAAATGGGTGGAGTAATCTCAAGGGAGAGCTGGACTTCCGATCCATTACGTGGATAAAGCGGTTGACTCACCGAGTTTCGGCCAATGGTGAAATTATAACTGATCATGTTAAAATAGCCATTACCCGAGCCGAAGTTGAGCACGTTGGCGTATTTTTTCAGGCGGTAATTGATATACGAGACCCCGTGATAGAGCGTGAAATAGTCGTCGGGCCAAGTCAGGCGTTTTCCAAGGCCCACTGTGGCGCCTGTCATACGAAAGTACCCGAAGCCTTCATCACTTCTACTCAAGCCATTGCTGTAATAGGACTGGTAGATGGAGGTAGTCAACGAGTTAGGTTTCCGACCTCCAAGCCACGGCTCGGTAAACGAAGCAGAGTAGCCGATATAACGTGTGCCGTAGGTTGAGACGTTCAGCGAAAGCTTCTGTCCATCACCACCAGGGATGGGTTTCCACGCATCGCCATTGAACAAGTTTCTCATAGAGAAGTTATTAAACGAGAGCCCCGCCTGAAGGATCAGCATGCCGTAGCCCCATCCAGCGGAGAAAGACACTTGGTCAGCACTGGCCTCCTCCACCTTATACTCAATGTCAACGGTGTTGTCGACATAGTTCGGTTTCACATCGGGAAAGATGGACTCCTGGTTGAAAAAGCCCAAGGTGGCCAATTCACGGACCGTACGGGTAACGTCGCTACGGCTAAAGAGTTGACCTGGACGGCTGTACATCTCACGAATCACCACGAAATCGTTCGTCTTGGTATTTCCTTTCAAGGTCACATTACTGATACGGGCTTGTTTGCCTTCGTTAAGTCGAATCTCCAAGTCGATGGAGTCGTTTTCCACCTGTACCTCGACGGGATCCACACGGAAGAACAAGTAGCCATCGTCCATATAAAGCGAAGAAATGTCAAGTGTCGTCTCGCTATAGGTAAGATTGTTGTTCAGCAATTCTTTGTTATAGACATCGCCAGGTTTAATGCCCAGCACGCCATCCAACGTTTCGCTGCTGTATTTGGTATTCCCCGTCCAATTGATGCTACGGTAATGGTAAAGGCTACCTTCGTCAATCACCAGGTCGATACCTAGGTCACCATCATCGAGGGAGTAAACCGAGTCGCGAACGATGATGGCATCACGATAGCCTTTGGAGTTGTACTTGGCGATGATATTTTGTTTGTCGTCCTCATAGTTCGACTCCAAGAATTTCGAGCTCTTGAAGATCCGTGGACGGTAGTTTTCATAGAAATATTCCTCTACATCCGTGATGGCGCGAAGCGGCTTCAAGGTCAAGGCATCGGCCAAGGTATTGATCACCATAGGACCCAGCGGTTCCAAGGGGTTGAACACTCCTTTTTGTTTCGTCTCCTTCATGGCAGAGTAAATCTGGACATCCGAAAGGTTCTCGTTACCTATCAGATTGATCTTCCCGATTTTTACTTTCTTTCCCTTGTCGATATTGATCAGAAGGTCCACATAACTCTCTCTGGTGGTATCCGGAACTTGCGTGATGGTCACCTCGGCATTGCAAAACCCTTTTTCGGCATAATAGTCTTCAATGATACGTTTTGTCTTGGTCTCCAAATGGTTGGTAGCAATATCGCCTCTGGAGAGATTTATTTTGTTGCGGATGTCGTCGGCTTCCGACTTTTTAATCCCCTCAAAAGAAAACTTGGATACACGAGGACGTTCTTGCACAACAATTTGTAAAAAGATTTTACCTCCCACGATATTGGTGGCGTTGATTGCCACATCCTCAAACATGCCCTGTTCCCAAATCTTACGGATCGCCATGGCGATATCATCGCCGGGGACAGTGATCTCATCACCCACTCTCAGCCCTGAGAGCATCGACAGCACATTGCCGTCGACGTAATTGGTGCCTTCGACAATGATGCCTGCAATCTCGTATTTTTGAGGGTTGCTGTAGTCGATATCCGACAAGTCATCCCCAATCTTGATTTGGGCCATGACATTACAACCCATCATTAAAAGGGCAAGGAGTATAAAGTTTCTCATGATTTGATTCATTTGCTAAGTTGTTCGCTGGTTTTACCAAAGCGACGCTCACGATGTTGGTAGTCAATGATGGCCTCATAGAGGTCTTCCTTACGGAAGTCAGGCCAATATTTATTGGTGAAATAAAGCTCTGAGTAGGCCAACTGCCACATCAGGAAATTACTGATACGGAGTTCGCCACTGGTACGAATCATGAGTTCAGGATCGGGAATGCCCTCAGTGGCGAGATGATTGCTGATCGTATCCTCGGTGATTTCATCGGGATTGAGTTTGCCCTCAACCGCCTCTCTGGCAATTTTACGGGCAGCTTCGGTGATATCCCACCTCCCGGAATAGCTCAACGCGACTTCAAGTATCGTCCCCGTACAATTCTTTGTCTCTTCGATTGCATATTTAACCTGTTCATAGTAAACCTTCGGCATACGGCTCAAGTCGCCAATGACACGCAATTGGATATTGTCCTTTACCATATTGGCAATTTCCGCCTTTATGGTCTGTCCCATCAGCACCATCAAGCCATTGACCTCATCCGCTGGTCGGTTCCAGTTTTCTGTGGAAAAAGCGTATAGCGTCACGCAACTCACACCGAGTTCCTTGCAAGCTTTACCCACCTCACGAACAGCTTTGATTGCATTCCTATGCCCGTAAAGCCGGGGTTTGCCACGTTCCTTAGCCCAACGACCATTGCCATCCATGATGATGGCAATATGGCGGGGCAGGCGTTCCATGTTGATTTGTTCTTTCATTGTCATTTCAATAATCAGTCATTTTACAAGCAGTTTTCTCTGGGATCACAAATTTCCACGTAAGGGAGAGGTTGAGCATCCCGAACCAATCGTTTGTGCTAGTGTTAACACGTTGATAGTCATCGGGGAAAGATCCTGTCGGATCCACAAAATCGTACAAACCGTCTGGAGAGGTAACATGCAACCCATAGTATTTGCCATGATCACCGAGATAATCGTCAAGATTATCCGTCAAGGCGTAATGCATCCGCCACTCCACTGTGGCAGCCAGATGTTCCGAGATGGACAGCTTACAACCAAGGCCAAAAGGTATGGTCAGTGCCTTATTACGACCTTTCAGTTCCGATTCAACTTTAAAACCCCTTTTCTTGTCATAATTGATAAACAAGCCATCCAAGGCTTCATCTCCCGTAAAAGATTGCACATAATACAACATCCCAGAGATTCCTCCTAGAATATAGAGCGAAAAACCCTTGTCACTTTTGCCTGTGTAATAGTCCTCGAAATTAAACTCCACCAACATGGCCAAGTTGTCGATGGTACTTTTAAAGTTCAGTTTACTTTGGGGTCGCCAAGCAGCGGCTGCATCACCGGCTCTCAGATGGAGATGGGAATAATCGAGGCGGAACGACCAGCGGGAGTTATGATTATAACGAGCCAACGCACCAAAACCATAATGAAACTGATTCAACTCTTTCCACTGCCATTGTCCCAAGTTGCGCCACACATTCAAGTCTCCAGCGTATGTAGTACCACTGATATAAGGTCCCACTTCAAGAGTCCTTGGATTTTGCGCAACCGCTACGGAGCCAGCCCAATTCAATAGAATTAGGCCCATTGTCACCAAAAAAAGCAGTCTCTTCCTCATAGATTTAAAAGTGTGCAAAGTTAAGACTTTTTTTAATAATGTGACAACGTAAAAAATCAATTTCTATTGTCTTTGCCCCAAGATAGTTTGTTGCGGATGGTGCTGAAGAAGTCCGTTCCCTCCATCCGGACCGTATGGATGCAGAATTCAGCTTTGCGCACCATCAGCTCTACTGAGGTATCCAAAGCGCAAACCCGGGAGTCCATGCTGAACACGAATTTCTTCTCCCTTCCTTCGACCTGAATCCGGACCACGCTGTCGTCAGGAATGACGATGGGGCGTACCGTTAAATTATGTGCGGCGATGGGAGTGATGACAAAACTTCTCGAATCGGGCGTGAGGATCGGGCCTCCGGCACTCAGCGAATAGGCCGTAGAACCTGTCGGAGTGGCCATCAGGATGCCGTCGCCCCAATACGTGTTCAAAAAAACATCGTTCACGAAAACCTTGATGGCCAACAAGGAATGTTCAGGGTTTCGGATGATGTTGATCTCATTGAGCGCATAGTTGACAGTGTCGTTGAAAACCCCTTGCGGAGCGACCAATTCAAGCAAAGTGCGACACTCCGTGGTGTAATGACCTTGCAGCAACTGCTCTACCGCCTCACCGATCTCGTCTCGAGCAACGCTGGAGATGAAACCCAGTCGTCCCATGTTGATTCCCAAGACGGGGATACCTGAATCACGAAGCAAAGGCACTGCATCCAGGATGGTACCGTCACCGCCGATGGATAGCATCAAGTCTGTCCGACCCTTGAGATCGTCCGTGTTTGAAAAATGCTCCAAAGCGAAGCCTGCCGGGATATACCCGGAGAAAGGCTTATATGCCAACACATCGACTCCATGGTCCAACAACAATTGGATCAATTGCTTCAAATAAATCTCATTCTCAGAGGTGAGAGCCTTCCCAAACAGCGCAATTCTCATAATTCCAGAAAGGTTAAACATTCAGGTATCTCATCAGAAGGTCATAACGGTCCCGAAGGTCGTTATTCTCCTCAGGAGCACTGAACACATTGACTATATTATAGTTATATCGATAGAAGCTATGCAAGATAGCGGTGCAATCGGATTTGTTAACCAGTATGCTAACCAAAACATGTCCCGGTTCTTCAGGGATGGCATCGACAGTCAGGCCAATGATTTTGGCATCGTTTTCCTCCACAATCCTAGCGATCTCCGAGGGACTATAGTCATAGTTGCCCATTTCCAACTGGATCGCACAGCTGAAAGGCGAAAGCTGAAAGGTGAAAGATTTCCATTTTTCCGTTTTTCGTTCGCGGTTTTCAACTTTCATAACTCCAATCTTCATTGTTATACATTCTCAGATAGTTCGAATAACGCCATTCGGCAATTTCACCCATTTCCACCGCCTCTTTGACAGCGCAACCTGGCTCATGGGTGTGGGTACAGTTAGCGAATCTACACTGACTCATCAAGTTACGCATCTCTGGAAACCGTTGCGCCAGCGTCTCCGTCTCCATGTCATAAAGAGCAAACTCCTTAATCCCCGGGGTATCCACAATCCAGCACCCGAAGTCGAGATGATGCATCTCGGCAAAAGTAGTGGTATGCTTGCCTTTGTTATGCACATCTGAGATGGTGCCTATCCTTAGGTTTTGACTTGGGTCGAGGGCGTTGACGAGGGCCGACTTCCCCACGCCGGAGTGACCTGAAAAAAGACAGATTCGACCACGCATAAGATCCTTAAGCTCGTTGAGTTGGAAGCCCGTTTTGGCCGATACACCAAAGGAGGTATAGCCCAAACGGGAATAATACTCGATCAACTCCGCCATCTCCCCAATCTGGTCATCGGAATAAAGGTCACATTTGTTGAAAACCAAAGCAGTGGGGATATGATAAGCCTCAGCAGTGACCATGAAGCGATCGATAAATCCCGTGGAGGTGCGCGGTTGAGTCATCGAGGCCACGATGATGGCCAGGTCGATATTGGCAGCGATGATGTGAGAGGCCTTGCTCAGGTTGACCGACTTGCGGACGATGACATTGTTGCGTGTCTCGATTTGTTTAATGACCCCCGTCTCTTTGCCCGGCTCCTGTTCAAACACCACATTGTCGCCTACCGCCACGGGGTTGGTGGAACGCAGTCCGTCGAGGCGGATCTTGCCCCGAAGACGGCATTCCCATTGTCGTCCCTGCTCGTCAAGGACGATGTACCAACTACCGGTTGACTTGATGACTTTGCCTTTCATGGCGGCAAAAATAACATTTTTTCCTATTCTTTTTACATTTATCGTCTATCGTTTCCCGATTCCCATGGGTTAGGATAACTGCCCTTTCAAGGCGAAACTTTTAACAGGAAACAACAAAATTACATAACAATTAATTATATTTATATATTTATTTTACTTATTTTTGCTTCAAAATAAATTCTTAATGAACCATCCATTATTATATCAAATCGCCCTCACCCTGATTCCGGGTATCGGTGACATTAGCGGAAAGAAATTCGTGGCCTATTGTGGGAGTGCAGAGGCCGTGTTCCAAGAAAAACGCAAGGCATTGGAGAAAATCAACGGCATGAGAGAGGTCACCCTCGATGCATTATCCAACCCGAAGGAGATTTTGAAACGGGCTGAACAAGAAGTAGTATTTCTTGAGCGGAATGCCATCCAACCTCTGTTTTATCAGGACAAGGATTATCCGAGAAGGCTCTTGCAATGCGATGACGCTCCCTTGATGTTATACTACAAGGGCAATGTACCGCTCAATGCCAATCGCATGGTTGCTATTGTGGGCACACGCAATGTCAGTGAATACGGTAAGGAGTGCTGTTCCAAGCTGGTCAACGACCTCGTGGACGACGGGGTGATGGTGGTAAGCGGTTTGGCCTATGGAGTCGACACTGTGGCACACCGAACGGCGGTAAAGGTTGGGATTCCCACCGTAGGAGTGTTGGGTAACGGCATGCAGCAGATCTACCCCGCTGCTAACAAAAAACTCGCAACAGAGATGCTCGCCAACGGAGGGCTACTCACCGAGTGTATGAGCGGCACACAGCCTGACCGGGAGAACTTCCCCAGAAGAAACCGCATCATCGCCGGCATGACCGATGCCGTCATCGTCATCGAATCCGCATTGAAAGGAGGCTCTTTGATTACCGCTGACCTTGCCAACTCTTACAGCCGCGATGTGTTCGCCTACCCTGGACGGGTCAACGACCTCTACAGCCAAGGTTGCAACTACCTAATCCGGACCAATCGCGCCCATCTCATGGAGAGTGTCTCCCAACTGCGCTATGTGATGCGCTGGGACCGACCGGCTCCCGAGGAGGGACATCAAATCTCCCTCTTCAGAGAGTTCTCGAAAGAAGAAACGATGATTATGGATTGCTTCGAAGGTAAGAAAATCGTTAGCCTTGACGACCTCATCGTTAAAACCGACTTGCCAACTACCAAGTTAGCGAGTCTCTTGCTCAATTTGGAATTCGACGGGATACTTCTGGCCTTGCCAGGGAAAAGGTATCAACGGTGTTAAAAGCTTAGTCGAGTTTAAGCACGGCAAGGAAAGCCGACTGAGGCACCTCCACGTTACCAATCTGGCGCATACGCTTCTTACCCGCTTTCTGCTTCTCCAACAGTTTGCGCTTACGCGAGACGTCACCGCCGTAGCACTTGGCCGTCACATCCTTACGCACCTGACGAACGGTTTCTCGAGCAATGATCTTCGCACCGATGGCAGCCTGGATGGCGATATCGAATTGATGCCTTGGAATAAGTTCCTTGAGTTTCTCGCACATACGCCGACCGAAGTCGTAGGCATGGCCACGGTGAATCAACGTTGAGAGAGCATCCACCGACTCGCCGTTGAGCATGATGTCGAGTTTCACCAAATCAGCATCTTGATAGCCTGCAATGTGATAGTCGAATGAGGCATAACCTTTTGAGATCGACTTCAGTTTGTCGTAAAAGTCAAACACAATCTCACTCAATGGCATCTGGAAGGTCAGCTCCACACGGTCCGTGGAAAGATAGACCTGGTTTTTAAGCACGCCACGCCGCTCAATGCAGAGTGTCATGATAGGACCCGTAAACTCATTCTTGGAGATGATTTGGGCAATGATATAAGGTTCTTCGATATGGTCAATCTTGGTCACTTCTGGCAGACCGCTAGGGTTGTGTACCTCAATCATCTCCCCGTCGGTCTTGAAGCACTTAAACGAGACGTTGGGCACCGTAGTGATGACATCCATGTCGAACTCACGATCAAGGCGTTCCTGAACGATCTCCATGTGAAGGAGGCCGAGGAATCCACAACGGAAGCCAAAGCCCAAAGCTGCCGACGACTCAGGTTCCCACACCAAAGAAGCATCGTTTAACTGAAGTTTTTCAAGGGAGGCTCGGAGTTCCTCATAGTCGTCGGCATCAACAGGATAGATACCCGCGAAGAGCATGGGTTTGACGTTTTCGAAACCTGCCACGGGCTGATCGCAGGGACGTTCCACATGGGTGATGGTATCCCCCACCTTCACCTCCTTGGAGGTTTTTATACCCGATATAATATAACCCACATTACCCGCCGAAAGTTCTTTCACAGGCACCTGATGCAATTGCAACACGCCAATTTCATCCGCATTGTATTCCTTGCCAGTGGCAAAGAACTTGACAAGATCGTTGGTGTGCATGGTACCGTTTACAACGCGGAAATAGGCAATAATCCCTCGATATGAGTTAAATACCGAATCGAAAATAAGCGCTTGAAGTGGCGCATCGGGATCCCCTGTAGGGGCGGGGACTTTTTCCACGATAGCATCGAGCACTGCAGGTACCCCTTCGCCGGTACGGGCACTTACCTTAAGGATATCGGAAGGGTCACAGCCCAGCATATCGACGATTTGGTCCTCCACTATGTCGATCATGGCACTGTCCATGTCGATTTTGTTCATCACAGGGATGATTTCCAAGTCGTGTTCAAGGGCGGAATAGAGGTTGGCAATGGTCTGTGCCTGAATGCCCTGCGTGGCATCAACCACGAGCAAGGCTCCTTCACAGGCGGCGATGGAACGCGACACCTCGTAGGAGAAGTCGACATGACCAGGAGTGTCAATCAAGTTGAGGGTATAGACCTCTCCTTTATACTCGTATTTCATTTGGATGGCATGGCTCTTAATGGTGATGCCACGCTCACGTTCCAAATCCATATCATCGAGTACTTGGTCTACTAACTCTTTCTCACTGACGGTCTTAGTGAGTTCAAGAAGACGATCGGCAAGCGTTGACTTGCCGTGGTCAATATGAGCAATAATGCAGAAATTCCTAATGTTCTTCATGGGGTGCAAAGATACGAAAATATCTTAATGCAGCACGCAGAAGATATCCGATTCAGCGATATAACGGATCATATTGTCAGGTTCCATCAGGAGCAGGCCCTCTTTATCGAGATAACCAAAATAGAGCAACGAGCCGTCAGATAGCCATACGGGTCCATTCACATCGTAAGCTGACCCGGGCAGCTCCCTTTGTTCTTTACCATCGAGGGTCGACACGATATAAAAACCGACTTCTCCATCACCGATGGCCATATACACTGCAATCAGTGCCTTCTTCCCTGTCGGGTCCTCTCCTATCACAGTTAGGTCGTAGCCATCATCAAGGCTAAAGCCCATGGTTTCCTCAAAATCGATTTTGTCATCCAAACAAGTTCTGCCTCCGTCACCCACATAATACACATGATCGTCAATTTCAAAGACCGTCTTCTCTGCTTTATGTGAAACATGGACACCCCATCTATCAAAGCCGCTTTCATCAGGAAGGTCCTCCACGGTGAAACAGCCATCTTCGAGTTCAACAACATGATATAAATCATATTTGTTCACTGTCTTAGAGGCAAGGTCATAAACAGCAAGGTTGTTGCTTTTTCCAGCAAACCAATGCAAATCCCTTTCCAAGCCAATTTGGGTTTCATCATAACTAAAAAACATATCTCCGAATGTCGGCATGCCATCCCATTCATCCTTTTCTACCATCACGTTCCAATCGGCTAGGAATTCTGGCATGGGGTTGGCGGTGTTCAAGTCAAGGGACTTCAACAGCAGTTTGCCGTCCTTAGCCACATTGTAGTAGAGAACGTTGTTTTTAGAACAAAGTGCATCGGTGACACTGTCAGGTTCGCTAGGATAAAGCGTCGCCTCGCGAGTATCAAGATTATAAAAATAAATCTCCCCTTTTTCAACATAGAGAAAATCCTGTTGCGAAGCGAGGTTGCTTTGTTTGGGGTTATTTTGTTGTGAGTTGTTTTTTTGTTCGCAGCTGGTGAGTACCACTACCAAAGCAGCGAGGAGTAAGGTGATCTTTTTCATGATAGCTCTGAGATGATTGAGTTGCAAAGATAGTTTTTTTGTTTATTCCGTAGGATAATGCCCCAAATAAACCAACCCCTGGCTTCCATCGATAGCGATCTTGTCGCCCATCTTCAGGGGATGGCCGTTAATGGAACCAAATTCATCGTCGATGTCCACATCGAGGCCATCGCAGCTTACCACGCAGACTTTGCCGAGACGAACTGCCGTGACCGCTGCATGTGAGGTAGCACCGCCTCGGGCTGTTAGCAAGCCATCGCAGTCGAAAATCATTCCGATGTCGTCAGGCACCGTGTCGGGGCGAACCAAGATAACGTTATCTTGAGGGCTGTTTTCACGCAGTTCCTTGATTTGCTGGGCGTTGAAAGCAGCCAGGCCATTCATGGCACCGCCACCGATGCCCATTCCATGACCCACTTGATTCATCTCATCGGGCGACAGCACGAATACTGCAGGCCTTTCTTCGTTCTTCAAGTCTTGGTCTCGGGTCTGGAGGATATAGAAATCATCCGGGTGATCACTCTCGAAAGTAAACTCCATCTCTTGAGGGCTGTAGCCTAATTCCTCGGTGAGTTTCACGGCGGTACCATAGATTTTCTTATACATGTCTGGAAGCAAGGTTTGCATGGATGGGCCTTCTAGGCCGGCAGCTTTTCTCTGGGTCTCTCCTATCGGCAAAGGTTTCACAAGGCCGCCTACGATATCCTCACCTTGGCTCCGCAGGGTGAAGTCTCCATAAAGATGCACGCCTGGCCGCTCCCGGTTGGGATTCTGTGTAAACACCACGCCCGTGCCGGAGGTAGCACTACGATTGCCAAAAATCATCTTCTGCACAATGACCGCAGTACCCCAATTCTCGGAGATGCCAAGATGACGACGGTAAGCCAACGCACGTTCGGAGTTCCATGACTCGATAACCATATTGACACACTCGATGAGTTGTTTGAAAGAATCTTGTTCGAAAATCACGTCATGTTCGTCCAGAATACGTTTGTAAGCCATGGCAATCTCACGCATCTGAGCCGCAGTGAAATCCGCCTTCATTTGCACATTGGTTTTCTGTTTGTAAGCGTTGATTTCATCGTCAAACACATCGCGTTCAATGCCTTTGGCCATACCCCAGCTCTGCAACAGGCGACGGTAGGAGTCCCAGACCGCCCAACCTTTTTCGGGATTTTGAGCCACTGCCTCAGCAATCTCGTCATTCAAGCCCACGTTAAGCAAGGTGTCCATGGCCCCTGGCATGGAGATGGCCGTACCTGAACGCACCGAGAGCAACAGCGGGTTCGAAGGATCACCGAATTTCAATTTAGTGATGTCCTCCAAGCCACCGATAAACTCACGAATCATGCCGTGAATTTCAGAACGCAGTTCGGGAATGGCGTTGATGGTCTCGTTACGACGAAACGTTTCGGTGGTGATGACAAAGCCCGGAGGTACTGGAAGACCATTCAAATACAGGTTTTTCAAATGATAGGCCTTGTTTCCGATGAACACCTGGTTATCCATCTTTGGCGTTGCCTCCCAGAAAGGACTAATCAGCATTTCGGAATTGTACGACATAATGTCGCTGATGAGTTTTTCGTCAAGGTCAGAAGCCATTCCTCGAAGCGACTTGAGAATGCGAGCGATGAAGTTGTCCAAAGGTTGCATCAAGAAAGCATCGGAGAGCAGGTCACGATGAAATTCCTCGGACTTGCGGTTAATCAAAGCTACCGTTTCACGCTCATCGAGTTGACCTTCAGGATCGAACAATTGCGGGACGATCACCTTCAACGGATATTCATACGATTTCAGGAAGTAACTGATGACGATACGCTTGACATCCTCCGAGATAAATTGGAAGATGTTGATATATTGGTCAAACGAGAAACTTCGTGAAGTCAAGGCATATTTGAGCATCTTGAGTTTAGAGTTGAGGCCCTGGTTGGTGATGCCATCGAGTTCCAGACCTTCACGGAAGTATTCCAAAATATCGTAAATCACCTCCAGCGTTCGGGCGGAGATGTATTCAAGGTTGATGCTTTGCACCACTTGTTCCATCAGCTGAGTGGCGACACGCTCCAAACGAAACGTCAAGCCCATGGCCTCGAACTTGTTTTCTCGATAGGTCCCGTACATCGATGGGATACCGATGGCGATATGACGCTTATGGTAAATATTCTCCCAACCTTCACTCTCCTCTGGATTAAAGATAATCTGTTTTAGTTTTTCCATAAAACTATAGATTAACTTTAACGATTTACCCACTTCTTTGTTTTTATAGGCTTTCTCAAACTCGTCAATGTCTTTGTCGACAAGGAAAGGATAGCTTCGCAACGAACTGAAGATATTGACACTCTCGAACGAGTATTTCTCACGGAGGAACGCATAAAGGTCTTTGATGTCCATCAATCGGGCATGTTCACGATCGATAATGGCTTGGTCGAGCTGAAGCTTGTCGGCAGCACGGAGGATCAGTTTGTCGAAGTCATCACGCGAGAGCATCAGCAGGTCCTCGGGATCGAGGCAGCTGGTTTCGCTCATGGCCACCGTGATGTCATGTACGTAGGTGAACCACTGGCTATCTGTATCGATGGCATCATAGACGTTATTCGGCAGTATGGACCTCAAATTCTCCTTGACGCCATCGCTCCAGAACTGGAACACACTAAAAGTCAGTCCGATAAGTGTGTTGTTACTCTCGGTGTGAACCTGCTTGCGGAGAAAGTGCACCAATTTGTCCTCACGACCCGAGATTTCATCCATGTTGGTGGTGACGTTGCGGATTTCACCTTCTGCACCAATTTCATTGAAATAGACGGGGAAGATGCGGGTGAGCTGTTTCACCTTCTTATAATAGGGGCTGATGTTGGAATTGAGGATTTTGGTAATCTCGCGTTGGAAGAGGTCGGTATCGCTGAGGAAGATACCGCCCAGTTTCAAATTAACAATGAGCGAGGAGAGCAACTTCTCCATGGGGTATTTGGAGTGCTCAATCAATTCGAGCCACACCCGAATATTCTTGATATGATTCTCATCCACAGAGAGTTGCCAATCCTCGTTGACAAACACCTTGCCCGGGGTGACAAAGCCGAAGTTAATGAGCTTTTTCTCGTAGTAATTGACAATGTCGCGCTGTTCCGTTTGGTCGATGTCAATGATTTTCAAACCCAGGGTCAGTTGGAAGTCAAGCACAGCCGACATATAGTCCCCCCGAAGTTCCTGGGCCAGGTCGAAGATAGTGTCGATAAACGGCTCGATCTGGTTTTGTTCCATCTCGTCGACAGCATCGCGCAACATCCGGTTCATGTTCCAGATGAGACGCTCACGCTGACTCTCCATGCCTGGAAGGTGCAACAGATAGAACACATAGTGGAATTTGGTGATGAAATGCGGGAAGGTCTCTTCCGACTTGGTGAAGCGAGCGGCAATCTGGTCGAAAACCGGCATCTCGGTCAGTTTTTCCCAAGAGTCAGCCGACTGGAGATTGGCGTTCAACTGGTTAAAATAGGGTTCACCAATAGTGGAGATTAGGGTTTGTGCTTCCTGAGGCTCCACAAGGGCAGCCTTTTCTGCCAGCCATTGCTCCACCAAGGTGGTGTCGCGCCAATAACGATACGTCTCCTTGAGAATCATGTTAGCGAGATCCTTCGCCTTGGAGCCATATTGTTCATCATGGGCCAATTGATCAAGGTATCGAACGGCGTATTTCGAAGCAAGAATGTAGCAATCGCGGTTGGCGTCAAAGCGTTCTTCAAGAACGTCAAAAACAGCGTCAAGTAGGGTTTTCTTGGTGGAGAATTCCAAAAGAGTGTTAACGATATTCAACCGGAGTTTTTTTGAGACCTCTGGCCTCAACAGGCTTCGCATCATTTCGATGGGGATCAGCAAGGCATCGGAAGGCACGTCTTCGCGGGTATAGAACCAATAATCGTCCATGAGAATCTTTCGCAGTTCCTCCACGACGAACGTGTGGTTCGACATCGGATGGTGGAATTCCGTGATGCAATCCTTTGCCCGTTTGTTGATGCCAAAATACTTGGCCGACAGGTTGATGAATTGCTGATGTTCTTCTGGAATGAAGATATCTTTATATCGGGTTTGTTCGAGATTGGCTTCGAGAGCCTGTGATTTGAAAGGTTCGTTCATTACACCACAATATGTTTCAAAAAAGGTATTTTTCTTATCAATTTTGTTGTAAACAGACTTAATACAAAGACCGACAAGCAGATCAGCGGAAGGGTTAAGGCTTGATTAAACAAGTCCCTGATCTCCTCCTTGTTCACCACCATCAGCCACAGGTCATGCACCAGATAAACACCAAACAAGTCGTAACGTACGGCATCCAGCAATCGCTGGGTTCCATCCCCTAAATGACATGACTTTTCTTTCACGAAAACAAACAGAGCTGCTGCCATCATCACCACATGCAAACTCAAGTAGGAATAGAATTTCTCGTCAAAGGCTCCCTTGATGGCTGACCATCCGATACTTCCTCCAAGTGTAATCAAGGCTCCGAGGATTCCAAGGACGTAAATGATTACGCGTTGTCGTTTAGTGGTTTTGAGGGTGGAGAGATAATACCCTAACAGAAAATATCCTGCATAACCGACTAGGGTATTCATCGCGAACAGCGGAGTGATTTGTTTGATTTCCTTGACAAAGGCGAAGCTGCCGCCTAGATAGCACAGCCAAATCACCAAGGCATAACGCAGCAATTTCTCATTCGCAGCAATCGGACGCAGCAACGGAATGAGTAAAAACACACCTGCCAACATGGGAAGGAACCACAGATGATAGCGAGGCGTAATCCATTCCATTTGGAAGGGTTCCTTTTTCAGGACATGCCAAACAATTACAATGGCCAAAGCATAGATCAGCCACCAGGCAACGTATGCCAGCAACAGTCTGGGGATCTTTCTTTTCAGCACCACACCGGTGGAGATTTCCTTGTGTGGATCGAGATACAGTGCTCCGCTGATCATCACAAAAACGGGCACGGCCCAACGGACCAAACTCCCCCCCGTCACCGCAACATACCAATTGTACTGCATGAACGAAAAAGGCAATCCGTCTGCCATCACATGGATAAAAATCACAGCGATGGTTGCGATCAGCCGAAGGATGTCGAGATAGGCGATACGTTGGGAATTGCTTTCCACTATTTGATTCTCGTTAAACGATGCAAAAATACAAAAAATAGCTTTTTGTTTTCCACAGAAACCGTATCTTTGCAATTTGAATCAAATGCAAAAAATCTTAAAATAACTAATTGAAATGGAAAAGATTAAAGTAGGTATTAATGGTTTCGGCCGTATCGGCCGTAACGTGTTCCGCATCATCTGCGAACGTCCGAATCTGGAAATCGTGGGCGTCAACGACTTGACAAGCACCAAGGTGCTGGCCCACCTGTTGAAATACGACTCCACCCAAGGCAAGTTCCCTGGCACGGTGGAATATGACGAGACTGCATTGATCGTCAACGGTCAGCGCATCCCTGTCACGGCTGAGCGTTCCCCGCTGAACATCAAGTGGGGCAAGACCCCCGATGTGGTGGTCGAATCCACTGGCGTGTTCCGTTCCAAGGA
Source organism: uncultured Bacteroidales bacterium (assembly GCA_946184615.1). GTDB lineage: Bacteria > Bacteroidota > Bacteroidia > Bacteroidales > F082 > Limimorpha. Next base: position 31,603 of record CAMHFN010000016.1, read on the forward strand.
GAGCAGCAAGGGCGGCTATGGCGACCACCTGAAGAACGGTGCCAAGAAAGTCATCCTCTCAGCCCCTTCTAAGGATGCCATCGACGCCACCATCGTGGTCGGTGTGAACAACCATGAACTCACCGACGACATCGAGTGCGTGAGCAACGCCTCCTGCACCACCAACTGCCTGGCTCCTGTGGCCAAGGTCTTGAACGACCGCTTCGGCATCGAGCAGGGTTACATCACCACCATCCACAGCTACACCAACGACCAGGTCATCCTCGACGGTCCTCACAGCGACCTCCGCCGCGCCCGTAGCGCCGCCATGTCACAAATCCCCACCACCACGGGCGCTGCCAAGGCCGTGGGTATCGTGATCCCTGACCTCAATGGTAAGCTTGACGGCATCGCCGTCCGTGTTCCTACGCCTACCGGTTCACTCGTCGACCTCGTCTGCACCTTAAAGACGGAAGCCTCCAAGGAAGAAATCAACGCCGCCATGAAAGAAGCCGCTGAAGGCCCGATGAAAGGCGTGCTTGAATACACCGAGGACCCGATCGTGAGCTGCGATGTCATCCACAACCCCCACAGCAGCATCTTCGATGCTCAAAGCACCATGGTGATGGGCAAAATGGTGAAGATCATGTCGTGGTACGACAACGAATGGGGCTATTCCAACCGCATGGTGGACCTCATTGAGATGATGAAATATTAAAGAAGCAAGAAGTAAGAAGTAAGAAGCAAGAAGGGGCAGCTTCGGTTGTCCCTTCTTTTATCATTATTGTTATGAGAAAAAACTTCATCCTTGTACTATTAACCATGATGTCCTTATTTGGCTATTCACAAAAAGACTGGTTCGGATTCGAGCGGTATCGCGCTGACAACGAGCGAATCATAACAAGCAAAGACTACCCTGAGGTGGTCTTCATGGGGAACTCCATCACTGACAACTGGGACTATTATCACCCCGAGTTCTTCAACGACCACCATTTCTGCGGAAGAGGTATCGGTGGGCAAACTTCAGCCCAAATGTTGGTGCGCTTCACCGCGGATGTCATCAACCTCCACCCCAAGGCCGTGGTCATCATGGCAGGTACCAACGACATTGCTCACAACGACTACTATGTCGCTCCAGAGCATGTGGTGGACAACATCATTGCCATGTGCGACCTCGCCAAAGTCCACGGTATCATCCCGTTGATTTGCTCTATCCCACCCTGTTCACAATTCCCTTGGAGGAAGGAGATTCAAGATCCAGGACAATCCATTGTCGACATCAACACCATTTTGAAGGACTACGCTGAAGCAAATGGCATCGTTTATATCGACTTCCACGCTGCCTTCACCGATGAACATCTCGGACTGCCCAAAACACTCAGCGACGACGGTTGCCATCCCAATCCAGACTGTTACTATACCATGGAAGAGATGGTGTTGGAAGCCTTGAAAAAGAAATGAATTTAGAATTTAGAATTTCCAAAAGAGCGAAAGAAATCTCTAAATTCTTAATTCCTAATTATCATAATGCTTCCTTGAAGTCGTTTATTGACGGGACCTTCAGGCGCTATCATCTCCACATCGCAGACATAGAAATAAGTACCCGAAGAACAAGGCTGATGGGTTCCTGCCGCACAACCATCCCAGTTGATGAAAACATCTTCGGTGTCATAAACGGTGCGACCCCAACGGTTGAAAATGTGCATCTTCACTTGCGTGATCAGTTCTGGTGTGATTCGCATAGGAGTAAACACATCATTGAATCCATCGCCATTGGGCGTGAACACATTGGGCAACTCATATTCGGGTTCTTCCGGCTCGGGTTCAGGTTCTTCGTTTTCAGAAGGTTTCACTTTGATCACAGCCGAATAATTCACCAGTGGACGCGGTAACCCCTCTAGCGTGTAATGTCCATAGGTTCGGACGTAATAGGAATAGGTGACATCGTTTGTCACATGGGTGTCAACGTACTCCATGGCTACTGTTGAGGCAAGCTTCACAAAAGCCGTGTCAATCTTCTTGAAAACCTCGGTGCTATCTATTACCCAAGGCACGGCTTCAGTCCAACTTAACGAAGCCGTTTTATTACCTCCTTGACCCGTCAACATCACGGCACCAGCCGCAGCACTCGTGCCCATGGTTTGCTGGTTGGCATCTTTCATTTCAACTTTATAAGTCAACGACTGCACATCACCAAGACTCACCTCGGTATCACGGAAAGTAGAATCCCTACCTGTATACACCACAGTCTCCACCCCATCAAGGTGGCGAATCAAGCGATAGGAATAAGGAGCAGTGAACTGTGAATCCATTTCACGAGGGCGCTTCCACTCCACTACCATCTGACCATCGATCAAATGTCCCTCGTCGTTGGAAACTATAGTCATCAATGGTTGGTTGTTCGGAATCTGTATACACACTTCGTTACTCGGACGACTCTCCGCACCATCATGGAACACCGCCACCACTCGATAACAATAGTCCACACCCTGAACAAAATCCACTCCCCCATTGTCATCGAGATAGGAAGTGGCGTTGGCAGGCAGTTCGGCAATCATCTGATACCCTGGGCGCACCCCTGTCTCACAAAAATCCGGATCGTAGGGAGTGGAACCCGTGCGCCGATACACCCGAATTGATTCGACATTGGAGCAATACAGGTAAGGAGACCAAGAGAGATGAGCGGTGGAAGATGAGCGGTGGGAAGTTTCAGCACTCAAGCCATTAATGGCGGGACCGATAACGGTAATGTTGACCGCATGAACGTTGCTCAGCGGAATGGGGAATGAATCATCTTTGGCATGAATCACCAACTGGTAAGGCATTTTACGGATATGACTGCACTCGGTATGCCAAGTAAACTCAAAGGCAGGATTCAATCCATGGGCTGTTGGTGGAGTCATCGCCGCTGGGCTGACCGGCAATTCCAATGGTCCACCAGTAGCCTCAAGTGTTACCTGGTCGCCATCAGGATCGAGACCCGTGACAACAAAATCAAGAATAGAACCAGCGACTATACAAGTGTCGCTAATTGCATTAATATTTGGAATATTGTTATGGCAGGCCTCAATTAAAATCTGCATATCGCGAACCACAGAACCCATCTTGATCCCTTGTCGCCATTCCTCGACAAGGATGGCCACGTTATACTCACCCTGTAACATGGGGTTTTCCCATTGCAACACCCCTGAGACCGGGTCGATGTCGAACACACTTGAGGTCTGTGGATAAGCATAACCTGGGATGTCCTCTCCATTGGTGCCTCTACAGGGTACCAGCCGATAGCTAAGGCTGTCGCCATCGGGGTCGAATGCGGCAGGACTATGATAGAACGGTTTCCCTACGCAACCTTTGTCGACAGGGGCATTAAGCAACTGTACCGAATTGTTATAGCCCAAAAATGGGTTGATGACCAACTCTGTCTCGATATACATCGGAACGCTCACTGAATTTGGCACATTCACCACGCCATAATTTCGATTAGGATCCTCCATACTAATCACATACGTACCTGACGACGAGTAATTATGGAGCATTCGATAAACGTTGAGTGTATAGTCATCACCAAGGTTCTGGTAAACCACTCGAGGCACATAATCGGCGAAGCCGTCTCCCCACATCATCAATAGCGAGTCGCGCTGCATACCGGCAGCACTAGGCGAGTAGGTGTAGCAAGTCAACGTAAACTCATAGGCATTGCCTCCTTTCCATACATAAGTGATCTCTGCAGCACGCTGATGCGTTGCCCAAGCTGGCAATGCCAGGAAAAGGAAAAGACAAACTACAAAAAGTTTACGCATGAAGTTATTTTTTGGATTGCAAAGGTAATCAATAAAGAGAAATTTCATTAAGTTTGCAGATTATTTTCTTTTTTAAAAACATGGAACACCTTTTACCCGACAGTTACTCATCCGACGAAAAAGCCGAGATATTGCGACGGTATGAGCATTTGCTCGATGTATGGCACACACGCAAAGAGCCTCAAGACCTGGCCACGGTCGAAGATGCTTTTTACTTTGCTGCCAACGCCCACCACTTGCAAAGACGACGCTCGGGAGAACCATACATCTACCATCCCATTGCTGTGGCAACCATCGCTGCTGAGGACATCGGCCTGGGACGAACCTCCATCACCTGTGCCCTACTACACGACGTGGTGGAAGACACTGAATATACTCTCGACGACATCCGGCAGCTCTTTGGCGACAAAGTGGCTGTGGTTATTGACGGGCTGACCAAACTCGACAAAGTAGAAAATGCAGAGAGTCTCCAAGCCGAGAACTTCAAGAAGATTATCAGCACACTCAGCTATGACGTCCGTGTGGTGCTCGTCAAATTGGCCGACCGGCTGCACAATATGCGCACCCTAAGTTCCATGCCGCCCCACAAACAGCTCAAGATTGCATCAGAGACCTCCTATATCTATGCTCCCTTGGCCTATCGCCTAGGACTTCACGCCATCAAAAACGAGCTGGAAGACCTCTCCCTCAAATATCGTGATCCGGTCATCTACGAAAGCATCAACAAACAGATGAACGAAGTACGGGCCGAGAAGACCAAACAATTAAAGCAGTTCCTAATTCCCATTGAGGAAGCCTTTAAACAAAGAGGGGTCCAAGTGACAGCACAAATCATCGAACGCTCCACCTTTTCTATTTGGAAGCGGATGCAAACCAAACAACTCACCTTCGATGATCTGTATGGGAACTTCAACATCCGACTCATCACCGACTGTCCCCGTGACATGGAGAAAATCGAATGCTGGAAAGTCTATGCCATCATTACCGATGTCTACACTCCCAATGCTTCAAGGTTGAAAGACTGGATCTCCACCCCGAAGATCAACGGCTACGAATCCATCCATGCCGTGTTTATGGGAAAGGACGGCAACTGGGTGGAGGTGCAAATCCGCACCAAACGCATGAATGAGATTGCGGAAAAAGGATTCACGGCCTATTGGCTCTACCGTACAGAAAACCAGTCGGAAAGCGGCTTCGATGAATGGATGAAACGCATCAAAGAACTGCTCAACTCTGAAAGCGACTCCACCCTGGACTTTGTGGACACCTTCACCAACGACCTTTTTTCTGATGAAATCAAGGTGTTTACTCCTCAAGGCAAAGCCATCACCCTCCCCAAACAATCCACCGTGCTCGATTTCGCTTACACCATTCACTCAGAAGTCGGCAACCACAGCATCGCCGCTCATGTCAACAACCAGTTGGTACAACTCGACCATAAACTGAAGACTGGTGACCAAGTGGAGATTATCACCTCCGAAGCACAACACCCCCAGGAGAAATGGTTCGAGTTCCTCAACACTGCCTTCGCCAAATCGAAACTCAAGGCTGGCATCAAAGAATACCGACGCGGCTTCCGTGAAAAAGGAGAAGAGCTGTTCAATGGCATCATGCGACGACTCGGTTTGGAAGCTTCCAAAGCCAACCGAGCCAAGGTCATGGACGACCAGCACTTTAGCAGTGCTGTCGATTTCTATTACTATCTGGCCCAAGGCAAAATCACAGAGCAGCACATCTCCAAGGTGCTGAAACCCCAAAGCACCAATAGTGGAAGTGGATTCCTACGCTACCTCACCTTCGGTCTTTGGGGAAATGACAGCAAGAGCCGCGAGGTCACCCTCGACACCTCGGGCGAGTTCGATTTCAACGTGGCCAGCTGCTGCAACCCCATCCCTGGCGATGAGGTGGTGGCTTTCAATTTCCCTGGTGAACCCTTGCAAATCCACCGTTGCGACTGCCCCAAAGCCATCGGAATGATGTCACGCTATGGCAACAACATCGTCAAAGCCAAGTGGCAACCCAAGAGCGAGATTGCCTTCCTCGCCGGAGTGAAATTCACCGCCATCGACCACGTGGGACTACTCAACAAAATCACCGACCTGCTTTCGAACGAGATGAGACTCAACCTCCACTCCCTCCAAATGGAAGCAAAACAAGACCTCGTGGAAGCCACCATCTCCGTTTACGTGCATAGCACCACCGAGCTTGGCACTCTCATCGACAAACTGAATAGAATCAAAGAAGTGAGAAAAGTCACTCGCCTTATCTGATTATGAAAGAAACCAACGAAACTATCGCCCTGACCGTCAAAAAGATATTCACTGAATACCTGCACGACCACAATTTACGCAAGACCCCAGAACGATTCGCCATACTACAAGAGATTTACAACACCGACGGCCATTTTGACATCGAAGACCTTTACAACCGGATGAAAGACCGAAAGTATCGTGTCAGCCGCGCCACTTTATACAATACCATCGAACTACTATTGGACTGCAACCTGGTGATCAAGCACCAGTTTGGCCACAATTGCGCCCAATACGAACGGTCGTACAAGTTCCGGCAACACGACCATTTTGTAGACCTTGACACGGGACAAGTGCTGGAATATTGTGATCCCAGGCTTCAAGACATCCAAAAAACCATAGAAGAAACGTTCGGTGTGGTAGTCACGCATCATTCGCTAGTATTTTATGGACACAAAAAAGAAGAAATAAAAGATAAAAAATAAAAGATAGATCATGGATAACCATAAGATAGACATATTATTAGGATTACAATGGGGTGATGAGGGCAAAGGCAAGGTAGTTGACGCCCTCACTCCAAATTACGACATCGTTTGCCGTTTCCAAGGCGGCCCCAATGCAGGTCATACCATCGAATTTGAAGGCAAAAAATTCGTTCTGCACAATATTCCATCAGGGGTTCTTACCCCAGGATGCGTCAACCTCATCGGCAACGGGGTCATCATCGAGCCTCATATATTAAAAGGTGAAATTGAAGGACTGCGTGAAGCGGGTTTCGACCTGCGTAAAACTTTAATGATTGCCAACCGCGCCCATCTCATCCTTCCGACACACCGCGCCATGGACGCTGCCAACGAGAAGGCATTGGGCAAAATGAAAGTCGGCACCACGCTGAAAGGCATCGGTCCAACCTACACAGACAAGACCGCTCGTAAAGGTCTCCGCATCGGTGACATCGCCTCCGCCGACTTCCGCGAAAAATACGAAAACCTGAAGAGAGCCCACCTGCAACAAATCGCTGGTCTCGGATTCGAAATGCAGGGGTTCCAACTCGACGGCCTCGACTTCGCCGAATACGAGAAACTATGGTTCGAAGGCATTGAATACCTAAAACAATATCAGTTCGTTGACGGCGAGTATTTCATCAACGATGCCCTCGATGCCGGCAAGAAGGTGCTCGCCGAAGGCGCCCAAGGCTCCATGCTCGACGTAGACTTCGGCAGCTATCCCTTCGTCACCTCTTCGAACGTCATCGCTGCAGGCGTGTGCTCCGGTTTGGGGGTTGCTCCCAGCAGGATTGGCAAAGTATACGGTATCTTCAAAGCCTACTGCACTCGTGTCGGTACCGGCCCCTTCCCTACTGAATTGTTCGATGAGACGGGAGAGATGCTCCGCCAAAACGGACACGAATTCGGCGCCACTACAGGCCGTCCACGCCGTTGCGGATGGCTCGACCTACCCGCTTTGAAATATGCCGTCATGCTCAGCGGCGTTACCGACTTGATGATGATGAAGTCCGACGTGATGGACGACTTCGCCACCTTGAAAGTCGCCACCGCTTACCGCTACAACGGGCAAGAGACCAAGCAACTACCCTTCGCTGCCTGTACCGAGACCATGGAACCCGTCTACACCAAGATCCCAGGCTGGCAACAGAAGATCGATGGCAAAATCCCACAAAAATTGGAAGACTATATCACCTTCATTGAAAATTATGTGGGGGTGCCCATCAAATTTGTTTCCTACGGACCCGACCGCACCCAAAACATCATTCGTTAACTCCTCTAAATTCTTAATTCTAAATTTCCCCATGATCATTCTTGAAAAGCCATACGTTTCCGCCCCGTTAGTGGCCTATTTGGAAGAGAAACAAATTCCCGTTTTACATAACGATATGGCCGAGGTGCTGAAAGGCCAAGGCCATCACCTAAACCTTTTGGATGACAAGGCTTTCGTTGAGAAATACGAAAAAAGCCATCAGTTGTATGCCGTCTCCGAGAACGCCTTGGTGTGGCTGTATGCCCAATTACCCGAGTCAGAGTTGGTGAAGAAAGTCAAAATCCTGAAGGACAAGGCTGCTTTCCGCCGCATCTGCCAGCAGATCTATCCCGACTTTTATTTTAAAGAGGTGGAAATGAAAGCCCTACGTGGTCTCAACCCTGAAGAACTACCATTGCCTTTGGTACTGAAACCCTCCGTTGGATTCCTCAGCGTGGGCGTGTATATCGTCCGAAGCAAGACGGAATGGCTAGCCGCTTTGGATGACATCGACAAGAACTTTGCCAAACAATGCGCCGTGTTCCCCGAGACTGTAGTACGCAGCGAGATGTTTGTTCTTGAACAGTTTATCGAAGGCGAGGAATATGCTGTGGACGCCTATTATGATGCCGAGGGTAAACCCCATATCATCAACATCTTCCATCATATCTTCAAAGACGAAACGGATGTCAGCGACCGTCTCTACTGCATGAGCAAGCAGATCTTTGAGGCCAACTATCCGGCTTTCAACCAATTCTGCATCGACCTGAACGGCGTGCTTGGCCTGAAGAACTTCCCCATGCACGTGGAGTTCCGCGTCGACAAGCATACGGGTCGCGCCATCCCGATTGAGGTCAACCCGTTGCGTTTCGCTGGCATGTGCCTCAACGACTTGACACGTCACACCTGCCACCTGCTGCCCGTGCAAGCCTACTTCGAAGGCACCCATCCCGACTATGCCACCATGTGGAACGGCATCGAAGAAGATGTTTTCAGTTTTGTAGTGCTGGACAAGCCTTACGACACCAACCGCAAGCTCGACTTCGAGCGCATCAAGCGACACTTTCATGGCGTGTTGGAGACCCGCGACATCATGAACCCCGCCATGAGCATCTGGGGCTTCCTATTCACCAAGACCTCCCCCGAGCACAAGGAAGAACTGAAAGAAATACTATTCTCTGATTTACAAGAATTCATGACCTAATTGCCATGCGGAACACCCTTCTGACCATCTTTTGCGCTCTTTTGCTCGCAGCCTGCACTCACGACCCCGAACGAGAGTTTTTCACAGAGGACGAAGCCCTGAAATTCCTTTATCAATACATGCCTCTCGGAGACAGCGTAGATTACACCGAAGCGTTTTATCGGGAGTGCATCCATTTTTCTTTCAAAGCCAAAGAAGAACTGCCTTGGGGCGACAGTATCCCAGAACGAGAGTTCAAGCATTTTGTGGTCCCCGTAAGGGTAAACAACGAAAACCTTGACCGCTTCAGAGCCACCTACTATGAAGAGTTAAGAGACAGGGTAAAAAACATGACGCTTTACGACGCCGTGCTGGAGGTCAACCACTGGTGTCACGAACACGTCAACTATAAAGGCTCCGACAGCCGCACATCTGCGCCCATGGCCACCATCAAAACCTCATGGGGACGCTGTGGCGAGGAATCGACGCTATTGGTAACCGCATTGCGTACAGTAGGCATTCCAGCACGACAGGTCTATACGCCACGATGGGCACACTGCGACGACAACCATGCGTGGGTGGAGGCCTGGGTGAATGGCCAATGGCATTTTCTCGGTGCCTGCGAACCTGAGCCCATACTTGACCTAGGCTGGTTCAATGAGCCCGCTTCACGCACCTTGTTATTACACACCCGAGTCTTTGGCGATTATGACGGTCCTGAGGAAGTCATCAGCCGCAATAACAATTACACAGAGATTAACGTGGTGGACCAGTATGGAAAGACGGCCAAGACCTCTTTCACGGTGGTGGACATGAACGGCCAGCCACAACCCAACCTGCCTGTGGAATTCAAGATTTATAACTACGCTGAGTTCTGCACAGTCGTCACCAAAAACACCGACGAAACCGGAAAGACTTGGCTTACCTCTGGATTGGGCTGCATGATGGCTTACGCCTCAAAAGACGGCAAGTTCGGTTTCCAAGTGTTCAAGGCTGGTGAGCAGGACGAAGTGACCCTCATATTGGACCATGAAGAAGGCTCTTTGGACACTTTCGAGTTTGACATGATCCCACCTGCGCCTACTAGTGTTATCCCTCGTGTCACCCCAGAAATGCGCACCCAAAACGACCATCGCATCTATCAAGAAGATTCGTTGCGCAATGCCTACATCGCCAGCTGCAAAAAGGCTCAACAGGAAATCATCAGCAACACGGGAAATAAGACCCTTTGCCGCATTTACGAAAAAACATGGGGTAATTATCAGACCATCGCTGATTTCGTGGAATATGCCCAAAAACAAGGGAAAGAAGCGTATGCCGTCAAAATACTGGAGACCCTTTCCGACAAAGATCTTCGCGACATCACAACGGAGGTCTTAATAGACCACTTCGAAGGAATAACAACAACGGACCCAACAATCATTTCACCTAGAATTAGCAATGAAATGATTATCCCATGGAGAAAAGCCCTGGCCGAATTCTTTCCCGAAACAGAGCGGCAACAATACCACGATGACCCTTCTCTACTGGTCGATTGGGTGAATCAAAACATCACTGTAAACGAAGAGGTGAATCCGCAGCGCATCCCCATCTCTCCGCTAGGGGTATTGAAGGCTCGTAAAGCCGATAGTCACTCACGCGACATTTTCTTCGTGGCCATGGCTCGAAGTCTGGGCATCCCCGCTCAAATCAACCCAGTGAATGGAAATACACAATACTGTAACAAAAACCAATGGACTAAAGTTAACTTCGACCTAGATGAACAGAAGAAATCAAATATAGGATTTTTAGATATACAATATAAAAAGACAATATTTTATAATAATCCAAAATATTACACACACTTTAGCATTAAAAGATTCAACGGAGAATCATTCCAATTATTGGCATACGATGCCAAAGATCCCGGTATCGATGATGGCTTGTTGCTTTCCGATTTCGAGAAACCTCTACCTCTTGACGAAGGCTATTACATCCTCACCTCAGGCACCCGTCTTGACGATGGCACTGCATTGACCCATAGCGAGTTCTTTACCATCAAGGCGGGCGAAACCACTCAGATTAACATGGTGTTACGCAAGCCTTGGAGCAAGGTCGAGATATTGGGCCAACTAAAAACCAAACCCGAGTTTGCAGAAGAGAATGAGACTTATGTCATAGGCTTCCTCGACCAGGGCAGCGAGCCCACCACCCATGCTATGCAAGACCTAGCCACTTTACGTAAGGAATTTGAACAGAGCGGCATACCCGTTTATCTTGCTTTCAGCAACGATGATGAATACGAGAAGTTCCTCATGAAAAACTTTGACAATTTGCCCGAGACCGTCATTCCCTACATCGACGAGGATCAGTCCCTTTGGCACAACATAATGGAAAGCCTACACCTTAACGAGACAACGCTCCCTATCTTCATCGTTATTGACGAAAATGATGTTATCTTTTTGAAACAGGGCTATTCCATTGGCTTGGGCGAACAAATCTTAAAAACGTTGTAATAATTTCACGTGATTTTTTTTCAAACGCAGAAACAAGTAAAAAAATATTTTTCTTAAATTTGCACCTAATTTTTCGCGTATTATTTTATAATAATAAAAATTTAGTGCAATAATGAAGTTTTTACGTTGTTTTTTTGCTGCCATTATCCTTGTCATCAGTGGCAACATGATGGCTCAAAGTCAAAGAGAATTAAACCAGCTCATGCAGGAGCGTGGTGAGTATTATTTTACACTGAAAGTTAACGACCCAACTGAAATACGTGCCATCGGTGAGATGTGCTCCATCGATGGTACCGATGGCCATATTGTGGTCGCTTACGCCAATCAGCGAGAATTTGAAAAACTAAAAAAGGCAGGTTATCAACCCGAGTTGCAAACTCCGCCTTCATTGAGAGCCAACGTCACCATGTGGGACGGTCAAGGCACCTACAATTGGGACAGCTATCTGACGTATCCCCAGTATGTCGCTATGATGGAGAGTTTCCCGACAAAGGCAATCAATGGTAGGACTTGCAGCTTGTTTAGCCTCGGCACGCTTTCTACCAGCAACCACCGTCAGCTTCTGGGTGTTCGTATCAACAACGGCAATCCCACTGGCAAGCCCAAATTCTTATACACTTCCACCATGCACGGTGACGAAATCACTGGCATGATCCTCATGTTGCGTCTTATCGATGAATTGTGCACGGGTACCGACGAACAAATCGTCAACTTGGTGAACAACCTTGACATCTACATCATGCCTTTGACCAACCCTGACGGAACTTACAATGGCGGCAACAACACCGTAAACAGTGCAAAGCGTTATAATGGTCACGATGTCGACCTCAACCGGAACTATAAGGACTACTATAAAGGAGCCCATCCCGATGGCAACGATTATGAGGATGAGACCATTTGGACCATGGCCATGGGCGACGAGAACTTGTTCACCATGAGCGCCAACTATCACGGTGGCGCTGAAGTGATGAATTATCCTTGGGATGCCATTTATGATAACCATGTGGATGAAACATGGTACGAGCATGTTTGCACCGAATATGTACAGGTCGCTAGACAGACTTATTCGTCCTACATGTCAGACACCTACAACGACGGAGTCACCAACGGTGCCGAATGGTATGTCATCACGGGCAGCCGTCAAGACTATATGAATGCTTACGCGCAATGCCGTGAGGTCACCGTGGAATGCTCTTCCACCAAGACCCCCAGTGCCTCCTCCCTCCCCAGCTTCTGGAGCTATAATCGCAACAGCATGTTGGCTTTCATGGAGCAATGTCTGAACGGTGTCCACGGCTTCGTGTATGACGCTGTAACCCATCAATCTCTTGAAGGCGTTAAAGTCACTGTAGAGAACCACGACAACGAGAACTCATTTGTGACCACTCACTCAGCAGGCGACTTCCACCGGCCCATCAAAGGAGGCTCCTACACTTTCACTTTCTCCAAACAAGGCTATTATCCCCAATCGGTACAAGTTACCGTGGCTGACGACCAAAGAGTGGAGCTGGAGGACATCCAACTTCAGCCCAACCTCAACTTGACCGCAGACTTCACCGCCTCAACCACCAACGCCTCCTTAGGTCAAAGCATCAACTTCACCGACACCTCCGAGGGCATGGCCACTTCCTGGAGCTGGACCTTCGAAGGCGCCGTTCCTTCCTCCTCTACTGAGCAGAATCCCACAAACATCATATATAACACCCCCGGCGATTTTGATGTCACCCTGACCATCAGCGGCCCTGGCGGCACCAAAACCTTGACCAAAGAGAACTACATCCATGTCGCAGAGTCCATCCTCATGCAAGACGGATCGGTGACCACTTGCAGCGGCATATTCTACGACTCAGGTGGTGCTGATTCCAATTATAGTGACCGACTCAATTACACGATGACCTTCTATCCTGGAACCGAAGGAGCCATGGTGTGTGTAGATTTCACTCAATTCAACACAGAATCAGGTTACGACTACCTCTACATTTACAACGGCACCTCCACTTCCGCCGAACTAATTGGACAATACGATGGCACTACAAGTCCTGGGACAGTGATGGCCACCAACGAAACCGGTGCCTTAACCTTTAAATTCACCTCGGATTCAGGTGTCAACGCTGCCGGTTGGGTTGCCACGGTTTCCTGTTTCCAAACCGACCTTCCTTTGAGCATCACTGTCAGTGCCAATCCTTCCAATGGCGGCACCGTCAGCGGTGGCGGCGAGTATTCCTTTGGTCAGACTTGTACCGTCGTTGCCACAGCTAAAACAGGATACACCTTCACGGGCTGGATGGAAAACGAAACAGTGGTTTCCATCGAGCCAGAATACAGTTTCACAGCCATCAATGACAGAAACCTCATTGCCAACTTCATCCACATGACTGAAATAGAAATTGGCGAGAGTGAAACAACCAACTATTATCTTCCCAGCTATAGCTATTATAAACAGTCCTTGACCCAGCAGATTTATACCGCTGACGAAATTGGCACTGCGGGAACAATCACCAGCATTGCTTTTTATAACGAAGCTTCAGCAGAGAGGACTCGCTCTTATGATTTCTACCTCAAAACCACAGATAAGACATCGTTCAGCAGCAAAACGGATTGGATTACCGTGGCTTCATCCGACAAGGTGTTTAGCGGCTCTGTAACCATGACCTCCAATGCCTGGACTACCATTTTCTTCAACACTCCGTTTGAATACGACGGCACATCCAACCTTGTCCTTGTGGTTGACGACAACACGGGCATGTATGACAACTCCCCTTACATGGCCTGCTCGGTTTATAACACAGAGACAAACCAAGCCATTTATATCTACAGTGACAACAGCAATTACGATCCCATGTCACCTCCGACAACTTCCAGCAATTATGGCAGCACCAATGCAGTATTGACCGTGAAAAACCATATTCGCCTTGGAATAGAGACGGAAACAAACATGGAACAAACCTTCACGTTTACAGCAGGCAGCAACTGGTGGGGCACCAACCTCGATATCACTATGGAACAGCTGCAAGAAGCTATCGCCAATGCTTTGGGAACCTCGGGTACCGCTATCATCAAGTCGCAACACGGCACCACCACTTACAGTAATGGAAGATGGAGACCCGCTTTGACTCTTGATATCACGGAGTTGTACGAGATCATCCTCAGCACCAGCTGCGAAATCACATTGGAAGGCACACCGGTTGACCCAACCCAATACGAGATCACCATCAATAACGGTGCAAACTGGATTGGATTCCTCCCCAACGAGAGCATGTCCGTTTCAGAAGCTCTTGCCGGACTCAACCCAGTAAAGGGAGATGTCATCAAGGCCGGAAACAACAGCACCAGCTACACGGGCACCCTGTGGAGAGGCTCCTTAACTACCCTCGAACCTGGACACGGCTACATTTACATATCCAAAGATACCCAAACCAAAACATTTACCTTCCCAGGAAACAAGTAATTTTTTATATTTTTTCAATGAAACGATTTTTTATAACTCTCCTGCTGGTAGCCATTGGCACTAGCATTATGGCTCAGCAAAAGATTCAGCTCCGGACAGCCGACAAGGCTCAATGTGTCAAGAGCGATATGAAAACGCTTAAAGCTTCTTTTTCCTTCTCAAGCATCGATGCTTATGACATGAGTAATGACCGGGGTGCTTTCTCCACGATTTCCATGCCCAACACGGTTATCGGCGGCAATGAGGGCGACCCTCAGATTCCCGTTGTGAATGAGCTCATCGCCGTACCATTCGGAGCCAGTCCACGCATCGAAATCACAAACTACAGCACAACAGACTATCGTCTAAATGACTTTGGCATTCGCACCTTAGCACCGCGTCAACCATCGTTACGCAAAGACCAAAAGCCTGAAGAGGTGCCCTTTGTCATGAACGAAGCCGCCTACCAATCCACCCGAGGCTTCCGTTCCACGCCAAAAGCCATGGTCAGCGTGGTAGGCACCATGCGCGGCGTGCAACTCGGCAAAATGACCATCGAGCCTGTGAGCTATGACCCGGTCAACAACACCATTCGTGTGTTCAACAACATCGAGGTCACCGTTCACTTTGATGGCGCCGATCGTCAAGCCACCGAGGACATGCTCGTCAAGACCTACAGTCCTTATTTCGACATTGTTTATAGGCAGTTGTTCAACGGCGACATGATTCGCTCCGCCTACGAAAGCTTCCCTGACCTCTACACCACCCCGGTGAAGATGCTCGTAGTGACTACCTCAAAATATACAGAAAGCGAGCCCTTCCAGACCTGGCTGAACTGGAAAAAGCAGAAAGGTATCGACGTAGACGTGCAAACAGTGACCAGCGGCACCAACGGTGCAACCATCCGCTCCTTAATCCAAAGCAAGTACAACGCCTACCACCCCACTTTCCTGGTCATCGTGGGCGACGAGAACGATGTCACCAATTACGAAACCTATAACATATCCGGTAACTATTTCAACCCATACGTCAGCGATAACCCATACGCCTCGGTTGACAACGACATCTATCATGATCTGTATATGAGTCGTATGGCGGTGTCGAACACCACCGAGTTGGGCAACCTCGTCCATAAGATCATGACCTACGAAAAATATACCATGTCTGACCCGAGCTATTTGGACAATGCGGTCCTGATTGCCGGCATGGATGCCAACGGATGGGATGAAGCGGCCGGTCGCCCCACCATCCAATATGCTCTTAACAGCTATTTCAACACGGAGCATGGCTTCAGTAACGTCCATGGCTATGTCACCTCCAACTACACAGGATGCTATGATCACCTGAATACCGGTGTCGGTTTTGTCAATTACACTGCACACGGTAGCATTCAGGCATGGTCAAGTCCCAGCTTTACCAATACCAATGCCAACGCTTTGACCAATAATGACAAGTATTTTCTGGCAGTGGGGAACTGCTGCTTGGCGGCCAATTGGGGCAATAGCACCTATACTCCTTGCTTGGGTGAGACTTTGATTCGCGCTGCCAACAAGGGTGCCTTCGGCTACATCGGCTCGGTCGTTGAAACCTATTGGTTTGAAGATTACTACTTTGGTGTGGGAGCCCATGATCCTGAGCCGGCCACAGTACAAACCGTCGAGTCCACCATGACAGGCATGTATGATGCCTTGTTCGACGAGACGGAGTTCAACAGCATAAGCTCGATCATCTACATCGGCAACGCTGCCGTGACCTACGCCCATGCTGCCGGTTATGAATACAGTGTCGATGATGAATACTATTGGAGAGCCTACCAGTGCTTGGGTGACGGATCTGTGATGCCTTACATGACACAGCCCTCCGTAAACCAGGTGAGCCACGCCTCCACTATCGGTATCGGCGTAAACACCTTTACCGTTAATGCTGATGCTGGCTCGTATGTGTCCCTCACCCGCGACAATGAGATCCTCGGTGTGGCGCAAGTCGGACCGGAAGGTACCGTCAACGTGCCGATCACCCCAGTCACCAGTGCTGGCGACGTGATGATTGTGGTCACCCGCAACCAACGTCAACCCTATATCCAGACCATCCCGGCTGTTGTGATCGAAGAACCCTACATCTGCCTCGACAGCTATACACCAATGACAGCCCATATCGGCGACAACACCTCATTGGACCTCACCTTTAAGAACGTGGGTAACAGCCCATGCACCGGCACCACCACGGTCACTTTGACTTCTGATGACGCCAACATCACCACCCCTACCAAGACCTTCAGCGCCTTGGCTGCCGGTGCCACTACCACGGTGAGCGGCTTTGTTTTCAACTTCAACTCCAACGTGGCAGAAGGCACACGTGTCACCTTCCATTACACTGCCAACAATGGCGACAATACCTGGATGGGCGATTTTGTGATCATCGCAGGTGAAGCCTCGTTGGAATACAAAAACATGGCATGGAACGGAGGTTTTGTCCCTGGTGAGACCTTGACGCTGACTGCTAGATTCTTGAACACCGGACACTACGAAGTCACCCATGCCGTTGCCACGATGAGCACTACCAGCAATTACGTGACAATCTCCAACCCAACGGTCACGGTTGGTGATATCGCTGCCGAAGGAGAAGTCTCCTGTGCTTTTACCATCACCATTGCGGCCAATTGCCCTGAAGACGCGGAAATCCCCGTCACCTTCACGATGGCCGCTGAGGGAGGCCTCAGTGCACAGGGCACTGAGACACTGAAGAACACCTGTAGTGTCCTATTCAGTCTCCATGACAGTTACGGCGATGGTTGGAACGGCGCAAAACTGACCGTAAGCTTCGGTGACGGCACTGCCTCGCAAGACCTTACCATCGCTTCGGGCAATAATGCTGCCAACTATACCTTAGAAATCCACAACGGCACCCACGTGACTCTGGCCTGGACCAAAGGCAGCTACGACCAAGAATGTTCTTTCGTGGTAAGCTACGAAGGCGATGTCATCATCTTCCAACAAGGGACCAGTCCCGCGGCTGGCATGCTCTTCGAGTTCGATTGTAACTGTGGTGCTGCCACTGCCATCTTCGATGTCACTGCCACATCTAGTAATACCGCTCAAGGCACCGTCAGTGGCGGAGGTGAATTTGGTTTTGGTGATTTTTGCACCCTGACTGCCACCCCAGCCAACGGCTATTTCTTCACGGGGTGGAGTGAAAACGGTGTGGTGGTGTCAACCGCCAATCCTTACACCTTCCCTGTTGATGGCAACCATCAGTTCGAAGCCAGTTTTGGACAAGGAGTGGCTTTGGGTCAAGATGAAGGCAACCACGATTATCTTCCCAGCTACAGTTTCTACGAATATGCGCTGTCGCAACAGATCTATACAGCCGAAGAGATCGGATCGGCCTGCACCATCACTAGCATCTCTTTCTTCAACAAAGCGAATTCCGATCGAGTCCGCACCTACGACATCTATCTGAAACACACGGACAAATCCTCTTTCAGCAGTAAGACCGATTGGATTGCCATGGAGGCTTCCGACAAGGTTTACAGTGGCACGGTGACGATGGGCGCAGTTGCTTGGACCACCTTCGAGCTCGACACTCCGTTCGAATATGACGGCACCTCCAATCTGGTCTTGGTGGTTGATGACAACACCAATGATTACGATCAATCACCTTACATGTCCTGCTCGGTTTACAGTACTGAGGAGAATCAAGCCTTGTATGCCTATTCCGCAGCAACGAACTACAATCCGTTAGCGCCACCGACGAATTCAGAATACAACAGCAATGTATTGTCGGTAAAGAACCATCTCATCCTTGGCATCGAAACCACTCATACACAGACGGTGAACTTGACCGCTGGAAATAACTGGTGGTCCTGCAACCTCAATATCACAACAGAACAACTACAAGATGCTATTGCTGCTGCAGTGGGACCCACAGGCACCGCTATGGTTAGAGGTTTTCAAGGTCTCATGACTTATGCAAACGGGAAATGGAGAGGGTCTTTGAACTTCGATGTCACACAGATGTACATGATCGACTTGGAGGCACCCTGCGAAATCACGCTAGAAGGTGAGCCCATCAACCCCAATGAACATGAAATTAGCATCAACAGTGGTGTCAACTGGATTGCATTCTTCAATAATGAAGCCACAAGCATCACCGAAACTTTCGCTGGAATCAACCCCGTCGCTGGCGATATGGTCAAGTCAGCCAACGGCAGCGCCACCTTCAACGGCACGAGTTGGAGAGGTGCGCTGAACACCCTCGAGCCTGGTAAAGGATACATTTACATATCGAAAGACACCCAACCCAAGATGTTTACTTTCCTTGGAAACAAGTAATTCTATAATAATTAACAAAATTCATTAACAATGAAAAAAGTCCTATTTACTCTCCTGCTAGTAGCCATTGGAACAAGCATGATGGCTCAGCAAAAGATTCAGCTCCGCACAGCCGACAAGGCTGAGTGTGTTAAGAGCGACATGAAAACTCTGAAAGCCTCTTTTTCCTTCTCAGGTATTGAAGCTTATGAAATGAGTAACAACCGTGGAGTTTTCTCCGCGATTTCCATGCCCAACACAGTTATCGGTGGTAATGAGGGTGACCCTCAAATCCCCGTTGTGAATGAATTGATTGCCGTGCCTTTCGGTGCCAATCCGCGCATTGAAATCACGAGCTACACCAGCACCGATTATCGTCTCGAGGATTATGGCATCCATAAGTTGATGCCACGCCAGCCCGACATCTTTAAGAACCAAGACCCCAAAGACGTTCCTTTCGTCTACAACGAAGCCGCCTATCAATCCACCCGAGGCCTTCGTTCAGAGCCTACAGCACGCGTCGCCGTTAACGGCACCCTACGTGGTGTGCAAGTGGGTCAAATGAGCATCGAGCCAGTTAGCTACGATCCCGTAAACAATACTCTTCGTGTGTTCAATAACATTGAAGTCACTGTCCACTTCGATGGTGCGGATGCCCGTGCCACCGAGGATAT
The DNA here is from genome assembly GCA_946184615.1 of uncultured Bacteroidales bacterium. Lineage (GTDB taxonomy): Bacteria > Bacteroidota > Bacteroidia > Bacteroidales > F082 > Limimorpha. The sequence continues at coordinate 51,478 of CAMHFN010000016.1, forward strand.
GCTTGTGAAGACCTACAGCCCCTATTTCGATGTCCTTTACAAGCAGCTGTTCAACGGAAGATCTGTGAGAGACTTGTATGAAGACCATCCCGAGCTTTGGAGAGCTCCTGTGAAAATGTTAGTCATTGCCAACCGCATGTTTGAAAACTGCATTCAAGACTGGGTGGCATGGAAGACCACGAAGGGCATCTATGTCGATGTGAACTACACCGATGTTATCGGCACATCCGCCGATGCCATTAAGACATTTATCCAGAACAAGTATGCTCAAGACTACCCCACCTTCCTCGTCATCATGGGTGACAAGGATCAAGTGGCACCCAGTGTTGCCTCGGCCAGCAACACCAGTTGCGTCGCCGACCTTTATTACTCAAGTGTTGACGGCGACGAGTTCGTTGACATGTACCACAGCCGTATCTCTGCAGAGACCACGGCTCAGATGACCACCATTCTCAACAAAGCTTTGGAATACGAGCAGTACACCATGCCCGACCCGAGCTATCTGAGCAACACACTCCTCATCGCTGGCGAGGACAGTGGTTGGGGTGTCACTGTGGGTCGTCCCACCATCTGGTATGCCACCAATTATTACTACAATGCCGAACATGGTTTTGAGAACGTGTATGAGTTCAGCCATGGGGATTACACCAATTGCTATTCCTATTTGAGTTCCGGTGTCGGCTTTGCCAACTACACCGCTCACGGCAGCAAGACCAGCTGGGCCGGTCCTTCTTTTGATGTCAATGATGTCGCCAACCTGACCAACGCTCACAAATATTTCCTTGCCATCGGTAACTGCTGCCAGTCTGGCGACTGGGGCTACAGCACCACCTGTTTCGGTGAGGCCATGGTCCGTGCCGAAAACAAGGGCGCTTACGCCTATATCGGCTCCTGCCCCAACACCACTTGGAAAAATGACTATTATTTTGGCGTGGGCCCCACCAACCGCGCCGACGGCACCATGCCTACCTACGAGGAAACAGGTATGGGCATCTACGATGCCATCTGGATGGATGATGTCTATAACACAGTGAATTCCATTCTTTATGTCGGCCTTCTTGCCGGCAATGCCGCCCAAGCCCTTGGTTATGAACTTCATAGCCAAACACTCTATTATTGGCAGGCCTACCATGTGATAGGTGATGGTTCCATCATGCCTTACCGTGTGCAGCCCACCGCCAACCAAGTGAGCCACATGGCCATTTTGCCTATCGGCATGAGCACCTACGAAGTGAGTGCTGTACCGGGTTCCTATGTTGCCATCAGCAAGGACGGTGTGCTCCATGGTGCCGCCCTTGTTGACGAGACCGGCACCGTCCAAGTCCCGATCGATCCTGTCACCTCCAGCGGCGATGTCACCATCTGCGTGACCGCTCCTAACCGTATTCCCTATATCCAAACGGTTCCCGCTGCTGCCCTTGAAGGCGCTTATATCGCTATGGACAGCTACACTCCCAACGCCACCCATGTGGGTGACAACACCAACTTGAGCATCACCTTCAAGAACGTGGGCACGGATGCCTCTACCGGCACCACCAACGTCACCTTGTCTTCCGATGACTCCAGTGTCGTCGAAGTGATCAACAACACGGGTAGTTTTGGCACCCTGGCTGCTGAGGCCACCACTACCGTGAGCGGTTTCTCATTCCGCATCAAACCAGGTGTAGCCGATGGTACAAAAGTCACCATGCACTACACCGCTGTCAATGGCGGCGACACCTACGAAGGCAACATCATCGTCACTGCCAATGAAGCCGTGCTGGAATACCAAAACATGAGTTGGGATGGTGGCTTTACGCCCGGCGAGACCCTTACCGTGAGTGCCAAGTTCAAGAACACTGGTCACTGGCAAGCCACCAATGCACAAATTGCATTGACCTCCTCTAGCGAATATGTCACAGTCAATACCCAACCCATTTCAGCGGGTACTATTGAAGTAGGCCAAGAAGTCACTTACAACTTCAGCATCACTATTGCGGCTAACTGCCCTGAGACCGAGCAACTGCCCATCACTTTCACAATGACGGCCGACGGTGGACTCACTGCTTCAGGCCAGGAGACTCTGAAGAATGCCTGTAACATTGTCTTCAACCTTGTGGACAGCTACGGTGACGGTTGGAACGGCAATGTGCTGACCGCCAGCTTCAGCGATGGCTCACCAAGCCAAGAAATGACCTTTTCTTCAGGCAGTTCTGCTGAATATGTATTGGAAATCGGCAATGGCGTTCATGTCACCTTGACTTGGACCACAGGTAGCTATGTCTCCGAATGCTCCTTCTCAGTGAGTTACGAAGGCGACTTGATGATCTATCAGTCGAGCAACCTCAGCTCTGGCGTGCTTTATGAATTCGACTGCAACTGCGGTGCAGCTTCACAGACTTTCACCGTTACAGCCACTTCGAGCAATACCGAACTCGGCACCGTCACAGGTGGCGGCGAATACAACTTTGGTCAAAACTGCACTGTAACCGCCACGCCCGCCGAAGGCTACATGTTCACCAACTGGACCCATAACGGTGAAGTAGTTGCTGGAGCAGGAGCCACATATACCTTCACCGTCACAAGCGACATGGACCTCGTGGCCCACTTTGCGGAAGGTCTCCTGATTGGCGACGGCAGTACTGATACACACCCATATCTGCCGAGCTACAACTACTACACCAACTCCCTCACAGAGCAGATTTACACTTCTGACGAAATGGGTGCTGCTGGCATCATTACCGGAATAGCCTTCTTTAACGGTGGAGCCGAGAAGACCCTCGATTATGATTTCTATATGATGGCCACGACAAAGTCTAACTTCAGTAGCAAGACCGACTGGATTGCAGTATCCGAAAGCGACAAGGTGTTCAGCGGCAGTGTCACTGTTGTTGCCAACGATTGGACCACCATCACCTTCTCTACGCCCTTTGTCTATGATGGCACTTCCAATGTTGTTCTTGTGACGGACAAAAAGACAACGTGGTCCAATTCGCCTCACATGTCCTGTAGGGTGTTCAGCACAAGTTCAAGCCAAGCTATTTATGCCTATGATGACAATGTTGACTTTAACCCGATGTCACCATCTTCGGCTAACGTTAGCAACAATGACGTGCTCCAAGTGAAGAACCAGATCATTGTCACGAAGACTGGACTTGATGGCTGCATGAACGTGATACCTGTAGGTGTAGAAGTGGCAGACATTACTCATTCCACTGCCACCGTGACATGGTCAGGCTTCAGCGAAAGCTATAATGTGAGCCTGGGCATTGCCAACATCACCACATTGGCCAACGAGGACTTCTCCAACAGCATTCCCACCAACTGGACAAACGATGCCACCTATCCTTGGACCATCGTTGACGGCCATATCCAAAGCAGCAATGCTGAAGTGAATAATTCAACATCAAGCATCTCAATCACATTAACTTTCCCTGCCGATGGTACCGTAGAGTTCGATGCTGAATGCATGGGAGAAGGATCATCGACTTATTACGACCACTGCGATTTCTTCATTGATGATACGAGAGAGCTCTATGCCGGTGCGAATTTGAGTGGCTCCGGCTGGCTCCACTATATCTACAATGTCACAGCTGGCGAACACACCTTCACGTGGTCCTACACTAAGGATAGTTCCGTGAATCCCACGGGCGACTACTTTGCCGTTGACAATGTTTTGATGAAAGTTGGTGAAATCACTTGGAATGCTCCTGTTGCTGTTGAAAATACGGAATATACCTTCGGAGGCCTTACCCCAGAGACTGACTATTGTGTGAGGGTACAGAGCGTTTGTAATGACGTTGTGTCCGAATGGAGTGCCCCTGTCTTATTCACCACAACTGAAGCCTCTATTGTTACTCAAACTGTGTCATTATTACAAGGAAACAACTGGTGGTCCTGCAACCTCAATATCACAACAGAACAACTACAAGATGCTATTGCTGCTGCAGTGGGACCCACAGGCACCGCTATGGTTAGAGGTCTTCATGGTCTCATGACATACGCAAACGGAAGATGGAGAGGATCTTTGAACATTGATGTCACACAGATGTACATGATCGACCTCGAGGCCCCCTGCGAAATCACGCTAGAAGGTGAGCCTATCAACCCCGATGAATACGAAATTAGCATCAATGGCGGTGTCAACTGGATTGCATTCTTCAATAATGAAGCCATTAGCATCACCGAAGCTTTCGCCGGAATCAACCCCGTTGCTGGCGATATGGTCAAGTCAGCCAACGGCAGCGCCACCTTCAACGGCACGAGTTGGAGAGGTTCGTTGAACACCCTCGAACCTGGTAACGGATACATCTATATCTCCAAACAGCTAGAAGCCAAATCATTCACATATTAATCTAGGCTTTAATATTAATAGGTGAAAACAAATCAAAACAAACATATTAACAACAAATCCAATGAAAAAACTATTGTTATCACTGCTGCTGATGATCCTAGGCACAAGCCTTTTGGCTCAGCAGAAAATTCAGCTCCGTTCGACTGACAGAGCCGAATGTGTAAAGAGCGACATGACGAGCCTGAAGGCTTCGTTCTCCTTTTCAACTATTGAAGCCCAGAACGTGGACACCCAGAAGGGTGAGTTCTCCTGGCTCAGTCTACCCAACACGGTCGTCGGCGGAAACGAGGGAGAACCTCAGATTCCCGTTGTAAACGAATTGATTGCCATCCCCGTTGGGGCCAACCCCACTATCCGTGTGACGAGCTATAGCTCTACGGATTACAAACTCAACGATCTGGGGGTGAAGACCCTTATCCCTCGTCAACCTTCTTTAAGAAAGGACAAGCATCCCGAGGACGTACCCTTCGTCATGAATCAGGCGGCTTATCAATCCTCCCGCGGACTCCGTGGCGAGCCCACAGCCATTGTTGAAGTCATGGGTACCATGCGTGGTGTCCAACTCGGCAAGATGACCATCGAGCCCGTGAGCTACAACCCTGTCAATAACACCATCCGTGTGTTCAACGACATCGAAGTGGAAGTGAGTTTTGACGGTGCTGATGCCAAAGCTACCGAAGACTTGCTCGTAAAGACCTACAGCCCTTATTTTGACATTGTTTATAAACAACTGTTCAACGAAAGAGCAGTTCGTGATGCTTATAGCGCTCACCCTGACCTTTACAACACTCCTGTGAAGATGCTCGTGGTCGCCACTTCGGCCTACCAAAGCAGCACCGCTTTCCAAAACTGGCTGACTTGGAAAAAACAGAAGGGTATCGATGTGGATATCTATACGGTGACCAGCAGTACCGCATCCTCGACCATTCGTTCGGAGATCCAAAGCAGATATAACAACAACCACCCGACCTTCTTGGTCATTGTTGGTGACGAGACCGTTGTCAAACCATAC
>CAMHFN010000017.1 GCA_946184615.1 uncultured Bacteroidales bacterium
TGTCCCCCGGAAAGGGGTTGGTTGCATACGCGTTACGCACCCGTGCGCCACTCTCGCTCCCCCGAAGGGGAGTTCCCGTCCGACTTGCATGTATTAGGCCTGCCGCTAGCGTTCATCCTGAGCCAGGATCAAACTCTTCATTGTATTATTGTTGTACTTTTTAATTATCCTGTTTAGGGTTCCGCTGTTGCTTTCAAGTTTACCTTGCTTGCTTCTTATGCTGGCTTCAGACTTTCAAAGAACTCCGCCCCTGTCTTCCCGCTTGTCTTCCCCGCGGGGCGAAAACGGCTGCAAAATTACAGCTTTTTCCATTACAAACAACAAAAATCCAAACTTTTTTTTGACTTTTTTTCATGAAAAATCGCTTTACGCTGGTTGTCAATAAGTTGCATACAAAAAAAATCGGGGGCACTTTGAAGCACCCCCGAATCTTGTCTTCCGTTTTCTGTCTTTTGACACCTTATTTCTTCAAAAGATCGCGGATTTCGGTCAACAGTTTGATGTCCTCAGAAGGTTCAGCAGGAGCAGGCTCTGGTGCTGGTTCTTCTTTTTTCTTCAATTTGTTCATACCTTTCACCACCAAGAAAATGCAGAAGGCGATGATGATGAAGTCGAAGATCACCTGGAGGAAGTTACCCCAGGTCATGCTCAACTCAGGCTTCACAACGGTTTCGCCATCCATGATAGCCTCGCGAATCACCCATTTCCAGTCAGTGAATGTAAGCCCACCTGTAGCTGCGCTGATGAGCGGCATGATGATGTCAGACACCAAAGAGGTGACAATTTTACCGAATGCGCCACCGATAACCACACCGATAGCCATGTCCATGACATTGCCCTTAACGGCAAATTCCTTGAATTCTTTGAAAAAACCCATAATTCAAAATATTTAGTTAATACCTTATAATATACGTCTCTGCAAAATTAAAAAATAAAAGTCAAAATTCCGAAGTAAAATGAAATTCGATGTCGGGATATTTTTCCATAGCGATCTGCAACGCGTACGGTGATTCGGCAAGGAACACATCCCTCCCCTCTTTATCCTCTGCCAAATTCAAAGCCTTTCGATTCTTGAAATCCTTCAATTGCTCCTCATTATCGCTGGTAATCCAAGCCGTCTTGTAAAGAGAGATCGGCTCATAGCGACAGGAGGCGTTGTATTCATGCAAAAGACGGTACTGAATGACCTCGAACTGAAGTTCACCCACAGTGCCAATGATTTTTCTGCCCGTCATCTTACCTGTGAAGAGCTGTGCCACGCCTTCATCGGTGAGTTGTTCCAGACCCTTGCTAAGTTGTTTTGCCTTCATTGGGTCGGCATTCTCCACATAACGGAACTGTTCAGGCGAAAAACTCGGGATACCTTTATAATTCAAGATTTCCCCCTCAGTCAAAGTGTCACCGATTTTGAAGTTGCCTGCATCGTATAGGCCCACAATGTCACCCGGGTAGGCTTCGTCGAGCACTGATTTTTTCTGTGCCATAAACGCTGTAGGGTTGGAAAATTTCATCTCGCGGCGTTGACGCACATGGAAATAGTTTTTGTTACGCTCGAAGCGTCCTGAGACCACACGCACAAAAGCAATACGATCGCGATGGTTGGGGTCCATATTGGCGTGGATCTTAAAGACAAAGCCTGTGAATTTTTCCTCTGTCGGCTCAATATGGCGTTCTTCCGTGTCACGGCCAATCGGTGTAGGAGCAATCTGAATAAAACAATCCAGCAACTCCTTAACTCCAAAGTTGTTCAAGGCAGAGCCAAAGAATACCGGACAGATATCGCCTTTCAAATAAGCCTCACGCGAAAATTCATCGTACACACCTTGAACAAGGTCGGTCTCATTTCGCAAGGTTTCGGCGTCTTCACCAATCATCTTGTCGAGTTCGGGATGATTCAAATCGTCGAAAGCGATACCTTCAGTAATGTGTTGTTTGTCCGAGTTGAAAAGATACAGGCTTTTGTCGTAGATGCTGTAAACCCCTTTGAACTTCGGTCCCATATTGATGGGCCAGCTCAATGGGGTTAGGCGGAGGCCCAGTTTCTGTTCAATCTCATCTAGCAATTCAAAGGCGTCTTTGCCAGGACGGTCCATCTTATTGATAAAAACAATGATGGGGGTATTGCGCATACGGCATACCTCCACCAATTTCTCGGTTTGCGACTCGACACCCTTAGCAGCATCGATGACTACGATGACGCTATCGACTGCAGTCAGGGTTCGGAAGGTATCTTCTGCAAAATCCTTATGGCCTGGGGTATCCAAGATATTGATTTTGATGCCTTGATAATCGAATCCCATCACGGAGGTGGCTACGGAGATGCCACGTTGACGTTCGATTTCCATCCAGTCGGATGTGGCTGTCTTGCGTATTTTGTTCGACTTCACGGCACCTGCTACTTGAATGGCACCGCCATAGAGCAACAGTTTTTCAGTCAAAGTGGTTTTACCTGCGTCAGGGTGACTTACGATGGCGAAAGTCCTTCTCCTATTGATTTCCTCTGTAAATGTCATTTGTCCTCGATTTCAAAATCGTCGGCAAAAATAGGAATAAAATTCGAAAGTCGCTCCGCCAAAGTCCGATGAACTGTAACCAAGGCAACACTGTCGTGATACGGAAGTCTGAAGTCACACCTATTATTAATATAGGGGAAGGTGGGAAGGATGTAATACTGGTATTTCTCATGGATTTTTCCCAGATGCACATAATAGGGGATGTAGTTGGTTTCGATGACCTGTCCTGTAAAACGATTCACTGCAACCTGAATCATGACCCCTCCCTTTGTGTTCATGCGCCGTTGGTTGGAAATAAAATTTCCCATGGAGAAGTAGGCCACTACTGGTTTTCCGTCTGGAGCATAGAGGGTATCCGCATCCTGAGTGACATGAGGGTGACCACCAATGATCAAGTCGGCACCCTGTCGCACCAGAAAATCAGCGTAACGGCGTTGCCGTTTGTTCGCGGTCAGTTGGTATTCCTCTCCCCAATGAATAAACACCACTTTCAAGTCGACATTCATCTCATTAAGGCGGTCAAAATCACGAATCACTTCCAGCGTGTCCATTTTGTTCACGATGTTTGGTATGCGTTCTCGCAAACCATTGGTACCATAGGTCATATTAAGGAATCCTATTTTCAGACCCCTCACATTGACCACCAAGGGGTAGGTCGTGTCGCGGCTCATGGTATCCACGAAGCTACCTGTGTGAATCATCCCAACGCTGTCAAGCATGCCGATGGTCCGTTCCAATCCCGATTTTCCATGGTCAAGCACATGGTTGTTGGCTGTAAAAAGCACATCAAATCCCACATCCTTCAGGGCAAAGAGCAGTTCATCGGGTGAGGAAAAGCAAGGATAAGAAGTGTAAGGAGGCCCTGCGAGGGTCACTTCGAGGTTGGCGCAAGCGAGGTCGGCCTGGTTCAACATAGGTTCAACATATCGGAAACAGTCGTGATAGTCGTACGTCCCTGTGGCAGGATCAAAAGCTGCTTTCCATTGGGGTTCATGCCCCATAACATCGCCGGCAAACAACAGGGTCACCACGCTATCCGCCAGATAGGCTTCACGTTCAGCAGCTTCTTTTTTCAGGCGAATCGATAGCTCATTGGAGGTAGCCATTGTGAGCGTCATCCAAACCACCATCCAAATGACCATCACCAACGACAGCCACAAAAACCATTGCCGGTCAACGATTTTTCTTGCCTTCATGAATGTTCATGAATAAAAAAAGCGCAGGCCTCAAGGCTTGCGCTTCAGCGGTCCGGACGAGACTCGAACTCGCGACCTCCTGCGTGACAGGCAGGCATTCTAACCAAGCTGAACTACCGGACCAACCATGAAAAAGAACTTTATTATCTACTTTGCGGGTGCAAAGGTACGAGCATTTTTTTAATCCGCAAGCATTTTTTTAATTTTTTTTTCAAAAATTTTTTATTATATTGATAATCAAAAAATTAATTAGATACATATCGCACCTCCTTGTAAGCTTGTGCAAGGAACATGACAAGACTCCGCCTGCTCCATCCATTCTTTTATGCGGTATTTGGGCACTGAACCGTCAATGATCAGCATCCCTACTTGAAAAGAATTCAAAATACCCCGAAGATCCGGCTTTTGCTTGCCACTCACCAGCAGGTAGTCCACGGCTATTTGTTGCCCTCCTCCTGCCTCATCGGGATTCCAGAAAGCAATCAATTTCCCTTGTGCCGACAGTAGATTCTTTCGTTTAACGGCCAAGGAACAGGCGAAGTCCTCATCGAGGGTATAACACAAAGGATTCATGGGCAGTTGGGCACTGGCCCAATGCCCTTTTAAACTATAGTCGATGGAAGAAGGCTCTGCCAGCAATCCTTTATCGCATAGCATCACGCTATTGAAACCTTGGGCAACGACAAGGGCTGTATGGTTCCTCACGGAATACAACATCAACACGGATTGTCGTGAGGCTTTCTGGCTTTGAAGGGCCGAACTCAACGCCAACACTACTGAAAGCACCAGCATCTCCATCATCATCCGCTTTTTTTTCAAATTCACAAAAAGCCATAACAGCAACAACAACGCCAGGCTTATTCCCAACTGAAAACCATCCATGTAAAGACCTTTGACCAATGAAAATGGCAAACGCTCTATCCCTGCGACGACCTCGTTCATCCAATGTAAACCAAACCAAGCCACCTTCCCCACAACCCCATTCAATCCAGGCACCCACGACACCATCAGCAGCGTCATACCCGATAGGATGACAAGAAACGACAACGGTGTCATCAGCAAATTGCTCAACCAAAAATAAGGAGTAAACTGGTTGAAATAATAAATTGCGAAGGGCATGGTAGCGATTTGGGCAGCGAGTGATACCGAGGTTATTTCCCAAACTTTGTCCAACCACTTGCTTTTTAGATAAACCAAATTAGCCAGCGGCTTTTGCAACAACACGATGCCGACAACTGCCGCATACGACAACTGAAATCCTATTGCAAACAAGTTGTTCGGGTTGATTAACAACAATACAAAGGCCGAAGCCGCAATTGAGTTCAACGTAAAGCCCTTGCGATGGATAAGCTCTCCTAACAGAATCATCGAAATCATCAAAGCCGAGCGCATGATTGAAGGTGACAATCCAGTAATCAGAGCGTATAGCCATATCAGGACCAGAAGGACCATGCGTTTGACGAGCCATGCGACCTTGCTTTTTCCCAAAAGGTCAAGCAACAAAGAGGCGAGCAGATAAATGATACCGACGTGCATTCCTGAGACACATAAAATGTGCATGGATCCAGCCGCCACATAGTTGTGACGCACTTGAGCCGGGAGGCTTTCGTCGTAGCCCAGCAAAACCGCCGCACCCACGCCGAACTCGTCGTCGGTGATGCCATTTTGCAACATTGCCTCCATCATCCGGTTGCGGAAACGATAGGCAAAGCCAAACAACGCATTTGCCTTTCTAACCCCTATCGGAACCCAGTCACCCTCCTTCAAATAAACCATTCCTGTCACTCCCCTCCTTTCCAAATACTTTCGGTAATCAAATTCCCCAGGATTTAGCGGTGGAGCGATTTCTTCCACGGGTACTTGAAACGCCAACATCTCCCCATAATCAAGGCGCAAAGCATCTTCGGTTTTCTGAAAATAAGCCATGATTTTTCCTTCTGCGCAAAGGGGGATACCTTCATTTTCAAAACCCACAATATCGAGGATGGCTTTAACGGTTTTCTCCCGTTCGGTAGGAGGCTCATCCAGGCGGGCCAAACACCAGCCACTTTGCATCATTTGATTATAGTCCTCTGGTCGCAGCCCTTCCTTCTGAAGGCTCGCCCTACAATAGCCCAGATAGACGAAAACAGCGATAACCACTACACCATGGATCCAACGGTAACGGTAGGCCTTCAGCCTGCGATGCAGCACCAGAAGCCCCATGATGAACACTACCAGCACCGACAAAAGGCCATACGGACTGAGGGCACAGCCCTCTCCCACTTCACGGAGCGCAATACCCAAGGCTAAGGCCGCAACCAATCGTATAAAAGGATACTTGTTCCAGTTCATCGATTAGGATCAAAAACTGGCGCAAGATACAAAAATAGTTATAAATTATCTATATTTTTAATTAATAAAAATTTATTTTATCATATTAATAATCACTTCTGCCGCCTTTTCGGAAGCACCTGCATTCCCTAGCTTATGTTTCAAGATGTCGAGGTCGTCGAGAACACGACGTTGTTTTTTAGGGTCTTGCAGCAGTGACTCCAGTTCTTTCACAAGGTTTGCCTCATTGTATTCGTCTTGAATCAATTCCTTTACCACTTCTTTCTCCATGACCAAATTGACCAAGCTAATATAGTTCACTTGAATCAAGTTCTTGGCAATGAGATAGGAGAGTCTGTTGGCCTTGTAGCACACCACTTCGGGCACGGAGAGCAGAGCGGTCTCAAGGGTTGCTGTCCCTGAGGTTACCAGGGCCGCACTAGCATTTTGGAGCAATTCGTACGTTTGGTTTTCGACCAGGCGCACATCGCTATGGCCTATCATCTTGAGATAAAGGTTTTTATCGAGCGAAGGAGCCCCTGCGATAACAAATTGGTATTGTGGAAAATGCGGTATCACCTTCAACATGGTGCCCAACATGCGTTCCACTTCCTGTTTCCTACTTCCTGGGAGCAAGGCGATGATTTCCTTTTTCTCGGAAAGGTCGTTGCGATGGATAAAATGAAGACGCGAGGGGGACTTTAGTTTCGAAAGCTCGTCAAGGAGCGGGTGACCGACAAAACTGGCGTTGATGCCATATTCTTTATAGAAGGGTTCCTCGAAAGGGAGAATGACCAGCATTTGATCAACGAACTTTTTCACCTTCTTGACGCGATGCCGCTTCCACGCCCAGACTTGGGGAGAAATATAGTAACACACCTTCATCCCTTTACGGTGAGCAAATTCAGCAATACGGAAGTTAAACCCTGGATAATCCACCAGAATGACGACATCTGGCTGGTAGCGGAGCATGTCGGATTTGCATTCATTGATATTGCCCAGCACTTTTCGGAGGTGGGCAACCACTTCCACAAAGCCCATGAAGGCCATGTGACGGTAATGTTTCACCAAAGTCGCGCCTTGATTACGCATCAAATCGCCCCCCCATGCCCTAAACTCCGCGCTTTTGTCTTTTTTCTTCAATTCTGCGATCAAGTTCGACGCATGGAGGTCGCCCGATGCCTCCCCGGCAATGATATAATATTTCATGACGGTTTATTTGATAAGGAAAAACACCAGCAGCAGTCCAATGCAATTCACGATCAAGATGCCCTTGCCACAGCGTTCCAAATTCCACTTCACCATCGCCATTCTAAAGAGGATGATGCCCGGGATGAAGGCCAGCAGATAAGGGGCTCTTGCATACGCTTCACCCCAATGGATCAGCGAAAGCAGGAAGAAACACAAGGCAAACACCGCTGCACCTATCAACAATCCCAGCCAAAAATTATCTTTTATTCTCATAATTCTCCTATTCAAAAACGTTTTCAAAACGTTGCATTTCATCAAAATATTGTTTTGCCGTAAGGTCAAAGTGAGTGGGCACCAGCGAGATAAAGTTATGTTTTAACGCATAATAGTCCGTATCCTCGCCTTGATCCTCACAGATAAACTGTCCTCCGAGTTTCAAACAGATTCCCCCTTTAACATCCTGGCATTCGCTGTACGCTTCAATCCACTTGGCTTTCGCTTGGCGGCACACTTTGATGCCTCTGATAGGCTCTTCACTCCGCACGGGGAAATTGACATTGAGGCATACCCCATCAGGGAGGCCATGTTGAAGCACCTCTTTCGTAATGGCGGTAATATAGCCATCAAGGTGATCAAAGTCGGCATCAAGATCATAGCAGTCGAGGCTAAAACCGATGGCGTTGATGCCGTCCATACAGGCTTCTATGGCGGCCCCCATCGTACCTGAGTAAATCACGTTGGTGGAGGCGTTGGAACCGTGATTGATGCCTGAAACCACCAAATCGGGAAGACGGTCAAGTAGCCACTGGTACCCCACTTTCACACAGTCGACCGGGGTCCCATTGCAAATGTATTCCTTGTAGTCGGGGGCGCTCTCCACCAGTCGCACCGTTAGGTCCGGCGTAGTCGTGATGGAATGGGCCTTTGCCGACATCACCTTTTCGGTGGAGATGACGATCAACTCGCCCAATGGGCGCATCAGCGACACCAGTTTTTTCAAGCCTTTGGCTTGATGTCCGTCGTCGTTAGTGATCATAATCAGCGGTTTCTTCTTTACCATAATCTAAAAATTCTTCAATGCATTATACAAACGTTGGGTGGGAAGTCCCATGACATTATAGAACGACCCGCGAAGGCCCGAGATGCCCACATAGCCTATCCATTCCTGAATCCCATAGGCCCCTGCTTTGTCGAAAGGCCTAAACTGGTCCACATAATAGGCCATCTCCTCCTTGTCAAGGGTCGCAAAGGTCACCGAGGACGAAGCGGAGAAGGTGGTCGAACGATCTTTGGAACGAAGGGTGACCCCAGTGACCACGACATGGGTTTTTCCAGAGAGGAGGTTGAGCATTCGTAGTGCATCGTCACGATCGGCGGGTTTTCCCAGGATTTCGTTCTCGGCAATCACCACCGTGTCGGCAGTGATCAGGAGATAACGGTCAGGCAGTTCCTTATCGGAAAAAGCCATGGACTTTTGACGGCTCAAATACCCTGCTACCTTTTTCAAAGGCATTTCGGGAAAGTGTTCCGGGGTCTCCTTGGTGATGCATTCGAACGTAACGCCCATGCCACGCAACAATTCCTGGCGGCGTGGGGATTTCGAGGCGAGTATCACCGAATAGTTATCGAGATGTTGCAGCATACCTTAATTCTATTATTACCATGAATAAGCCTCGGCCGACATCCATTTGCCTTGCGCTTTCAGCGTTTGCTCAATGATGTCGCGCACACAGCCACGGCCACCTGGGCGATCACTGATGTACTTGCAAATCTGTTGTATTTCAGCAGCGGCGTCAGCGGGACAAGCAGGCACCCCGACACGTTGCATCACCGGCAAATCAGGAATGTCGTCACCCACATACACAATCTGTTCGGGGGTCAAGCCGTATTGTTCCATGTATTCTTCCAACTTAACCACCTTATCAGGGATGCCTGTGAACACATCCCGCACGCCCAGTGCGTTCAGCCGTTTGGTGATGTTGGTGACCACCGCACCTGAGATCACTGCGAGATGATAGCCTAGTTTGCTGGCCAATTGCAAAGCATACCCATCCTTTACGTTGGAGGTTCGGAGCGGATCTCCGTTGCTGTCCATATACACTGTTCCGTCAGTCATCACTCCGTCGTAGTCAAAGATGAATGTGGTGACATTTTTCAGTGTTTTTTCCCACTCATTCATAGCTCTTTCTGTTTCGATGCACGAAATTACTCAATTTTTGCCATATCCAGCCAAAAAAAATGGAACAATCAAACTATTTGTGTATTTTTGTAGTTTCAAATAAAGAATTCTAAAGAAGCATTATAAGCATGAGAATAAGACATCAATCGGACAATGTGGAGGCATTAGTGTCTACCATCGTCGATGCCATGAATTCCCTGAAGGGAAAAGAAATTGTCACCTTGGATTTAAGAGAGACCGGGACTTCGGTAACCGACTATTTTGTAATCTGCCACGCTAACTCGAAGACCCAGGTTGACGCTATTGCCGACAAGATCATTGACGAGGCTCGGAGCCAGCAAGGAGTGAAGCCCTATCATGTGGAAGGGCGTGACAATACGGAGTGGATTTTGATTGACTTCGTGGACGTTGTAGTGCACGTTTTCTTACAATCAGCGCGCAAGTTCTACCAATTGGAGGAACTTTGGGCCGATGCAGAGCGGATTGTGAACCAAGAAGAAGATTAACGACCAGCATTTTCAAGTTTTATGGAAGAAAACAAAAACACTCCGAGGCCCAACGGCAAGAGAAGATTTAGTTTTTATTGGATTTACGTCATTCTGACCGTAGTATTGTTTGCGCTCTATTTCTCTGGTCGCGACAACGTTGAAAAGAAAGACATTGACATGGGACAACTCATTGAGATGCTGAAAAGCGGTGAGGTCTCAAAAATCGAATTGGTCAACCAGGAGACTGCCGACATCTACCTTGACAAAGAGAAAGAGCCGCGTTACAGTTATCGCATTGGATCACTAGAACGCTTTGAGGAGAAGGTGGAAAAGGTCCAAGAAGACGCAGGCATTACCGAACCGGTATACATCAACCATGTGGAACACAAAAACTGGGGGCTTGAATTTCTGCTTACTTGGATTCTTCCCATTGTGTTCTTCGTTGGCATCTGGATGCTCTTCATGCGAGGCATGGGCCGCGGTGGCATGGGAGGAGGCCAGATATTCAACATTGGGAAGTCGAAGGCACAATTGTTCGACAAGGACAGTGTGCCTGTCAATGTCACATTCAAGGATGTGGCAGGGTTGGAAGAGGCCAAGGTGGAGATCATGGAGATTGTCGACTTTTTGAAAAACCCCGAAAAATACACTCGTTTAGGCGGCAAGATACCCAAGGGTGTGCTATTGGTAGGCCCTCCTGGAACAGGAAAGACCCTGTTGGCCAAATCGGTGGCTGGTGAAGCCAATGTGCCCTTTTTCAGCATCTCGGGTTCCGACTTCGTGGAAATGTTCGTGGGCGTAGGAGCTTCCAGGGTACGCGACTTGTTCAACAATGCCAAACAGAAAGCGCCTTGCATCATCTTCATTGATGAGATTGACGCCATTGGGAGGGCACGTGGCAAGAACCCCATCAATGGAGGCAACGACGAGCGCGAAAGCACGTTGAATCAATTGCTCACTGAAATGGACGGTTTCGGCACCAATTCCGGTGTCATTGTCCTGGCTGCCACCAACCGTGCCGACATTCTTGACAAGGCCTTGATGCGTGCTGGGCGTTTTGACCGCCAGATTTATGTGGAGCTTCCCGACTTGAATGGCCGCAAAGAGATTTTTGAGGTGCACATGCGCAACCTCAAGCTTGACACCGATGTTAGTCGCGATTTCCTCGCAAAGCAGACCCCTGGCTTCTCGGGTGCCGACATTGCCAATGTTTGTAATGAGGCAGCCCTGATGGCCGCGCGCAAAGGAAAAGATGTCATAGGGAAGCAGGATTTCATGGATGCCATCGACCGCATCATCGGAGGTCTCGAAAAGAAAAACAAAATCATCACTGCCGACGAGAAGAAAGTCATCGCTTTCCACGAGGCGGGACATGCCACCACCAGCTGGCTCCTGCAATATGCCCATCCGCTCGTAAAAGTCACCATCGTCCCCCGTGGAAAATCGTTGGGTGCTGCATGGTATCTACCTGAAGAACGCCAAATCACCACCAAGGAGCAGCTCTATCATGAGATGATTGCCACCATGGGTGGCCGCGCTGCCGAGCAGGTGGTCTTTGGGCAAATCTCTACCGGAGCCCTCTCTGACCTGGAAAAAGTAACCAAACAAGCCTTTGCCATGGTAACCTATTACGGCCTCGATGAAGAAATCGGCAACCTAAGCTACTATGACTCCACCGGGCAACAGGACTACGCCCTCACCAAACCATACAGCGAAAAGACCGCTGAGACCATTGACAAACAGGTTAGCAAACTGGTAGAACAAGCCTACCAAGAAGCCCTTGAAATATTGAGCAAGCATCGCGATGGACTAAGCCAATTGGCGCAGAAGCTCATCGACAAAGAGGTCATTTTCAGCGATGACCTTGAGGCCATATTTGGGAAACGCCCGTGGGGCACCTCAAGCGAAGACCAAGGCGAAACCCACTCCAACCTGGAAGACACAAACGCATTAAACCAAGAGAATCATGAGGGATAAAAGAGGACACGACCAAGTGACCACCAACAAAGAACAAATTCTGGCCCTGTTGCGCAACGCCATGATTGAAAAGCCCGAAGCGATGTTCAAGGACATCGACCTTCAGACCGACACTTGGAACCCCATCAGCGAGGAGGATGGCAAGGCGATCACCTTCGTCCAGCGTTTCAAGGATATGGGTGGCCTGTTCATTTATCTCGAAAACGAGAACGAGTTAGGCGATTGCTTGAAGCAACTGGCACCACAGAATGGGTGGGGCACACTTTGGTGTACGAGCCCAGAGATGCAAAACTTGTTGGAAAAATACGGTGTAAACTATGTTACCGAATCCCCTGACCGGAAGGAAAACCCTAAAATTGTCAGCATCGTTCCTTGCGAGTACCTTGTGGCGCAGACGGGCAGTATCATCATTACCGACGGACAGGCGGGATCCAGGAACTCCTACACCGAAGCGGATATCCTGTTGGTCATGGCCCGTACGGACCAGATCATTGGAGGGATGAAAGAAGCGATGCGGTTGCTCCATGAGCGGATGGGTGACATGGGAACCAGTCAAGCCATCATCATCACAGGGCTTTCCATATCGTATGACATCGAGCAAGAACGCGTCCAAGGGATTTTTGGGGCACGACAAATCGCGGTGTTCCTAGTGGATGAATAATTTAGAATCATTCTAAATTGTAAGCATAAGTAATTTATAATCATTATCTTGGGAATTATTATCGATTATATTTCAATAATTTTATGATTTGAAGGGCGATATGAAAAATAAATTACTATATTTGCATTGTCAAAAACAATTGATTAACAAATAAAATAAGGAAAACAAAAAGAGAAATAGAAGACACAAATAGAATCAGACATAATTAGACGGCATTAGTGATTATTTTACGTTCAAAAAGAAAAGCCTAGAAAACATTTCTTTTGACTACGTTAGGGAAAGCCCCAATGAAGTTAAGCAAAACAATCTCAATAATAACTGGTGATCGTACATCAAATAAGATGTGGGACACCGTGAGATGAGCAGGTTTTTCTTCTAGGCTTTCTGCGAACGTGAGTGGTGGTCCCACATTTTTTGGGCCCACTGATGTCAAAAACAAAAACAAAACAAAAAATGGAAAACACAAACGAGATCAAAGAGACCAAGAGAGGCACAAGAAAGCCCCGGGCCAAAAGAGCAACAGCTGCTGAAGGTGATGAAAACGCCATTTTCATTGGCACCCTCATCCAAAAGGAATTGAAAAACCAAGAGCGCACCGTTTCGTGGCTTGCACGCAAACTCGACTGCGATCGCACCAATGTGTACAATATCTTCCGTCGTCAGGACATTGACACTGAGTTGCTGATGCGCATCTCTGTCATTTTACACCGCGACTTCTTCGCTATCTTCTCCAAGGAAGCCAAGAGAAAAATCTCCGCAAATCCCGCAATTTAAGTATTGCTCTGCAAATAAAACGAAACAGCCTGGAGTCCCCAGGCTGTTTTTTTATTTCATCAACTCATTGATTATGTCCTCAATACCTACTCCCTCGGCCTCGGCGGCATAGTTTCGGATGATTCGGTGCCGAAGGATAGGAACGGCGACTTTTCTGACATCCTCAATGTCGGGCGAGTACTTTCCTGAGAGCAAGGCATTGGCTTTGGCTCCGATAATTAAGTACTGGGAAGCACGAGGACCGGCACCCCAACTCAAGAAACGATTAGCCCATTCATGGGCAGCCTGAGTACCCGGACGGGTCTTTGCCGACAAAGCCACTGCATATTCATAGACATGATCTGATACTGGGACACGGCGCACCAACTGCTGAAAATAAACGATTTCCTCCGGGGTCAGCACTGGCTCCACATTCACCTCCACACCCATCGTGGTATTTTTCACCACCTGCACCTCTTCTTCGTATGATGGATAGTCAAGCGTAAGGTTGAACATAAAACGGTCAAGTTGCGCCTCGGGTAGCGGATAGGTTCCCTCTTGTTCAATGGGGTTCTGGGTAGCCAACACAAAGAAAGGCTCTTTCAGTTTATACGTCGTACCCGACACGGTGACACATTTCTCCTGCATGGCTTCCAGCAGAGCCGACTGGGTCTTGGGCGGAGTACGGTTAATCTCGTCAGCGAGGATAATATTGGCAAATACGGGGCCTTTCACAAAACGAAACTGGCGCGATTCATCGAGGATCTCGGTACCCACGATATCCGAAGGCATCAGGTCAGGCGTAAACTGAATACGGCTGAAACTTAATCCAAGCACCTTGCCGATGGTATTCACCAACAAGGTTTTCGCCAGTCCGGGCACCCCTACAAGCAACACATGTCCCTGACAGAAAATGGAGAGCAGGGTATTATGCACCACTTCATCCTGACCAACAACAACCTTCCCTATTTCTTTCCGGAGTCTTCCGTATTTTTCTACCAGCGCATTGGCGCCCTCTACATCTGAACTATACATCATTGTTTCCATTCAAATTGAAAATCACAATCGGCGTAATCCTCGTCAATCTTTACGTAGGCTTTCTTAACCTTGTTTCTTATCCAGTCGCTTATGACCTCTTGATTCTTCTTGCTCAGTGCCCACGATTGGATCAAGGCATAGTCGTCGTTTAAGTTGGCTTTGTGAGCAGGAATTTTGTTTTTCACCATCACCAGACGGAAAGCATCCTTATTATCGCTGGTCACCATGGGCAAGGGGTCGCTGACCGTTCCCACACCGAGTTTACCGACAACGAAAGCCAGGTTCTTGAACTCACCGAAGCCCGGATAGTTCTCCAACTCTTGAATATCTTGAAGTCCAATTCGATAGCCTCCCATCGGGTTAGTGATATACCCACCGTTGACCTTGGAGTCGTCATCGCTGAACTTCATACAAGCTTCCTCGAAGGTCATGTCACCGTTACGGATCAACTGTGCTGCCGAATCCAACTCATGTTGGGCCTTTTCGAGGGCTTCGACAGGCACTTTGGCAGTAAGCAGGATATGGCGACAGTTCACATAGTCGTCACGTCGTTCAATCAGTTGGATGATATGGAAGCCGAACTGGGTCTCCACTACTTCGGAGATTTCACCGTCACGCAGGTTGAAGGCGACCATTTCGAACTCAGGAGCGAACTCGCCACGTCCAGTAAAGCCCAACTCTCCTCCTTTGGATGCGGAGCCTGGATCCTCCGAATAAAGGACCGCCATGGTGGAGAAACTGCTTTCCCCATCAAGGATCTTTTTTCGAATCTGATATAGTTGGTCTTTGACTTCAAGCTTTTCGTCAATGCTGACGGGTGGTCGCTTCACAATTTGCATGATTTCATATTGTTCGTCCACCATGGGAAGACTGTCAACAGGCTGTTCTTTATAGAACTTCTTAACCTCTGCGGGAGTAACCACCACCCCTTTCAGAATATCGGCTCTCACTTGATCTTGCAGGCTCTTCTCTCTTACCAGGCGACGGAGTTCCTCTTTGATTTCCGACATGGTTTTGTTAAAGATCGACTCCAATTTCTCTTGAGAGCCAGCGCGACCTATCAAGTCGCTGATACGACGGTTCAACTCCATGTCGACTTCACCATCCGTGACGTTCAAACTGTCCATTTCCGCTTGGTTCAGCATCAATTTCTGGAACATCAGTTCCTCCAAGATGGCGCAACGCATGGCAGATGCATTGCCCTCGTAATTGCCTTGCATCCTATATTGGACATATTGGTTTTCGACATCCGACTGAAGGATGATGTTCTTGCCCACTACAGCCACCACTTTGTCGACGACCTGTAATTTGGGCTCTTGAGCCATGACCAACGTTGACAGGGCCAGTGCCGCAAACAGCAACACATTTCTTTTCCGTATAACCATATCGTTAATAGATTTCAAACACTTTTTCTTTTTTTGCTTTCTCATACAATTCGCTGTTCATTCGTGAAAGCAGCTCTTTTTTCCTTTTCAACAAAAGGACATTCTTGATCCCTTCTCTCTCAATTTCAATAGGGGAAACGCTCTTTTCAAGTAGATAATCCTCAAATCGGACCATATAGGTAAGATTGTCCTTCTCAAAAGAGACAAACCGATTTCTTTTCAAGAAACTTTCTGAGTTATAGATTTCCAGTGGGATTGTAGCCAGCAGGTCTTCAAGGCGCACCCAGGTGTCAACATCAAAGAAACCGGCAACCGCCTCGTGTTCAGCAAGCTTATCTAATTGGGCCAGATTGAGTGTATCGCGGTCGCTCATCAGCTTTTTGAATTCTTTGAATGACTTGCAGTTCTCGTTCAGAATCACATAGGCGACCCTCACCATGGTAGACCGCAATTGAAAGTTCTCTTTGTGCTCCTCGTAATACGCTTCTATCTCTTTGTCGTTCACCAGGGTGTCAAGATACTGCTCAGTCATTTGCGTTTCGTAGGCGTAGATGACCAATGAATTACGATAATCTTGAAGCTGTTTCGAGAAGTCGAGATCTTCGGCAGAGAGATTGATTTCAGCCTGATGGAGAAGAATCTGTTGATGAATCCATGAGTCCACGTAGGCATTTACCCGTGTCAGGCTATCCATCCTATCCATCTCAGGAGGGATGACATCACGAAGCTCATCGGCATACAGCTTCACCCCATAACATTCAGCCACCACCACCCGTTCCGACTGTCTCCTAAGGTTTTTACAGCCGGATAGAAGAAGCAGTGCGATCAAGAAGCACGAGAATCTTCTCATTGATAGAGGGCTCTGACTTGGTTCAACACCTTCTCGTCAATGGTCACTGGATATTTCTTGTGCAGCATCTCCATCCATTTCTCCTCCAGTTCCGTCTGATAGTCGGAGGTCACCAGTCCTCTAGCTTCGGCGAGCGTTTTCGGTTCAGGTTTGCGAACTTCGATGATGTTGACAATCACGGTCGACTTATCGACTGTTGAAGGAATTTCGTTTCTCACTCCAGCTTTCCATTCAGTCTGGTCCACAAAAGCATTGTCACCATGTTGGTATAAGCCATTGCGAACAACAACATAACCAACTGAATCTCTTACAATTACGCTGCGTAGACTATCAAATGGCACCCCTTGGTCGAGATAGCCCTTTACTTTGGGAAGCGATTCCGGATGATTCACCGTAATCACACAAGCTTTCACACGATCCTCCCACATGTAATTGGAAGTATGTCTGCGATGGAATTCTCGGAGACCAACCGTGTCGTTGACGGCTTTGCTCCACACTTCTTGGTTCATCAAATCGAAAAGTAGGATGCCATCGTTGTATTCCTGCATCAACAGTTTGAATTCAGGGTATTTTTCCTCAAGATGTTCGTCAGCGTATTCGAGCACCTTCTCATTCTGGAAGGCCTCATAAAGCTGATATACATATGTCTGGGCTGATAAAGCACGTTGTGGGGTCTGTTTTGCCTGGATATAATTCACAAAATCCGACACCATGTAACGCGCATCACCTATGGAGAAAAGGAAGTCGTCGAGTTTGGCATCCTCTGCAGGAACAAAATGCCCCTTCAAGATCGTACTATCAACGGATACAACAAAACGTTCCATATTTTTATCGTTATTTTTAAATCCATAGTCTTTTTGGATCTGTTTAACGACCGCTTCTTCCGTCTTTTTAGAGCGCATATCTTTCTCTACCTTTTCGGCAATGGCTTGGCGTTCTTTTTCAAAAGTACCCACTCCGGAGGTATTAAGGAGTTTAATGATATGGAATCCGAAGCTGGTACGGATGGGTTGGCCTATTTCGTTTGGCTTCAGTCTTTTGACGGTTTCGATAAACTCAGGCACGATGCGGCTCACGGTGAAGGGGCTTAATACGCCAGAGCGATTACTTGTGGCCTTATCGTCAGAATAGGTCTTCACGGCTTTGTCCCAAACCTTTTCATCACCAACGGTCACTTCTTTGTAGATGTTATCCGCCTTGTCTTTCATGGCTTGCACTTCTTCCTCGGTAGCGTTCGGATCCAGTTTTAAGAAAATATGGGCGACATTGATCAGGCCCAAGGCATCGGTCTTACTGTCAACCTTGATGATATGATAACCATAGTCCGTGCGAATTGGCATGGAAATCTCACCTTCGGGGGTGTTATAGGCACCTGTTTCGAAAGGATACATCATATCGAACACGGTGAAAAAGCCCAGATCGCCACGGTTACCAGGACGAGCGGGTCTGTCGCCGTTTGCTTTTTGGCCACGGGCGGAAGGATCTTGCGAGTACGTCACTGCCAATTCACCAAAGTCCTCCCCTTTTAAAGCTCTTTTCCGGATATCCATGATTTTGTTATAGGCTTTCAGGGTATCTGAAGGCAAGGCATGCTTGTCACAATTAATCAAGATATGAGAGGCTCTGACATCTTTGAGTTTACGTTGATAGGCTTCCTCCACGAGTTCCTCGCTGACTTCATCGTTGGTAAAATACGGCTTGGCCAATTGTTTACGGTAGCCTTCAAGTTCTTTTTTGAATTTGGCACTCGTGTCAAGTTTCATGTCGTAAGCTTCCATTACCTTCAAGCGGTAATTCACGAACAAATCCACATACTCATCGACCGACTTTTTCTCGATCACCTCGTCTTTGAGGTTGTTCTTATTGTATATGTCGGTAAACTCTTTTACTGTGACTGGTTTATCGCCAATGGTCATCAGCACCTTTTTATCGAGTCTCGACTGTGCGAAGGTCTGGACACCTAAGAACAGGAATGCAATACTCGCAACTAAAAATGAAATCGTTCTTTTCATGACAGAAATGGTTTTATGATCTTTTACTATAGTTTGGAGCTTCCTGGGTGATGGTGACATCATGAGGATGGCTTTCCAAGATTCCCGAGTTGGTAATTCGGATGAATTTGGCTTTTTTCAGTTCTTCGATTGTGTGCGAGCCGGTGTAGCCCATACCCGAGCGGAGGCCGCCGACCATTTGGTAGACGACTTCGGCGAGGGTGCCTTTATAAGGAACACGGCCGGCAATACCTTCAGGAACGAGTTTCTTTACATCATCCTCCATATCCTGGAAGTAGCGGTCTTTTGATCCCGCCTGCATGGCTTCGAGCGAGCCCATGCCGCGGTAGGTCTTGTATTTACGGCCTTCGAAGATGATGGTGTCGCCTGGCGATTCATCCACACCAGCGAAGAGTGAACCTGCCATGATGGAGGAGGCACCCGCGGCAAGGGCTTTCACGATATCTCCTGTATAACGGATGCCACCATCAGCGATGATTGGCACTCCTGTACCTTCAAGTGCTTTGGCCACTTCGAGCACAGCGGTCAGTTGCGGAACACCGATACCGGCCACCACACGGGTGGTGCATATCGAGCCGGGTCCGATACCCACTTTGACGGCATCCGCTCCAGCCTCTACGAGAGCACGAGCGGCCTCTCCTGTGGCGATGTTGCCACCCACAATATCAATATCCGAATACCGCTGACGGAGGGCTTTGATCATGTCGAGCACCCCTTGTGAATGGCCATGGGCTGTATCCACGACAAGCGCATCGACACCAGCCTCTACAAGAGCATCGGCACGTTCCATCGTATTGGCGGCAATACCCACGGCGGCAGCCACACGCAAACGTCCGCGACTGTCCTTGCAAGCGTTAGGCCGTGCCTTCACCTTAATAATGTCTTTATAAGTAATCAAACCGAGAAGATGGTTGTTCTTGTCCACCACCGGCAGCTTTTCAATCTTATATTGCTGAAGGATGTCAGCGGCTTTCTCAAACGACACCTCGCAGGTGGTAATCAGATTCTCGCTGGTCATCACTTCACTGATAGGCCGGTCGAGGCCGCGTTCAAAACGCAAATCACGATTGGTGACAATGCCTTTCAACACATTGTGGCTGTCGATCACTGGGATACCCCCGATATGGTATTCGCTCATCAAATTGAGTGCATCGCGCACGGTAGCATCCACATGGATGGTAATCGGATCGGTGATCATCCCATTCTCGGCACGTTTCACCTTGCGAACTTCAGCGGCTTGCTTTCCAATGGTCATGTTTTTGTGAAGCACCCCGATGCCACCTTCTTGGGCAATGGCGATGGCCATACGTGACTCTGTCACGGTATCCATCCCTGCCGAGACAATCGGGACATTCAGCTGAATGTTACGGGTAAACCTGGTCTTCAAACTGGTTTCACGAGGCAAAACATTGCTATAGGCTGGAACCAGCAGCACATCGTCGTAAGTCAAGCCTTCACCGACGAATTTATCCTGATCTAATGACATTATTATTATTTTTTAAATTAATTGGCAAAGATACAAATAATAATTCAAAAACAGCCTTTCAATTTACAACAATCTTCCTACTGAGTTCCACTCCGTCCTCATCGACGCAACGCAACACATAGGTGCCGCGTTCCACATCGATAGGCATCTGATGCGACCAGCGGGTCTGTCCTAGGAACACGTCGTTCATGGTCCAGTAGATGGTTTTTCCAGGGTTTCGATGGGCAATCTCGAAGACTACCTGCTGTCGATCGCCTTTGATACCGACGGGGATGGTGACGCGGGCATCGGACTTAGGGTAGACGAAAGCCATCAAGTCATCAGGATGCGCTGTGGCACAACTAGGATAAAGTGCTGGAAGAGGCTTGTAAAAGGCAGAGTGTTTCTTGTAGAACCATTCCAATGCAGGAGGCAGCACAAAATAGGTGTCATAACATTTTTGATCTACAGGGTAGCAATCCGGGAGCACTTGATACTGCCTTGTGGAGTCGAGGAAGATTTTCTTATGATAGGGACAAGGTCCCGTCTTGATTTCCACATCAGGCATCCATACTTTTTGGGTATGTTTGCAGAGTTCGGTATTGGGGTAGCCCGATTCTGCACACACTTCCACCTCGATCGACTCTGGGGTAGATGCGGGACGGGTATAGCTATCGTTGAGCAGATTCACCACATCGAACAAAATGGGGGCTGCCGAAGCCACCCCTGTAAGTCCCGGACGGCCTTCACCATCGGAGTTGCCCACCCATACTCCTACCACATAACGGTTGGTAAGACCGATGGCCCATGCGTCCCTGAAGCCGAAGCTGGTCCCTGTTTTCCACGCCACCTGTTTCGAGGAGGAGAATCCACTCCATCCTGTTTGGTTCGAGGGTCGGGTAAGGCCTTTCATCACATCGAAAGTGATTGCGACAGACTCAGGAGAGAAGGGCGTAAGGTCTTCACCCGTAGCCAATTCCCTACCCATGTGTCCGTAGGCATTTACCAAATCATACAATGAAGCCTCTGCCCCACCTACGATGAGTGAAAGCCCATAATGGTCACTGTCGAAGACAATGCCTGAGATGTTAAGCCGTTTGAGCAGCGCATGGAAACGCTGGTGGCCGTAGGTTTTAAGCAAATAAACAAAAGGAGCGTTCAGCGAATTCTGAAGTGCCACATGGGCAGGGACCGCGCCCCAATATTGACCCGAGTAGTTTCTCGGTGTATACCCCGAGAGGTACAATGGCACATCGGGAAGGAGCATGGTAGGGAGCAACGAGCCCTCATCAAGCATCGCCGCAAAAAGGAAAGGTTTCATGATACTACCCGTGGAGCGTTGTGCCTTCACCATATCGACCATGGAAGCATCTTTCGCTTCCATGTTGTTTCCGATATAAGCCACCACTTGGTTTTTTAAGTAGTCGATCACATAAACAGCGGCATTTTCAATCTGGTTTTGGGTATGAATCTCATAATGCCGTTCCATGATACGAGTCACATTCCTCTGGAGGTTGTAGTCGATACCTGAACAGATTTGTTCCCCTTTATGAATCTTCTCTTGGTCAACCATGTAATGGTAGGCCAACATCGGCATGTCATAAGGCTTGTCAGGAAGTCGTTCCATGAGTGCCAGCTCGTAGTCCTCATAACTCAGCCTAGAGACCTGAAAACGCTTAGGGATATACACCTCAGATGTCGTCATCCTATGCAGCAAGGCATCGCGTTTGTCGAGCAATTTATCGCGCGACTTACCTGGATGGATCATGGCGGGGGAATTAGGAAGCACCGCTAAGGTGGCAGCTTCGCTCCATGTGAGGCGGTCAGGAGTCGTGTGAAAGTATCGCCATGCCGCTGCGTCGATGCCGACCACATTACCTCCAAAAGGTGCGTGGGAGGCATAAAGGTTGAAGATCGACCTTTTGGAATAATGCAACTCCAGGCGTAAAGCGAGAATCACCTCCAATATTTTTTCGCCATAGGTCCTGGGCTTGTTATGACGTGCCAGTCGCACCACCTGCATGGAGATGGTACTCCCTCCCCTCACCACATGACCTGCTTTGGTATTCTCGACAAGGGCTTGGATAAAGGCGATCGGGTTGAATCCAAAATGGCGAAAAAACTGCTGATCCTCATATTCGAGGACACAGGCAAGATATTTCTCTGAATAGTTGTTGGTGGCGGGGAAACGCCATTGTCCGTCATCAGCAATATGCGCCCCCAACAGTTCACCGTTGCTAGCTGTCAGCACTGTAGAATACGGGTCGTCAAACTTCGGGACGGGGATGCACAGAAAAAGCAAGAACAGGCCTGCAAGAATCAGGCCTGTTCTTTTGAGTTTGCGATAACGCGTCATTTGACGACGACCGGACGAGCCGGCACCACATAATAGATGTCGTTGTTATACATATCTTCGCAACGGACGGCGGGCAGCATGAACGAACCTTCGTAGGTGGCGTTCAGCTTAAGCGTGAAGGTCTTCTTGGAACGTGGTGAGAGGTCGAAGAAGAAGTACGCCCTATCGTCACGGATATCAAGGTGTTTGGCACCCATAGTCTCCGTACCTTGTTCGAACAGACGGTCGTTGACAATCTCCCATCCTGAAGCCAGATAGTAGGACAAAGCAAGTTCAGTCACACGATAATCGCTCGGATTCTCCACGGTAATCGTGGCCGAGAAGGCCTGACCCATGGGCAGCGAAGCTGGATTGAGCGGAGCCCCGTTCCTATCGAGATAGGTCACATTCATCTTGATGAAGTTGCCATTTTCAACGGTTTCATACTCAGCCAATGAGGTTTTGGTATAGACCTTGGCGGTCACCTTTTGATCGGAGCTGTTGGAGACGGTCACTTTGTTAGCCCCCAGTTTCGGAGTGATCTTGAATGCCGTTGAGCCGAGTTTGGTAGTCAGCGCATGTTCTTCACCATTCACCTTAACATTGGCAGTAATCGGCGAGTTGGTTGTACCCACTTTTTCAGCGTATTTGCCAAGGGTGAACAATGCGAAAGCGGTCGACTGTGTGTCGAGCCAGCGGCCGCTGTTCAGGATCTCGCAAAGGTCGTTGACATGGCCTTTGATGGAGGCCTCGTCACGGCCGCAGAGGATCTCTGAATAAGTCAAAAAGGCCAAGTCACGGGTCTTGGAACCGAACGAAGAAATGTAATCCGACATTTCTTCACTCTCGACGGCAGGCCAGAACTGTGCCACCATGTTCTTCTTACCCACCTGGGCATAGGTGGCCGCAGTGAGTAACGAGCTGAGGTTGTAGTTCATCTTCAGTTCCTTGAAACGGTTGAGGGCACCCATCTCAGAAGCACCGCCTAGGGCCAACACAAAGAGACGATAGGCCTGGATGGTCTCACCCTGCTTAAAGTCGGGATTCATTGCCCACGACCTAGCGATGTCGGCTTGGTGGCCCATGACACCGTTAAGCAGGTAATCCGGCACGTCGAAACCTTGGTTCTTGGCTTCCACCAGGAAATGGAGGGCATAGATTTCCGTCCAAGGATCCGAGTAGTTGCCACCCACCCAGTTGGTCAAGGAGAAGTCGGCCTTCTGGTAGGATTTCAGGCTGGCAATACCATTTTGGATGGCATCACGAGTCTTGTTCAAGTCTTCCTCACTTTGTTGTATGAAGTAATTGATATACAACTGCGGGAAGGCAGCAGACACGACTTGTTCAAGGCAACCATAAGGATAAGTGGTGAGGTAATTAAGACGGCTGTAGAGGTCGACGGGAATCAGTGAGGCCACCATGACATTGCCTTCTTGAGTACCGGCAAGGCCTTGCATTTCGAAGTCGATGGTCTCGGTAGCCCCTGCAGCGATTTCCTTGGTATAGGTCTGACGTTTTTCGGAATAAGGCATCCGGATCGGGATGTCAGTAGTGCTTTGGGCTTCGTAGCCATCGCCCGACACTTTGACATCCATGGTGGCGACACCGAGCGTCTCCGGCACGTTGACTTTCATGACGAGCATGGCTTCACCGTTCTCATCCACTTTCACTGTGCCAGGGATGTCACCGATGGCGGTAAGGTTCTTGTTGTTGGCCTCTACTTTGAGGTTCTTGCCCTTCATATTCGGGGCGAGCACCTGCACTTTCAGCATCATCTCGTCGTCAGGTGCGGTAACACGAGGTGCTGTTGCATACAATGTAATCGGGTCGATCACCTTCATCTGTTTTTCAGCAGCACCGAACGACTTGCCTGTTCCCTTAGCCACGACCATGAAACGGAGTGCACCAGAGCATTGGGGCACTTCAAATTCGTGCGTGTTCGTTTCCTTTGCCTTGAGTTCGAAAGGTCCCAACGTCACGGCGAATGCCTTGAAGCGTTTGTCGAGGGTGACTTCTTGGTTGATGATACCGTCACCGCCGATGGCGTAGACTGTTCCCAGTTCTCCGGTGAAGGCATCGATGATGTAATTGTAGTTATCCCAAGTGCGCACCTTCAGGGCCTGTTTGGCGTTAAAGTAGTCGTACGGGTTGGCGGTGCGGTAGTTGGTCAGTCCGAGGATGCCTTCGTCGACGATGGCCAAAGTATAAGTCATCGGTTGGTTGTTCTCTTCTTTGACATTAACCTGGATCTTTTTCTTGGTGTTGGAGGTCTCAGGGATTTCAACCACCGGTTTCAGTTGCAGTTTGGGGTTTTCCACCTTGACGGGGACGACACCATACATACGTAGCGGCAAGTCGTTGCCTGCATCTCGAGGCTGGATGAGGGATACATAGATGTAGACGTTCGGGATCATCTCCTCTGTGGCTTTGATTTCCACCTGGCCTTCGGTGCCCAATTTATCCATTACTTTCGACATGAGGATCCTGTCGTTGGCTTCGACCGTCACCAAGGCGATGGCCTTGTCGTTGGCCGGGAAGTTCACGATGATGTTATCTCCCACGTTATAGGACTCTTGAGAGCTGCTCATGGCCAGTTGCACCGGACCATCAGAACCTCCCGTGGAGTGTATGGTGGCATAGTTCCAATCGAAGCGGATGACCTTGGCGAAGGTGTTGCCCCCCTGTTGGTCTTTAACAACAAGGAGGTATAGTCCCCATTTTTCGTCAGGAATGTTGACTTGGATGTCGGCCTTGCCCTTGTTGATGGTCATGGTGCCGCCCAACTCCGGATTCTTATAAGTACCTCTTACATACTTTTGGAGTGAATAGCCGTCTTCGCTCGACCACCACCAATAGCCATCCAATTTATAGAGGTTGTATTCGATGGAAAGAGTGGTCTTGGCCAGTTCACCGTTTTCATTGACCACGGCGATGGGGAAGTTCCAGTTTTGATTGGTGTAGTAGTAATCACCGTATTTGGACGTGGTAGGAGGCAGTTCAACACCCACATAGCGCTGACGGGGTGAAAGTTTTGCGGTGGAAGAAGTGATGCTGAAGTCTCCGCTGCTTTCATAGACGGTGGTGATGAACGTTGCGTTGATCATTTGGTCGGCATTGAGATCCGCAAGCGGTTCAAAACTCACTGCGGCATTGCCTTGGCCATCGAGCGGTCCGTTGAAGAGTTCCATTTCATCTGGATAGAAGTCCTCCGACTCATTGCAGAAGGTGTAGGTCGGGAAGTTGGCAAACGTGGTCTGACCTTGGCGCACTCTGACGACGATGTCGGCTTTCAGTCCCGAAGCGGTAAGTCCGTTGAGCCACTGGGAGTGAAGTTGGGCATTGCTCGGGTTTCTGAGGCTGATGACATCAGGGGTGTTGAATTTGATTTCAAGACGGTTTGGTTTCACTGTCTCCACTCTCAGGTACTGGTTGACGGTGGTGTTGCCCACTTTAAATGCAGCTCTCCACAGGCCCGTCTCATCGTTGGGGCTGGTAGACACATTATACGTATAGATGCCACCCATGGGATTATTGTTCGACTGGCGAGCATAGAGACGGCTGTTGGCATCGTAAACCTCCATGACCACAGGATAGTCGGCGGGCAACTTGGCATCGATATCAGAGACCATCAAGTTAAGTTGCAATTCATCGCCAGGACGCCACACACCACGGTTGGAGTAGGCAAATGCGGAGATACCCTTTTCGACGTTCTCGCCGTTGACGTTAAACTTGCTATATGACAGTGCTTCGCCGTTGTTCGTCTTAATGAGCGACTGACCGCCCTTCTTGTCTTTGGCCACGATAAAAGCAGGACGGTTGGCACACTTCAGTTGGGCGTGACCGTCGCCATCGGTACGGCCGGTGGCAATCTGTTGACGCTGGTAGTTGTAAGCGATGAC
The DNA here is from genome assembly GCA_946184615.1 of uncultured Bacteroidales bacterium. GTDB lineage: Bacteria > Bacteroidota > Bacteroidia > Bacteroidales > F082 > Limimorpha. The sequence goes on from CAMHFN010000017.1 coordinate 26,256, forward strand.
CTCAGCCCCCGACACCGGTTTGGCATCGGAGATCCCGAACACAAAGACATCGGCAACATCCTCGGCACCCATCTTGGCCGTGACAGCAAGGTCGGTAACGATGATGTTCTTCCGGATATCCACATCGTTATAATACGACAAAGACAAGGGGTCATTCCAGTCGCCGTCGTAGTCATAATCCTTAAAATCATAAGCCTGGCCATCCCAGTACTTGGCTTCCAGACTCTCATTCTCAAGGGTAAGCTGTTTCGACTCTTCGGTGGCAAAGGCATAGTCGGCAGGGCCAAAATCCAGGATCAGCTGGTACATGTCCCCTGCTTTCACATCGACATAGTCGGAAAGCACGATGGGGAACGTCTTCCATTGTTTCGGGTCGGGTGAATCGAGCGCAATGTTGACTTTCTTCTCGAGTCGGCCAGCCTTACGGATGCCGTAGGTGTCATCAAGGTCGTTATCTTGATAATAGGCAACGATGTTGTCATCGAACACTCGGACCACGCGGAGGGTCACTGAGTTCAAGCAGATAGCATCGAAATACACTGTGGCATCGCCCACTTCAGGAACGATGACGCCATCTTCGCTCCATTTGACTTTGGGACTCAGGTCGGTGAGATCCAGTTGGAACGTCTTGGATTCGCTAAGAGATCTGCCGTCGACATCCTTGATTCCCGCACCGACCGTCAGCTGGACATTCTCTTGTTGATAGCGGTAGAGGTTCGATTTGTCGAAGTAGATCACAATCTTGTTACCGACAATCTCAGTACGGTAGCCCATCTCAGGGGTAACACTGAAGAAACCGTCGATGTTACGCTGTTGAAGCTGTTGGGAAAAGATTAAAGTGGCGGAGCTGTTTTCTTTAGCGACGACACAGTCAACGATCTGGAAGGTGCCTTTGTCGCAAATGGGCAGTTGACAGGTGGCCTTTGACTTTGAATTAATCGCTTTTCCATCGAGGACCAAGTCGACGACTTTGGATTTCGGACCACGTTTGATGTTGTTCACCTGATACACGTACTTACGGTTGCCCATGTACGTAGAGGTGACATTGTACTTGTTTACGAAGTCGGGATCGAAGATTTTGATGGCGTCTTCATCCGCAATGGGTTTGGTGAAGAACACCGTGACATCGTACTGCACTTCGTCAGCGAAGTAGTTCGGCACAAGGTCGACGACATTGAAGTTCAGCGGTCTTTCCGCTGCTCCCTTTTTTACTTCTTTGTTGCAGGAAGAGAGGCCTGCAAGCATCAAGAGACTCACGAAAAGCATCAAGAGCCGTGACGGTGATTTTGTTTTCATAATATATATAGTTTTATAGTTGTTTATGCGTCGATATTAGCATAGGTGGCATTTTGTTCGATGAACTCACGACGTGGGGCAACGTCGTCGCCCATGAGCATGGAGAAGATATGGTCAGCTTCCATGGCGTTTTCGATGGTCACCTGTCGCAGGGTACGGTTGGCGGGGTCCATGGTCGTTTCCCAGAGCTGTTCGGGGTTCATCTCACCGAGACCTTTGTAGCGTTGCACATCGTAGCCGCCCACGGTGCCGTTTTTGGTCAATTCCGCCCACGCTTTGATTCGTTCGTCATCGGTCCAGCAGTAGCGGATGGGCTTGACACCTTTCTTGATGAGATAGAGCGGCGGGGTGGCGCAGTACACGTAGCCATTTTCGATGAGTTCGCGCATATAGCGGAAGAAGAAGGTCAGGATCAACGTAGTGATGTGGCTACCGTCGACATCGGCATCGGTCATGATGATGACCTTGTGATAACGCAGTTTGTCGAGGTTAAGAGCCTTGGAGTCCTCCTCGGTACCGATGGTGACGCCAAGGGCAGTGTAGATGTTACGGATCTCTTCGCTCTCGAAAGCACGGTGCTGCATGGCTTTCTCCACATTGAGGATCTTACCACGAAGTGGCAGGATGGCCTGGAAGTTACGGTCACGGCCTTGTTTGGCGGAACCACCTGCGGAGTCACCCTCCACAAGGTAAAGCTCTGTCTTAGCGGGGTCGCGTTCGGAGCAGTCGGCCAGTTTACCTGGCATGCTGAAGCTAGACAGCACGCCCTTGCGTTGGACTTTCTCACGAGCACTGCGGGCGGCCTGGCGTGCTTGGGCGGCGAGGACCACCTTGTCAAAAATCAGTTTGGCCTCTTTAGGATGTTCCTCCAGATAGGCCGACAGCTGTTGGCCCACGATGGAGTTAACGATACCCATCACCTCGTCGTTGCCGAGCTTGGTCTTGGTCTGGCCTTCAAACTGGGGTTCTGGCACCTTCACCGAGATCACGGCGGTGAGGCCTTCACGGAAGTCATCCGGCGTGATTTTCACCTTCTGTTTCTCAAATTTCTCCAAAAGGCCATTCTTCTCGGCGTATGTGTTGAACGAACGGGTCAGACCCGAACGGAAGCCTTGGAGGTGGGTACCGCCTTCGATGGTGTTGATGTTGTTGACGTAGGAATGCAAGTTCTCTGAATACTCTGCATTGTATTCCAGGGCAATTTCTACCGGCACGTTGTTACGTTCCCCAGCGATGTAGATGGGTTCAGGAAGCAGCTTCACACGGTTGGCATCGAGGTAGCCGATGAAGTCGGTGAGGCCGTTCTCGGAATAGAACGTGTCGGTACGGTACGTGCCGTCCTCGAGGGCAGCGCGTCGGTCGGTGAGCACGATGGTGATGCCATGGTTGAGGTAGGCCAACTCACGCATACGGTTGGCTAGGGTATCGTAATCGTATTCCGTATGGAGGAAGATGCTGCCATCGGGCTGGAACGTGATGCGAGTGCCGTGGGCGTTGGATTCGCCAACGACCTTTACTGGGTAGAGCGGCTTACCGCATTCGTATTCTTGGCGGAACACTTTGCCTTCACGATAGACCTCAGCCGTCATGTGGGTGGAGAGGGCATTCACGCAGCTCACACCGACGCCGTGCAGACCACCAGAGACCTTGTAGGAACCTTTGTCGAACTTACCGCCGGCATGAAGCACGGTCATCACGACCTCCAAAGCGGAGCGCTTTTCCTTTTCGTGCATGCCTGTGGGGATACCACGACCATTATCGAGTACGCTGATTGCGTTTCCTTCCAAAATATCCACGGTGATGTGGTCACAGAAACCAGCCATCGCTTCATCGATGGAGTTGTCGACCACCTCGTAAACTAAATGATGCAGGCCACGGAAGTGAACGTCACCAATATACATGGCGGGACGCTTACGGACGGCTTCGAGGCCTTCAAGCACTTGGATCTTATTAGCACCGTATTCTTCGCTTGCTAATTCTTTGATTTCTTCTTCAGTCATTTTCAGATACTTACGTTTTTAGATATTAAAAAACAAAAGTACGAAAATTTCCTTAAATAATTGGTGTTTTTTTGAAGTTTTTTTTGCGTTTTTTTATCATTCGTTCGCCGAGAAGGTCAGGGACCTTTCGTCAGTAACGCTAAAGGTCAAAACGTCAACTTCAATCCGGCAAAAAACTGGATTCCAGTCACCGGATAATCGTAGAAAAGCTGGTATTTCTGGTTGAGCACATTGTCCAGTTTGGCGAACACCGAAAGCTGGTCGTTGAAACGGTAATCGGCGCCAAGGCCCAGATCGAAGACGTCTTTCAGTTTCACCACATCATATCGAGGAGGATACTTGATCCCAAATGGGCCGTCATTGCGAACCATGGCATAGCGTCCACCTTGATAGAGGAAGGTGGTATTGAAGGCCAGATTTTCATTGGCATCGTAGGTCAGCTTCAACTTGCCTTCCGTTGTAGGGCGATACCATGCGTATTCTGCTACCATTGCGGTACAGTTGTTATAGACAAATCCCAGATCAGCAGTAAGGCTGTTGCGGAGTTTCACACGCGTGTCAACCATCACACTTACGGTTTGTGTTTCGTCGTAAACCATCATAAACGTGTTGAACAGCGACGGTGACGTCGAATGGTCAATGTTGTAGTCACAAGGAATATACAAAGGATCATTCTCGACACGACGGTATCGGACACCCAGATGCAGATCGACAACCTCCATGATATTGGTGCGCACACCTCCATCAAAACCCAACTTGACATTTTGGAACAGCAGCGAAGTCCAATGTCCCATAAAAGGATTCTCTTCAATGATTTGACTGAATGTCAGCATTTTGAGTCCACCATTCAGCCCTGCATAAAACTCCAGTTTCTTGTTCAAAACGAACAAGCTGCCGCTCAAATCAGGGCGGAAGCATAAGTGCTTATCCTCGCCATTGATTCCAAAATCGAAACGGAAACCAAAATGCAAACGATAAAACTCATCCTTCATTTCAAAGAACGGATTGGTATTTAACAAGAGACGATGATTCATGGAAGCGCCTTCATTCATCACCAAACCACCATACTGGAAGCCCAAATCCATGCCAATTCGCTGCGGATGGCTCTTGTTACCCCACCAGTTTTGATTATAGGCAAAGCCGTATCCCAATCCAGCATAATGCTCACTTTCATTCGTATTGTTGAACGTATAGCGATAATCCAAATCAAATTTGTGGTTTGCTTCGCCAACTCTAGTCGACGTGGGAACCACTCCAAAATGAGCACCAATGGTGTTGTACGTCAGGCGAGGACATAACTTTTCGATCTCCTGTCCTGTCAAAGGATGCTCCGACAGATGAACGCCATAGTAATGGTACATGTCGTTCTTGTAATACACGTTGCCTTCCAACTGGACATTCTTGTATTTGCTACTAGTGAGACCTATCTCAAACGCATTGTTCATGAAACTCGAAGGGGCGTAATCCTTGATGTCGAGCCACGAAGAGTAGTGTTTGATGCCCACACCAAGGCCCAGGGTTTTACTTAGGTTGGAGTTATGTTTGTAGAGAAACACCGGAGAGATGCGCGAGCCCAACCCTGCCATCAGGAAATTCTTTGCTGGCATCGGCATCTGAGCATTCTTACCACTATAGAGTTGCGGACTCAACGCCTCCAACTGATAAGAAAAACGATGCTCAATCTCTTTCACATTTACCTCAGCCACGGGCATTTCGAACTTTTGCTGAGGTGTCTCAGGCTGCAAGAGGATCTTATCCACCTTATTGACTTTGGGACGGTAGGTGCCTTCGATGGTGACTTCCTCGTTATGCTGTGCAACGACACCGATGCTCAAAAAAAGCAATGCTGCTAATGATATATACTTGATTCTCATGGTTCTTGAATTTGATTTAGACGAGATTGAGCTTCATTACGGAGTTCTTCTATAGTGCAGTTATCGACTACACTGCGAAGCGTTTCCCGAGCCTGGAATCGATTGTCCTTGGCGACATACACTTCGGCCAAAAGGATGAACGACTTGGCCACCCAATATTCATGACTTGGGAACTGGTCGGAGATGCCGAACACGCGGTTCTCGGCATCGTCAAGCTGATTCAGTTTATACGAAGCCTGTGCTGCATAATAGGCACTTTCGGCTCCATACACTGACTTGTCGGCCTTGCTACTCTTGTCGAGCCATGTAATGGCAGTGGCAAAGTTACCTTTCATGTAATAGGATTTGCCAATGATATGATTCACTTGATTGACTTGTTCCTTGGTCAGATCCTTCGATTGGCTCAGGCTCTCTCCCATTTCAATGGCCTTGTCGTAATTGTTCAAGAAGAAATAGCTCTTCATGCTACCTTCGAGAGCTTCCAGTCGACGGAGCGGCTCTTCGGTGATGTTCGCAAGACGACCGTAAAACTGACCCGCTTTTTCGTAGTTGCCGTGGTCATATTCGATACGAGCCAACTTCAATAATGCTCCATCGGTGTAATCGTTGTCAGGCTGGTTCACGATATAGCTCAGATGGGTTTTCACTTCTTCCTCCGTGCCGACCTTCTCCGCACATTCCGAAGCATAGTAATGCGCTTTCATCAGGTAAGCACCTCTTTGGAAATGGTTGAAATAGTAAGTCAATGCCTTCTCTGCATCTTGATAACGTCCGTCGAGATAGAAGTTTTCCGCATTGGCAAAGGCCAGCGAGTCCTGCTGTGTCACCTGCATCTGGCCTGCACCTGCGTTTTCCGCAAATTGGAAGTATTCGTTCAGATTATTTTGCTCCATGTAGATATTGCGGACGATGGACATGGCCTCACGCGACTCATCCGTGTTGGGATGGTTTTCTATCAGGGCCTTCAGATTGGTGAGGGCTTGTTCATACTGATTGTTGTTGTAATAGATCATACCCACTTTAAGGAGAGCTTGACGGGCGAAAGAGGACCGTGGGCGTTCCTTGACAAGACGGTTGAACGCTGCAATGGCAGAACGCTTGTCGCCGTAAACAAGATGCGTGTTGCCGATCTCGAAAAGGGCTCGGTCGTAATAGCTGGTGGAAGGATAGGTACTCACCATTGTTTGAAGCATGTTAATCTTTTGGTTGGAGTTGCCCTTGGCACCATAGCAGAGGCCTTGTTGGAAGAGGGAATAGTCCGCGTTTCGCTTGTTGATTCGAGTGGCTAGATCGTAATAGTTGATGGCTTCGTTATAGCTACGATCGACGAAGAAACAGTCGCCCAACCGGATATAGGCATCGCTCTTAAGTTCTGACTTGCGGTCGTCGCATTGCTGCACAAAAGCCCTGAAGCATTTGACGGCGGCTTCATAGTCTGGTTTTTGGTAGTTGATATACCCCAATCCATAATCAGCCATCAGGGTAAGTTCCTGGTTGGAAGCTGCATTGTTTTTCACCCGTTGGAAGTAACGCTCCGCCGTAGCGAGGTCATTGGAGGCGTATGCCGACTCCGCCAGCCAGAAGGTGGCCTCAGCTTTCCGGCTACCCGATTGCTTGCTATTGATAATCTTGGAGAAACACGCTTGTGCTTTATCGTAGCGCTGGCCTTGAAAATGGTCGACTCCCGTTGCAAAGAGCAACTCGTCATAGGCCGCTTTCAACTCAGGACTTTTCTTGCGGATCTTTTCAAGTCGGGAGAGGGCCTCATCGTTATGCTGGGCGTTCAGCAACAGGTAAACAGCCAGTTCCTCAGCTTCGGCACGACGTTCCGACTTTGGGTTGTCCGTCACGAAGGCATCCAGTTGAGCCACGGCTTCATTGAAGGGGTCTGTACCTGGGATAAGGCTTAAGCGGGCATAGTTGAACAAAGCATCTTCGCTGATCGTCTTATCGAATCCTGCGGAATAGGCCGTATAGAAGGCATTGCGGGCATATTTGGGTTGATCGGTGTCGGCATAACACGAAGCCAAATAATAGGAGGCATACTGGCCAATAGTGTCCTTGTCGGAAGCCGCCTTTTGGAGATCGGTGATGGCACCTCTCAGGTCGCCTGTCTTCATTCTACTGACACCCATCTGATAGTAGGCCTCACGGGTCATATCACGGCTGTAGTTTTTGTTACAGAAGACGTAATACACCAGCGCATTGTTATAATCCTTTTGCTGAAAATAGGCATCAGCGACAAGGAGGGACAGCTTCCCTTGATGTTTCTTTTCGGCATTACGCACGACATCGGAGGCATCACGGAGCACGGCCTCCCAATCCCCGTTCCGATAGTTGATCTGCATGACACAAGCCTGTGAAGCCTTGCCGTAGATGGGATGGCTGCAAAGCGGTTGGAAATAACGGAGGGCCTCTTGGTCTTTTCCTTTCTGGTATTGGAGATGGGCATAATAATATTGGGCATCCTGTTGGAATTTGCCTTCATTGAGGGCAGCACCTTGAAGGATAGGGAGGGCTTTTTCCGGCTCATTCAGTTGGAGGTAAGCATAGCCCAAGTTAAACTGTAGCTGCTGCGCCTCCTCATGCGTTAACGATGCGGGCGAAGTCTTCAGATAGATAGCGATGGCATCGGCATATTTCTTTTTGGCAAAGAGCACGTTGGCATAAAGGAAGTTGGCATGTGTCGCCCAAGTACTGCCCGGGTTGTCGTTGACGAACTCCTTGATTTTGGCTTCGGCATCGGCATGGCCCACATACAGTGCACTGACAGCGATGTAATACTGGGCATCGACGGATTTCTGGAGTTTCGGGTCGTCAATGGCGGCGAGGTACTGGCTAAACGATTCAAGTGCAGCGCCATATTCCTTGTTTTGAAAGAGGGTCAACCCTTGGTCATAAAGAGCGGTAGGTTCATATAAAGGAACCGTTTTCTGGGCTTTCATGACGGTAGTTGTCATCGAAAGCAACAGGATCGCGGCAATCAAAGAAAGTCGTATTTTCATGATTTTAGAAATTTGGCACGAAGATACGCAAATAGAACGAAAAAACAGTTGAAAAGAGGAAAAAAACTTATGAAAAAAGCGATGGGAGTCGTAAGCGGGATTCTGTTCCCCTTTCGGGGTGACTGTCATTTCTCTAGGCCTGCGGTCACCCGAAGGCTCAAGCGCCCTACCCTGAGACGACGGACGAGCAGCCCGTTCGACCGACGTGTCGGTCTTTGCCTCTATATTCGGACTTGCAGCCCATAAGGTTTACCTCGGCGGCATGTCACCATCCGCCGCGTGAGCTCTTACCTCGCGTTTTCACCCTTACCTATACTAGGCGGTATGTTTTCTGTGGCACTTGCTGTTGCCTTTTCAGGCACCTTCCCGTTAGGAAGTATGGTGCTCTCTGCTGTCCCGACTTTCCTCGCGCCGGCTTTCCCGACCCGCGACAGTCCCTCCCATCGCGGCGGCAAAAATACGATTTTTTTAGAAGACAGGAGGCGGAAGTCGGAAGAAAGAAGTAAATTTGCGGCAGTTTTATTTTTCCATTATGAAAAAACTAGTTGCATTTTTATTTTTAGCATTCTGTTTCAGTGTAATTTACGGACAGAACAACGAGCTCCATCATGTCATTGTGGTGATGGAGAAACAATTCGACGATGTGAATTTGGGCCGGAAGACCCTAATGATGGACAAAGCGCAACGGCGCGAGTTTGTCATTAACGAACACATCAACTTTTGTCAAGCCTCCCAAGCGGAAGCATTGGATTTCGCGGCCAGCCTTGGCGTTCAAGAGATCCAACCCTATTGGGCTTTCAATGGTTTTGCCTGCCTAGCCACCGAAGAGGCTATCCAACAACTCGAAGCACGCCCTGATGTGGCCTACGTCTATCGCGATGCGTTGAAAAAAATGGTTCCCGATTTAAGCAGCGGTACCCCTGTAACCGACAGGGACAACGCATGGCATGTCGACAAAGTCAATGCTCCTGCTGTATGGAGTTACAACGGCTCGACCGGATACAACGGCACTGGCGTAGTGGTGGCCGTCGTTGACTCCGGGGTGGATTACAACCATATCGACATCGCAGGAAGCATGTGGGATGGTGGAACGGATTTCCCTCATCATGGATACGACATGTGCCACGACGATAACGACCCGATGGATGACTTTTGCCATGGGACCCATGTGGCAGGCATCATTGCGGGACAAGGCAATGCGGGCATTCAAACCGGTATCGCACCTGGAGCAAAAATCATGGCCATCAAAGTATTGGATGAGAGCGGCTATGGTTTGGACAGCGACGTCATATCCGGCATTCATTTTGCCATGAATCATGGTGCCGACATCATCAACCTCTCGGCAGGCGAGCCTGGCGTTGGCGGCATGAGCATCTATCGTGAGGTCTTGGAATCCGTCAATGAAGTGGGCATGGTGGCAGCCGTGGCTACAGGCAATGTAGGAGACACACAATATGCCTACCCAATTCCTTATAACACCAACTCACCCGGCAACTGTCCACCACCTTGGCTGCACCCTGACCAGATCACCCTTATCTCAGGTGGCACATCTGCTGTGATTAGCGTCGGTGCGACAGACAGCAACGACAAGCACTGCGGCTTCTCCTCTGTAGGTCCTGCGACATGGGCTTCAGGGGAGTATATTGGTGACTACAACGATTATCCCTACCAAAACGGAGATGCTTCACAGCCTGGTCTGATCCGTCCCGACATCTCTGCCCCGGGCAAGAATGTCACCTCATTAAATTATGGGACGGGTGACGACTATATTCAATATGATGGCACTTCTATGGCTACACCCTGTGTGTCGGGTGTTTTGGCGTTGATGCTTCAGGCGAACCCCGAGCTCACCGCGGCTGCACTTGACTCCATTATTGAACTAACCGCCGTGAAGGTCGGTAATTTCAAGAAAAACAACCTCAGTGGCTCAGGCCGCATTGATGCTTTGGCTGCCGTCAATGCCCTGTTTTACCCCGGTCCCACGGCGCTTACTGCCGACTTTGACGGCACGACAGTCCAACTAAGTTGGGAAGGGACGGCCCAAGCCGAGTCGTATGAGGTATACCGTGACGGCCTACGCATCGCCAACGGTCTCACTTCGACGAACTACACCGACCATCTGAACTATGGCGGCACTTACACCTATTATGTCATCGCCCTTCTCGACAACGGAATCACTACCCTACCCTCCAATTATGTCAACATCGAGAAAGCGGTAGATATCGAGGCCGAGGTCATCAACAACCAACGCGTAGATCTCTCGTGGAACATGCCCGTCAGCATCGTAGAGGGTTTCGAGTCGGGCGACTTCTACCAAAACATGTGGTTCAACGATGCCACCAGTCCCTGGATCATCAGCGAAAACAACCCTTACGAGGGCGTATATAGTGCCAGATCGACCAACACGGCCAATTTCTCCACCAGCAGCCTCAGTTTGGGCGTCAACGTCCCTGTAACCTGCGTTATTAGCTACGAGGCCCGCATCAGCTGTTTTCCCCTTAATGGCGGCGGTTTCCTGATCGACAACGTACAACAAGGCGAGGCCATCAAAGACGAGCAGCCTTGGACACACTATTCGTTCACCCTGAACCCTGGCAACCACCAACTGCAATGGATGTACGCCAACCAACTCGCCGAAGGGGAATACGAAAATGCCTTTTATATCGACAACATCACCGTGGGCAACCCCTTCCGCATCTATCGAGATCATTGCGATGGCACGGCACCGGAATTGATTGCGGACAAAGTTGCCGATGCCCATTATGTGGATTACGGTTGGGATGCATTGCCTCTTGGACAATATAAATATGGTATCAGCAATGATGGCGGTTTCAGTATTGCTTGGTCGGAATGCCTCTCCAAGGATATAATGGCGGTTGACGAGAATCAAGAGGTGGTGGGCATCCGTCGCATCACCATCGTCAACATGCTTGGTCAAGTGGTTTACGATGCCACAACCGATCGGGATGATTTCACCAGCATTCTTGAACGGTTCCCACAAGGAATCTACGTCGTCAACATCCTAACGGATGACGGGATCCTCTCAAAAAAGGTTTGCCGATAACGAATTCTAAAATTGACGTTTTAAAAACAAAAACCTCTGTTTTCCCCAAAAATCCAACAGTATTTCGCCCTCGAAAACCATCTCGTGGCATAGTTGGATCATTTCCTCCCCCAGGGCTTCGTTGATCTCGAACCAGACGGAGCCATTGGGGGTTAGTTGTTGTTGGGCTAAGCCGAGTATTTGCCGATAGAAAAGCAACGGGTCGTCGTCAGGAACAAACAAAGCCTGCGACGGTTCGTGTTCGAGGACATTGCGTTCCATAGCGACTTTTTCGCTCTCGCGGATATAGGGCGGATTGCTTACCACCAAATCTACAGGATGCTTCCAAAGGTCTGATTGGGGATGGAGCACATCGTCACAGACCAGTTTCACCCGCACCTCATTTAATGAAGCGTTCTGGCGTGCGGTTTCCAAAGCCGCTTCCGAGACGTCGAAGGCAACGACCTCAGCATGGGGAAAACGCTTGGCCAAGGCGATGGCGATGCAACCTGATCCCGTGCCGATGTCCCAGATACGCAAGGGTTGGTCAATGGGCCATGTTTCAGCAATTTTCTGGACCAATTCCTCTGTTTCGGGCCTGGGAATCAGCACCGATTCGTCCACGTGGAACAACAAGCCGTCAAACCACGCCTTGCCTGTGACATATTGTACGGGGACACCTTCCAACAGCTGCTGAACGGCATGTTCCAACCGAGCATATTGGGTTTCGTCAATACGCAGTTTCGGTTCCATCAGTTGACGAGTCAGATCCAGGCCGAAGAGATCCTCCAGCAAGATCCTCATCAGCTGTTCCGCCTCGCGTTGCGGAAACTGATCCGCCAGCACCTCTGTGAATTGTCGTTTCGTTTTGTTTAAATTAAAACCTATCATAACGCAAAAATAGTTCTTTCTTCCGACTTCTGTCTTCTGACTTCTAAATTCTTTTTATCTTTGCGCCATTATGATCTACTTGATTCTCGCCATCGTTCTTTCAACCGCCGTTTTCGTGGTGATGCGAATCTTCGGACGGTTCAACCTCGACAACCATCAAGCGTTGACTTGGAATTATGCCACTTCAGCATGTATCGGATTCGCCATGAGTGTTTCCAAGGACACTTGGGTATCACCGACGACCCAGCCTTGGTTTAGTCTCACCTTACTCCTGGGATTTTGGTTTATCCTCACCTACGTACTGATCGTTGAATCCAGCCAACGATCCGGTGTTACCATCACCTCCCTGTCAAGCAAACTGTCGGTGGTCATCCCTACCCTATTCGGCATCCTCTTCCTTAAGGAGACATTAGGGCTGATGGCCGGCATCGGCATTGTGCTGGCCTTGGTAGCCCTGTTTCTTGTGGTGGGCGGCAAAGACAAAGGAAAAACAAAAGGCGAAAAAAGGACCCTCATCCTGCTACTACCCATCTTTATTTTCTTCAGCACTGGTGTTGGCGACATCATGATGAAGATGACCGAACAGAAAAACACCTCAGGCGACATGATTCCCATGATCGCCTTCATCTATTTCATTTCCTTCCTGTTCGGCGTAATACTGGTAGCCTATGACCTCATCAAAAAGAAATCAAAATGGCAATGGAAAAGTGCGCTCGGCGGATTGGCATTAGGCACTGTCAACTTCTTTTCCACTTGCTGCATCTATCAGGCCATGCGCGTGTTCGACAACGTAGTCATGTTCCCCGTTTATAACATTGGGGTAGTTTGTCTATCTGCCTTGGTGGGTTGGCTCATGTTCAAAGAGAAGCTCACCTGGAAGAACTATCTCGGCCTTGTGATTGCCATTATCGCAGTCATCTTAATTACGGTGAAACTATGATGTTCGACGACACCTATAAAATGCTTTCAGCTCCTGGAGAAGGACTTTACAAGGAGAAGGGCAGCAAGTTCATTGCCTCCGCCTTCACTGTGACCAGCGAGGAAGAGGTAAAACAGGCGTTGGCAGAGGTGAAAAAGAGTTACTATGATGCCCGACATCATTGTTACGCATACATGATTGGTCCCGACAAAGCTTGTTTCCGCTCCTCTGACGACGGTGAGCCTTCCGGTACCGCTGGCAAACCCATTCTTAACCAGATACTCTCGAAGGATGTCACCAACGTATGCGTTATCGTGGTGCGTTACTTCGGAGGCATTAAGCTCGGAGTAAGCGGGCTGATCAACGCTTATAAAACAGCAGCTCGGGAAGCGTTGGACCATGCCACCATCATCGAGAAAACCATCGACGAAGTGTATAGCCTCGAGTTTCCTTATCCTCTTATGAACGACGTGATGCGAGTCATGAAAGAGGAAGGGCTGGAGCAGCAAAACCCACGCTTTGAAATGGACTGTTATCTAGAGTTTTCAACAAGAAAAACTGAAGCCGACAGGATTGTAACTAAATTCAAAAATATTTTCGGTCTTACCGTAAAATATATTAAAACATTGTAAATCAATACGTTACGATTTAAATAATTTATTTCAACAAAAAACTCTCGTAATTTAGATTGAAAAAAGTATAAAATCAATAGTAAAAAAAATTTTTTATTAACTTTTTTCATTAGATATTTGCAGTCCGATTTACGAGTGAAAAAACACGCTATTTTACGATGCTGAAAAGCCATAATGAAATATGGAGGAAGTGTCTTGAAATCATCAAGGACAACACCTCGGAGCAAGCTTACGCTACGTGGTTTGCCCCCATTGTACCCATCGGTTTCGCGAACAACGTGTTGACCATCCAAGTACCGAGTCAGTTTTTCTACGAGTGGCTGGAAGAGCATTACCTAGACCTGCTGAAGAAGACCATCAAGCGTGTGTTGGGCATGGAGGGGAAGCTGGAGTACAGCATTGTCATGGACGGTGGCGACCCCACCTACAAAGTTGTAATGCCTGGAACCAACCGTGACGATGTGAAGAACAACACGCTGGGTCGTCCTGCCCCAGAAAGCCTTATGGCCATGCCTGTCAACCCCTTTATCTTCCCAGGTTTGAAGAAGATGGAAATTGACTCGCAACTCAACGAGAATTATTCATTCGACAACTTCATCGAAGGGGATTGCAACCGATTGGCACGTTCTGCAGGTTTGGCCATCGCCGAGAACCCGGGCAAAACTGCTTTCAATCCTTTATTAATATATAGCCAAACTGGATTGGGCAAGACCCACCTCTGTCATGCCATTGGACTCCATGTGAAGCACAAGTTCCCAGAAAAAACCGTGCTTTACGTACAAGCCGAGCAGTTCATCAACCAATTTGTGAACGCCTCCAAGAACCAGAACTTGAACGACTTCGTGCATTTCTACCAGATGATCGACGTGTTGCTCATCGACGACATCCAATTTCTGGCCAAGAAGACGAAGACCCAGGAGACGTTCTTCCATATCTTCAACTACCTGCATCAGAACGGCAAGCAGTTGGTTTTGACTAGTGACAAGTTGCCCGTCGACTTGCAGGATATGGAGCCCAGGCTGCTTTCTCGATTCAAGTGGGGACTCACTGCTGACCTTCAGATGCCTGACGCGGCCACCCGCAACGCCATCTTGAAGAACAAGCTCTACAACAACGGCATCGTGTTGCCCGACGAGATCATCGACTATATCGCTACGAGCGTGCGCACCAACATCCGCGAGTTGGAAGGCGTGCTCATCTCCTTGGTAGCCCAGTCCTCGCTCAATAAGAAAGCTGTCACCATCGAGCTCGCCCAAGAAATCATCGAGCGTTTCATCCGTAACTCGGTGAGGGAAGTCTCAGTGGAATATATCATGAACGTGGTATGCGACTACTTCTCCTTGCCCATCGAGATCCTCTCACAGAACACCCGCAAGCATGAAGTGGTACAAGCCCGCCAGGTGGTCATGTACTTCGCCAAGAAATATTCCAACTGCAGCTTGACTGTCATCGGCCAGCAATGTGGCGGCAAGGACCACGCCACCGTACATCACGCCTGCAAGACCGTGTCGGACCGTTTGGACACCGACAAACAGTTCAGGACCATGCTGGCTGAAATCGAAAAGAAAATCCTTATCTAATCCATGGTTTTCGGAACACTTTATCTGGTACCCAACCTCTTGGGTGCGACCAAGGCCGAGCAGGTGATTCCTGCTGGCACCCTCGACATTGTGAAACGTTTGAAGCACTTCGTCGTGGAGAACACCCGCACCTCACGCCGAGTGTTAAGCCGCATTGGCATGGACAGCGCCATTGACGAGATCGAGTTCATCGAACTCGACAAGCACAATGCCCGCAATCTCGACTTAATGGAGCACCTCGGCCCCTGCCTCAACGGCGAAGATATGGGCCTGATGTCGGAGGCCGGCACCCCCTGCGTAGCCGACCCTGGCGCTTTGGTGGTCGACTTGGCACACTCCGCTGGCATCAAAGTGGTCCCGTTGGTAGGACCCAATGCCATGATTCTGGCTCTGATGGCTTCGGGGTTCAACGGACAGGCCTTCGCCTTCCACGGCTACCTGCCCATCAAGAGTCCCGAACGACAAAACGCCATCAAGAACTTGGAACGACGCTCCATGAGCAACAACGAGACCGAGCTCTTCATCGAAACTCCTTTTAGGAACAATGCCATGCTCGCTGATTTATGCAAGAACCTCCACCCTTCCACCCGAGTATGTGTGGCCTGCAACCTCACCTGCGAAGACGAGCTCATCATCAGCCAAGACGTGGCGGAATGGAAAAAATTCAAGGGAGATTTGAACAAGAAACCGGCGGTGTTTCTGATTTATAGAAGTTAGAAGACAGAAGACAGAAGCCTAACGGATGTTGAGGACGCGATGGGTTTGGAGGGAGAGGCGCCAGCCGGGATGGTTCAACACCGCTTCCACACAGGCTTTCGTATTGGATTCACGTTGGGATTCATTATCTGAGAAACAAGGCTGAAGGAAACGGTATTGGGCGATGATATCATCGTATTGTTTCAGGTCTTGGCCCAAGTAAACCACTTTCAACTCATCGCATTGTTTCAACAGGCAAGGTTCGGCATCTCCCCCGATAAAACCCGTTTTGGGCGAACAGGTCACCCAGTCGATATTGGTGGGTAAGGGACGGGTACCGTTGGTCTCGATAGCGATGTATTTACAAGTTTTGATTCTCAGTTCCGCCACAAAAGCCTCATCAATGAACAGCGACGGTTCGCCACCAGTCAGGACGACCAGCGGGGCGTTAGGATATTTGTTGATTTCACCGATGATGGCTCGTGCGCTCATCAACACCCCTGTTTGATGTTGGGTATCGCAAAAGGCACAATGCAAGTTGCATCCACTGAAGCGCACGAAGACAGCAGGCGTTCCCGTATGGAAACCTTCGCCTTGAAGGGAACAAAAGATTTCATTGATCCTAAACATGGTCGGGTTGGTCAGCTAGTCAAAGTTTTGCGGGGCGTCGTCCTTAATATAGGAAGCCTTGTTATCCCGCGACTCCCAAACATCGGCGCGGTAGCAGTTCGGCACGGTATCGACAATCCACTTGGCCAGATTCTCGGCGGTTGGATTGAAATCGAGCACTTCGTTGATGTTGGTATGATCGATCTTGCCATGAATCATCTTCTTGATCAAGGTGAAGTCGCACACCATGCCATTGCTGTCGAGTTGCTCGGCACGGCAATACACATTGATCTTCCAGTTGTGGCCATGCAGGTTCTCGCATTTGCTCTCGTAATCGAGATAAAGCTGATGGCAAGCGGAAATCTCAAGAGTTTTTCTGACGTAATACATGGGAGTTAAGAGTTAAAAGTGAAAAGTTAATAGTTTTCCGTTTTCCGTTTCATTCATATTCTGTGGTGTCAACGATGCCAGCATCTTTCAGGGCTTGAATGCGTTCACGGCAGGTGCCGCATTTGCCGCAGTGTTTTTCGCCACCTTTGTAGCAGGAATAGGTCTCGCTGTAGTCCAAACCCAGGGCCTTGCCGTGTTCGGCGATTTCTTTCTTGCTGAGATTAGTATAAGGAGCATATACAGTTATATGGTCATACGTTCCATTCGACATCGCTTCCGACATGGCATTGACAAAGCTCGGACGGCAGTCGGGATAGATGGAGTGGTCGCCGGCGTGGTTGGCAATCATCACCCGTTTCAGTCCGTTGCTCTCCGCAATACCAGCCGCGATGGCCAGCATGATGCCGTTGCGGAAGGGCACTACCGTTGACTTCATGTTCTCGTCATCGTAGTTGCCTTCAGGGATGTCGGCAGCGGTCATCAGCAACGCACTCTTGAAATAGCGGTGCATGAATTCCAGCGGCACCACGATATGTTTGATGCCCAAGCGCTGGCAGTGCGTGATGGCACAGACACGCTCACGTCCATTCTGGGTGGACCCATAGTCAAAGGTGATGGCAAAGGCGATTTCGTCCTTGAACTCGTAAAGCATGGTGGTCGAGTCCATGCCGCCGGAGATGATGATGACGGAGTCTTTCATGGGAGTGGAGAGTGGAGAGTGGAAAGTGGAAAGTTATTCATTATGGAAACAAGCTAAGAGACGTTGTTTGACCAGATCCTGATGGTCGGCGTCGCCATAATTGGCGAAGGGCTTGATAGAGATGCCGCCACGGGGGTTGAACAGACCGATGACCTCCAGGTATTTGGGATCCATTAGCTTGACGAGGTCCTTCATGATGATGTTCACGCAATCCTCGTGGAAGTCGCCATGGTTGCGGAAGCTGAAGAGATAGAGCTTGAGGCTCTTGCTCTCCACCATCAGGGTGCGCGGGATATAATTAATAATAATGTGTCCGAAGTCAGGCTGACCCGTCTTGGGGCACAGTGAGGTAAACTCTGGGCAGTCGAGGGTCACCAGATAATCGTTCTCCGGGTGCTTGTTCACGAAAGTCTCGAGCACCTCTGGAGTATAGTCATAGCTATACTGGGTGTTTTGGTTTCCCAGTAGCGTTACGCCTTTCAGTTCTTGTTCGTTTCTGGACATGGGTTTGTGAGTATGATTATTTCGTCAGCACCACCCGTTTCGTGGCGATGCCTGAAATGGTTTCGATTTGTATGAGGTAGATGCCCGCCTCGTGATTGCTCAAGTCATATTCGAACACATTACCGTCGGCTTGGCTGTCGTAGACCTGTTGGCCGAGGGTGTTAAAGATGCTGACATGACGGAGGTCGGAGGCTTCGACCTTCACGTTGCCGGTGGTGGGGTTGGGATAGACGGGAACGGCCTGTTCATCATCTTCCGTAAGGCTAGCACAGTCATCCAAAAAAGAAATATAGTGATCATGCCATGCTGAGGTCTCATAAGCTGAAACACAGCCACAAGGAACGGTTAATGTAACACCCGGAACACCATAAAAGGTCATGTCTTCCAAGGTTGGAGGTGTCTCAGCTAACGACACAATGGAATCAAACCTACACTCAAAGAATGCGCCTTGCTTTATCGTTGTAACGGAATTGCCAATGGATAACAAGCTATCCAATCCAGCACAATCCTCAAAAGCAAATGCTCCTATTACTATCACAGAATTCGGAATGAACAATTCGCCAGCAAAGCCATAACACGATGAAAAAGCATAATTACCAATCGTGGAGACTGAACCACCCATGGTCAAGCCATCAAACCCAACACAATACTTAAAAGCCCCTTGTCCTATATCTGTCACTGAATTAGGAATAACCAGATTACCAGTAAAACCACAATTATTATAAAAAGCATGATTTCCTATCGAAACAACTGAACTGCCTATGGTTAACGAGCCATCAAAACCTGAACACTCATAAAAAGCACCTTCTCCGATTGTCGTAACGGAGTCACCTATGGTTAATGAGCCTTTGAATCCAGAGCAATGAGCAAAAGCATAATCATCTATCGTTGTAACAGAGTTGCCTAATGTTAGCGTATCAAATCCATAACAATCAGAAAACGCATGATCTCCTATAGTTGTTACAGAATTGCCAATAATTAATGGCCCATTGAATCTATAACAAAAACCGAAAGCATCATTACCTATCGTTGTAACTAAATCGCCTATGACCAATGAACCGTTGAATCCGGAACAACCTCTAAAAGCTTCGTTCTTAATTGTTGAAACAGACTCGTCTAAACTCAATGAACCATTAAAACCCTTGCAGCCATAGAAAGCAGCTCTTCCAATTGTTGTAACAAACTTGCCTATAGTCAACGAACCATTGAATCCGGCACAATCATAAAAAGCAAAATCATCTATTTTAGTCACACGATAACTGGTTTCTGCAAATGTTACCGAATCTGGAATAACAAGCATTCCAGAAGCATTAGGGCCATCCACATGGCCTGTAACAGTCACAGTTAAACCATCATCATTGACAGAGTAATTCAAGTTACCAACAGTAAAACTTTGCGCAAATCCTTTTCCGCTAATACTCAGTAAGAAAAAGAGCAAAACAGCATACAACGATCTTATTGTCTGGAAAAACTTGTTCATATTAATTTTTATATTAGTCAGTCTTTTTATCATATTGCAAAAATACACTTTTTCACAAGATTATGAAATCAGCATCCAGAAGTTGCCTTCTCCAAACGTTTCATGATGGAGAAGATGAACACGGCGGAGAGCAGGCAGAGCACCACGAGGACGCCCCAGACCATCCAGAGCGGCATGCCGGTACCCCAAATGCGGGCGATGACCGAGGTGAGGTAGTTGCCGATGGCCGTCACGCAGAACCAGAGACCCATCATCATGCCCTTGTACTTGGGCGGGGCCACCTTGGTGACGAAGGAGATGCCGATGGGACTCAGCAACAGTTCAGCGAAGGTCAGCACGAGATAGGTGCTAATCAGCCAATTGGGTGAGACCAAGGTGCTACTCACGCCGCCTTGCGCCTTCAGTTCGGCCGGACTGGCCAAGGGGAAGGAACAAACGACCAAGATGAGGAAGCCAAGGGCAGCGACAATCATACCCATGCCGATCTTACGCGGTGAGGACGGCTCCTTCCCTTTCTTCGCCAAGGCACCGAACACCGCCATCGAGACGGGTGTCAAAGCCACTACAAAGAAGGGGTTGAACTGCTGGAACTGCTGCGGCAGGATATTGATCGGGTTGGGCATACCGAGATACAAGACTGCGGCGCCCGCCCATAAAACAAGGGTGACGATGCCACAGATCAGCTTGTTGCGTTTCGTCTCCGACTGGAACGCACCAAACAAGGTATAGATCGAAATGGCAATCAGCGCCAAGGCCCAGATGTTGAATCCAATACGGGTGAAACCCGAAGCCTCACTCGCCGTGTAGTCACGGGCAAAGTAAGTCAAGCAGAGACCTGCTTGCTGGAACGACATCCAGAAGAAGATGACCACGGCGAAAACCATCACCAAGGCGGTGATACGTTCGCGGGTCTGCTCCTTGGAGAGCTCCTCCACATGGACGGTGGTGTGTTCCATTGTCTTGGCCTGCTTGGCGTTCACGTCGGCGTGCTTGTACCACTTGCGGAAGCCCAGGTAGATGGCCATGGAAAGAATCAACGAGATGCACGCCACGCCGAAACCGTAGTTATAGGCACCTGAGAGGGCATCAATATAGCTGTTGGCGAAACCGGCCAAGTCACTGACATTGCCCCCTTGTTGGACCGCCAGGGCCTCGAAGCTTGATAGGGCATCGGTCGAAATGGTGCCATCGAGATATTGATGAGCCAAGGAAGGAATCTGTGGTACGTAAGTATAACCTGCCTTCCCGAGGAAGAGGTCGGTGACCTTGGTAGCTGCCATGGGCGCGAACATCGAGCCGATATTAATGGCCATGTAAAACAGGCTGAATCCGTTGTCGCGGAAAGCGCTGTACTTGGCTTCATCGTAGAGGTTGCCCACCATCACCTGGAGGTTGCCTTTGAACAAGCCTGTTCCGATGGCGATCAGAGCGAGGGCAGAAAACATGGTGACTTTGGCCGTCGCGGTGGCCATGGGTACGGCCAAGAGCAAGTAACCGAGGAACATCACGATGATGCCCGTGCGGACCATCTTACCGTAGCCGAAACGGTCGGCCAGCATACCGCCGATGAGGGGCATGAAATAGACGCAACCGAGGAAGATGCCGTAGATGTTACCCGCCTGTGCTTCGTTATAGCCGAACTTGGCTTGCAGGAAAAGCACGAAGATGGCCAACATGGTATAATAGCCAAAGCGCTCGCCCGTGTTGGCGAGGGCGAGGGCGTATAAACCTTTGGGATGTCCTTTGAACATAGTGGAAAGTTAAAAGTGGAGAGTGGAAAGTTTTGTTATAGACGATAAAGGCTTGCCGAAGCAAGCCTTTACCATTCCTTAAAATAATCTTTAGGCCGTAACCCTTTCAAGCCATTTCACCATGCCCAACATGATCGACATGGAGACGATGCAGACGGCGAAGAACACGGTCCAGCACACCCAGATCGGCCATGCGTTGTACATGAGGGGACCCACGAAGATAAACAGGTTGCCAATGGCGGTGGCGGCGAGCCACAGACCCTGGCAGAGACCCTGCAGGTGACGCGGGGCGACTTTCGACACGAACGACAGACCCAGCGGTGAGATGAACAGCTCAGCCACCGTTAGGAAGAAATAGACGACGAACATCACCCAATAGCCTTGTTTGTGCAACCCAGCGGCAGCCATTGTGGCGCTGTCCATGGCGCGGAATTCTTCGCCTGACGGATAACCGTTGGCCAGCGAAAGCAGCATCAAGAAGAGGTAAGCGATGCCTGCAATGAACATACCCAACGCAATCTTACGCGGCGTGGAAACGCCTTTGCCCTTTCTGACCAAGGCAGCAAAGATACCCATGACGATAGGTGTCAGGATGATTACGAACAAGGGATTCAATGCCTGAGTAATCTCAGGAGCGAGCCACTCGGAGTTGACGAAGTCGCGGGCAAACACCATCAGCGACTGACCGTTTTGGTGGAACGAGAGCCAGAAGAACACGGCGATACCCAACACAGCGAACAGGGCAGCCATACGCTGCTTGATTTCCTTAGCCATGGCAGCCTTCTCTTCAGGCGTATAGCCAGCCACTTCGGCGGCCAGTTTCTTGCCAGGTTGTGGGAATTTCTTCTTTTGGGAGATGAACACAATCAAGGAAATCATCATGGCAATCATCGAAGCGATGAAAGCGAAGTGAATACCTTGGTTGTAAACACCGATATAATCCGAGCAGAACTGCGTCAAGTCGGTAGCGGCGCTGGCATCGATCACAGAGTTGCTCATGGTTTCGGTGAACTTGGTGGTCACCTGACCGTCTTTCAGGAACTGGTGACAGAGGGCGGGCATATCCGCATTATAGAGGAAGTTATGGATCTTCAACCACCACACACGCAGCAGAGGAGCCACGAAGGGGGCGATCACACCACCGATATTGATGAACACATAGAAAATCTGGAAACCGCTGTCGCGACGATCCTTGGCTTCAGCCAGAGCTTCAGGGCCTTTCTTGGCAGCTTCTGCCTCGAAGTTGTCATACAACTGACCGACTAAGGCTTGCAGGTTGCCTTTGAAAAGGCCGTTACCGAAGGCAATCATGAGCAAGGCCACGCAGGTGAAGATCAAGATACCCCACCAAGCGCCAGTACCATCGGCGATAATGCCTTGTGCATCACGGCTGAAGAGCGGGATGGCCAGAGCCACATAACCGACAGCCATGATAATCAAGCCCCACTGGATGGTGCCGTGATAGTTCTGCGTACGGTCGGCGATGATACCGCCCACCAAGGCAAGCACATAGATGCCGAAATAGAACACCGAATAGATGAGGCCTGCAGTGCCATCGGGCAGACCGAACTTGGAAACAAGGAACAACAGCAGGATGGCGTTCATGATGTAGTAGCCGAAACGCTCACCCATGTTGCTGAGTGCCGCTGCAATCAAACCTTTCGGATGGTAACGCTTCGCGGTGCGAAGGTAATAAATCAAGAAGGGGATCACAATGGCCAGAATCACGCACAACAGTACGATCATCAAGTTTTCTTTCAAAAAATCCATCATAATACTTTGATTTTAATAATATTTGTTATTTGTAATTTGTCGTTTCAAATTAACTTTCCGTTATCCGTTTTCCGTTTATAGGGCGCAAAAATAAGGAGGTTTCCTTAATTTTCCAAATTTATTAATTCGTTGAAGAGCAGGGATCCTTTTACCGTCAGCAAATATTTTTGCCGAGGATGATGTGGCTTTTCAGGGTAGAGGAGTCGGACATAGCCTTCGGAAATGGCAGGCGAAAGATAGACATCAAGGAAATTCTCTCGATCTTTAAGCCCCAATGAAATCAACATCTCCTTTACCGACAGCTGTTGCCCTCCAATAACCCTCACAAGTCTTTCAATATCAGGATTCTTTGTTTTTAACTTGTCGGGTACTTGTCGGGTACTTGTCGGGTGCTTATCGGGTGCTTGTCGGGGTGTTGACCTCTGCTTGTCCTGTCCAACCGTCTCGAGTCCCCATTCTTTAGGAGGATTGATCACCATATATCGGTTTTTCAATTCATTGTTTTCACCCATCAACAAATTACGGAAAAACCTTTCCAGGAATGAAGTGTCTGCGGTAATCTTCTTTTGATAGCTGGTATAATTTGCCCTAACCAATGCATTTCTGAAATACCAAGAGTGTTTGGCAAAAAGATCGTTGTCCACCTCAAACCCCAAGGAACGCAGATACTGAATCGTAAAGACCGCCGTTGTCCGAGTGTTACCTTCTCCGAAAGCGTGTATCTGCCAAATACCTGAAACAAATTGACAGATATGTTTGACGAACTCCTCCATCGAAAGTTGGGCAAGATCAAAAGACTTTTCCTGTTGTATGTCGTAGTCAAGTGCACGGCGCAGATCTTCCCAATTCAAATAGCTGACGGTGTCTCCTCTTAATACCCATTCCTTCTTTGTAATATCATAGTTACGGAGTTTCCCTGCACGAAGCAAAACACCATCAAAAATCCTACGATGAATGGAAATGTAGCCATTAGTCGAGAAATCAAAAGTCTTTACCGACAATATCTTCTTGATGTTCTTTGACGCTTTGTCCGCCTCTTCCTTGTCGTCATCGTCAGGTTCTCGGACCGTCTTGCTCTCGTAGTAACTATCGAGCAACTCGCCCACCTCTTCGATGGTGATCTCACCTTCGATATTCCTGCGGGCCAAGTCGTTCAGGTATTCCGAGGTCTTAAGTCCATCCACCGCCTGAAGGCCGATGGCCGTACTCCAGGCGTAGGCCGCCTCGCGTTTCGAAGGCTCCCCCTGACGGATGTATTCATCGAAATCCAAATACCCTTGGTTTTGAGACATAAAATTTTTCTTTTTCTCCGCAAAGATAGTAAAAAAAATTATTCAAAACCACTTCTACGGAATAAAATAAAGCAACGTCCCAGAAACCATCCAGTGGCTGAAGCTGCCGCCCTCGTCTTTGCCTTGCGGGATGGCAACACGCAGGGTATGCTTGCCTGGTTTCAAAAAGCCCAGATCGAAATAAACCGGATTGGTCGCCGTACCCGGACACCAGCCTGAGCGCGAGTAATCTGACGAGGAGACTCCATTCCAGAAGTTGCCCGACACGGGATTTTGGTCGCGGAAGGTGGCACAGTCGCAACGCCAAGGCGTATGGGTGAAGGTCTTCACGCCGTCGATGAAGAGGACATTCTCCTTGGGGTTGAACTCATCGCCACCACCCCATCCGCCGTGACCCGTGCTGATGTACCTCAGGCGCACATCGGTAGCGCCTTCAGGGATTTCAAACGTCACTTCGAGGCTGTCGGTGGCAAAGAGTCGACCGTAGTTCTGCCCCGACATCTCCATCACGTTGCAGGTGTTGAACAGCGGCACCGAACGTTGGTGGCAGGGCATCTCATCCCATTCGTACTCGCCCGGGTAAGCCACCAGATCCAAGGAAACGATATGGCCGCCCTTGTCGTAGTTGCCGATGAAAGCCCCGATGAGCACATCGCCTTGCAGTCGATCACGCAACTCGCTCACCTCTTGTTTATAATAGTTTTCTTCGGTCCAGTTGAGGCCGTCGATCTGCACCTTGTCGTTGAAGTGTCCCGCACCGAACGAGGTGAAGAAACGCACCAGTTCGACGGGTGGCAGGTAATCCGTTTCCGCTTTGATGCCTTGGTATTCCTTGCCGTCGCTGCCCTGAAACATGGGCAAAGCCTCTACGCCTTGAGTCAGTCCATCGAGAAAACTGCGGGATTGGTCCATGGGGATGACGAACACGGAGGCGGCACGGTCGTAGGCATCGCCGTTGGAACGCTGATGAAGCTCAGCAAAGAGTTGGTAATGTTCCGGCAGTTGCGGAAGCTGCATCCTTTTGAGAATAATCGTCCCGTGGCTGAGATGGAGGGTGGTATCGAAGGGGATCTCCCCTACCACGGGTTCGTAATCCGCAAAATGAATCTGTTGTCCTTTGAACACCGGGAGGCGCATCACCAGTTTGTCCTTCCGGAGCTGGCTCAGCTCGCGAGAAGATTTTCGTTCGCCTTTATCGCTGGGAATCAGTATTTTTGGCAAACCTTTGGCTTTTTTCACTGATTTAAGGTCGGTGACATAGATGCCATTTCTCATGCAGCGCACCATCATCCCGTTGAGGCGGCCCAGTCCCGGCATGGGAGTAGCCTCAAAGCCCGGCTTGTCGGTCATCCACACCTCGATGGTGTTCGAGTTGATGCTCGTCTTGTATTTCGTGCAGGGGTAGCCCAACACCTTTTCCTTGCCTTCTTCGCTGAAGCTGACGTCGTTATCAGTGAAGGCGTAGGCGCTATAGAAGTTCCCGTCTGGATATTGCAGCACGGTGAACACCGAGTCTTCCACATAGCTGACGTAGGTGACACTTTCCACATAGCCCGGTATGGGGTTCTTAACCTCATTGCCAAGGTTAGCGATTTTAAGACAGCCTTTTTGTTCGACCACGCTGACAAAAGTCGTGTCGCCGTCTTCCACGTCTTTGGCGTAGCTTTGATAGGTGAGCGTGTGTTGTCCGAAGGCGTTTGCGCCCAGCAGGAGGGCGATGAGGGAGAGGATGAGGTTTTTCATGGGGATGTTTTTAAACATACAACAAACTCCTTTCTTCGCAACATTTTTATAAAAAAATTTACCCGTTCCTACCGACGGAGCACCCCGATGGGGTGCCACTCCCACACATCTTTTTTTTTATAAAATCTGCGCCGTGTGATTCTTGGTGTCGACCTTCCCTATGGCATCAATAATCACCCCGTTTTCATCAATGACGTAGGTGGTGCGCAATGTGCCCTCGGTGACCTTGCCATACATCTTCTTCTCGCCCCAGGCTTCGTAGGCTTTCAAGATGGTAAGGTCAGTATCGGCAATCAAATGAAACGGTAGACTGTATTTGGCGATGAAACGCTGATGCGAAGCCGCACTGTCACGGCTGACGCCCAACACGTTGTAACCCAACGAAAGGAAACGCTCGTAATTGTCACGCAAATCGCACGCCTCAGCGGTGCAACCCGGAGTGCTGTCCTTGGGATAGAAATAAAGCACCAGCTTCTTTCCAGCGAAATCAGTTAACTTCACGAGATTCCCGTTCTCGTCGTTGCCCTCGAAGTAAGGGGCTTTGGTTCCTTTTGCTAACATGGCATCCTATTATTGCAACACCTCGGCGAGCTTCGCCTCGAGCTCCTCGCCACGGAGGCCTTTGGCGATCATCACGCCGTTGCCGTCGTACAGGAAGTTGGAGGGGATGAATTGGATCATGTAATCGGTAGAGGCAGTGTTGTCGACATCACGCACCTGAATCCAAGTCATGCCGTCATCGGCCACGGCCTTCTGCCAAGCAGCCTCGTCCTGGTCAACACTGACACCAACAATCTCAAAGCCATCGGCATGATACTTCTCGTATGCGGCCTTCACGAAGGGGTTCTCGCCACGGCAAGGGCCACACCACGAAGCCCAGAAATCGACCAATACCAAACGGTTGCTGTTGATGACGGTCTCCAAATTGACTTCCTCGCCTTCGGCGGTCTTCAAAGTGAAATCCATGAACTTGGCACCGACTTCCACCTTGGCATGTGCTTCAATGTAATCGTTAATCCGTTTACTATACACCGATTCGGTAGTGAATCCTTGGGCCACTTCCTTCACCTTCTCGTATCCGAACTCATCCGCGCTCTGAAGCAGCATGAAATGGGCCATATAGCTGTCGGAGTGTTTCTTGATGTAGTCCAGACGATAGTTCTCATAGTCCTCCATACTTGCCTCAAGCTGTTTCTGCAGTTCAGCTGACTTCACCGTGTCGCCAGCCATATAGGTATTCTGAATTTCCATGAAAGTGGCCATGAGGGCATCTTCCATGGGCTGAAGCTCCTGACGGTAGGCATTGTAGGCATCCATGGTGGGGCAGCCTTTCACCACCCAGTTCTGGAAGGCCTCCTTATCGCCAGTGATGGTGGTGTTCTGGTTCTCGGTGAAGAACGGGAATG
This sequence comes from uncultured Bacteroidales bacterium, assembly GCA_946184615.1. Lineage (GTDB taxonomy): Bacteria > Bacteroidota > Bacteroidia > Bacteroidales > F082 > Limimorpha. The sequence continues at coordinate 53,840 of CAMHFN010000017.1, forward strand.
CTCCGCATTTTTCAGCTGGGTCGAATTTGACAACGTAACAGGTCTGAGGATCAGCAAAATCGGCTTTCAGCACGGCTTGTTGTCCTGCGAAGACGGCGGTGTCGATACATACATCCTTGCCATCAACATCCTTAAAGAGATAGACGGTCTTTTGGTCAGCGTTGTCAAGGTTCAGGGTAACCGTGAATTGCTTAGTTTTGTTGCAGCCACTCAAGAAAAGCAGGGCCGCCATTAGGGTGAAGAATACTTTTTTCATTTTTTACAATATTTTTATTAAACAAAATTCCTTTAATACCTACCTCATTAGCTGCCTGAACATTGGCAGCATTGTCGTCAATAAAAACCGTTTCCGAAGCCTCAAGGCCAAAGCGTTCCAATGCCAATTCAAAGATGCGATGGTCGGGTTTCATCACCTTCTCGATCCCGGAAATGACCATGTCCTCCATCAGATCCAACACGGGATACACGTGGCGAACCAAGGCGAAGGTCTCCTCCGACCAATTGGAAAGTCCAAACACCCGATAACCTTTGGCTTTCAGGGTTTTGACAAAGTCCTCCATTCCGGGAATCTGTCCACCCATCATCTTCATGAAGTCATCATAATAAAGGCGGATTTCCTTTTCCCATTCGGGATGTTGCTCGATTAACTCCTCGGTGCCTTCTGCGATGCGTTTGCCGTTGTCATGCTGGGCATTCCACTCGTAGGTGCAGATGTTCGTGAGAAACCATTCGGCCTTCTCAACATCACCGAAATAAGGATCGTAGAGATAGTGGGGATTCCAATCGAGGAGTACGCCGCCGTAGTCGAAGATGATGTTTTTAATCATTCAAGGTGATATTTTGGCGCAAAAATAGAAATTTAGCGTAAAAAAAACGTATTTTTGCCGCTTATTATTGTATGACTATGGAAATCAGCAGCAAATACAGCCCTCAGGAAGTTGAAGGCAAATGGTACGAACACTGGATGGAGAAGAACTACTTCCACTCCACGCCCGACGAACGCGAACCCTATACCATCGTGATCCCGCCGCCCAATGTGACCGGCGTGCTTCACATGGGCCACATGATGAACAACACGATTCAGGACATCCTGATTCGCCGCGCCCGCATGCAAGGCAAGAACGCCTGCTGGGTGCCCGGCACCGACCACGCCTCCATCGCCACCGAAGCCAAGGTGGTGAACAAGCTGGCGCAACAGGGCATCAAGAAGACCGACATCGGCCGCGAGGAGTTCCTCAAGCACGCCTGGGACTGGACCCACGAGCATGGTGGCATCATCCTCAAGCAGTTGCGCCGCCTGGGTTGCTCCTGCGACTGGGAACGCACCTCGTTCACCATGGACGACATCCGCTCGAAGAGCGTCATCCGCGCCTTCGTCGACCTGTATAACAAAGGCCTGATTTACCGTGGTGTACGCATGGTCAACTGGGACCCGAAAGCCTTAACGGCTTTGAGCGACGAGGAAGTCATCTTCAAGGATGAACACAGCAAACTGTTTTACCTGCGTTATTACCTCCACGAGGACGACGGCACGGGTGCCACAGGTGCTGAAGGCGAAATCATCCACACCGATGAGCAAGGTCGCCGCTATGCTGTGGTGGCCACCACCCGTCCCGAGACCATCATGGGCGACACCGCCATGTGCATCAACCCTGCCGACCCGAAGAACCAATGGCTGCGCGGCAAGAAAGTCGTGGTGCCACTGGTCAATCGCGTCATTCCCGTCATCGAGGATGATTATGTCGACATCGAGTTCGGTACGGGCTGTCTGAAGGTCACTCCTGCCCACGATGTGAACGACTATATGCTGGGCGAAAAGCACAACCTGCAGAGCATCAACATCTTCAACGATGACGCCACTCTGAGCGAAGCCGCTGGCATGTACATCGGCATGAGCCGCGAGGACTGCCGCAAGCAGATCATCATCGACATGAAGGAAGCCTGCCTACTGGAGAAGATCGAGGACTATAATAATAAGGTGGGCTACTCCGAGCGCACCAATGTGCCGATTGAGCCGAAGCTTTCGATGCAGTGGTTCCTCAAGATGGAACACCTCGCCGACATCGCCCTGAAACCCGTGTTGAATGGCGACATCAAGTTCTATCCTTCCAAATATGTCAACCTCTACCGTCACTGGTTGGAAAACATCAAGGACTGGTGCATCAGCCGCCAGCTGTGGTGGGGCCATCAGATTCCGGCCTACTACCTGCCCGAAGGCGGTTTCGTGGTCGCCGAGACGCCCGAAGAAGCCTTGAAACTCGCCATCGAGAAGACGGGCAACAAGAATTTGACCCTTAAAGACTTGCGTCAAGATGACGATGCCTTGGACACTTGGTTCAGCTCGTGGCTATGGCCTTTGTCGCTTTTCAACGGCATCCTCGACCCCGACAATGCCGAGTTCAAGTACTACTACCCCACCAACGACCTCATCACCGCACCTGACATCATCTTCTTCTGGGTGGCCCGCATGATCATGGCTGGCGAGGAATACCAAAATGAAGTGCCGTTCAAGAA
>CAMHFN010000018.1 GCA_946184615.1 uncultured Bacteroidales bacterium
AGTTCATCCAGTATGAACATAAGCATGAGAGCATGGGACAGTTCGACTTCTTGAAAGACCGTCTCGTCATCGTCAACGGCGTGGCTAAGGGCTATGCCATGACCGGATGGCGTATCGGATATATCGCTGCTCCACAAGCCATCGTGAAAGCCACCAACAAGATTCAAGGACAAATTACTTCGGGCATCTGCACCATCGCCCAAGCCGCTGCAGCCAAAGCCATGGAGCTTTGCCCCGACAACTCTCCAGAAATTCAGGAAATGCTGAAAGCTTTCCGCCAACGCCGCGACACCCTCGTGAAGCTGATGAACGAGATCCCTGGCGTGGAGTGCAATACACCCGCCGGTGCATTCTATGTGTTCCCTGAAGTGAAGTCCTACTACGGCAAAACCGATGGACAGACCGTCATCAAAGGCAGCGACGACCTCTGCATGTGGCTGCTCTACAACGCCCATGTGGCTTGCGTGGCTGGCAACTCATTCGGCAACGACGATTGCATCCGCCTCTCCTACGCCACCTCTTTGGACAAACTGATTGAAGCAGCTAGAAGAATTAAGGAAGCTTTGGCCAAACTGCACTGATTCAAAAAGCCAAGCCATGACTGTCTTATCCGTTGCCTCCATCCTCTCCGTCTTCCATCAGGCCATCGAGAACTATCACAAGTTTAACGATGTGGACTATCCTTGTCACAACCCTTACGAGGAAAAGACCATCGAATGGTACTTGTATCTGAAGGCATGGATAGATACGGTACAATGGCATCTTGAAGACCTTATCCGCGACCCAGACATCGACCCGGTGAAGGCTTTGGCATTAAAACGACGCATCGACAAGTCGAATCAAGACCGCACCGATATCGTGGAGATGATTGACCAATATTATCTGCTCATGTTTCAGCATGTAAAGTCACAGTCCAACGCCACCCTCAACACCGAGAGTCCCGCTTGGGCCATCGACCGATTGTCCATCTTACAGCTGAAAATCTACCACATGAAAGTGGAGGTGAAACGCACCGATGTCGACGAAGCTCACAAAGCCAAATGCGAAGAAAGGTTGCTTGTCCTTGAAGAACAAAACGCCGACTTGTGCACTGCCATCGACCAGTTGATGGCGTGCTACAAGCGCGGCGAGAAAGTGATGAAGGTGTACAAGCAGATGAAGATGTACAATGATCCCAACTTAAACCCCGTGCTCTACGGGCAGAAAAAGAATTGAGAAAACTCCTTGTCATACGGTTTTCCGCCTTGGGCGACATCGCTATGACAGTGCCTGTCGTCCACGATCTGGCCATGCAATATCCCGAGCTGGATATTACTGTGCTCAGCAGAGCGATGGCGCGGCCTTTGTTCGAGCAACTGCCCGACAACGTGCATTTCATGGCCGCAGACCTGGAAGGGAGGCACAAGGGACTGCGCGGCCTAGGCCGGCTGTGGCGGGATGCCCATCTCAATGATTTCGACTACATCGCTGATTTCCATAACGTGTTGCGGACCGTATGGCTTCGCACCGAAGGATGCCTTCGCCGAAAGAAAACAGCCAAAATCGACAAAGGGCGAAGTGGAAAAAAAGCTTTAACCCGAAAGAACCACAAGATTCTCCAACAGCAAACCACCTCCTTTGCACATTATGCAAAGGTTTTGGAACAACTGGGGTTCCCCGTGAGGCCCAGTTTTGTGAGCCTCGACTATTCTGAGTACTGCGAACGGGAAAAACAGCCCAATGAGAAGTGGATCGGCATCGCACCCTTCGCGAAACATCCCCCCAAAGTGTATCCGATGAATAAGATGGAGGAAGTGATTCGGGCTTTATGTGTAGAAAAAAACACTACTATATTTCTCTTTGGCGGTGGCGAGGACGAAAAACAACAAATCGCAACACTTTGTTCCAACTATCCTAATGTTCGAGCTGCCCTTAGTCAGCATGGATTGGCAGGTGAACTAGCGTTGATGGGCCAACTCGATGTGATGCTCAGCATGGACTCCGCCAACATGCATCTGGCATCTTTGGTCGGAACGAAAGTAGTCTCTGTCTGGGGCGGAACCCATCCCTTTGCCGGCTTCTTGGGCTGGGGGCAGAAAGCAGAAGACTGCGTACAGCAAGATTTACCCTGCCGTCCCTGTTCGGTTTATGGCAACAAGCCCTGCTGGCGAGGGGACTACGCCTGTATGAACGGCATCCAACCTAAACAAATCGTCGAAAAACTTCTATCCGAATGAGCAGCCAAACGGTCACTGAGATGTTCGACGGCATCTCCTCGAACTACGATTTCCTGAACCACCTGCTTTCGTTCGGCATTGATCGTAGCTGGAGAAGAAGAACTTCCAAGTTGATCACCGAGCGACACCCTTCAACCATTCTCGACGTAGCCACCGGCACCGCCGACCTCGCCATCCGAATGGCCAAGGACAACCCCTCTGCCTTCCTCACTGGGGTGGATCTTTCCGAAAAGATGTTGGAGATAGGACGTTCAAAAATTGCAAAAAAAAGACTAAGCCATCGCATCACACTTGAAAAAGGAGATGCCCTTGGTTTGCCTTTCCCTGACAACAGTTTCGATGCCGTGACCGTAGCTTTCGGGGTCCGCAACTTCGCTGATCGCGAGGGCGGGCTTCGGGAGATGACGAGAGTTTGCCGTGCAGGTGGAGTCGTGGCGGTGTTGGAGTTCTCCCATCCTTCCAGTCCTTGGATTGCCATACCCTATCGCTGGTATTCAAAAACCATGCTCCCTTGGTTAGGTCGCCTTGTGTCAAAACATCCCACCGCCTACCGCTATCTTCCCTCATCAGTAACTACTTTCCCCGAAAGCGAAGCCTTTGTAGCCATGATGCGCATAACTGGGATTGACCAAATCATGATCCACCCCCTCAGTGGAGGCATTGCCACCCTATATCAAGGCACCGTCGTAAAAAACGGGATTCAAACACAATAAAACAAGGGTAAAAACGTTGTATCATTTTAAATCAAACACTGTGAAAAAAAGTATCAAAGCATTTTTTCTTTTCCTTTTAGTCATGATTTGTGCTGCTGAAGCACAAGCCCAAGGCCGAAAGATCATCTACTTGCAGAGCTACGACAAGGCGCCTTATCACTTTGGGTTTCTGCTCGGGGCCAATTTCATGGATTACAATCTAATCGTGAAAGAAAACTATCAAGATATTGTTTACACTGATCCTCAGATTCTTCACAACTCCGCTCTCCCACAAATCGACGGAGAAGATTATGGGATTAACTTTTCCGAATCCGAATTTGGGAGCTATCAGATTATTGGTATCGAACGCAACAGTTCGATTCCTCGTGTCGGCATCTCGATTGGATTGATAGGCGACCTTCGGTTAAGCGAACATTGCAACCTGCGTTTGTCACCGACCTTCAGTCTCAGTGAAATCAATTACCGTTATACGATTCAAATCAACCAGAAAGACGGGTCCCATATTCTCAAACACCCGGGTTCACACAACCCCAATCTGTGTTGCGTGGAATTCCCGTTACATCTGAAATATCGCTCGAAACGCTACAACAACGTGGCCGCTTACCTCCTCTCAGGACTCAACCCAAAGTTGTATTTCACTGCGAGAAAGAAAAACCAAAACATTGACTGGTTGAAAAATAAGGCTGGAGACGTGGCTTTGGAGTTGGGCTCAGGCTTCGACATTTACAATCAATGGTTCAAGATGGGTATCGAAGCGAAGTTTGGTTTCGGGCTTTTAAATGCTTTGGATGACGGACAGGTTTATTATTATGCACAACCTATTAAAGGGATGAGAAACAAGTATTTCCAAGTTTCTCTTACCATTGAATAAAAAAATTTTTAGGTTTTTGTTGCAGGTAAGTTTTTTTTATGTAATTTTGCAGCGTCAATTTTCGACACGAAGTGGTCTCTTCGTCTAGTCTGGTCAGGACGTCAGGTTTTCATCCTGGTAACTCGGGTTCAAATCCCGGAGAGACTACCACCAACAGCGAATCCCTAACTGATAATCAAATAGTTAGGGATTTTTTTCATGCATTTTTGCCCCACATTTGCCCCACTGAATGCAATAAAATAGGGTCGCTCATCATCTCGACGGCGACCCAGTTACGATAAATTTATTCCTTAACGGAACAGCGCAAAGATACACATTATTTGGATGTGTTATCATATCTATCTGTTTTTTCTTGAATGGGGGTTCCTGACTGGCTGACGAAGGCTGCGGCAACCAAACTGCTACAAGAAGGTGGCTGCCCTACCCCGCAGCCTTTGGCAGACAGGCAGCCCTCCGAATCCCTTTCATTGTTGGAGTGGGTTTTGAGACCACTGACCGAGGTGTGAAACGAGAGTGGGGACGCACGAACCCACTATTAGCCGAAGGCGGACAAAGGTTGCGGCCAACAAGCTTCCTAAAAGATGCGCAGACTGACCTCCGCAACCTTTGGCCGACTGAGGATTCATTATCAAAGACTTCGTAGAGCCTTGATGCGTTCTTCGAAAATAGCTTTTGGCAATCTAGGGTTGGTTTTTAAAAGCAGTTCCAAACGATCCGCCATGATTGCTCCAGTAATCAGTTGTTCTGCAACAAATTTGTCAACCAAATAGAGAATGCCCGAGACTAGCACACCTTCATCCTCTGCGTGATTACGCAGTTTTTTATCTCCAGTAAGCAGTCGATAGCCGGTATCCTTTGAGTACTTCAACACTGCACAATCCGTCAACGAAAGATTTGTTTGCAAAGCCATCTTGCCATAATAAGCAACCAAATCATTGTTCTCCTTTTCCGTGAAAGAATGTACAGCCAATATACCATCTTTCACCATCTGGTCAATTTCTGGTCGTTTGTAGGGCGAACGGTGCAGCTCAGCCATTACATAGTCAACGGTGTGGAACTTGACCGAGCAACGCTCGACCAACTCCAACAAATCGGCATTGTACATGTCGATGAGTATCTGCGTATCGTTAACTACTATCTCCATCTCACGCAAGGGTCAACTGTGCATTTACCTGGTCAATAGAACAATCAAGCAAGTCGGCAGCTTTCGACAAAGTAATCAGATTGTCAGACAACGCTTTGTAAACCAGCCGTTCGAAACGCGAAGACTCTTCCTTTGGGTAAACGCTTTCCTGCACTCTCTTTTTCAGTTCCGAATTACGGTTTAGGTCGATGCATAAAGACCTGTGTGTAGCATCACTGATGATTCCTATCTGCTTTGCTTTTACAAGGATGGCGTCAACGGAAATACCATAGGTTTCCTGAAGCAGCTTCAATTCTTTCCAAGAAAGGCTCTTGCGGTGTTCGCCTAAAAGCGATTTCAAAACTGCCGATGGAAGAAGCACTTCATTGGCAAACACATTACACAGGCGTTCGACGTCAGCACCTTCCTCGAAACGTAATATAATATGCGCCAGCTCGTGGAAAAGCGTCAAGCGACGGCGTTCGGAAATGATATCTTTATTGAGCACAATAACTGGCAGTTCTATGTTTTTAAGACAACTGCCATCGAATTTACTGTCTGCAATAATCTCAATCACCTTCACCCCATTATTTTCAAGCACCTCAATTGGTGTAGAAATGCAGTCAGTGCCTAAATTAAGATCCTGACGAAACCGCGCCCCAATTGAACGTGCGTCGTTGTCGCTGCCCAAAAGCTGACCGTAATTCAGATTGAACGGAACACCATCGTGTGTGATATTTTCTATTTCGCAATACTTTTCAATCAACAAAGCAATGCGTTCCTTGATAGCCGTCTCTTTTTTTCCGGGAAGACTTGACCGCTTGCGAAACTCAAAGCTATTGTAATCAATGCTGACAGTAAATGGCCTGAAGAAATAGTCGATTCCAAAACCAAGGGCATCAGCTATAGCAATTAGGTTTTGGCTAGATGGTATCATCTTTGCCTTTTCGTATTTGGCAATAGCATTACTCGAAATTTGACCACCCAGACGCGCACAAAGTTCCCTTTGTGAAAGTCCACGAATCCTTCGTGCATTGACAAGTCGTTGTGCAAAAACGTTTTCCATAACTAATACTCCTTTTATTGATAACTCGAATTGGTGTGCAAAGATACATACAATATTTAAATTTGCACACCTTTCTTTCATTTTTTTTCAGTTCTTACCCTAAAAAAAGAAAAGGCACCCATCAGGATGCCTTCGCGTTTGTTGTCGTTGTCTGTTCGTGGGTTGTTAGGTCTTGTTGATTTTGCGACCTATCTTTTCGGGTCTCGTTTTGATGATGAACGAGCCAAAGCCACGGAGATAGACATTCTCACCAGAAGCGGCATAGGTCAGGTAGAAGCGGACGCTGTCGCCCTCTTCTGCCCAACTGCCGACTGGAATTTCAACACCCATGCTGGGGTCGGTGACTTCGGTGTTGAAGATGCCGATTCTCTTCTGGGTGAGGTTGTAGGCCACTGCGAGGAAGTTTGCGCCTTCTGGCTTGCCAATGGAGGCGGCAACTTCGGGTTCAGCGTAGATGTCCAAAACACCATTGGTGTCGGATACCAAACTCTCCAGCATCGGGGAGCCAATGCGCTCACCGCTGCCGATGCCCTCCATCAAGGAGAGGTCGACGGTCTTGACATCATCCACAATGGCAGCGGCAGCTGCCAATTGGTGGGTGAGCATGTTGCGACGGGTCTTGCCACTGGTGACGGACGGATAGAGTGATGCCAGTTGCTCGGTGGTCAACTGACTGACGAGCCTCTGGATCTCCGTGAAGTAGCTGCGCTGCGCCATCTGTGCAGCGGTCTTGGGGTCTTTCTGCGATTGTGGAAGGCCTTTCATATAGGCGATGCCATTCCACGAGGCACCGATGACAGTGCCAACTTTGCCTTTGAATCCGCCTAAGATTCCTTGATTGATTTTGCCCATGGTTTATGAGTTTTTGGTTAGTTATTCTGAAGTCTTATTTTGTATAGTTGGTAGGGACTTGGTAGGGAGCGGGTCGGCACCTGATTCAGGCTGTTTTTCCACTCCCGATTCCTTCTTCTTTTTCGGAGGCCTGGCGGGTCGATGAACGACCGCCAAGGTGCCGAATCCCACCTTTGCACCGCCTTGCCCGGTAGCGAACATGAATCCCGAGAACTCGTCTTGGGAATTGCCATAAGGTTTCACATCGACTTCGAAGGATTGTTTGCCCGTGCTCTTCATCTCCACAGGGGATGCAATAAGGAACAGCCGTTGCTGTGTGATGTTGGCCATAAGGATGACAGGATAATTGTCTGGGTGTTGCTCGCGGTAGTAGGTCACGGCCTCCCAAGAGATTTGGAGGCTGGAGCGATTGGCATTGACCGAGACAGCCGGAAGGTCGGTCATCGGGGAATTGCCGAGGGTGGCTAGGCTGTCGAGGTCAACGGTCTTCGAATTGTCGATGACAGCCGCATAGGAAGCCAGCTGCTTGACGAGCAGATTTCTGCGAGACATGCCCTTTGGCTTCTTCGGGTAGATGAATTCCAAATCTTCGTTGGAGAGGGACATCGAGAGCGTTACCAACTCCTTGAAATAGCCTTGCTGCATCTTTTGGTTGCCTGACCGTCCCTTCTTGTAGGACTGCGGCAGGGCTTTCATATAGAAGATGCCATTCCAGTATGAGCCAACAACCGTGCCGACCTTGCCCCTAAATCCACCGAGTATGCCTTGTTTTATTTTTCCCATTGTATTTCGTTTTTGAGTGTTTTCAAAAAAAGCCGCCCGACTGGACGGCTTTCTACATTCACCCCTTGAAGCGATTAGTCGCGCTTCTTGGGTCTTGCGGGACGCTTGGTCACTATCATCGTGCCGAAGCCGACGAGAGCAATCTTGGAGCCAGTGGCGAGCATGAAGCCCGAGAAGGTGTCTTCGGCTTCGCCGTAGGCGGCCAAGCCAACATTGAACGACTGGGCACCAGTCGTGCCGATGGTGGCGGTGGAAGGCACCAGATAGACCTTCTTCTTGGTGACGTTGGCCACGAAGATGACGGGGTACTCCTCGCCATGCTCGTTGCGGAAGGCGTTGGCACCGTCCCAAGAGATGGTCAGGTTCTCGCCCGAAGCGGCGATGGTGACCTCTGGCAGGTCATCCGTCGGCGCGTTGCCGATTGAGTTGATGTTGCCAAGGTCAACGCTCTTGGTGTCGCCATCTTCGGTGGTGACAGCGGAGAGCTGCTTGACGAGGACGTTGTGGCGGGTCATGCCGCTGATGTTCTCAGGGAACAAGAACTTCATCTGTTCGTCCGAGAACTGGGCGGCGATGTCCAGCACCTCCCTGAAGAAGGCGCGCTGCTTGGTTTGCGCTGCCGTCTTCGGGTTCTTGACGGACTGGGCGAGCCCACGCATGTAGGCGATGCCGTTCCAAGATGCACCAATGACGGTGCCGACCTTACCTCTGAATCCTCCGAGGATTCCTTGCTTAATCTTTCCCATTGTCTTGAGTTTTTATAGGTTAATAAATAGGTTATTTGGTTATTTTTTTGCGAAAATATAACTATTTTATTTACAGGCGGTTGCATTGGTTTAGCCTGCGTTATTTTGCGCTCGTTTGCGCAGTGATGAGCGAAAATATTTTTCTACACTCAAGAAAAACGAGACGATTGTGCCTTGGGTCGTCAACGAGGTGGTTAAAAAAGCAAGACCCTTAACGGCAAACGGAGACCCGCATTTGTCGGGGCGTAGTTTATTTAAGGGCTTGGCTTTTTTAAGCACTGTACCCACATGAGGACACATTAAACCGACAACGACTTTTTTTGTATTTTTGCAACTATTCTTATGAAAACAAAGGAAACGCAATAACAATTTAGCTATGGGATTTGAAGATTCAATGATAGAAGATGGATACCATGACGAGGGAGATTACCTCGAGCATTTAATGGATGATGCTGAAAAATCATGGAAGCAACAACAAGCCATGGAATCAACATGGAACAGTTATGATGAAGGAGAATCTTTTCCTGGGGAAGATTATGATGAATACTATGAGAATATCATCGACAATCAATATAAGCCTTGGATTGAGAACAATCCGATAAAATTCGAGCTTTTTATAGCTTGGCTTGACGTTTTTACACGCATGGATTATGATGATAACTATTTCTTTGTCAAAAAGTTCTTGGAGTGGGAGCAGGACGAGGCAACACACATCGAACAACTAAAAAACTTCTATGAGGATTTTTTTCCAAGGATATATTCGTTTTTTGAATGGAAGACAGAGAATTATATTGAGAACTATCTGCGTCAACCTGTTGTTTATTATTTTGACAAAGATGTTTTTCCTGGCATGAGATTATTGCAAAAAAGTGAGGTTTTACAAAACGAGGTTGAAGATTTTGAGTTGTGGATAAAGAAAAAGAAAGAATACGAAAGCTGGCTTGAAAATGCAAGTAGTCTTGCAAAGGAGTGTTATGATTACGATATATGTGATTTATTTGATGGAGATGTAACAAGTAATCATGTGTACGAGATTTTACAGAAGCAAATTGAAAAAGAAGATGAATCTGTAAAACAACTTGTTTTGGAGTGGTTTTGGGAAGACCGAGAAAAAGGAAAAGACTTGTACGTTTATATTCAACGTGTAAAGTATTATGATACATTCCGTGAAAAATCATTGTCTAATCTCAATAGTATAAAAAGGAAGCAATCTATTGAATACAGGCGATGGGTAGAATCAGGTGTCATAGACCCATGAACAATCAATAATTAAAAGTGTGAACGCAGCTTATCAAGCTGCGTTATTACATTCAATTAACTGTTTTTGGGGTGGTGGTCGGGGGTGACAGCGGCACAGATGAGCGTCGGGAAAAACCGAAGGGGGAAAAGCGCCTGCGGCCTACCTCACGACTACACTTCACCAGAACAGACGAGACAGAACGATTACAATACCTAAGCCAGTGATGAGAACGACTGCGCCCCGTTCGCGCCAGGGAGCCCGACCCGCCCGACAGGTGCCGCGCACGGTTTCAATCCGAAGCGGCGGCGGGCGTGCCTTTGCGGCGGCGCAACCGAAGAGGCAGACACCAGCGGATGCCTTGCGGGATGAGGTGGCAACGATGAGGGCGCGAAACACGATGCGCTTTAGCGCTCCGACAAGTGAACCGCCGGGCGGGCGACCAAGCAGGGGCGCAAAACAAAAGGGGCGCGGCTGCACCCGACAAAAAGATGCGGCGGTACGACGCTCCGCTTAGGGGGTACGGGGGCGGCCAAGAAAGCCCCGAGCGAGCAAGGAGCCACGAAAGCGGCTGGCCTTGGAGCCGCAAACGCTCGCTGGAACCGCGCCAGCGGAGTGCAACGGAGCGTGTGTCGCGGGACAGCGAAGAGCAGCGGCGGTGTCTGGCAAGGGCGGCAACCTGAAAAAGCGCACGACGAAGGAGCTCAGCATTTTTTCAGATTGCCGCTCGGCTCGACCCTTGCCAGCGCCAAGGCAGGCGCAAGAAGCGGCGACGCAGGGAACACCGATTTCCCCCTTCGGTTTTTTTAGGGTTGGCTGTGCGTCGGGCAAGACGCTTTACATTCCGTTAAAGCTTGATGATTAGGGTTGGACTTAGCCGCTGGCGGGGTTTTTGCTCGGTTAGAGCTTCAAGGTGTGAGACAGGCGCGACGGCCTTTCAATAGGCTTTCGGAGCAGTGATGACTGTTAATGACCATGTGGCCGCACTGGGCAAGTGTCGTTTTTCTTTACTTGGCAGTTGGGAGTTTGCAGTTAAGAGTTGCTTGGCTTGGCTGCAAAAACTTCCTATCAGGGTGAAAAACGACTCTTGCACAGGGCGATTGAGAAGTTGAGGCTGGCCGTCGCGCGGCCGCTGGGCGGTGTTGCTGACGAGCAGAGTGGTCTCCCGCAGGAACGAGGACAGCCACCCTGCTCGGCGGCATTACCGCACAGCACAGGGGAGGTAGGGTGAAAGCTTTCTTCTGCAAAAACCATGACAGCGGCGGCTTGGTCGGTAATCGTCAATTTTTGGCAAAGTAAAACCAACAGTTTTTGGCAATTTAGAATCGGCATCGGCTTTTACACGGGGTGCGGCTGCTGGTATTGGCCGCGTAGGTGAGCGGAACAGGCGTTTTGTGCGTGAGAGACGGCGCGACCGACCGACGGGGTGACGAGCCTGACTTACAGTGAAAGCCTTCCAGCGATGGTGAGGCTGGTGCGGTTGGGCGACCTGACGACGGACTGGAGCGGAAGCGTGTGTCGGCAGCGTCTCGATGCCGTCGCACGCTGTAGCGGAAGGAAGTTGTCAGGGTGCGAAGGGTGAGGACACTTACGATGAAGCTAAGGGAGCATCGGTTGCGTGGGTGAAAACGCCCGTGTAGCGACCGAAGCGGCGAATGCCAGCAGCTTAGGCTTGTGCGGCTGGCTGGGATAAACACGATGTGGAGCCACCAAAGCGATGCGAGCAGGCGAAGGGGACGGCAGCGCGGAGAGGCGTTAATGGAGCGCAGGCCACAGTGAGGCACGAACCGTGGCCGTAGCGGAATGGTAGCCCGTAGCACTGACGGCCACAAGACAAACGCTTCGCTGGTGGCGGAACTCCTTGGCAGGGTTGGGATGGTGATGCTCCCCTATCGATGGAGCTATACGGACGCGTGGGATGCGCCCAAAAAGACATTCAGAAAAAACTATATAGAATGATGATAGACCGTCTTAGCTAGCTCAAACAAAGGCATTGCAATTCGTTGAAGACGTATCTCAGGCCAAACAATCTTTTCCGCATTAGTGGCTTCTTCAATAATCAATGGGTCTTCAAGAATGTTGTGAAAGCTAAAAACAACACCGTACACCTCAACATAAAGGCATTTTTCATCAGAGGCGTAATAGTATCGTATATTGCCATATTTAAACCTAGTAATAATAATCCTGGTCACTAAAACGGCTTTTCCTTTAATGAAGCCATAACCCAGTTCTTTTTTGTATTCAGGTTGTTTGATGGCCGCATTCAAAAGGTTTATTGCGGACAAATACAAAAAAACATCACGAGTGTGAAAGATTTTCAATTTGCGCAAAATCCTTATGGCTTCATCAATGGAAGCCCTGCTTATGGGCGCAACAGGCGCTTTTAAATCTATCTTTTGGTATTCAGCATTAACTTGGTCAGAGACAAAACCCATAAAACCTAAAGCATAATTCTATACAGTTTTTTTCTTCGTATAGATATTACTCAAAAATCAATTAAATCTCATTAAGGCGATCTATCGCTTCTTCGATGCTGGAGCCAGCTTCTTCAAGTGCTTCGATGGCTTCTTGCATTGCTTCGCCACGTTCGCTTTCTTGCAAACCTTCGGGCATGTTATCGAACTTGTCTTGCTCTTCATCCTTCATGGATTCGAGTTTGTCTTTGATTTCTTCGAGTGATGCGATGTACTTTGCAATCTCTTTTCTTCCTTGTGCGTTCATGATTAAGGTGTTTTGATGATTATTACAATAGGATTAGTTCTTGTATGTTATGGTTGTAGGCCACTTTACTCATTTTTTATTCTAACTTGCCTATTAATCCATTTTTCCATTTTATGTTCCCAATAAATTCTATGGAATAATCTTCCTTCTGATGCAATACGCATATAATCAACATCGTAAAGCATAGGCATCCTTGTCACCTTAAGGTCATCAATTTTGCTTAAACTACTAATCGATTGAAATGCTTCTTTATAAAAAGCGCTTCCGACCCTATAAGCATAAAGCGCACCGACTTCAGTAAATTCAACCACAACATAATCGCCCATATACATAGCTAAAGCACAATTATCAACATTGGAACCGACTGTTCGAAAATGCCTATTGACAGTTTGCGCAGGCAGATATTTTAATACCTGACTTCGTGAAAAGATTGACCCATAAACTTTGAAATTGGATATTTTATGGGCTTGGTTTGACCAGAATTTCTTTCGATCCTTATCTTGACACAAAACTTCAAAAAACAGGCGAATGATTTCCTGCATAATCCAACCAAGTAAGACTTTTCTCGCATTTCGCAAGCTTTTCTTCTGTTCTTCATTTGCTCCATCGAATGGTGCCCATTGTGATTCATCGAAGGGGTCTCCTATTCTCTTCATAGCGACATCAAGCAAGTATTTGTCGAAATCCTCAGCTTCCAGAATGAGTTTAGGCAATAAAATCTTGTCCGTTCTCATCTGATTGTGGAGATTTAGGGCGGAAATCAATTCGTCGTATTCCCCTTGGGGGACATCGTTAAAGTAGGTTTGAATAGTATCGCTGAAATATGGATAGTTAATACGCGTAGTTGGCATTAGGACTATTGGGGGTGCCCATTGCCAAGATTGCTTTGTCTTGCGAAGATAAGAGCCCAGTTTAGCGGGGCCATCGCTGTCGATAAACGGAACAATGACAGCAAATTCTTTTGCGTCTTTGTCGGAATGCCTAAGAACGAGTTGTTTTATTGCCTCACGAACACCAGATGAAAACTCATACCAATGGCGAAGCAAACTGTGAAGGAATCCTTTCAAACAGGAAGGAGTCCAATTGCCATCTTTCTCCTCTGTCTTAATCAAGAAGTACACAAAATCTATCTCGGCTTTTTCTGCTAGTCCGTAGCCAAGGCTTCGGGCTTCAAGCAAAGTCAGGTCAATGGATTCAGGCTCTTCACCTTCTTTCCATAGCTTATGCAGATAGTTGATTAGTTTCTTGATTTCATCGTCACTAAGGGCATCCCTAACCTCCAACATCTTGTCGCCAATTCCTTTAAGAATGTCCAAGTTCTCGTTGAACTTCTCTTCGTTGAATCCAGCGTTCACGAAACCAAACACCCTGTCTTCGTTATATCCAAAGCCTAGCAGTTTTTTAAGGTCAGAGCGGTCCATTATTTCAAGCGGATTTTAGCGATTTCTTCAAGTTGTTGTTCAGCGTTGGTTCTGATTTTGAACTCGACGCGACGAGACAGGTCTTTGTTTTCAGAACCATCGGCATTAAGTATAGGATGACTATACGAAAGGCCATTGGCGGTAATCTTATACAACGCCCAATTCATTATGTCATCACTATTTTCCATCGTTTCAGAGACTTTTAGGCAATAGCTCAACACTTCTCTGGCTCGGCTCTGGGAAAGGTTGATGTTGTACATATAGCCTCCATCAGAATCGGTGTGGCCTTCAATACGAATTTCTTCGATAGCATCACGATAGCGAGGGTCGGAGATGATGGTCATAAACCGAGGAAAGAAATCGCTCAAGATAGCCTTGTAACTCTCATTTGGTATTGAGCTTCCTTTGGAGAAATAGGACACTTTAGCATCAAGGGATTCATTTGTCAGGAAACGGACAGCCAAATCAGTAGAATCCACCACGGCATTCCAACTGGCCAAGTCATCGCGGAATTCCTTTGCAATATCCAAGAACAACTCTGCCTTGATGTCGTTATACTGATTTGCTATTTCCGCATCCGCTTCTGCTTTCTGCTGAATATCCAACATTGTGGATGCCAACAAGAGCACGAAGATGAAAAGCACGCCCGCCATCAAGTCTCCGATTGAGAGCGAGAAGGGGTTTTCAGAACTTTCTATGTCTTTAGAGCGTTTCATCTTTTATTGATTTGCTTTCTGTTGGGGCAGTTTCTCTACACGGGCAAGCAAAGCATTGGCGCTACGCTCTGTTTTTTCAAGAGCATTAAGGATGCCGCTGACCACTTCGTGCAATGGTGATGTGGAGTTGGATATTTCTTGTGATGCTTTGGCGACTGCTGTTGTGAATGTATCAAGCAAGCCCTGCATATTCTTCGAAGAGGTTGTTGCATATCTGTTGAGTCCTTTCTCAATCTCGGCAAAGACACCTTTCAAACCATCCTCGATGCCACTGATACGGTCGGAATACCCTTTAACTTGGGTCGCAACGACTTGATTGAGGTTATTTATTCTCTCAAAGTCGGCAAGCATTTTTTCAGTGCTATCCACCATTCCATTGGAAGCGTTTTCTATGGATTCAGCCACATCAGAAATCTTGGCTGTGAGAGTGCCAATGTTGGACTTAGCATCAGCCAAATCCCGATTGGCAGCGGTAATCTTTTCAATAGCAGCGGAATAGATTTCCTCAATGCTACCAAGTTTGGCGATCTGTTGAGAGAACTCTTCGGTGACGGTCTTCTGTGCCTCAACTGATTTCGAGATTTCATCAGGAATTCCCTTCATGGCACCAGAAGCACTTTCTAACTGTTGCTGGATTTCAGAAAGCTGTCCTTTGACTGCATTGGTCAAATCCTCCGTGTACTTTTCGAATCGGCTTTGGGTCTCTCTAGTGAATTCTTTTTGGGCATTGATGGTCGTCTCTCCTGACCTAATGAGATTTTCCGTTGCAGAATTGACGGCACTGGTCAAACCTTCAGTGTACTTCTCGAAGTGGGTTTGGGCTTCTTTCGTGAATTCCTTCTGCGCGTCGATGGACAATTCACCAGACTTGATTAGATTCTCTGTCGCCGTATTGATAGCGGCAGGAACGCTTTTCATTTCATCGGTGGCCAAAATGAACTGTTCCAATAGTTCATTCATTTTACCGTTGACCTTTTCCGTTAGGCGGTCGGCAAAGTTATCGCTCAGTTTCTTAAACTCACTAAGCAAGCCATCGGCAACAGTTTGAGCAGGGTTTTCCAATTTATGGGAAATCTCCGTCATAATGGGTGTTACCTTCTCATCAAAAATCTTATCAAGGTCATTACCAAAAGTGAGTTGGAGGCCGTCTATCTTATTGGAAATCTTCTCCAATCCAGCATCCAGTAAGGCTCCTGATGGACGGTGGTATTGTTTGTTGATACGAGCACAAAGCGCATCAACCGAATTACTCAGACGGTTGTATCTTGAACGTTCAAACCACAAGAACAGCACAGAACAAAGCATACCAGCTACTGATGTAAGAAACGCCGTTCCCATTCCCGAAAGTAATGTTTCTATACTAGCGCGGATACTTTCTGATGATGAGGAATCAAAATGCCAAACAGAATATGCCAGACCAACGAAAGTACCCAAGATGCCTAAACTCGTTAGGATGCTAGGAAAAGATTGAAAAAGACGCAGGTTGACATCATAATTAGCTGCCACCGCCGAAGTATTGATTGTATCTTCGATGTAATCGGATGTTTGATCTAGCTCGTTATTGAGCAACAATCTGCCCACCTTGGTATTGTTCAATTCATCTTTAGTTGTTGGAAAAGACAGCGAATCACAATCCTTGATGATTTTTCTGGTTTTAAGGAACGCCCAAATACCATAAAGAATAAATAAGCATAGTATGGAAAACACCCAAACTATTGTTATATGCCCCAATGTACCTTGAAAAAGTGAAGATGAATTCATGAGTATTTCGTTTTGTTACTGATGTTTCTTTAAATCAAATGCGTCACCTTGATTTTCTTCCAACTCTTACCCATACCCATAGCAGCCATGACAGAGTCTTTGATAATCAATTCGCCCTTTTGTAGGTTGGTGATTTCGGTCTTTAACTCTTGGAACTCACCACCTGAAACACCGAACAAGCTCTTGATGGTCTTATCATCTTGGGTTTGCTGTTTCATCAACAGAGGATATTGGGCGTTGGCATAGTAATCAAAGAACTTGCTGTTATAGCTGGCCATGTTTTGGGTTGCAAGAATGATGCTCAAACCCTTATTGCGACCAACGGCAATAAGGTTGCGTAAAGGTCGATTATCAAAGTCGAGCATGTAATGCGCCTCGTCGATGATGGTAAAGTGCCTTAATTGAACCCTTTCGCCATCGTTGTCTTGAGGAGGCAGCTGTTCGTAGATGTTATTCAACTTTGAAACCACGAAATAGACAATCGCTTTGGCGATGGGGCCATCTTTAGGAAAGTCACTCATCTTAATGATATAACACTCATTAATCAGATTAACTCTATCCTGGTTCTCAAACAAGTTGCTTCGAATAAGTTGTTTCAAGACAGAAGTGACACTATCGTCTTTGTCGGAATTCGGCATTTTCTTTTGATACTCCTGTAGCATCAAATCAAAGTTGATGGGAGCCATCTTGGTCTTTTTATATGCCTCGACAATAGCTTCACTTAAACGGTTGCTCATGTTGGCACTCATGGAAGCTCTATCGAGAGCACACAAGGCACTTGCCATCTCTGTAGAATAGAGGTTTATTTCGCCCAAAGTCTTGCCTGTGAAATCTTTGAATGGAGTGAACGGCAAAGGCCGTTCGACAGGGTTTAAGATGCAGCTGCGGTCAACCTCAAATTTGGCAAGCCAGCTATTATTAGCGATGTCGGAAAACTCACCTTTGTAGTCGAACAAAAGGAAGTTGACCGGATAAGGGCTTTCGATGGATAATGTTCTCATCTGATTGATAAGAACGGCAAGAAGGTTGGTCTTACCTGAACCCGTTGAACCTGCTATCAGTATTTGTGTGTTGGTGACACGGGTGCTATTCATTTCAAGTAGAGCGGGAATCTCACCATCATATTCGCCAATTAGCAAATCAAGCTCTGGTATGCCAGACCTTGACTTTCCACCAGTAACTCTGACCGCGTGAAGGAAGCTGTCCAAATTGCTTTCTTTCAGCAAAAAATCTCGACCTCGGTACATTTCTTTGGCCATTATACGGGAGACCAGCGGATTGTCATTCCAATCCACATTGCAGTTTCTATAGCGCAACTTGAACAAGGCTGAAAACAAGTATTTCAAGTCATAGTATGTGAAGAAGCTGGAAGGAACACGGATGCTCGACTTGGAAAGTTGAATTGCATCCAAGCCTTCCAAAGTGCGTTCATCGGTCTGGTACAACCCAGCCAACAAACAAATACGCATAACCTTATTGCCATTAAGCGTATTCCGCTTCAAGCCTTCGGGGATGGTCTCCAGATTGACTTTCTTTTCGAGGATTTCCTTGATTTTAGCAAGGTCTTCCTGAATGTTTTCTGCTTGACGCAGATTATCTAATGCTACTTCCATGACAATCAATTTAATTCAATACCAAAATAACCGTTTTCAACAGTCGACTTCTGTTCAGCGACATTACGAATCAGTGTGTAGGACTTGGAAACGAATGGTTCCAGACGTTTATAGTCGCTGTCTTTCCTAATTTCTGATGTCGTACACAAAAGAATGGTTTGCTCTGACAATGTGGGGAAGTATTCTTCCATCAATTTGTCGCGGCTTTCCTCACTTAGGACACCCATTACCGTGTCAATCATCACTGGCGGATTGTAGTCGCCAAGATTGCGAAGAACCCGGAGGAGTACCTGGATAAAGATTTGTTTTGATGCAGCGTTCAGATGGTTCAACGAAATCTCATTGCCTGCTTTGTGGAACATACGAATGGTGAAGTTGTCGAGAGAATCCGACAATTCCACACGGCCAATGTAGTTTTGATACGATAACAAATATTTGTTCAGTTGCTCGCACATTTCAGTTTCAATGTGAGTCTTTTTCTGTTGTAACAGGGCATTGGCAACTGATTCGAAGAACTCTGGAAGTTTGGCCAAAGTATCATATTTAGGGTCTGGCTCTTGTTGTACTTGAATGTCAAATCCGTGAATCTTTACACCCAGTTTTTCTATCTCACCTTTCAGTTTCTCTTCTTCTGCCTTTAGTCGTTTGATTTCTGCTTCGTTCTCCTCATATTGTTTGATAATCATTTCATTGCCCTGTGTCAGTGCAGCTTCAAGGGTGTTCCTTTGGATTTTCAGACTGCTCAGGTTGGCTATATCGTTGTCGAGTTGTGTGCGCTCCGATTCAATTTGAGGGAAGCGGTTGACCGACTTAGTGGCCATAAAGGTTTTCAACGCCTCTATCTCTTTGGGATCGAGGAAATCAAACTCATCAGATACTTTTTCATCGCTTTGGCTTTGGATTACATGCTCTATTACTTTTTTGCTCTCGACTGTGGGGGAGCATAACGAAAAGGCTTTCAAATAGTCCAAAACACTGTTGACCACCTCTGAAACTTCCTCCAAACTCAACTGCTTTTCTGTGGCCTTCAAGAACTCTTCTTTGGCTCTTAAAATACCCTCAACTTCTGTAGCCATACTGTCCGACATCTTGGAAACGAACACATCATATTCAAAACTTTCCAAGAACTGGCGGACTTTCTCAGTGTAAAACTCAGCATTTTTGCTAATGCTCTTGATTTGGTCGTCCAGTTGTTTGATTTGGGTCTTTGTGTGTTCTTGGTCTTCGGCACCTGCTTTGGCTTTGGTATAGGCATCTTTCAGGGTAGCCTCCAATTTGAATAATGAATCGATAGTCGTACCGATTCCTTCAAGTTCTTTTTCTTTGTTGGCTTTGTCTTCGCAAAGCTTCTTATATTCCTCGATTTCTTGCTGCACTTGCATCCGCTCCATGGTCTTGTCTTGCAGCAATTCCTCAGAAGCCTTCTTCAACTGAAGGTATTTCTTAAAGCCAAGCACATTCTCAAAGTTGTCCTTAATGATTTGGGCAAACACACCATCTTCAAGCAACTTGCTTGACTGCATGGCATCAAACAGAAAATAGCTGCTCAATTCTTCAGGCAGGTTGGCTTTGATAATCTTACTGACCTGCTGCTCATCCCTGATTCGCTTCTGGGCAGGGGTCTCGGTACCATAGACAAAGATGTTCCCATTCATGTTGAGATAAACGCTTTCCTTGGGCTTGTTGTCAGAACCTAGCCGATAAGTGCGTTTGAGAATGTAGGTCTGCTTTTGATTAAGCATTTGGCCTTCAAACACGATTTCCAACTCAATGACAGGCTCCACTTTGCCTAATGCACCATCATTAAGCAAATCCTCAAATTGCTTTTTGGTTTTTAATTTCAAGCCATACAATGCTCCACATATAGTTTCAAACAATGTGGTCTTACCACCGCCATTGTCGCCACCGATGAGAATGATAGGCTTTTCTTCCTCAACATTTAGGTCAAGGTCTAATTCAAGATAAGTCTTGAAATTCTTCGCTTTAATCTTCTTTATCAGCATGGCTCCCTCCTATTATTTGATTTCGTTCAAGGCTTTGTTGATAATCTTTTCCACATCATCGTCCTTAAGCTCGACATTGGAGACTTTTTGTTCGTGGAAAACTTTCAGAATAAAGTCGGTGAGCCATTCAGGGTCAAGGCCTTTTTCAACACAAAGATTGTTGATGATTTCAAGGTCTTGCGTTCGGATGCCGCAATGCATGAAAGTTCTGTCAATTCCTGTAGCCATATATTTATTCGTTTGTCTGATTCAATAAAACCAAATCCAAATTATTCCAATTTTTCAGGTTATCGGTATTGCTGATTGGCAGTATAGGGTAATACCAATTACCCGAATCAGGGTCTTCAATTACCACCCCGCCTACAAGCCTTCTTCCTTTCTGATTTTGCTCTTCGATGTATTTCAGCAAGGCATTGTGTTTGGCAGGAGCGTTTCCGTCGCTGCGGCATGACTTGGTATCAAACAGGCAAACCAATCCGTTTTTCAGACGAATAACAAAATCTAGGTAGAAACAACGGTTTATGCCTGCATCATCAGTGTAAGGGATGGCGAAATTCTCTTTTCCAGAATCACCGTTCTTATACCACCAATCCACCACTTCGTTCTGAGAATCAACCCAACGAGCAAAACGCTGTTCCGGCTGGAACACTCTGTTTTGTTCAAAGAAAGGAATCATGGCGTGGTTGAAAAGTTCGTTCTCACAACTATGATAATGGTCTAGGTTAAACATTCTGGTTTCTGGAACCAGCCATTCATTTAACTTATACACATATTCCCTGCGTGATTCCTCCTTCAGTTGCAGAACCTTGGCATATTCTTCCAAGGCCAGCTTAATTAAGTCGATGAACTTGCCCTTATTGTGATGCCAAAGGATGATTTTTTGTGCGTCGAACTCGTTTTTGTCGAAAAAGTGTTCCATCATGTCGAGCAAGGCATTGTAGAGAACGGGAGCACTATCATGTTTTGCGAAGGTTCCACAGTTCTGGCTGCAGAACTTAGAGAATAGCGTGTTAATCTCGGTCATCGTTAGGGCAATTCTTGCCTTGCTGACTATTTCGGTAATACCTTCCTCACCAGTAAGCTTCACATCCTTTGGGATAGGAATCCTGATTTTCGTGACATCCATCTGTATGCCGCGGAGCCTTGCTTTTTCAAGATTATGGCTAACCTGTGCATTGTGGTCAAGCATCACAGCATCTGGGTCAATTTCTTCCTTGTCCACATCTGAAAGGAAATCCTCAACAGAAAACAGTTCATCAGTCTTGGTGTTCCAATACTTCTCCAAAGTTTGGAACAGCACCTTCTTGAAATCGGAGCCAAGACGATTACGCGTCTTGCGGTCGTTCTGATACACAGATGGAAGGATAATATTTGTCAGACCGTCTCGGATTTTTGCGTAAATGGTAGAAATATAGTTCATTTCGTCACCAACCACCTGTATCTTGTCGGCACTGAGGTTGGTATAGACATAGCCATAATTCAACGCGTCGTTACTATAGAAATGCTGCTCAGGCATTCGCATAATGCGGCCAACGACTTGCGTAGTAAAGGTGAAGCTTTGCATCTCTCGGAAGATAAGCAAAACACATGCCCTTGGGCAGTCCCAACCCAAGGCAATGGCTTGCTTGAAAAGCAAAGCCTCCACCATATTGTCAAATTTCTCAATGTTATCAACGTGGTCTTTCCGATTACTCAGCCATACAGCGAGTTTCCCGTTACCGACAGAAATATTTTTGTTGACTGCCAAATACTGTTCTACCTCCTCGGCAATGGTCTTTTCTTCGGTTGTTAGTTCGTCTTTCGTGTCGTTGGGCAGTTGGATGAGCAACAGAGGATTTATGCCATAGGGAGCCATGGCTCGTGCCAACTCATCACGTTTGCGAAGGGCTATTTCAAGGAGTTTCTGATTGGCCGTGATAGTTTGATTCTCAATAGACGAAGGAATGTTGGGATTGAGGGTGATACCCTTCTTAATCATTTCTTCTTCCACTACACGCTCACGAGGTACACTCACCATCGTTCCAACGGTGATGGGAGTGGCAGAAATCCTCAATTCCACTTTGGGGTTGATGTTGCGCAATACCAATTCACTTTTCTTGGCATTCTTGCCGCCAAACATGTGTTCCTCGTCGATAACAACAATGATAGGGATGTTCTTTTCGATTTGGGTTACCCCAGTCAAGCGATAGAGGGTACGGTTTTGCTCGTTGTCGCGAATCATCACGGCATTGTCCTTGTTGATACTTTCCCAATTGACAAAAAGAACCTCGCCTGGCTGAAGACCTTCGGAAGGGTTGACCTCATCAAACATGACGGGACGCAAGCGGCGTGTCTCGCTAAAGAAGCTCCGCATCTTGAAATAGCTTTGCTGATGCAATTTATTGGGCGCAATCCAGATGAAAGCGACATCAGTATATTTGCATTTTCCGTCCCTAACCTCAACGGTCAATTCATCAAGCAAAGCAGATGCCATAACCGTCTTGCCCGAGCCTGTGGGAGCCTTGAAAACAAGTTTTTGGCGGCCGTCGCTCAAATTCAGAAGATCGATGACTTCGACCTTCAGTTTGTTGATGGCTTCTCTTTGATAATCTTTCAGTTCAATCATGGCAGTCAGTCTTGGTAATCATTTTTGTTGGCTTCATTAAGCAGTTCTGCATCTCCATCGTTTGGCGTGTCGTCGGGAACAGGCTCGCCTGACGCTTCGGGAAGAACATGCTTCAGAGCATGGTAATAAACGGAAGGGATAGCCACCACATCAACCTTGGAGGCCACGGGCGCAAACTCATCGGCAAAAGGATAGTTGCCATCAATGGCGACATAAACTTGAAGCTTGCTGTTGAACGACATCGCCTTGATTTCGTTCACAAGATGGGGGATGATTTCGGGAAAATACACAATGAGCACATCATTGTCGCCACGGAAATAACGCATATAACGAGGTTTCACCTTCAAACCACCAAAACAGGGAGGGGCTTCGTAGGCTCCATTTTTGATTTGTAGTAACTCGACCATTGCTTCGGCCAATGCCTTGCGATTTTCATGGGTATGGGCGCGTTGAGTGTGGTCGATTTGGTAATAACGCAAATTGTTGTTATGCAGCCCTTCTACCTCTTGACCCTTTGGAGTGGTGTAACCTTGGATAACGCGCTTATTACGCTGATAAGTGACCTGCTCACAAATCTGGTTTTCGTTGTTGGTAACGAGGATACATTGGCGGTGTCTTCCGTCCTCAGCATTGAGTTGCATGGTGGCGTGGAGGGTGGTGCCACTGCCGGCGAAGAAGTCGAGAATGGTAATACTATTGGCTCTTGGAGTGGCTATTCGTAAGATATGCTTTATAAGAGACAGTGGTTTGGGGAAGCCGAAAGCCTTTTCTCCAAAAACTTCAGTAATATCTTTTGTTCCATCTTGAGTCATACCAACCTCTTTTGGCAAATCTGTACTCGCTGTTACTGTCCCAAACATATCGCCAGCCTTTTTTTCATCGTCTTCTTTCCAATACCTCAATGCTGGTTTAGTAATTCTCAAAAAATCATAATCACCAGGAAATACTATTCTATTCTGTTCTAAATAGTATGAAAGTGTATCGGAAGTAATCGCCCATGTTCTTAATTTCGAAGCTGGATAACGTTCGCCATTTTTTGGATTAACAATAGTGAAAAAACTCATAGGTCTTTCTTCTGCCGTAGTTTGTTTTGTCATATCATGAACTCTCCATGGGCGGTTTGGGAAATCAGGAGTCTCATAATATTTGCGGGTTTCTTTCTCAATTCCTGCCTGAAAATCATTTTTCGAATAACATACAATCCATTCGTAATCTTGTGATAATCCATGAGGAACATCTGATTTAGCAGTACGCTTTCTCCAAGGAATAGTCGCCACAAAACCTTTGCTTCCGAACACCTCATCGCAAAGCAGTTTCAAATTAGCCTGTTCATTATCATCGATGGAAATAAAAATCACTCCTTTATCGGAAAGCAAACGCTTGGCTATTTTTAGTCGGCGGCTCATGAACGAGAGCCATTTACTGTGGCGATAACTATCCTCAGAATCCACATAGTTGTCGTTATAGACAAAATCCTTATTGCCTGTGTTGTAAGGCGGATCGATGTAGATGACATCAATCTTGCCTTCGTGGGTGAAACAAAGAGTGGTAAGGGCATCGAGGTTGTCGCCCTCTATGAGGATATGATTGGGCGCATCGGAGCCACCGTCGGTCAAGGCTCGTTCCTTCACCTCACGAAGCACAGGAATATGCGAACGAAGGTTTTCCTCAACCTCCTCGGGGCTTTCTTCCCATACTATGCCATATTTCTTCTGCTCGTTGAGCAAGCCCATAAGGGCGGATTTCTCCTCATTGGAGAGACTGTCATCCTGCTGAATCTTGCTAATGAGAGCAGCTTTGTTAATCCTATGGTTCATTGTTTGTCAGACTTTAAACTCTGTATCTCGATTTATTTGAATGAAAAGAGGCGTATCCCTTTCCTTGAATCTTGTACCGAGTTTAGGCGTCTGACATAGCCCCGAGAATGATACAAGAGGAAAGGGTACGCCTATAACAGACGTATCCCAATCCCAAGGTCCATTCTCGTTTTTTAGCTGTCAGACTTTAAACTTGAACCTTTTAGAATTAGATACTGCTATCTATTTCATTCAATATGTCCGCCTTAGGCTTTTTTAGGGCGAAAGGCAGTGGCAAAGATAGGGAAAATATCAATTAGAAAATAAAGATTATAAAAATCCCATACGCTGGGAGAGCGTATGGGATGAGGAAGGAATGATTGAAATAGGCGACTAAAAGGAAAAAGTCGCCTATTTAGATGGTATTACAGATGGGTAAACTCCACGGCGTTTTCGTTGAAATATCCGTTGGGGTCTGTGCTGATAGTGCGTGTGTGCGCTATGTTGACATCTGTACTGATAGTGATTCCTTGCTGCTGGAATAGCATTCGTAAGGCCAAGGCGTGTTCCTCATACCTTTGAGGGGCAAGGATAGGCACAAGGCAAAACAAGTCCGTTCCATTGGCGGCAAGCCCGCAATAATAAACCTGCGGCAGCTCGGACAGCTCTTGCTTCAACAATCCAAAATCGACACTTGGATTGTCAGTTTTGAGTATATCAAAATCGCAAAGGCATGTATAGCAGACTGGATAATACAAGTGCCTTCCCCAATCGTAACGAAGCACACAACAAGGCGTGTAAATGGGTAGTTTTTGTTCTATCTCCATTTTAAGTATGAAACTCGGTTCGTTCCTTAACCTATGCACTTCGGGACTGTTTGCGTTGAGCAATGCGGATAACGGCAAGAGGTCGCCATCGGCATCCCAACCAAACACAGGGGTACGGACATAAGCAGAAACCAAGCGTTTCCCTATGGGCTTTTGCTTTGCCAAATCAACAACCTCGTCACTAACCGACAACTCCAAGCCATCATCAATGACGAGTTTTGAGGCTGTGTTGTTTTCCGTCGGAAAACGCTTGCTTCTTGTTGTATGTTGTAGATGGTCTATTGTATTGATATTCATATCGTTTCAAGGATTTTGGCTACAACAACCGCGTTAATACTTGGAATCGTGGTGTTGTGGGCTGAATTATCGAAAATGCTTGTATTTATTAGGGTTTCCGATGGGTACAACATACAACACCACTACATCACTTCTCGTTTATTATTTTGGATATTCTCTGCTGACTATATCCAATGCTCTCGGCAAATTGGCTTTGATTTCTAATCAAATCCGAAAGCCCTCTAATGCAGTCAGTCGGTTTAAGTCTCACTCCGTCTGTAATGGTCTTATAAACCATCATGGCGGTGTGTTGAAAATAATCCATACAAGCCAACGAGTACTTCATATCATAGCCTTGGATAACGAGTGCTTCGCCTGTCTCGCTTTCATCTGCCGCATAGCGCAATATGCGTGATGTCATAGCCCAAATGATGGCGTAGATTTCCAGTTTGCCACATACTGCTGACTCATAGCCGAATAAGGTTTTTCTGTTTTTTTCCATGCTGTGGCTCACCTTATAATCGGTGTAGAGTTTCTGCGCATCGCCATCAAGCACAATCTTAACGTCCCCATAATGAATGAGCAATCGGTTAATGATATTGTTCCATACGCTTTCCGCTTTTCTGGTGTCTATTTCTACACCCGATTCATCGAAGCGGAAATCGTTAGGGACTGCAAACCACAAAAAGCGCGGCAACATTCCATCAGCCAGCATGTTTGAGCCTCCAAAGGTCGGCTGTAAGACTTCGGGCTGTATGCCTCCGATAATTCTGACAATGGGACGTTCAATCAAGTCAAGCCCTGCGCCCCGT
The DNA here is from genome assembly GCA_946184615.1 of uncultured Bacteroidales bacterium. GTDB lineage: Bacteria > Bacteroidota > Bacteroidia > Bacteroidales > F082 > Limimorpha. The sequence goes on from CAMHFN010000018.1 coordinate 26,159, forward strand.
CTTGTCCTCTTGTAGTCGGAATAGTTGGCGAAAGCCGAGAGAAAAAACTTTTCATCCGATCCATTGGCTCTATACTTGTTGAAGCCACCAAAAAATGTAAGAATCTCGTCGGCAAAGGCTGTCACACCATTATGGTTGAACTTGAGGGCATCTTGATAGGCTTCAAGAGTGTAATCCTGCAACAATCCAATCCGATAGGGTGTTCTCAACTTTTCCTCTTTCTTCATGTCGTTTGTGACTCTCTCCCAATCATAGTAGGCTTGACGGTCAGCACACTCCAAAGGTTTAAACATCTTACGAATCGTGCTGGTTTTGTTAGCTGTGCTGTCGCCCAATAGAGCTGTATAGAACTGAGGATAACAGGTGTATTTTCCATCGTTCCAAACAAAGCAATTGCCAGCCGCTTGCGCTGCTGCGGCCATGGCAGCACCAACGACGAACTCAATGGGACAATTAAGGGCTTTGGCAAAGGTGATGATGACTTCCTGAACTTGATAGGACAACCCATCGATGGGGAGTCTTTGGGACGATGAGGCTAATAGGTTTTGGGGCAGTATGCTCATCTTCTACCTCCTTTCTTGCCGGAGCTTTGATGTGAATAGTTGTCGTTCAGAAGCTGCTCAATGTCAGCACGGCGGTAGTAAATCTTATTGTTTATTCGCGAATACGGCAAGGTGCCGTTGCTGCGCAAGCTTTGAAGTGTGCGCAAGCTAACATGTAGGGAAAACATGACATCTTGGTTATCCATCCATTCGCTTAAGCCTCTCTTTGTGTTATCGCTCTTTGCGATAACGAGGTCAGGGTTGGAATCCAAAAGTGCTTGGACATAAGGGCACTGGCGAATGGGGCTTTTGAGGTCAGCGGCCAACTCGGCAATGCTTTGGCTGTTGGGCTTCTGGTCGCTCATCTCAAACCTCCTTTCTCCGTGAAATTCTGATGATACCACTCAACAAAGGTTGTGAAGTCACGTGCTACATAGTACATGCCACCTGCCTGCTCAACGGATGCTTGGTATTGCCGTTGCACGTTGCTTTGTCGGTCTTTACCCACCTTGACTTCTATCTTGACGCTGCGTCCTCGGATGGTCGCCGATATGTCGGCACTTCCTCGGGTGCCGCCACTTCGTCGCCATCTCATGCTCCCAATGGTGCGGCGATGACCCATTATGTCAGTGACCTGCTGGCGGGTGTCTATTGGTATGCCCATCGAGTTTATCCTTTCGGCTTGTCCTCCTTTACTAAGGATATATGCAATGATGCACCTCGTCAGGCCGTTGGCGGTATCATCTCGGTGATGGTCACCTGTTACCTGCTCCAGTTCCAAGACTGCTGCGGGCTTCTTGTAGGATGGTTTGCGCGGCCTACGCTCTTTGCGGGGTGGCTTGCTTGACAAACTGTCCAGCTCTTGCCAATCCATGGGGTCGGGGTCGGTTGGGTTATTTGAGACAATCACAGCTGCCAACACCATTGTTGAGTGTGACTTAACAGAACCTTTATAAAGATTCTTTTTTATGGCGGCCATGCTTGGCATAACCCCTATTCCTATAAACTTCATACTTGCCCTCCTTTCTGCAATATGCGGTTGATGTCGCTTTGCTTATAGCGCGGTTTATTACCCACATACACCTTGACGAGGTAGCCTTCGTTGTGCCACCTCCACAAAGTTGTGAGATTAACGCCGAGCTGTTCTGCGGCTTCACCGGGTTTGATTAACTGGTCGGCCTCGGCTTCTTTTTTTTTGCTGTCAAAGAAGCGTTGCATCCGGGTATCAACGATGTCGTTGATAATGTCTTCCAAGTCGTCCTTTCCGATGACGTACTGGGTTTGAAGTTGTGTTGGTTGTACCATAAAATATAAAGTTGTATGGTTACGCCACAATGAATCGTGGCGGCTCATCGGTTCTGACCCGATTGGCGTTGGCAAAACTACCAAGTTGGTTCGTGAGTGAAATTCGTGGATTCGTGGAAATGCAAAAAAAATTACCGTTTGAATATATTGATATTCAAACGGTTAATAAATAAAATGAAAATTTTTTGATGTTGATTCGTGGAGTGTCGTGGAAACTATTGCACAGAATGGCGTTTTGGACATATTTTATCCAAACTATTGACCCATTCTTTATTTGATTTCCGAATTTCATTAGGGGAAACTTTGTCAATTCTTCCCACTGTAGTTCCCATACTGGATGCGACTTTTTCAGCCCATTCCTCAGAAAACCAAGTCTTCATGTGCTTAACAATCAAAAACAATTTGTTCTGATTTCTGTTAGCCCTTGCCACAGTAAACATAGAACCAAAATGTGCTTGAGAAATGAATTTCACAAAATCAACAAAATCAATATTTTCAATTATTTTTTCGTCACACATAGAAGAGTATAAACCAAACATATAGGTATTGAAGCCATCGGAAAGAGGCTTAAAAGTTGTTTCCTCTTCTTGTATTTCGACACCTTCTTGTATTTCGGCCTCTTCTTCTTGGGACAAAGAGTCTATCAATTCTAAATCGCCAAATTTGAAAAACAAACTATTTGCAGGGTTCCATTCCCTTCGAAAAAAAACACCTGTTTTCTGTTGATATTCGTTTAAATCGATACTATTTTGAATCAATACATTATAAAGCTCTATTGCGTATTTATCCATGTCATTCATTAGACAACGCAAACAATACTCTATTGTTCCTGGCTTTTCCTTCTCGTGATTGATAGCACTATAACAAAGCAAGTCAATAAACAATCGCGTTTCCTCATTCATTATTGGCGGCCTCAGCACTTCACACAATTCCTTAAATGGCAAAAGCAATGAGCTAATATACGACTCCATTTCCAATGGCGATTGGCAACTATCAATGTGGCTTTGTATCTCTTTCATCAACTCTGAAATAGCCACTGTTTTTTTGTACGGCTCCAACCGCCCAACAATGTCACCTGGTTTGTCTTGGGGCTTTTCTTTCCTTGTTCTATATTTGAAGCCAATAAAAACTATACAATCATGCGCAAGTGACCTAAAAGCATCAAAAAAGTTTTCTGCTGTTGAATTAGAGTGGTTTGGAATTGGTTCTTGTTCTTTTAACCATGCTCGTAAGTCGCTGATAGTAGCTTGAACTGAAATGGCTTCCGAATGGATTTCACGCTCGTTTGTAAGAAAACCGTCTTCTATTTCCACATCATCAGGGTATGGGTCTTGGCGAACATCAAATTCACCTCTATTCGCCCTTTTGCAATAATCTTTCCATACGGGTGTAACCTTGTCGTTTATCTCAACAGCAAGCGCATAGTCATCATTATCTATGATATGAGTTTTGAGAGGCGCAAGCACCTGATTCAGTTCTTCCAAATTATCCCCAACCAATTTGTGATACATCCAGTTCCAGCCATCTTTCGTACGGACATACGGTAGTTTATCGTTGAGCTTATAAAGCATGTCATCAATACGGTTCTTAGCTTCTCTCAATTCGCTTTTGGTGTATTTCATAACCTCTCTCCTATCTTATTTTTTCAGTTCTTCAATCAGTTTTGCGTTTATCTCGTGCAGCTGCTGGTTGCAGGTTGTTATTTCGCTCATCGCCTTACTCCATGCCGGGAACTCATCCTGTGTCTTCGGCGCAGGTGGCAATGATGCCGTTTTCTCCGCAATCAATGCCTTCAGTGCATCGGCTTGTTGCTGCAAATCGTCCACCAAGTCGGTTTTCATTTCAACCACGTTCAAGTCCTTATCTACGGCATAGTGCGGCTGATTGAACGCCAAACACATCTGAGTGAAGCGGTCTCGCAAACTCATATTGGTATATCGATCCACGGCTCCAGAACCTACTTTGTGCAAGCCTGCCGCATATTTATCTAATTGAACCTTGGTCATCATATCGACACAGGTTTTTCGGCATATCTTTGAACTTGCCTTCGACCACAGCGGAACCATGTCGTTTGACTCGGTTTTGGAATTATATTCCTTACAACCTCTATCGATGCCACAAAGCTTCAACAACTCTTTTATCTTGGCATTGTAACCGCTTTTGCCCGTGACATATTTAAGGATGGGGAACTGGAAACGGTACTTCTTGATGATGTCGAGGGAATAGCGCAAAATGGGGGTTTCGATGTCTTCTTTAGATGTCCTCACTGTTTTATGAGGCAGATAGCGGATATAAGGAATTCCGCTGGGGTCAACCATGACATTCTTCATGCCCAATTTCTTGAAGTCCTCGATTCTTGCTCCGAAGTTACACTGGAGGATAAACGCGTCTTTGGTTTCTTGCAAGGCGGCGGGGACTTCGGCATCGTACACTTTCAGAAACTCCTCTTTTACCAAATAGATTGCATCATCATATTCTTCGGAGGTTATCTTCTCCAATTCCGCATCCGTCAGCCGCTCAAACGGCGTTTTGCCAAAGTCGTCGTTTTTCTTGGCATACCAATTAAAAAAGGTGCGCATTTTCTTGATATCGGTGGCCACCGTGTTTTGGCTTCTTGGTTTTTTGGGAACGTTGCGCTCCTTCATGTCCTCGTAGATATAGCGATACTTGGACTTGGCAACATACTTGTATTCTTCAATCATGAAACGGTGGAAGGCCATAAGTTCACGGTCGGTGAACTCCTTGATGAGCATCGACTCTTGACCAATGATTTTCAGGTAGCGTTCCAGCTTGCCATCGAGGACTTGGTAATCGCGGAACACGAGAGAGGTGTTCTTGCCTTCGTCGTTCAGCACTTCGTATTGCTGATAGAAGGCTCTGAACTGGCCAAGCATGGTTCTGTCATCGGTACGCTCCACCTTTTCAGGGTTCAGTTCGCTATTGACGCGCTCGGTGAGTTGTGCGCTGTCAAGCACAATGCCGAGGGCTTTGCACTCGCCATAGACTTTCAATATGGCTTCTTTGGTCTCACTGATGGCATTCCTCAACTGGGTATCGAAAATCGTGGTCTTGGGTTTCAGTTCGCCATCGGCCTCGAATTTGTCGAGTTTCTCCAGTGTGGTGGTGATGTCGCTTTTGTAGAACAAATCTACCGCCCTGCCATCACGAAGGCGGAAACGGAGTTGGATTTCGTCCTTCTTCCCTTTGTTTGTTCGTTTCAGAATGATGATTTTTTCCATTGTCAAAGAATAAATTTACCGTGGGGCAAATATACGATTTTTGCCCCACCGATTTGCATTTGAATGAAAAAAATTTGCAACGGAATAAAAAAAGATATATTTTTGCACGCAGAAAGCTCACTGAAATTCAATCGATTAGGCGAGGCTCGTTTGTTTCTTTGGTATTGCGCTGATTTTCAATCACAAATCCCGGAGAGACTACCAACCAAGCCCGCCAAACAGCGGGCTTTTTTATTGTTAACTAATCAGCTATGAGCAAGCTCCAAGTCCTTATCAGCAACCAACACAACCCCTTCCTTAACCGCGCCGTGGAACAATATCTCACGGACAATCAAAAAGAAGGCATCGTGACCATGTACCTCTGGAAGAACCAACAGACCGTGGTCATCGGATACAATCAGAATCCCTACTCGGAGTGCAATGTAAAACTACTGTTTGATGAAGGCGGTCACCTCATGCGCCGTGGCACGGGAGGTGGAGCGGTTTATCACGACCTGGGGAACATCAACTTTTCGTTTGTAGCCGACTACAAGCTCTATGACGTGCCCAAACAACTCTCGGTGATCCAAGAAGCGCTGAAGCAATATGGCCTAGAGGTCGAGATCTCCGGACGCAACGACTTGACCTGCCAAGGCAGGAAGTTCTCTGGAAACGCCTTTTCCAAAGGTCTGAAAAACAACCTTCACCATGGCACCCTGCTCATCAAGACCGACGGCGCAATGATGCAACGTTACCTCATCGTGGACAAGGCCAAACTGCTGAAAAACGGGGTGAAGAGCGTAGCTAGCCGAGTGGTCAACCTCAGTGAACTCGTTCCCGAACTCACCTCCGAAAACATCAAACAACCGCTGATTGACGCTTTTGAACGTGTCTATGGCGAAAAAGCATCGATCCTGGATTTCGATAAGCTTGTCCAACAGCCTGAAGTTCAAGCCATCAAGGAAAAAATCTCCTCCCACGAGTTTCTTTTCGGCCGGTGGAAACAGTTCAAGACCACCAAAAAAGCACGTTTTTCTTGGGGTGGCGTGGAGATTGCCCTAAAGGTAGACGAAGCCCAAGCCGTCATCACTGACGCTCAGATTGCTTCGGATTGCCTTGATCCGGAAAGCATTGCACAGGCAGAAAAGCTTCTGAAAGGAAACAGCACCAAGGTGGCACCTGTGGTTGATTTTGACCAAGAAATCCTCAAGGATATCATAGGATTGGTTTATGGTGAATAAATTTTCCTAATTTTGCACACGAATCCTACCGAGATAGCACCCCGTGGGGTGCGGATATAACAATATAAAAATGAAATATTTCTTACTTCCTTTCGGATGCCAGATGAATCTCAGCGACACGGAGCGGGTGCGTACCGTGCTACAAAAAATGGGCTATGAGCCCACCGACAACGAAGAGGAAGCCAACATCCTCGGCATCGTAGCATGCTCGGTGCGACAGAAAGGCATCGACAAGGTGTACGGGCGTATCGAGAAATGGAATACCATGAAGAATCGCAAGAATGTCATCACTTTTGTCTCAGGTTGCATCTTGCCTGCCGACAGAGTGCGTTTCTTGAAGCTGTTTGACCTGGTGTTCACCATGAACGAGCTGCCGCAACTGCCAGAGATGATCCGCCAGTACGGCGTAGTCACTCCGATGAAAGAGGTGAACCCCTCGGCTAACATGGAGCCTTTCTGGGAAATCAACCCGATGCGCGCCTCCAGCTTCGAGGCTTACATCCCCATCCAGAACGGATGCAATAACTTCTGCACCTACTGCGCCGTGCCTTACACCCGAGGTAGGGAGGTTTCCCGTCCGTCGGAAGAGATTCTTGCCGAGGTGAAAGAGTTGGTGGAGAAAGATTACAAGAGCATCACGTTGCTGGGACAGAATGTCAATTCGTATGGCCTTGACAAGAAAGGCGAGGAAATCAACTTTGCCGAACTGCTACGTCGCATCGGCGAGTACGGAAAGGCTTCAGGCAAGGAGTTCTGGGTGTATTACACCGCGCCGCATCCCCGTGACATGGAGGATGAGATCATTGAGGTGATGGCCCAGTACGACTGCCTGGCCAAGCAGATCCACATCCCGATACAGTCAGGCGACGACGTGATGCTGCAGCGCATGAACCGCCACCATAATCTGGAGCGCTACCGTCACATCATCCAGACCATCCGTAGGGTGCTGCCCACTGCCACCCTCTTCACCGACATCATCGTAGGCTTCACCCACGAGAGCGAGGAGGAGTTCGAGAACACCCGCAAGGCCATGGAGGAATTCAAATACAACATGGCATACATTGCCCAATACAGCGTACGCGAAGGCGCCGTGGCCTCCAAGTGGGAAGATGACGTTCCCAAGGAGGTCAAACGCCAGCGCTACCATCGCCTTACCGAAGAATTGATGAAGCATTCCTTGGTCTATAACCAAGCCCTGGTCGGTACCACCGTGAAGATGCTGGTAGAGGACTTCGACCGCAAGAACGGGTATCTCACTGGTCACACCGAAGGCAAGATCGTGATTCGGTTTGCTTCGCGTGACGAAAGTCTTATTGGGCAGATTGTGACAGTGAAGGTAATTTCGGCGACGGCGTTGTCGATTGAGGGGGAACTGAAAGATAAAAGACGAGGATGAAGGTGGCTTTCAAAACACTAGGTTGCCGAGTCAACCTCTTTGAAACCGATGCTTTGGCCTCGCGTTTCAAAGCAGGGGGCTACGAGGTCGTGGATGCCGGGGAGGCCGACATCTTCGTGGTGAACACCTGTACCGTCACCAACACCAGCGACCAGAAATGCCGCCAAGCCATCCATCAGATTCGGAGAAAGAATCCCGAGGCTTTGATCGTGGTCACAGGGTGCATGGTCAATCACCGAAAAGAGGAGCTGATCCAGGAGGGCATCGCCGACTATGTCATCGACAACGAACGCAAGTCCGCCATTTTCGACATCGTGGAGGAGCATTTCCGCAAGGGCCAAAGCGACCCAGAAGGCTACGACCGCGACTTGTTCAGTTACCAGCCTGCCTACGACACCTTCCACACCCGCAGCCTCATCAAGATCCATGATGGCTGCAACAACTTCTGCTCCTACTGCATCATCCCCATGGTCAGAGGCAGATCCACCAGCCGCCCCGCCAACGACATCTACGAAAACATACGAAAAGTAGTGGACCACGGCTTCAAGGAAGTGGTGCTGACCGGTGTCAACATGGGGCGTTACCATGATGATGACACTAACTTTGAAACCTTGGTGGAACACATTATTAATATAAAAGGCGATTTCCGGGTTCGTGTCTCCTCCATCGAGCCCGACCAGTTCAGCGACCGGTTCCTGCAACTGTTCCAGCACGAGAAACTGGCACCCCACATGCACATCTGCCTCCAAAGCGGTTCTGAAGATACGCTGAAACGGATGCACCGATTCTACACCGCCAAACAGTTCCGTGAGATGTGCCAGCGCATCAAGGCCTTCCGTCCCGATTTCAACCTTACCACCGACATCATCGTGGGATTCCCTGGCGAGACCGAAGAGACCTTTAAGGAAAGTTGCGACTTCGCACGAGAGATTGGCTTCAGCCATATCCACACCTTCAAATACTCCAAACGCACCGGAACCAAAGCCGCCGTCATGCCCAACCAAGTGCCCGAACAGGAAAAGAGTCACCGTAGCGAGATCATGCGAACCATCTCTTTGGAAAACAAAATCAAGTATTTCGAACAAATGAAAGGGCACACTCAAAAGTTATTGATTGAACGCATTGATTCCAAAGGGATCGCCCGAGGATACGGAGAAAACTACATCCCCATCCAGACCAGTGGGGAAAACCTTGAAAGAAACACATTCATCGAATTGACTCTCAAAGAGATACTGAATAAAACGAACGAAGACAAGATGACTTTTGAAGCATAAAAAGCAAAAAAATATCACAAATTAATTGTGCGTATCAAAAAAAGTCGTAATTTTGCAGCCCGAAAAGAAAAAGAAGAATTAAAAAGAGAGTTTTAGAAAATGGCAAATCACAAATCTTCACTCAAGCGTATTCGTCAAACCGAAAAGAGACGTCTGCATAACCGTTACTATGCCAAAGCCATGCGTAACGAAGTCAGAAAATTCAGAACCCTTACCGACAAGTCAGAGGCTGAGAACCAACTGCCGAAGATGTACTCCATCATCGACAAGGTTGCCAAGCGTGGCATCATCCACAAGAACAAAGCCGGTAACCTGAAGTCAAAGCTTTCGAGATATACCGCCAAGTTGGCTTAATTAAAGTTTTTTCATCATAACGTTGGCCTCCCCTAGTTTTTAGGGGAGGTTTTTTAGTATTGTTTAATAACTTTTACGTAACTTGCGAGCGTTTTTTTATATGTTTATAGATTATGATTGAAAACGAGCGCAAAACCATCAAACACTGGGCTGCCGACGATCGTCCTCGCGAAAAGATGATCAGCAAAGGCAAAGGGGCCCTTAGTAACGCCGAACTCATCGCCATCCTCATCAGTTCTGGGAACGGGGAATTTTCTGCCGTGGAACTGGCTCGACAAGTGCTGAACACCGTCAACAACAAACTCTATGACCTATCGAAACTCAGCATCGATGAACTCAAGCAGCACAAAGGCATAGGCGAAGCCAAAGCCGTCAGTATTATGGCCGCCCTCGAGTTGGGACGACGTTGGAGTCTCACCTCTCCCGAAGAGCGGCAATCCATCAACAACAGCAGAGAAGCCTACGAGAGCTTTCTACCCCTCATCGATGATCCAAGCAAAGAACACTTCATGGTAGCCTACCTCAACCAAGGCAACAAAATCATCAAAATGGAACGCATCAGCATCGGTGGCATCACTTCCACCATGGCCGATCCCAAAGTCATCTTCAAAAATGCCCTGCTGAAAGAAGCAACAGCCATCATGCTATGTCACAACCACCCCTCTGGAGTGGCCAGACCCAGCACCGAGGACAAGCAATTGACCCAAAAGATCGTCTCTGCCGGAAAAATTTTGGACATCAACGTGCTTGACCATCTCATTATCGGAGAAAATTCGTATTTTAGCTTCGCCGAACAAGGCATGATGAATTCCTAAAGTATGAAAATCGTTACCATCATAGGGGCTCGACCTCAAATCATCAAAGCAGCTGCATTGAGTCGCGCCATCAAAGAGCAGTTTGCCGACGAAATCCAAGAAGTCATCGTACACACCGGACAGCATTACGATGAGAATATGTCACAAGTGTTTTTTGACGAGCTAGGCATCCCCCACCCCGATTACAACCTCCATGTGGGCTCCGCTTCTCACGGTGTTCAGACCGCGCGAATGATGGAAGGCATAGAAAAGATATTGTTGGATGAAAACCCGAGCTGCATTGTGCTTTACGGCGATACCAATTCCACTTTGGCTGGTGCCGTAGCCGCCTCCAAAATCCACGTACCCATCGTCCATATTGAAGCAGGTCTGCGTTCTTTCAATAAAAGCATGCCTGAAGAAATCAACCGCATCGTGTGCGACCACTGCTCTACCCTACTCTTCTCCCCCACCCAAGCTGGATGCGACAACTTGGCCAAAGAAGGTTTCAAGATAGACAACACGGGGCCTTACACGATCGACAATCCCAAAGTGTACCACTGTGGTGATATCATGTACGACAACAGTCTGCACTTCTCTGCCCTAGCCGACCAAAGAGTGACATTGCTGAAACATCTGAATTTAGAGGGGAAGCCATACGTGCTGGCAACCTTGCATCGCGACAGCAACACCGATCAACCCGAACGGTTGAATGCCATTCTGGATGCCTTCACTGAACTCTCGAAAGAAATCACCATCGTACTGCCCATGCACCCAAGGACACGTAAGAAAGCAGCACATTTCCATGCCGATAATGTAATCGTCATCGAGCCCGTCTCTTTCCTTGAGATGATCCAACTGGAAAAACACGCCCGTCTAATTATCACCGACTCCGGAGGAGTGCAAAAAGAGTCCTATTTCTTCAAGAAACCATGCGTGATCATGCGTCCTGAAACAGAATGGGTAGAGATTGTGGAGACTGGTGCTGCCACCTTGACTGATGCCGACAGCAAAACGATTCTGGAAACCAGCCGACACTATTTACAACACCCACCCGTCCAATTCCCCGAGATCTTTGGTGATGGCCATGCCGCAACGTTTATGTTAGAGAAGATGCTCCAATCCCTATAAGGGTTATGACTCCTGCGTTGTATCGAGGTATAGGTGATTTATATCAAAATATTATATGAATCAAATCTTTAAATTCTTGGTAAGCAGGCGTTGCTGACAAATCCGACATAGCCTCGGCCAACGAATTGTAATACCAAGCAATATCTTCTTTTCCGTTGGGGGCATGAAATCGTTTCCACAGTTGATCGCCAATGGCTTTGTAATCAGCAGCAAGCGCCCGCATGTTGGAGAGTTTGTCCCCTAGAGCCACCACCTTGCTATCATAAGGCGCTAGGGCGAGTTGTTCGAGTTGTGCTTTTTTTCGTGTACGCCATGGTGCATCTTCCGAAAGCGGGGCGGTTTCATGTTGCACTAAATCGGCCACTCGGTCCCCGAACTGTTCCCGGATCTGTTCCAGGGTCACCTCCGTGTCTTCCACTGTATCGTGCAACATCGCTGCTGCCAGCATCTCTGGGTCGTTGGTGATGGTGGCCACGATGCTGACGGCCTCCATAGGATGAATGATATAAGGATAAGCCTTGCCGCGGCGTTCCGTGCCACTATGTGCTTTGAGGGCAAAAGCGACGGCCTTGTCAAAAAGCTTGGTGTCAAGAGGATTGTTCATATCATTGTATGAGATTTATCTTTTGTGCTTGTTCATAGATACGATGGGCTCGATGCGCATTATAGCCACTTTCCCCATAAAGAAGATCAAACAGTTTTATCAAGCCAGCCTCTCCAAAGCCTTGTTTAAGAATATAAACAATGCAAAGGTTTTGCAAGGCTACTGAGCAAGCCAAAATGTCAAGACCCGTTCCTGCCAATTGGAGAAGTGCTAACTGATAAGCCCCTTCGCTGTACGCATTGCGCATATTTTCAATATCGCCAATGGATCTCATGCCCATCAGGTAAAGCACTTTATAATAAGGCATCAAAGAATCCTCATAGATTTCCGCCTGGTTGATCGTTGCTATTTTTTCAGCCAATCGTTGGAAAGGCTTTAGTTCCAAATAACTGCGGAAAGTGTCACCATTAAGAGGCACCTCATTGAAGTTGCCCGAAGCCACCAACGACTGCACATTGCGACGATAGTCGTTGATTTCGCGACGGATCAAGCTAAACTGTTCGTCGGCAAGTTCAAGGATTCCCGCCAAGCGATTCATGTTACGCTGATATTCGACAGGGATTTCCACATCGCTTTTATAGCCCATGTCGTGATACATGTTGGCCCACACATGCTGCAACGTGCTTCGCATCTGCAACTCAAACCGAACCCGGTTCAGCTCTGGCATCTCAGGTAGTTTGCACACCGACTCAGGGATGCGGCAAACATAATGAAGCGACATATAGCCAAACTGGTCCGTTTCAAGCATTTTGCGCTTGTCAACCGAATTGCTCCAGTCCACTTCAAAAATCCGCTCCACCAATCCAGAGATCAAATCCACTTCATCACTATAAAAAGTGATGATTCTCGCCCCTACAATATCGGTGATATCGTCAAGCGAATGGTATTTATACCCTTTAAGTTCAAGTTTTCCAGCTAGGCTGTTTTCCGTCTTGACACGAGCTTCGAGACCAGAAACAATGATGTTGTTTTCCTTCAAGCAATGACCTAACTGCTCCAAAACAACCGATTTCAGTTTTTCAAAAACCGGCAGTTGGGCGCGATACTCATCGAGTATCATTTCACTGTGCATGTCGAGCCTCATAGTATCGTGATGATATTGGAGAATCCAGTAATATCGAACACTTCCTTCACCATGGGATTCATATTGCGCAGCACAAGTTGGCCTCCCCGTGCGTTGACGCTTTTCTGCAGCATCAAGAACGTACGCAACCCTTGCGATGAGGTATAATCCAAGCCCGCACAATCAATATCAATATCCAGTTGGTCTGCTTCCATCAAGGGATTGACGTCCCGTTGGAACTGTTCGGCATTGGTAGTATCGATCCTACCTTTAAGCTCTACCAACGTCTTTCCTTCTTGTTTATTAATAATCACTTCCATATCTCTAACTTCTAAATTCTCTTTGTCATTGTTAGCACATTGTTCCCGTCCTCGTAACGATAGCTGATGTTGTCCATCATTTTTTTGCAGAGGTAGATGCCCAGTCCGCCCGTGTCACGGTCTTCCGCTGCCAGGGTGACATCAGGATCGGGACGTTCCAAGGGATTAAAAGGCACACCTGCGTCACGCAGCTCAATGGTAAGGATGAGCGTATCATGATCAAGATGGGTACTCACCTCAAGCCAACCAATACCCCCTTCATAAGCATAACGAACTACATTTTCGACGACCTCTTCAATGGAAAGCTGCAACTTAAAGCGCAAGGCCTCATCCTCAGGCATATCTGGCGAAGCCATCAAGTAATTGATGATTTCGCTGCTTTTGTCTTTGATTGGATTAAATCTTTTTTTCATTTTCTGTCAATCAAACGGTTTGCAAACCAATTTCATAATACAAAAATACAAAAACTTGTCAAAAACCGATGTTTTTTTTCTATTTTTGCCTAACCATCAACGAGGAAAATGAACGCTATCAAGATAACACTCAACGACTACACGCTCTCCGGCGGCGGTGCCAACGGCGAGAGCTACGATCACAAGACCGACCCTTCGGTAATGCTCAAGCTCTACTTTCCAGGTAAGATTCAACAGCCTTTGGATGAGATGATGCTCGCCCGCAAGGTGTATGCCATTGGCATTCCCACTCCTGAACCCGGAGAGTATGTGGTTACTGAGGATGGCCGTTACGGTATCCGGTTCAAGCGGATTTTGGGCAAGACTTCCTATTCTAGGGCTACCGGCGACCATCCAGAAAAGGTTCAGCAGTACGCTGAAGAATTCGCCAAGATGTGCTTGGGGTTACACGCGACTCGCGTCGACACCACGCAGTTCGAGAATGTGAAGGACCGTTACTACCGCTTGTTGAATGAGAATTCGTTCTTCACTGCGGAGGAAAAGGAAAAACTGCGCCGCTTCATCACAGAGGTTCCCGACGAGGACACGGCCATCCACGGTGACCTCCAATTCTCAAACGCCATCTTTGTCGGCGACCAACGCTATTTCATTGATCTCGGCGACTTCTGTTACGGCAACCATCTGTTCGATGTCGGCATGGTGTATCTTTGCTGCGTCCTTTCCGACGAGGCCTTCATCAAGGAGACCTTCCACATGGACAAGGCCACTTCCATCAAATTCTGGGAGTGTTTCGCCCCAGCCTATTTCGGTTCCAACCGGTCATTAAAGGATATTGAAGCGGAGATTCTCCCCTTCGCCAGCCTCAAGACCCTAATTGTGGAACGCGACACCAAATGCCCGATGCCGGAACTACGGGTGGGCTTAACCCCTATTCTTAAATAATTTGAATCCATGAAAAACACTCGACCGTTACTCATCCTTTTCGTTTTGTTCCTTTTCTGCGTCATCCCTTTGGCAGGACAGACGAAGACCACCTACCCTTATGTTGAGCGCGACTCGACTTTGTATCTGGATGTTCACAAACCACTTGTTGCAAGACAAGACAAGGCTGCAGTACTCTCCGTGTTCGGTGGAGGATTCGTTGTTGGGAAACGCGATGACAGCTATCAGACCGCCTTGGCTGACTCGCTGGTCAAGCGAGGATTCACGGTGATTAACATCGACTACCGACTTGGGTTAAAAGACAGTGTCATGGTGGCCAGCCACAGCAGATTTGTTGAGATCGACGACCTATTCCAATATTGCATCGACATTGCCACGGAAGACTGTGCTGAAGCCATCAAGTGGGTGGTTGAACACGCTCAGGAAATCGACATCAATCCATCAAAAATCGCATTAACTGGCAGTTCTGCAGGAGCTATCACCGTATTGCAACTCGACTATTGCCGAGCCAATGGTTTGCCTTTGGTTTCTTCCTTGCCCAAAGACTGGAAACCTGCGGCCATCATACCCTATGCAGGTGGAGTCATGTGTAAAAAGAGCGATTTGAAATACGAAAATGCCCCCGCACCTACCCTGTTGATGCACGGCACCAAGGATAAGATCGTGGCATACAAGAGTTTCGGACTACCCTTCCACGCCAAACTCTTTGGCTCCAAGACCATCGACAAGAAGATGAAAAAACAAGGCATCCCTCACTGGTTCATCCGTTTCGAAGGCATTGGACACGAAGTGGCCTCGTGGTTTCCTGGTTCTGTCGACCTCTTCTGCACCTTTGTCAACCTAAGTTTGGAAGGAAGGGTCAGCAACCTCGATGCCACCATGACGGACGACACTTTAAAGCCCACGAGATGGACCAACATGGATTTGTTCGATCTCTACAAAAAATAATTTTCGGGCAACTACTTGTTTATTAAAGATTTTTAACTATCTTTGCACTCGCTTTTTAAAGCAAGTGTAAAACTTATTAACTAATTAATTATCAGTAAATTAACTATGAATCAGTACGAAACCGTTTTCATTTTAACTCCCGTTTTGTCTGACGATCAGATGAAGGAAGCGGTAAAGAAGTATGAAGATTATCTGGCCCAAGCTGGTGCAGAAATCGTTCATGAAGAGCACTGGGGCATGCGTAAACTTGCATACCCGATCCAGAAGAAATCCACAGGCTTCTATCAGTTGATAGAGTACAAAGCTGAGGGTAACGTTATTGCCGATGTCGAGACCGAGCTGAAGCGCGACGAGCGCATTCTCCGTTTCTTGACGGTGAAGCTTGACAAGCACGCTGTTGCCTACAACGAGAAGAAACGCAAGAAAGCTCAGGAACAAGCTGAAGCCCAAGCCTAATGTTTAACATTTAAAAACGTAGAAAAATGGCACAACAACCCAATAACGACATCAAATATTTGACTCCTATCGCAGTCGATACCAAAAGAAAGAAATACTGCCGCTTCAAGAAGAACCGCATCAAGTACATCGATTACAAAGACGCCGACTTCTTGCTGAAGTTTGTGAACGAGCAAGGTAAGATTTTGCCCCGCCGCATCACTGGCACCTCAACCAAGTATCAAAAGAAAGTTGCACAAGCCATCAAGAGAGCTCGTCACCTTGCCCTCATGCCGTTTGTTGCTGACATGTTGAAATAATAGGAGGATTTGAAATGGAAATTATTCTGAAACAAGACATCGCCAACTTGGGCTACAAGAACGAAATCGTCACCGTAAAAGATGGTTATGCCCGCAACTATTTGATTCCTAACAAAATGGCTGTCCTGGCAACGGAAAGAAACCGCAAAATGCTGGCTGAAGAAATCCGTCAACAGGCTCATAAGGAAGAAAAGATTAAGAATGAGGCTCTGGAGAAGGCCAAAGCTCTTGAAGGGCTGAAGCTCACCATCGGTGCCAAGGCTGCCGCCACTGGCAAGATCTTCGGTTCCGTGAACTCCATCCAAATCGCCAACGCCATCAAGGAAGCCTGCAACATCGAAGTGGATCGCAAGCAAATTGTGATGAACGAAGACGCTGTGAAGGAACTCGGCACTTACAAAGCCAAGATCAAACTCCACAAAGAAGTCCAGGCCGAAATCGAATTTGAAGTGGTCGCTGAATAATACGGCACGACAGATTCAATATTTTAATAAGACTGCCCACACCGGCAGTCTTATTTATTTATCTTTGCGTCATGATTACTAAGAATACCATCAAGACCATCCAGTCCTTAAAACAAGCGAAATACCGAAAAGAGTATCGGCTTTTCATCGTTGAAGGCAAGAAATCTGTAGAAGAGCTTCTTGGCTCGACCTTCGAGGTCCAAGCGCTGTATGCCACCGAGCAGTTTTTGGAAGAACATGATTTTCATGATGAGCGTCTAGAACCGGTGAGCGAGGTTCAGATGGAACAAATGAGCACACTCGACACTCCGCCTGGGATCCTCGCAGTGGTGAGAATACCTGAACAGAACATCAACCAAGACGAGGGTATGGTATTGGCTTTGGACGGCATCGCCAACCCTGGAAACCTGGGCACCATCATTCGGACAGCGGAATGGTTTGGCATCCGTCACATCATCTGCAGCGAAGACAGCGTGGAACTTTGGAATCCCAAAGTCATTCAGGCAACCATGGGATCTGTCTTCAGAATGTCTATTACGTACACCCCTTTGGAACCCTATTTAGAAACGGCAAGGAGCAATGGCAGACCCATTTACGGAGCTTTGTTGAAAGGCGAGAACATTTTCCAAAAAAAACAATGGGACGAAGGCATCATCGTCATTGGCAGTGAATCACATGGCATCAGGCCGTCGGTATTGCCTTTAATCACTCATCCCATCACCATTCCTAGAGCCGTTGGAAGCGTCACCGAATCATTAAATGCTTCCATGGCAGCAGGAATTATTTTGGCGTCATTTGCCATGCATCTATAATTTTTTTTATTTTTGTGGTTTTAACACATTAATTCAATTGACTTATGGTACGATTCTGCACCCAATGCGGAAAGGCCATCGATAATGGTGGCAAGTTCTGCACCAATTGCGGGGCTCCTGTTCCCGAAGAACAACCTATCTACGCTCAGCCGGAGCCACAGCCTCAACCGCAACCCGTAAATCAACAGCCCATAGGCCCGAAGCCCTCCAATTATTTGGTTTGGTCCATTCTGGCCACCATTTTCTGCTGTCTTCCCTTTGGCATTCCAGCCATTGTCTTCTCAGCCAAGGTGGATAGTCATTGGAATGAAGGTAATTACCAAGCTGCCCTTGATTCGTCGAAGAAAGCCAAGACCTGGATGTTGGTCAGTGCGATTACAGGTGGCGTTGTCATCCTTGCCTACTTTGCCCTGGTATTTTGGGGAGTATCGATAATGGGAGAAAGCTTCCTCGATGAACTTCGGTACTATAGATAAATTTCAAGCATGAAATGGTTTTACAAGATCATCTTATGGATCATAGGATTATCTTGTTGTTTTATTCTCTATCATTATTTCGATCCCACCCATAGTCGATGGGCTCCCAAGTGTCCATTTTGGTTGGTGACCGGGTATTATTGTCCAGGTTGTGGCTCTCAGCGAGCGATCCATAGTTTTCTGAACGGCCATATTTGGGAAGGCATCCAATACAACTACATACTACTTCCTTCGCTACTTTACGTATTGGCGCTTATTGTTTTCCCGAAGGAAGGGAAGATCCACTCCGCACTTTCAAGCAGCATGGCTTGTTGGGTGATTCTATCGGTGTTTTTACTTTGGTGGGTGGTGAGAAATCTTATAGGAGTATAATGCGAGAGAACTAAAAACTGAAAAAGCCCGCTTTTGGCGGGCTTTTTCGTATGGGTGGGCGGCGACCT
>CAMHFN010000019.1 GCA_946184615.1 uncultured Bacteroidales bacterium
ACGGGAGGCGTGGTTTCCTCCCTCGGTAAAGGCATTATTTCTGCCAGCATCGGCAAACTGCTTCAAGCCAGAGGCTACACCATCACCATCCAGAAGTTCGACCCCTACATTAACATCGACCCAGGAACACTCAACCCTTACGAGCATGGTGAGTGCTATGTCACCGTGGATGGCATGGAGACCGACCTCGACTTGGGCCACTACGAACGCTTCACGGGCATCCGTACCACCCAAGCCAACTCCGTCACCACCGGCAAGATCTACAAGGCGGTCATCGACAAGGAACGACACGGCGACTATCTTGGGAAGACCATCCAGGTGGTGCCTCACATCACTGATGAAATCAAACACCGAATCCTCCAACATAATGACGAAGTCGATTTTGTCATCTCAGAAATCGGAGGCACCATCGGCGACATTGAGTCGGCACCTTTCCTTGAGGCCATCCGACAGTTGAAATGGGAACTGGGCAACCGCGCCGTCAGCGTACACCTCACCTACGTGCCATACCTCAAAGCCGCCGACGAGCTCAAGACCAAGCCTACCCAGCACTCCGTCAAAGAGATGCAAGGAGCTGGTATCCAGCCCGACGTTTTGGTCCTTCGTACTGAGAAGCACCTTTCCGACGGCATCCGCCAAAAGGTGGCCTCGTTCTGCAATGTCGAGCTCGACTGCGTAATCCAGAGCGAAGACCTGCCCAGCATTTACGACGTACCCGTCAACATGCAAAACCAGGGACTCGATGCGGCCTTGTTAAGGAAGTTCGACATACCTGTGGGCGAGACACCGAAAATGGAAGGCTGGCATCGTTTCCTGGAACTCCAGCGCACGGCCACCAAGGAAGTCCACGTGGGACTGGTAGGCAAATACGATCTCCAAGATGCCTACAAGAGCATCCGCGAAAGCCTTATTCTGGCTGGCATTTACAACCACGTGAAGGTGAAAATCGATTTCATTAACAGCGAGCACATCATCAAGGAGAATGTCGCCGAGAAGCTATCCGATGTCGCAGGCATTTTGGTCTGCCCCGGATTCGGGCGACGCGGCATCGAAGGAAAAATTGTCGCTGTAGAGTATGCACGTGTCAACAACCTTCCTGCTTTTGGCATCTGTTTAGGTATGCAAATGATGGTCATTGAATTCGCCCGTAACGTTTTAGGCTATAAGGATGCCAATTCAAGCGAAATGGCAGACACCCCGCACAATGTCATCGACATGATGGAAGAACAGAAAACCATTACTAACATGGGCGGCACCATGCGTTTGGGTGCATACGATTGTGAGTTACTCAAAGGCAGTCGCGTTTATGACATCTACGGCACTTCGCAAATCAGCGAGCGGCATCGCCACAGATACGAGTTTAACAACAAATACAAAGACGAATACGAAAAGAGCGGCATGATGTGCGTCGGCACCAACCCCGAGAGCGGATTGGTAGAAATCGTTGAAATCCCCAGCCACCGTTGGTTCATCGGCACCCAGTTCCATCCTGAGTATTCTTCTACGGTGCTTCACCCCCATCCCTTGTTCATGAGTTTTATAAAAGAGATATCATGATTTTATTAATTTAGAATTATGAATTTAGAGTTAAAGGGATACATTGAGCGGGAGATCATTCCTCGTTACGACCATTTCGACCAGGCCCACCAACGTGACCATGTGATGATGGTCATTCAACAGAGTTTGGACATTGCATCTAAATTGGACGTGGACATCGATATGGTTTACACCATTGCCGCCTATCACGACACAGGTCTTTGCGATGGCCGTGAGCATCATCATGAGGTTTCTGCCCAAATCATCAAGGCCGATTCACAATTAAGGCGATGGTTCACCGAAGAACAAATCCTTGTGATGGCCGATGCCGCCGAGGACCATCGCGCTTCGGCCAAGCAAGCACCACGCACCATTTACGGTCGCATTGTGGCCGAGGCCGACCGTTTCATCGACCCGGTGACCATCGTGCGGCGCACTGTGCAATATGGTCTGGACCATTATCCTGAGCTCAGTCATGAGGAGCAATACCAGCGCATGCTCACCCACCTTCATGAAAAATACGGCCGCAACGGTTACCTGAAGCTCTGGTTCCCCGACTCACCTAACGCCGAACGCTTAGAACGACTTCACGACCTCATCGATGACAAGCCGAAACTCAGAGCACTATTTGAAGAAACATTAAAATCGATTTGATATGCATATCTACAAACACGAAGTTAAATATTACGAATGCGACCGCATGGGCATCACCCATCACTCCAATTATGTCCGTATCATGGAAGAGGCCCGAGTGGATTTCCTTGACAGCATCGGCTATGGTTTCGACCGCATCGAGGCCGAGGGGGTCGTCTCACCTGTTATCTCCATCAGTTGCAGCTACAAGCATCCCACCACGTTCAAAGACCTAATTGAAGTCGAGGTCGCCATCAGCAACATGCAGGACCTCAAGTTCGAGTTCACCTACACGATGCGTTGCGCCGGCAAGGTCGTCTGCCTCGGCCAAAGTACCCACTGCTTCATGGAGAACGGCCGGCCAGTGATTATTGCCAGACGGTTGCCGGAGTTGTATCAAGCCATCCAAAGCCACTCTATTCAAGGCTAACAGCCATCCTTTCTTTATAATCATTCTAAATTAGGATTTTCTATCGAAATAGTAAATCCCAGTAATACCTATTTCAAATAAAAACCGTAATTTCGTGGACCTAAAAAAAGAAACAAACAATCAACTAAAATTTTAACAATATGGCAAAATTCAGAGGAGCCATCGTCGTTGACATCGAGCGTT
Source organism: uncultured Bacteroidales bacterium (assembly GCA_946184615.1). Classification (GTDB taxonomy): domain Bacteria; phylum Bacteroidota; class Bacteroidia; order Bacteroidales; family F082; genus Limimorpha. Next base: position 2,783 of record CAMHFN010000019.1, read on the forward strand.
GCAAAGGCTGCGGCGTATGCATCACAGCCTGCCCATGCAAGGTCATCGAACTGGCAAAAGAAGTTAACGGAAAAGGTTACAATTACGCCTTCATGGCGAACCCCGAAGCCTGCATCGGCTGCGCTAGCTGCGGCATCACCTGCCCCGACGGCGTCATCAAGGTTTACAAGAAAGCCCTGTAATCAAAACCTATTGTCTAACAATCAAAAAAATCTTACATAATGGGAGAATTAAAACTGATGAAGGGTAACGAGGCATTGGCCGAAGCCGCCATCCGCTGCGGCGCCGATGCTTATTTCGGATATCCTATCACCCCCCAGTCGGAAGTGATCGAGTATCTGTCGGAACAGAACCCTTACGAACGCACCGGTATGGTCGTTCTTCAAGCTGAAAGTGAATTGGCAGCCATCAACATGGTGTACGCCGCTGGTGCTGCTGGCAAGCGCGTGATGACCTCATCGTCCAGCCCAGGCGTGTGCCTGAAGCAGGAAGGTCTGGCTTACATCGCCGGTGCCGAAGTGCCTTGCGTCTTCGCTGACGTGGTGCGTGGCGGCCCGGGCCTGGGTACCATCCAACCTTCACAAGCCGACTATTTCCAGAACACCAAAGGCGGTGGCAACGGCGACTATCACAACATCGTCCTCGCCCCTGCTTCCGTACAGGAAATGGCTGACTTCGTAGCCCTCGGCTTCGACTTGGCCTTCAAGTATCGTATCTGCTGCTGCATCCTCTCCGACGGTGCCATCGGCCAAATGATGGAAAAGGTGGTCCTGCCTGAGCAGAAAGCCCGCCTCACCGAAGAAGAAATCAAAGCCAAGTATCCTTGGGCACTCACCGGCCGCAAGCGTGGCACACAGCACCGTGTGATCACTTCTTTGGACCTTGATTCAGCCCGCATGGAAGAGCACAACCGCGCCCTCCAGCGCAAATATGCTGAGGTGACCAAGAACGAAGTGCGTTACGAGATGATCAACTGCGAGGATGCCGAATACGTGTTCGTAGCCTATGGCTCCAGCGCCCGTATCGCCCAGAAGTCCGTGCAACTCGGCCGCGAAGCCGGTCTGAAAGTCGGTCTGCTCCGTCCGATCACCTTGTGGCCCTACCCGACCCAAGCCATCCGCGACCTCATCGACAAGGGTGTCAAGGGATTCCTCTCAGTCGAATTGAGCTGTGGTCAGATGATCGAAGACGTGCTGCTGGCCTGCAACGGCCGCGCCAAGGCCGAACACTTTGGCCGCGTCGGTGGTATCATCCACACCCCGGAAGAAGTTCTCGAAGCTATGAAGAAACAAATTATAGGAGAATAAGACAATGGCAGAAATCACAATCCAAGATATCATCCAGCCTGAAAACCTGGTCTATGAAAAATCAAAGCTGCTGACGGACAAACCGTTCCACTACTGCCCTGGCTGCGGACACGGCACCGTCCACCGCATCATCGCCGAAGTGCTCGAAGAGCTCGGCGTTGACGATCGTACCATCGGCGTCTCCCCCGTGGGTTGCGCTGTGATGGCCTACGACTATTTCGACGTTGACTTCGTCGAAGCCGCCCACGGTCGCGCCCCGGCGTGCGCCACGGGTATCAAGCGCGTGTGGCCCGACAAGGTCGTGTTCTCCTATCAAGGCGACGGTGACCTCGCTGCCATCGGCACCTGCGAGACCATCCACACCTGCAACCGCGGAGAGAACATCACCATGATCTTTGTCAACAACGGTATCTACGGCATGACCGGTGGCCAGATGGCTCCTACCACCCTGGTCGGTATGAAGACCGCCACCACGCCTTACGGCCGTATGCCTCAGTGGCCCGACGGGACCCCCAACAACGGTTTCCCGCTCCAGATCACCCAACTGCTGGCCCAACTTCCTGGCACCCGCTACGTCACCCGTCAGGCTGTGTTCAGCCCCGCCGCTGTGCGTAACGCCAAGAAAGCCATCAAGAAGGCTTTCCAGAACCAGATTGAGAACAAAAACGGTGTCAACTTCGTTGAGATCGTGTCGAACTGCAACTCCAACTGGAAGATGAGCGCCGTCGACGCCAACAAGTGGTTGCAAGACAACATGCTGCCCGTCTATCCTTTGGGCGACCTCAAGGACAATTTCGAGCTGATTAAGAAATAACTAAAAACGACAAAGCAATGACAGAAGAAATTATTATAGCCGGTTTCGGCGGACAAGGTGTCTTGTCAATGGGTAAGATCCTTGCTTACAGTGGTATCATGCAGAACAAGGAAGTCAGCTGGATGCCTTCATACGGACCCGAAATGCGTGGCGGTACGGCCAACGTGACCGTCATCGTCAGCGACGAGCGCGTATGCTCCCCCATCCTCAACGCTTTCGACACTGCAGTCATTCTGAATCAGCAGTCACTCGACAAGTTCGAGGACAAAGTGAAGCCCGGCGGCTACCTGCTCTATGATCCCAACGGCATCACCCACAAGCCCACCCGTAAGGACATCCACATCTACACCATCGAAGGTGCTCAACTGGCTTCCGATATGGGCAACAGCAAGGTGTTCAACATGATCATTTTGGGTGCTTTCCTGAAACTGCGTCCCATCATCGACAACAAGAATGTCGAAGAGGGTCTGCGTCACTCCCTGCCGGAGCGCGCCCACAAGCTCATCCCGCTGAACATGCAGGCCGTCCAGGTCGGCATGGACAACGTGAAAGAGGCTTGATTTCTAGGCTTTTGAACGTAAAAAAGCCGCCCCGATTGGAGCGGCTTTTTTTTCTTTCAATTAAGACTGATAATGCCTTCAAAAACCTTCACCCACTCTTTTCCGAATGGGTTTAGGAGGATTCAATAGGCATCATGCACCAAGCGGACAGAGAGGCCTCGGCTACTTTCACCCGCGCCTGCGCCGGGAGTGACATGGTAAGAGCCAAAATAAACGCCTGACACATCCAGATTGGTCCTGGTAGATGAAGAATAGTAACCCGCACCACCAGTGGAACTGAGATGTTGATCGATGCTGTTGACTCCCGTTCCATTACGATTGCCAGCAGCAGGTAAAAACACCACACCAGAAGGTTCAAGAACGTTTTGCCATGTATCGAGCGTGATGACATTGACATCAAATGCCGCATTACCATCATTCTTGCCATTTAGTTCAAACACGTTGGCATCCCAATAATCGGGCAGCAGCATCAAACCTTTCACGCCATTTACAACAGCTTTGGCATAACGCACATTCGAAGTGGTGGTTCGAGTGTCAAGCAAGTATTTCCATTCCTCTTTGGTCATCGAACGCCACATTCCAGCTTGATTGCCGCCATTGCTGATAGGATTATATACGCCCCAGTCCATATTGGCATTTTCATCTGTAAGACTGGTACCAGTAAAATAGTCCTCTGTATTATAGCTCGTGGTATATGGCATATAAGCGCTGTTATAACCACTGGTCCCCCAGCCGAAAAGGTCAATCCAGCCTTCATAGGAACTGCTGATGCCATGATTACTGCTACCAACGACGTTCCCACACGGCTCGGAGTTATCAGCAGCAACAGAACTTCCCACAAAATTCCATTGATTTTCGGCAAAACGCCATGTGTTGGTCGAAGCCTGATACTGCAGGTTGCCTTGCGAAATAAACACTTGTTGTATCGGACTCACAGCAAACAGGCCATTGACACCTCCTACAGGGACCTCAAAAGGACCTTCCGGATAATTGGGCTGTTCATTGTTAGAATTTTCCTCGGGGTTGCAAGCCACCGCAAAAACCATTAACGCTATAGCTACTATAGCTCTCGTAAATCTTTTCATAACACTAATTATTAGTTTAACGACTTCCTCATTTTGTTTATCACGCGTTTCAAGAAATCTTAATGAGGAGGATGATAAATCATCTCCTTCGACACCACCGAAGCGGCATAGAACCAGCCAACGGCCTCCCCTTGAGGCTGGATATTAGTCATCACATTGGTAGGGGGCCCCATCATCGGGTTGCTACCCATGGCCATCTTCACGTTGAATACAAACATCATGTAATCCGACGGGATACTCAACAAATCCAAACGGATGCGTTTCCCGTCATGCAACTCACTTTCTGTCATCATGGCCACAGGAATCTCCATGTTGTTTTCCAACATCTCCGGCCCATTCACATAATAACCAGCATATCCTGCCATGGGAATGGAGGTCACGCGAAGCAAGGTATCATTCATCGGAATAGAGTCTTCTGTGATCTTAATCATGTACACAATGGATGGGTCTGGAAGGCTCTGAAAATAAGGATAGAGCATATAAATCGTATCCCACATCGGCACTCCTGGAAAAATCGAACTCCTTTTGAGCACTATGGAATCAATCTCCTCCACATTGTCTTTCATGTAGCTTTCAGCATAATATTGTTTCACTCCATTGATTTCATCGTATACCTCTACCAATAATTTATATAAGGTGTTTTTACGCCCTGCGACAGAATCGGTCAAGTAATGCCCAGGTTGATCACTTTGCTCAACAAACGGAATCGTATCCACACCATCGGTGACTGCTACCTTAGCTCCTGTAACCATTTTGATCTCGCCTGCATGATAAAAATCAGCCGTATAACTCAGAATCACCTCGTGACGTTTGTATTCATCGGTAAACGAACCTTCCACCCCAATCAGTGGATTGCCTTCCTCCAAGTCAATCATAATTTCCTCACGACACGAAAACATCGCGAAAGCCAACCCAATATAAAGCATCCATTTCTTCATCACGTTCAGAATTTAAATTGATATGAGATAGACGGCACTGCCGAGAACAGGTACATCCGTTCCGTTTTTACTCCACCATCACCGTCCTGGCGGAAGGTGACTGCCCATGTGTTATGGTGGGCATATACGTTATACACCGACACATTCAGTTCACTATCCCAACGTTTCCACCGACGGTCAGGAAGTTGCCAGGTCATCGACAGGTCCATACGATGATAGGAAGGATATCTGCTTTCATTACGACTCCCATTATAAATCGCATAGGTGGTGCCTCCAAGGGTATACTGCCCAAAAGGATAGGTCACTGGCTGGCCTGTATTGTAAATCCAATTGGCTGCTACGCTGAGCCTAGGAGTGATGTCATAATTTGCCACAATGACAAAGTTGTGCGGGCGGTCGTAAGGTGAGCGGTACTCTTGGCCAAAATTGATGCCCTCAATCGTTCTAAAGGTCCTAGAATAGGTATATGAAATCCACCCTGTCAGTTTACCGGTATTTTTTCTAATGAGAAACTCAGCCCCATACGAACGGCCTTTACCAAAACGCAACTCACCATCAATCAAAACGTTGCCGTAGGTCATGGCGTTATCCTTAAAATCCGTCACATGATCCAAATCCTTATAATACAATTCCACCGAAGTCTCTATGGCATCGTGATGGAAATTTCTGAAATAACCTAGGGCATACTGGTCACAACGTTGAGGTTTCACATTAGGACTGACGGGAAACCACACATCGAAAGGGAGTCCCCCCGTAGCCGCCGAAGCCACCTGTGCATATTGGAAAGTGCGTGAATAAGAAGCTTTTAGAGATGACACCTCATCGATGCGAAACATGGCTGCCAGTCGTGGTTCTGCATGGATTTCAGTATTGAAGATTTCGCCTTTGCCATAATGCAGGGTGTCCGCCACATGGTAGTTCGCATCAAAGGTGTAAAAGTCTTCCTCTCCGATATTTTGCAAACACGAGAGTCGTAGTCCATAACGCATCGAGAAAATGGTACCGAAACTCTGGTCGTGAGTGAAGTAAAGTGCGTGTTCCAAGGCCTTGCGAGTTACCACAGTAACGCTGTCAAGTCCCAAATATTGAACCACGGCTCCACCACGGTCCTCCAATTCGCCTTGGTCAAACGAAAGGAAGCCCGTACTGATTCCCCAACGTGACGTGTTGTCATCGTTCCAAAGCATGGTGAAGTCGTAATCCAGTTGGGCACTCTTTGATCCAGCTCGTAGCGAGAAGTCGTAGGGATCCATCCAGATGTCGATATCATAGTTAAACTTCGTGCCAAGGAGGGTCAGGTTAGAGGTCAAGCGATTGCCAAAAATATGATTCCACCGTAATGTAGCACTGGCATTCCCATAGCCGAGGCCCATCATATCCGCCACCTTAAATTTATCTCGTCCTCGATAAGCGGATAAGAACAATCTATTATTGTCATTGATACGTTGTGTCACTTTGGCGTTCAAATCATAAAAATAGATGTCAGAACCTTTCACTTCCTCGCCCATAAATGGAAGCACAAGACCTGCATAGGTAGTACGCCCAGCCAACAGCAACGAAGTCTGTTGTTCAAAAAGAGGCATTTCCATCATCAAACGACTGGTGACAAGACCCACACCACCTGTCCCGGAGAGTTTCCTGGGCATATCGTCTTTCACCTTAACATCAAGGACCGAAGAAAGTCGACCACCATAGTAAGCAGGGATGTCTCCTTTATATAAGGTGGCCTCTTTCACGACATCGTTGTTGAACACCGAAAAGAAACCCAAAAAATGCGAGGCATTGAAGATGGGCGCGTTATCGAGAAGAATGAGATTCTGATCGGTTCCACCACCTCTCACAGAAAAGCCCGACGATCCTTCTGAAGCCGCTTGCACGCCAGGCAATAGTTGAATGGTCTTGATGACATCCACTTCTCCCATCAGTGCAGGGATTTTCTTCATGGTAATCATGTCAAGACTTTGCACGCTCATGGCCATTTCGCTGACATTACGGTCAGGCTTTTGGCTCGTGATTTGTACCTCGTTGAGCCGTGTCACATCAGGCTCCAAACGAATATTCAGAGTCTGAGGTTTCTGTCCGATTGTTATATGTTTTTCAATAGATTGAAAACCTATATACGAGAACTGGAGCACGTGGTTGCCCATCGGCAACTCCAACTCATAAGTGCCTTTCTCGTCTGTAGTGGCACCCGTCTTAAGCTTTGCCTCATACACCGCCACCCCTATAAGCGTCTCACCCGACTCCCCATCTCGCACAGTACCCGAAACACGCCCCTTTTGCTGGGCCATGAGTTCTGTGGCGAATAACACCAATAATAAACCAATCAGGACTATCTTTTTCATCGGTGCAAAGATACAGCTTTTCCCAAAAATAGGACAACAATTCAAAAACTATTAATTAATAAATAGGTATATAAATTTCATTCAATCATATTAGAATTAGCTAGTTATATTAATTAATTGATTTTTTTTAAATTTTTTTATAAAAAACACTTGACAAATGGTTTTTCAGGTTGTATTTTTGCCAACGAATAGATGCCACGTTATTAAACAAATTAATTTAAAAATCTAAACGTTATGAGAAAAAACTTTGTTAAAATCCTGACACTCTGTTGCGCTGTAGCCATGCTATCTGCTTGCAACAAAGACACTTCCACAGAAACCCGTCCTGACGAAAACACGGTACAAACCAGTAATGCCATCGAACAACTCCGTTCATTTGGGAAACAAATCGAGAACGTTCATGCCAACCCTGAAACGAAAAGCGATGAAACTCTTTCCCTCTCTGATGCGCTTTGGGATGTGGAAAACCACTTTAATCTCACCTACTCCGAGGTAGAATGTTATTACGACCAAATCCACCATCATGAGTTTACTATTTCGATTCCCATCGACGACCAACAACAAGTTTTGGTATACGATGCAGTGGCATTATACGACCAAGTCACCGACGAAGCTCGTACTGCCCTCTTGTCCGATGAATTCGAGAACAAAGGATTCATCTCACTATCCATCAAAGAAGTAAGACAAGAAAGCAGAGGCACTTCTGTCACTTTCTTAGGGAAAACCGGCAACCGCACCAATTACAATCCTCCCATCTTTCATGTTGATGGCCCCTTTGATGTTGACGACGACTGGATATTTGCCGCTCCTTTTGGGAAATGCGATGACCCAGACATCCCGTCCGGCGCTGATGAACAGCTTCAAGAAAAACTGTACGCCGAACTCATTGAACCTTTTGTCGAGACGAGCGACAACTATCGAAACATCTATATTGACAGAAAGCGTTATGTTTTCGACGGATCAACCTATTCTGGTATCTACTACAACCAAAATCCAGAAAATCTCTGCATTGAACATGCGTATATGAACGATTATTACAATGGGGAGAAACAAGTTATCCAAAACATCATCCCTGAACAATATCATTTGGTCGGCTACCGCCCCATCTCCATTGAGATCAACGGTATAGCAACCGAAGACGGGAATGCCGTTACTCACTCCAACGCCATCGAATACGGCATTCAAGCACGTGTGCGCATCGAAGAATTCGGGGCGGTAACAAGTCTCGTAAATTAAACTGTAAATAGCTTTGTCTCTTTTGAAAAGGCGACTCCTCCTCTGAAATCTATTACAAAAACGTCATGATGAAAAAACTTTTTATTCTTTCTGCACTTCTCTTTGGTTGTCAATACTTGCTAGCGCAGGAATGGACAGTCCGATACCCCAGTGCACATCCTTCTGGTTATAACCATTTTCATGATGGATGGATTGACGAGGATGGGGTTGCTTTTTTTGTAGGCCAAGAAGGGTCGGACAAAGACACCCCTGACGCGATAGTTTTTCGAGTAAACCCCGATGGGACTCATGGGTCCTTCAAATACCATAAGGTTGGCTACTACTCCAAAGCCAGTTGCATTGTTGGGATGCCCAACAAACACCTCTTTGTGGCAGGAGATATTTACAATGACACCTGTCATTATCTTCTGGCCCTCATCCTCGACAAGGACCTGAACCTATTGGGAGAGCGGCATTATAGCAACGAAGTGGAGTCCAACTCTTGGGGAAAATGCAGAGGCATTCTCGATGGTCATGGAAATGTGATCATAGCCACCTATATCCTTCAAAACAACGACTATAACGGGGTATTCAATCGAGGCGTATTCTTCAAATTCGATCCGCTTGGCGACACCCTCTGTCACCGTTATCTCATTGAAAACGAGCCTAACCCTATCGCTTACTTGCTAGACTTCAAAGTGCGACAAATGTGGTATCAAGAACAGAGCAAAACACTGTTATGCCTTGTTCCAGGCTATGGAGGAGTCTTATCATTCATCACTTTCGATACAGCGTTCAACTATATCGAAGAACACCAGATCTGGAGAGACCAAACCGAAAAAACCGACCACACACTCTATCGAGACTGCTTTACCGACTACTGGTATTCTGAAGACGAGGCCCTTTTCTTTAGCAGCATAGGGGCTGCCGAACGCAACAAACTACGGGTTTCACGAGTCAACACTCAAGGAGAAATCCTAGAACTCCTCCCGCTTAACGAGAGAGCCGACACCATCGATGATGCAGCCCAGCCTCGATGCATGGCAGCAGTCAACGACAGCACCTTCTTCTTTAGTTTCCATTCCCATCTATGGGGGTATTATCCTGGTTCAGCCTGCGTGTACCAACTCAACCATCAATTGGAAATAACAGGCTGCCATATCGATGACGACCACGAGTCCTACCGCACTTGTCTCATCCTCCCCACTTCTGACGGTGGATGCCTCACTGTAAACGACTCTTGTATTTTCTCCCCTTTTGCTACCACTGCCCTTCCCGTTATCAAGAAACTGAGACGTGAAGACTTCGTCCGAATCCCTTGGTCGGTGACGAAGAACGACATCATTCCTTCAAACCATGCCTTTCCCAATCCTTGCGACGAATTCCTGCACATCCCTTTGACTGAAATGAACCCGAACGAAGAAACACGATGCCGGGTCAAAGATCTGCTAGGACGCATTTTCATGGATTATCCCATAAACCCAGACGGCAATTTACTGAATCTTGATGTATCAAAACTAGCGCCTGGCATCTACCACTACCGCATCTACTCGAATCAAAAGACTTTGCTCTCAGCAACGTTCATCAAAAAGTAGAACGCTATTTATCCTTCCATAAAACCGGCTAGAGCCAGTCCCTAGTGTTGAAAAGCACCAAACTGGCTCCAAGCCCAAAGACACTCTGTTATTCTTTAAAACTATAATTTAACATATTGAAATTCAATTAATTATGAAAAAACTCATCTCACATGTCCTCCTATTGTTCCTGTTGGGATTTGCCTATCAATCCCTCGCGCAAGTACATTACAGTGATTGTAGCGCAACAGGAACCAATGCCTCGGCCATCGGGAAACAAACCACGGCCTCAGGTAACAACTCGCTTGCCGGTGGCTACACCTCACAAGCCACCGGCAGCAACAGTTTGGCTTTCGGCTACAACAGCAAAGCTACCCAATCCACCACAACAGCCATAGGCAATACCGCCACGGCCTCAGGAGTCGGGAGCATGGCTTTAGGCAATTACGTCAAAGCGACAACGCAAAATGCCTTTGTGATTGGCACCGGCACCACTGCCAGCTATCCTTTAACCAACAGCACAGCCAACAGCATTGCTTTGGGCATCAATAGCAACAAACCCACCATGCTCATCACCAAGTCGTTAAACAACAATTACACTGGAAAGGTGTGCATTGGTCCAATTACCACCCCTGAAGCCAAATTACACATTAGATCTGACGGAAACGAGGATGCTGGCGTAATGATTGAACCATCCGACAAGAAAAGTCACCAAGCCTTCATCCATTTGTTCGACAGCAATCACCATATCACAGTAGATGCAACTGGAGACATGGAACTCAATGCTGGAAAAGGTATTTTAAATCTCCAAGGAAATCATTATTGCTTTGGCCCTCAAGAAAAGAAGAAAATGCGGCTTTATACCAATGATAGGCCTTCGTTCTACGTCAATGTATTACGAGAAAAAGAAGTTGAACTAAGAGACGGAGAAGGCTCATCCTTCGCTATCGACTTCGATGATGCCGCCTTAAGCATCCGTACCGCCTTGTATCAAACGCCCCGTGGTTCCATCATCACCAACTGGAAAGATGTTTTGTTTTTGTGCACGGATGGAAAGATTGGCCTGGGCACTAAAACGACCTATGTAAAAAACGATTTCGACAAATCATTGGAGATCCATGCCCCTCAAACTATAGAACTAGAATCTGGCAACATCACGCTTTCCGGGAAAATTGGTATCAATACCACCAACACCGTTAACGACTATGCCCTAGCCGTCAACGGAGGCATCATCTCCACAAAAGTTTATATCAAGGAAGTGAAGCAATGGCCCGACTATGTCTTTTCGGACGACTATCCACTGATGGGGCTTGAGGAACTCAAAAACTATCTGGATGACCACCGGCATCTACCTGGTCTTCCCTCTGAAAAGGAAGTGCTTACTAGCGGGTATGATTTAAACGAAATGCAGTCGTCTTTGCTGCAAAAAATCGAAGAATTGACCCGATATATTCTGCTATTGCAAGATGAAATCAATGAGCTAAAAAGCCAAAAAACTCTGTTTCAAGATTCCATCGTATTCACTTACGACAGTAATGGAAACAGGTCGTCAAGGAACTTGATATTCGAGCGCATTGTCAGTCCCCAACTGCCAACTGCCGCTGTCATACCATCTGCGTTTTCCTTGTTCCCCAACCCAACCCCAGGTGAGTTTTGCCTACAAGCAAATGAGTCTGATAAAACCATCATCATACATGCAACTCTTTTAAGTGTTTCAGGAAGCGTGTTGGAAGAAAAGCACATCACAGGCGACAAGGCAACGTTCAATTTGTCGAACCAACCCAACGGGATCTATCTTCTTGAGGTGGACGGTCCCCGTGGACACGAGACATGGAAAGTCATAAAAAATTAGTACGGAAAGGAGCCTTCGTCATGAAACACCGATTATTGGTCCTCTTCTTTTTGTTGTCGCCCTTGACTGTTCTAGCAGAGCAAAGCTATACGTTATGGAACACCCTCGATAGCGACAAGGATTATCATTACACTGCCAACAGTCACATCATCCTTTCGGACGGCTTTAAGGCACAACCCAAAGAAGGACATGAAGTACTTTTAGATATTGACGCTTATGGTATTTTTCCACCAGAGAGTGGAATCACTGGTGGCACGCCACAAAACAATACCGGTGGAGTGGTCGGATCGTTGGGTGGTCTGGTTGACGTCAGTTTGTTGGGTGGTGCCATTTATACCATCCCCATTGAACTACCGACAGGGCTCGGAGGAATGAAACCCCAACTCAGCATCAATTACAACAGTCAATCCAGAAATGGACTGCTCGGTTGGGGATGGGATTTGTCTGGGACCTCGTCCATCACAAGGACCGGAGGGACGCTCTACCACGACGGATATATCAGTGGCACCACTTTCACTAACGACCGATTCTGTCTGGATGGCGAACGATTGATGCAAGTAACACCTGGTAATTACGGAAATGATGGCGTTTCCTATCGCACCGAACAAGACCAGATGAGCAAAATCGTATCCTATTGCGAGTCCGGCATCAACGGTCCTGCTTACTTTAAAGTCTGGACCGCCGAAGGCAACCTCCTGTATTATGGGAACACCATCCAGTCAAGAGCTTTCATCAGCCAGCAAAATGAAATTGGCATTTGGCTTTTGAGCCGAGTGGAAGACCGCAACGGAAACCACATGGATTATCACTATACCATTGGGCCACACGGGTATACCCTTGACGAAATTGTTTATTCGGGCAACGACTATGAAAGAATCTGTCCCACATTTACCGTTGAGTTCCACTACAGCAACCGTGACGACGTTGAACTCTCTATGGTAGGCCATCTCGTTTGCCAAATGGACAAAAAACTAGATGAAATTGTGGTACGGAGCGGAGCCTCTGTCATGTACTCCTATCAGTTTATTTATAAAAACCCGACCCCAAAAAACGGTCTCCCCTACCACCTACTCTCCGAAGTCCGTTTTGAAGCCGGACAAGAGCATCTCAACCCAACGCGAATCCAATGGGCCAACAACAATTACAATTCCATTTCATCGGATCAGCTTAAATACCAAGTAACCACAACTGGCATTCCTAACGCATTTGTCAATGCGGTAAAATACAGCGGGGACTTCAATGGTGACGGGTATTCCGATATTATTACGCTCCAGCCCAACGAAGAAGGGAGGTATGCCACAGCCCATATTTTTGTCAACAAGGGCATTAATGGCAATTTGACTTTTGATTTCGTACAATCCATCAACTTAAGTCCCAACATTAGTTGGATTCAGGTAGCCGACTTTAATGGGGATGGGTATGACGACATTCTACTTTCCAACCGAATCCGCAACGGATTTCCTTTCCCAGACCAAATTGACGCTGAGATCTACCTCTGCGACATGTTCCCCTTTGGAGGCTTCGGTTTTGACAAACAAGTCACACCATTATGTTTCATCCCACGCAATTGGGAAGAGGCACATCTCGTTGGAGATTTCTTCGGCGATGGGAAAAACGCCATCCTAGTCCAGCCCGTAAACAGCAATGGCCAAGCCCTGGAGACTGCACAAATCTTTTGTTTTGACGAAGAAACAGGGGAAATTCAATTGCATGAATTTGAGGGAAATCTCAACGGCACTAGGCTATTCACATCCGATTTTGATGGGGACGGCACCACCGAGATTCTCTACAAGAAAGCAGACCATACCACTTCTATCGTAAAACTCGAAAAAACAGGTAATAGTTTTTCTTTCAACGAGTTTTACAATGCTGCCTTAGAAGATTGGAATGACTGTTTTCCCGGCGATTTCAATGGCGATGGATTAACCGACATCCTCTTGTTCACAGAAAACAATCCCCAGCCTTGGATAATCCATCTTTCCCAAGGAGGACATTTCTACCCAAACGGCTTTCCCCTGTCTCCCACTTTCCCGTATAGTTCACCAGGAGACTACCTGTTTTCCCTTGACCAGCCCAACCATAGCAGCGAGTACATCAAAATCGGGGATTTCGACGGGAACGGCTGTTCCGACCTGGCCTTGTACAAGAATAATCTGTTTTATGTATTCTATGGCCCACTCAATGATAAAAACGCCGATGCTCCGTTTACAAATTGCCAAAAAATCAGTGTCCAAGCTTTCGGACTATACGATAACATGAACGTATGCCTTGGCAATTTTCTAGGACAAGACCGACTCGCATTCTTGGGTCCTAACACACTGTCACGACTCCCCTCCATGCGTCTCCGACACGAAGTTAAAAAAATCACCGATGGCATGGGAAGAAAAACCGAATTTGACTACGACTATCTTGCTCCCAATCTTGCCAATCCCTCAGACAACGATTTTTATCAACTCACTGCCACCGGATTGGATCACTTTTTCAACCTCTACTACATTGCCATTCCTATGAGAGGATTGAAGAAAGTGACCACCTACAACGTCAAAGGCAAACCAATAGAAATGAAATGCTTCTACGAAGATGCCCTCCTACATAGAGACGGCAAAGGGGTTCTCGGATTCAGCCGAACACGACAAGACGATTACTGTGATGGACAACTACAGAAGAAAACAAAAAAGGAATATACTATCGAGTATACCGACGATGTCATTCATTTGGCCCTGTCGGAAGAAAAAGTACTGGCCCCCACTGGACATCTCATGGCGCGTTCAACTTATTTCAATCAACTCTATTCTCACCTTCACAACGACAAAGTGTATATCCTTCTGGCCGACAAACATGCAGAAGAGTTCGATGTCGATTATCCCGAACAACTGACAAAGAAAAACATATACAACACCACCATAGCCACGAATTGCAATCAAAGTCACAAATATGATGGTGCCATTAGCGTCACCCATCAAATCAATGGCACAACATCACAATCCGACATCAGCCTCGCCAGTGCTTGCGAATTTCAAGAAATCACACTAACAGAATATAAACCCAACAATTACAACACTTGGCTAATCAACCGACCCTCTACCATCACCCAAACCGTTCACCGAGAAGGGAATTACGAGGACATCTGTCACCAACAAATCTTCAGCTATTTTGCCAACAACCCCCATAGGGTCAAATCCATCCTCGAACTACCCAACAACGGCAATCATCCAGAGGACAGGATGGCGAAAAAGACAGAGATCCAATACGATGCCACAGGAAACATCACCTCAAAAACCATCAGCACCCCCAATGACACCGTGACTCCCCGACAGGAACGTTTTGAATACAGCAAGGCCTATGGCGGCTATTTCCTCACCAAACACACTGACGCCTTGGGACATGAGACGCATTACGAGTATGACTCCGTATACCATTATTGCACTTCTATCACCGACTGCAACGGACTACAAACCCGTTTTGAACAAGACCCATTGGGAATGACCTGTATGACCTATTATCCCGACGGCACACAACATTGCAAAGCCCTTCGATGGGCAAATGAATCCTTTTACCAATGGGAGAAAAAAAGCGGTCAAGAGACCAAGCTGAACTTATTTGCTTTCACGGGAGAGCCCATTGGAACGAAAAGCTACGATTTACAAGGAGATCTAGTATTCACCAGCATCGAATACGACCATTTCGGGAGAATCCAAAAGAAAATCCTCCCCCATTACTTGAGCAAGGATGCTCAGGCTATCCTTTACCAATATGATGCCCACAACCGAGTGACCCACATCCATCATCCCGATAACTCCTATGAAATCCTGCAATACGACACGAACAACAAAAGCACGTCTTACGTTACCACAGAAGGTGACACTCAGAGCGAATCCAAAACATTCAATGTAATGGGCTGGGTCATTAAAAGTACCGATACGGAAGGCAGCAACATTGTCTACGACTATCAAGCGGATGGCAAGCCCATCTCGGCACACATAGAAGGGCATGACGAAACCCATATTGAGATGGCTTACGACCCTATGGGCAACCGTATTAGGTTAAACGACCCAAACTACGGTCTGATCACCTGTGAATACAACGCCTTCAACGAACTTGTCAGGCAAGTTACTCCCAAACTAGACGAAACAACATTCCATTATGACGCCTTGGGAAGAATGGTGAAACGCATAGAAAAGAACCATGAAAACAATTCTCAAGAAATCACGCAATGGCACTACGGGACTGAACCGGGTGAACTTGGGCTGCTCGTTGGCATCGATGCTCCTTTGCAAACCATCCAGCATCAATATGACTCGTTGTTGCGACTAAAACACACCATTGAGACCATTGATGGGATAGCCTATCACTCCAAATACACTTATGATCCCGCATCGAGAATCGCAAGCATTCACTACCCATCCGACTATACGGTCCTCTACGACTACACCTCAGAAGGCTACCTTAGGACCCTGATGGACATGGAATCCTCCTTATTGTGGAAAACGGCAGAGGCGAATGCCATGATGCAACCCACTAAAACCATCACCGGCAATGGGTTCGTCACGCAATACGATTATAACATCCATTCCAATCGCCTTCGTTCCATTCAGACAAAAAAAGGAAATAGCACCATTCAAGACTATTCGTATACGTACGACCATTTCGACAATATGACCGAAAGAATGGATTTGAAAAATGCTACCAAAGAGAGCTTCGTGTATGATGCGCTCAACCGCCTTACAAACATCGAAGATCAACATGGAATAAGCATGTTCACATACGATCCTTTAGGCCGTATGACTAGCAAGACCACACCCGAAGGCATCGTCTTTTCAGATGCCAATTATTCTGGTGCTAGACCCCATGCCATCAAATCGGTTCATGCTCCCCATGAGGTTTTCCCTCAAGAAAAAATAAATATTGAATACAACACTTTTGATAAAGCAATTGCAATTACAGAAGGGAGTAGATCCATCCATCTCGACTATGGTTATCAGCGTCAACGAATTCACATGGTAGAGGAGATCGACGGAGAGCGCCGGACCAAGACCTACGTCAACCATTGCGAATTTGTCGACGACAAAGGCGTTAACAGTGTCAGAACCTTCCTTTCTGGACCTGGTGGGGTTTTTGCCATAGCCGAGACCCTCAACGGAACAACAAAGGTGCATTACATCCACAAAGACCATTGCGGTAGTTGGACGGTCATCTCCGATAGCTATGGCAACATTGAACAAGAAAACCACTTCGATGCCTGGGGGTTATGTCAAGATCCAGACCATCTGATGTTCGACAGAGGATTCACTGGCCACGAGCATATTAGAGGAGTAAATCTCATCAATATGAATGGGCGCATTTACGATCCTCTCACCTCATCAATGCTTAGCCCCGACAACAACATCCAAATGCCAGACTTCTCCCAGAACTTCAATCGCTATGCCTATTGCTTGAACAATCCTTTAATGTACACAGACCCCGATGGCAATACTAGTTTTGAATCCATCGTGATGTTTTATTTTCTATATTGCACGGATTTCGGTTACGAATTCCAAAAATACACCAAATTCATCGCTCTACATTTCGATTTACACCTATCCACACAACAATTGGGTATCGGAGTGGATGCCTCGTTTGGGATCCCCAAGAGTTGTTACGTCAGTTATCGAACTCACGTTGGGGCTTCGTATTACTGTAATTTTTACGACAACAGTTATCGCGGATTTGAGTTCAGGGTGGGAAGCGAATGGTGTCTCAACGGTTGCATAGGCTATTCTGGCACTTCCTTCTATCAAAGGAATCGCACCCAAACCACCAATTCCATCATCTTGGGCACCTATTTTTGCAATTTCGCCTACGAGAACGACTACATGTTTAACCTTGGCAAATACATTCCTTTTGTCCCCGCTGCCGACAACGGCGACCGTTATAGAAGTGCTGCTGCTCGGTTCAGATTCGGAATCCTATCCATTGGGGTCAACATTTACACTGGCGACCCCGGCATGGATCACGACGTGAGAAATGTATTTGAAGACCCTGAAAGGAATGGAAGGAATACCTATACCATCAGCGACAACGGAGACAATCCTGATGAGTATCGTGCCGGAATATTTTACGTTGGTGTCGGTCCCTTTAAAATCGGTGTTAACAGCGAAAAAGTGAGGGATCTATTTCAAAACAGATTCGCTCACGATTTCCTATGCCAGAAAGACTCTCCGTATTTCAAGGTACTTGATCGTCCGAACAACACTTATTTTTATTTTGGAACAGAGAGTGGGAATACCCTATGGTGATTATTTTAGGTCCACCCCTTTTAACTGCATGGCATCCGTGCCGAAGTTCAATCCTTCGGCACGGATCTCAATGACCCCACGGAAAGGGCGAGGAACTAGAATTCGAGCCTCGTATTCCAACGAATTTCCTTCCTCCAAGTCCTCTAATGCAAACGTCCGGTCCACGAAGGCTGCATCATCCATTTCACTCCATTTAAAGAGCACCCTAAGCGACAGCTGCTCGGTCACGCCAGGCCCAACGTTTTCCAACTCGCAGTAAACCACAAAAGGCACCGACTCTGCTGTTGAATAATAAGCATCGTACTGATAACTGCACCTTTTTACACGCACTTTTGGCTTATTAATAAGCGGCATCAGTTTCGCTTGGCACGATCGGTATTCATTCGGGATCTCTCCGATATCCCAACCTGTATTGGTCACCTCAAGATAATAATAGTTTACGCCCTCATAAAGGTAATACGTCCCGTTGCATTCCCATTGGCAATTCACTGCCAAGGCAAGATGATCGGGCAGACTCACCAGTAGCACGTCATACCCCATCTCATACAAAATGGCAGCAGCCAAAATGGCCATATCCTCACAATCGCCAACACCATCAACCAAGGTCTCCAAAGGAAACCTAACATAATCCTCCTCTCCTTTAGAATCTTCGTCAAACACATATTGGAGCGACTGTACGAAAGTAATGACATTGTTAAGATTGTCACGGTCGGAATAACCCACTTCTTCCCCACCTTTGCGGAACGACTCGACCAAACTTTGAACACATGACCGGTCATAGTCCGACAACACGAAATGAACCATGTCATCAGAAACATGGGCACGTCGTTGATAATACTCATATAACGATACGGGAACATACCAGATAGAAGACCATTGTCTTCCCCCGTACTTCCATTCGTGTGTAATCCTATAGTTCCCTCCCTCTTCCACCACAGAATGCGCGAAGCAGGGCATGATCCATAGCAGCAAGAAAGCCAGCGTCAATCGGTTTTTCACCATAGTGGTTTTTAACTGATAACGCAGAAACGCCGTAGTTATTTTCCCCAATAGCGAAATGCTTTCACCTCTTTCTGAAGTTCACGCACAGCGGCTTCTAGTTGTTCATCCACTCCTTCAGCCATCTTCTCTGGGGTATTACGAACTTTCACGTCAGGCTCCAGTTGAGTGTTCTCCAGCCAATTACCTTGCTCCGTGCGATAACCCACCACAGGCAATCCAAAGTAGAGGGATGGATCTTGCAAAGTTTCCCAGGTGACGCTCGACATGGTGCCTGGCACTGGCATACCGACCAACGCACCCATCTTCTTGTATTTGTAAACCCAAGGCGTACCATGGGCGTTGCTGTAATTGGCTTCGCCGATAAGCATCACAGAAGGTTTGTTATAACGACGCGAAGGCATCACACAAGCGACACTGTCGTTAATCACCTGTTCCAAATATTTCTCTCCGCTAAAGAGGATCTCTATATCCTCATGCAGACGACCACCTCCGTTGAAACGAGTGTCAATAACTACACCATCGCAGAGATTATATTTACCCAGGATTTGCGAATACACGTCACGATAACTCGCATCGCCCATGCTGCGAATGTGGACATAGCCCAAACGACCTTTTGAGAGACGTTCCACTTCAGCCTCATTATGTTTCACCCACCGTTGGTAAAGCAACTCATTCATGGCGCCATGGCTGATAGGCTTCACAGTCTCCTCCCAAGTATCCTTGCCTTCACCCAAGGTAACGAGGACGGTTTTCCCGACCTTGTTATTCAACAATGGATAGTAGTCCATGCCTTGAGTTATCTCCACGCCGTCAATTTTTTGAATTAGGTCTCCAGCTTTCACCTTCGACTTCTCCTTGTCGAATGGACCACCTTCCACCACTTCGGCAATTTTCAGTCCATCGCCATGATAGTCAAGGTCGAGCAGCACGCCAAACTCGGCAGTGGCATCACCTCCACGAGTGGAAGGGCGATAGCCAGAACCCGTGTGTGACACATTCAGTTCACCCAATATTTCGCTCAACATCTCAGAAAAGTCGTAGTTGTTGTTAATATGAGCCAGGAACGGACGATAGGCTTCTTTCATCAGCTCCAGATCTACTCCGTGATGATCCTTCATAAAAAAACGTTTCTCGATTTGGAGGAACACATGGTTGAACATATACTCACGTTCCTTTGCCAAGTCAAGTTCCATGGTCGCGTCATATTTTATGGTTGTCGACTTGCCACTCTTGTCTACCTTCTGCAAGTTCCCACCCGAGAGCAGAAAGATATCGTCACCTTGCATCCGAAGTTGTGCACCGCCCTGTCCCATCTTTTTAAGGATTTTCATCGACTTCTCGCGCACATCCAGTTCCCAAAGGTCGAAGCCTTTTTCAAACGAAGTCATGAAATAGAACTTTTCGCCATCCTTTGACAATGCCATACCACCCATGTTCGATGACATCGGGGTGAGACGCATCACACGATCCTGAAGGTGTTCCAGATCCACTCCCGTCTTCTGGTTCCCTTCTTCCGCCTTCTCTTCTTTTTTCTCCTCTTTTTTCTCGTCCTTCGACTTATCCTTAGCACCCTTTTCCACTTCTTTCAGCAACGCATACTCCTCTTTGCTCAAGCGGAAACGATCATAGGCATCTTGATTCAAGAAAGCGATAAAAGCATCATTTTGACTGCCCCAAGAGGCGTGGGAGCGCATTCCGTAACGGTTTGAGCGATAAATGATGGCATTACCGTCCAATGCCCAATGCGGATTGCCATCGATGTAGGCACTTTCCGTAATGTTATCGATTTTTTGAGAGCCATCCGCCTTCACAATGCCTATGTCAGCATAAGGATCACGCATGTGGGTAATCAAGGTCAGCACAAACCACTGTCCATCAGGAGACCATTCATAAGAAAAGCCATAATCATCCGTCTCGTAATGCTGGCAGCCATCGGTGATGGTCCGAATTTCCTTTGAATCCATGTTATAGACTTTCAAAAAAGTACGATTTTCGATGAATGCTATTTCCTTCCCATCGGGAGAAAAGCAAGGAGCCATACGTTCGATACCATCTTTTGTTTCAAACAAGGGCTTCTCGTCGATTAGCGTTGCGTATACAAAATTAAAATCCTCCTCTCGTTCAATAGATGCCTGATAAAGGCTCCAATAACCATCACGTTCCGAAGCATACACCAAGGTGCGTCCATCTTTCGAGAATGAAGGGTTTCTTTCCGGCTGTGGAGTATGGGTAATTTGCTTGGTAGTTGTATAGTCGTCTACACCTGTAACAAACACTTCGCCACGCGAAGTAAAAGCTACCAACTTGCCGTCTTGGCTCAGATCGAAATCGCCAACCCCCTTGAAATCCTGTTTCTGCAACTGCTCCAAAGGCTGGTCATTGACAATTTCTACATGAACTTTCTTAGGCTTTTCCCCGACATAATGAGCATAAATCTCACCGTTATACGCATAACATATCACACCATTATTCGCCACACTCAAAAATCGCACTGGATGGGTCTTGTAACGAGTTACCGCCTCAGCTTTCTCAAGGTTGTCGACAGGTGCCTTATACACGTTGAAGCTACCTCCATTACGCTCACTCAAAAACACGACCTCTTGATACCCAGGCAAGTAGTTTGGATCACGGTCTTCACCCACATTCGTGGTCAGAATGGTATGTGTTTTTTTCTTTGCGTCATAATACACCACATCGCGGGCCACAGACGACACATGGTGTTTGCGCCAAACATTTTCACTTCCTTTGCGGTCGTAGTAAAGAAACGATTTCCCGTCCTTGTCGAACGACATGCTACCCACTGGGACAGCCACTACCTGTTCGGGGCGGCCTCCTTCGCTTTTCACCTTATATAATTCGGTAATCCATGATGCTGGAAACTGCACATTGTCCGCTGATTTCTGAATCTGAGCTGAATAATAAATCTCTTTTCCATCAGGTGAAAAAGCCAACGGAGTTTCATAGGCTGAATTGGTAGTAACCCGATGAGCCATGCCTCCTTCAACAGATACGGTATATATATCGTAGTTGCCATTACGGTCAGAGGCAAATGCGATGGTTTTACTATCAGGCGACCATATCGGATAAGTTTCGTACGAAGGACTGGTGGTCAATTGTAAAGCCTTCCCTCCACCTACTGGCACCACATACACATCTCCCTTATAACAAAAAGCAATTAAATCCCCTTTCGGCGAAATCACATTATAGCGAATCCACATAGGCTGGGCAAATAGTTGAACCCCGAGCAACAAAAGGAAAGCAGTTAAATATTTTTTCATAAAATGCTATATTGATATTTAAATTACTTTAAAAACAAGAACGGATTGATTTTCCAAATAGAGTTCTAGCTCATCACCAACGTGCACTTCGCCGACTCCCTGAGGAGTTCCTGTAAAAACATAGTCTCCCCGTTCCAGTGTAACAAAATGCGAGACGTATGAAACGATCTTATCAAAACTGAAAATCATATCTGTGCTATGCCCTTGCTGCACCCATTCTCCGTTCAGTCTCATGCCAAAGTCGATGGCACACGCATCCTGCAATTCACTGATTTTCTTGAATTCACCCACAGGAGCAGAAAAATCAAACGCTTTCGCTTTTTCCCACGGATGACCTTTTGAGATGCACTGCTGCTGCACGTCACGGGCAGTAAAATCGACACCCACGGTAACAGCATCATAATATTCATGAGCGCGTTCAAGACCGACCTCCTTACCCTGTTTGCAGATGCGGAGGACCAATTCCGTCTCATAATGCACTATTTGTGAAAAAGAAGGATATGGGAACGGCATACCTTGGGGCAGCAATGCCGATTCTGGCTTCATAAAAAACAGAGGCTCCGTCGGCAAATCACGGTCCAATTCAGCGATATGCGCCAGATAATTACGCCCTATGCAGATGATTTTCATATCAATAACGTGCGGTTTTGCCACCCATCCTCAGTTTGATGGCCGTAATGAGTTTCTTCGTATAGAGTGGGAAATCACTGTTCATCATCCAAGCGTAGTAGGAAGGCTCGATGCGGAACACATCCTCCACCCTCTTACCCTTGTGTTTACCAAACTGGAACACCTCTTTCCCTTCCCCATCATAGATGATTTGTCCAGAGAGGTCAGCGTTTTGATGATGGGCAGAGAAACGCGACAACTCCTGCATGTCATTGACAGGTCCTTGTGACTTCACCCCTTTGGAATCTTCATATTCCACACCATCGTAACGGTCGAGCATAGCCTTCAGCACCTCGTAAGTAGCTTTGGTGTCGGCACCTGCACCATGGGCCCCTTCAAGCTCGGCATGGCAGAAAAAGCGATAGGCCCCTTTCAGAGTACGAGGTTCCATTTTCATAAAGATGTTCATCACATCAATAAAGTCGCGACTCTTTAGGTCGAACTCGCATTCCACCCGCAAGAACTCCTCCATCAGCATCGGGAGGTCGAACTTCAAGATATTATAGCCTGCCAGGTCGGCGTTACCAATAAATTGCGCAATCTCTTTGGCTTTTTCACGAAAAGTCGGCTGGTTGGCCACCATCATATCCGTATAGCCATGCACCGCTGCCGCCTCCTCGGAAATGTGCATTTCAGGATTGAGCAACCATGTTCGTTGTTCCTCAGAACCGTCAAGGTTCACTTTCAAAATGCTGATCTCAACAATACGATCATGGGTAGTATTCAATCCAGTAGTCTCAAGGTCGAAAAATGCAATAGGTCGTTTCAGATTCAATTCCATGAATTTAAAAATTTTTCATCTATTTTGCAAAGATAGCAGAAAATGTTTTACCTTTGTCCGATTTTTCAAACTTAAAAAGATATGATGGAAGAAAATGAAATGATGAACGAGAAGGGAGATCTGTTCTCGAAGGCAGTAAGAGCAGGAAAGAGGACGTACTTCTTTGATGTGAAAACCACGAAAAACGATGAGAAATACCTCACCATAACGGAAAGCAAACGTCGCTTTGACAACGACCAAAACCGCTTCTTCTATGAAAAGCACAAGATTTTCCTTTATAAGGAAGATTTCCAGAAAGTTGCCAAGGCCTTAGGCGATGCAATCAACTTCATTGAGACCGGCGTCTATCCTGATGATTATAATGAAGAACCCGTTGGACACAACGAAGACGGTATTGACAAGTGGTTTGACGATTTAGACAAGAATCTCTGATTCCGTTATCAGAAAGGCTTCAGAGACCGCACGAAAATGCGGTCTCTTTTTTTATCAACAAAAAAACCCTTTGTTGATAACTTTCAATGACGGCAAACAACATTCCCCACCCAAATAACGTACTTTTGCTGACTTCATCAATCAGAATTCCATTATGGGTAAAATCATAGCTATAGCCAACCAAAAAGGAGGGGTCGGCAAGACCACCACGGCCATCAATTTAGCAGCTAGTCTGGCCGTCCTCGACCATAAGACACTCCTCATCGACGCCGATCCCCAAGCCAATGCCACTTCTGGCGTAGGCCTCAATCCCAAACAAATCGACACTAGCGTTTACGAGTGCATCATTAACGGCACAGACCCCCACGAGGTCATTACCGCAACGGAAACGCCTGGGTTGTATCTTCTCCCCGCTCACATTGATTTAGTAGGTGCAGAAATTGAGATGATCAACCTTCCTGAAAGAGAACAAATGATGCGCAAGACTCTTTCCTCCATCAAGAACGAATACGAGTTCATCATCATCGACTGCTCTCCCTCTTTAGGACTGGTTACTCTGAACGCTCTCACGGCCGCCGACTCCGTCATCATCCCAGTGCAGTGCGAATATTTTGCTTTGGAAGGACTAGGCAAGCTGCTCAACACTATCAAAATCGTGCAAAGCCGGCACAATCCTGACCTGGACATCGAAGGCATCCTGCTGACCATGTTCGACACCCGCCTACGACTCTCCAAACAAGTGGTTGAAGAGGTGAAGATGCACTTCCAAGACATGGTGTTTGACACCATTATCAACCGAAATACTCGCTTGGGTGAAGCACCGAGTTTCGGTAAAACCATCATCATGCACGACGCTGGATCCATCGGTGCCATCAACTACCTGAACTTGGCGAGGGAAATATTAGAGAAGAATAAGAATTAATAATTTAGAATTTAGAATTAAGAGATGTCAGATATAAACAAAAAAAGAGTACTGGGACGTGGCTTAGAGGCCATCCTTGAAAGCCCCGAAACTGATATCACAAGCCGCGATATTAGCGGCGACTATGTAGCTGGTGCCGTGGCCGAGATTGACATCAACTGCATCGAAGCCAACCCATTCCAGCCTCGTGCCGAGTTCGACCAGGAGGCTCTTGAGGAATTGGCCCAGTCCATCAAGGAGCAAGGCATCATCCAGCCTGTCACCGTGCGCAAGCTTGGATACAACCGTTACCAACTTATCTCCGGCGAACGTCGCTTGAGGGCCTCCAAACTCGCCGGTCTTTCCAAAATACCTGCATTCATCCGCATCGCCAACGACGAACAGATGCTGGAACTTGCCCTCATCGAGAACATCCACCGCGAGAACCTCAATGCCATCGAGGTGGCCATTTCTTACCAGCGTCTCATCGACGAGTGCAACCTCACCCAAGAACAGCTAAGCACCAAAGTAGGCAAGAGCCGCTCCGCCATCGCCAATTTCCTACGTTTGCTGAAGCTTCCCGCTGAAGTCCAAATCGCCTTGCGCGATGGACACATCAGTATGGCCCATGCCAGAGCACTCATCAACATCGACGACAAGGAAGCCCAGCTAAAACTTCTCCAACAAATCATCGAGGAGAACCTCAACGTACGTCAGACCGAGGACCTCGCAGGGAAAGCCAAAACCAACGTCGACGAAAACAAGGAGCAGCGCAAACAAACCAACTACCTGCCAGAGCATTTCAAAGCTCTGATCAAGACCTTGTCGCAAGCCCTCAACACCAAAGTTAAGGTGAAGCGCAATCTCAAAGGCCAAGGCAGCGTGGTCATTGACTTCAAAAACGAGGAAGAGTTCAACCGCATCATTGAGTCATTCAGCAAGAAATAAATGGCACGCCGACACGCTCACCGGCTCCTTTTATGCTTGGGTCTCACCCTACTGCTAAGCACATCGGTAGAAGCTCAAGAAGTGAAAAAACCACACAGTGCAAAAAAAGCTGGCATCATGTCGGCCTGTCTGCCTGGACTAGGTCAGATTTACAATGGAAAATGGTGGAAAACGCCCATCATTTATGCTGGTTTCGGCGGCATCGGCTATATGGCCTACAGCAATTATAGCGACTACAGACTTTTTCTTACCGCTTACAAGTACAAAACCGGCAACCTTGAGGAAGGCGCAACCCTCAGTGACGATGCTTGGCGTCTTGCCGAATATTATCAAGCTAGCCAGCTACAGAATTACAAGGAGTCGTTCCGTCGCAATTTTGAACTCTATTGCATCATCATGGCCGCTTGGTATGGACTCAATATCGTTGATGCCATTGTTGACGGGCACCTTTACACTTACGATATTGGAGACGATTTAACGTTCCATATCGACCCTGTTTTCACTTTGCCCGAAACGCCCAACCTCGCCTTTATGGGAGGACGACAGACGGGACTCACCTTCTCATTGAATTTTTGATATGAAAATCGCACTTTTAGGATATGGAAAAATGGGGCACGAGGTAGAGCGCATCGCTCTCGCCAAAGGCCACGAAATCGCAGTCACCATCGATAACGAACAGGAATGGAACGATCGTCTTGAGGCTTTGAAATCCGCCGACATCGCCATTGAGTTCAGCCAACCCGACCAGGCCTTCAACAACATCAACCGTTGCTTTGACTTGCACCTGCCCATCGTAGTAGGCACTACGGCTTGGTACGACCGTCTCGACGAAGTCAAGGAGCGCTGTCTCCGTGAAAAACAGAGTTTGTTTTATGCCCCCAACTTCAGCATTGGGATGAACATGGTGTTCAAAATGAACAAGGAACTGGCCCACTTTGCCGAGCAATATGGCTATGCCATGTCGTTGGCCGAGACACATCACATCCACAAGTTGGACAAGCCCAGTGGCACAGCTGCCAAACTCGCCAACGACATCATTGCCGAAAACAACCGTTACCAGTGTTGGAGCATCAACGAGCCTTACCCTGCCGACACCCTGCCCATCGAAGTCACCCGCGAAGGTGAGGTGTTCGGCATCCATAGCATCACAGCCCAATCCAGTGCCGACCGCATCACGCTCACCCATGAAGCCTTCAGCCGTGAAGGTCTCGCCCAAGGTGCTTTGGCCGCTGCCCAATTTCTCATCGGCAAGACCGGAGTGTTCACGATGGAGGCACTGCTAGGATAGTCTGTGTTTTCGTGGTAACCTTTTTTTGTTGAAAACTAATCGCCGTCAAAAACAACCTTTTGACGGCGATTTTTGTTACCTTTGCAAAATAATAATTTAAAGAGGTTTCCGTTCTTATTTGAAACTGTTTTTTCACCATGTCACTGATACTTTTCATCTTCCTGATCCCGGCCTTGTTTACCGTGCCGATTGCCTTTACTTGGAAACAATTCAAGAGCGCTGGTCAAAAGAGTTGGCAAGCTTTCATCCCTTACCTCAACATTTTCGTGCTGCTGAAAATCATTAAGAAGCACAAGAAGTTCTGGTGGTGGTTTTTCATCGTTTTCCCGTACATCAACTTCTTCATGCTCCTGCTGATGCTCGTTGAATTGGGTAAGTGTTTTGGTAGATTCAAAGTATGGGAAGAGTTTATGGCAGCCATCTTGCCATTCATCTTTTTCCCACTCATTGTGAAAGACGCTCCCTACCAAGATCCTGAAAAGACCAAACGCCCCAAGAAATCGACAGCTCGCGAATGGTTTGATGCCATCGTATTTGCCGTGGTGGCCGCACTCATCATCAGGACATACGTTTTCGAAGCCTTCACCATCCCTACCTCCAGCATGGAAAAATCGCTCTGTGTGGGCGACTACCTGATCGTCAGCAAGATACATTACGGCCCCAAACGTCCGAATACGCCCTTGTCGTTCCCCTTTGTGCACAACACCCTGCCTTTCAGCACAACCAAAAAATCCTATCTGGAATGGATCAAGTTACCTTATCACCGTTATCCTGGCACCTCCACCATCAAACGCAACGACCCCATCGTATTCAACTACCCTGCCGGCGACACTGTTTGCGACAAGTTCCAAAGCAGCGTGAGTTACTATGACCTCATCCGTGAATATGGACGCGAGAGAGTTTGGAACGACCATGAATCCTTCGGAAATGTCATCGCTCATCCTGTGGACAAGCGTGAGAACTACGTAAAGCGACTTATCGGAATGCCTGGTGACAAGCTCCAAATCATTGATGGCGTCGTGTATATCGACGGTGAAAAAGGCTTCCAACCCGAGAACATGCAGTACAGCTATACCGTCACCACTACCGGCAACGGCATCAACAAGCGCATCCTTGACAAATACAATATCACCGAAGGTTATCGTGGTGCCAACCCCAACGAAGCCATACTCAACATCAGCGAACACGTCGCCGAAGAATTGCGAGGGCTCTCGTTCATCACCTCGGTGGAGCGTAACATCACTCCTGCCGGCCAAGGCACCAACTACGAACTCTTTCCCCACCGTCCTGACCTCTACCCTTGGAACGTCGACAACTACGGTCCCATCGAAATCCCGCGCGAAGGCCAAACCATATCCCTCACCTTGGAGAACCTACCACTCTACGAGCGCATCATCCATGCCTATGAGCTGCATGACCTGCAAGTTAAAGGAGACCAAATCCTCATCGACGGACAACCTGCCAACAGTTACACCTTCGCAATGAACTATTACTGGATGATGGGCGACAACCGCCACAACTCCGCCGACTCGCGCTACTGGGGCTTCGTGCCAGAGAACCACATCGTTGGCAAAGCCGTGTTTGTATGGCTCTCCCTTGACAAAGAAAATGGCGGAATCCGTTGGAAACGAATGTTTAAGATACCCAAATAAGGACTATTATGGCAGAAAACAAGATACGAGAGAACAAGCCCAAACCGCTGCCGGAAGTGGTTGATGAAGTGCCTATTGCCAGTGCTGGCGAAGCACCCAAGAAAAAAGCAGCGGAGAAGAAAGATCCGAAGGTTGAAAAGCCGAAGAAAGAAAAAAGCAAGGAAGCCAAAGAGCCTAAGGAACGCAAGCCTCGCGAAAAAGACCCGAGGATAGGCTACGCCGCGGGTTTCCTGATATTGTGCCTCGCCTTATTTCTCACACTGGCCATTATCTCTTTCTTTGTGAGTTTTTTCAATGGTTCCTATCACGAAACAGGTACCATGCTCTTTGGCAAAGCCATCCAATTTGACAACATTGGAGGAAAACTCGGTTCCTATCTTGCACAAGTTCTTGTAAAAGAATCTTTTGGACTGGGGGCTTTGTTTTTCCCCTATCTGTTGACCGTCATAGGCTTGCATTTCACGGCAAGAAAAAAAATCAAGATGTGGAACCTCTGGAAAAACGCCATCATGTCCCTGGTTTGGCTTCCTCTGCTGTTCGCCTTCATCAACTTCGCTTCGCCCAATAAAACATGTGAAATCTTTGGCGGAGCCGTTGGAAAGTTCCTAAACTCCAACATCTACAACTTCATGGGCAACTCCGGTGTGATTCTTGCCCTTGTCTTCCTATTCCTGCTCTACCTTCTGTTCCAATACAACCTGAACATCGATGCCATCCGTGAATGGCGCGAGCGAAGAGCCGAACGACGGGCACTCCGTCAGCAGCAACAGCAACAAGGAGAAGATCTTCCAAAAGATATTGATGATGACAACAACATCATCGATGAAAATGAAGAGACTGGAAACAACGAGGAAGAGAATATCGATGAAATCGACCCTAACGATTTTGAAGACGACGACCTACCACCGATTACTGTGATCCACCGTCCTGCCGCAAACACTATTAAAGCCGATACGGAAACCATCAAAGAGCCAACCACCAACACGCCCCTAGAAATCGTTAACCCTACTGAAAAAGAAAAAGAAAAAGTTGAACTGGAGATTGAGACCCCTCCCGACGAAAAGACAGTCAAGGAAGGCAAGGAACACCGTACGATCGACACGCCATACGACCCGCATTACGAGTTGAGCGACTTCAAGTTCCCTACTCTCGACCTGCTCAACGACTATGGGGACAAACGCGCCGAGGTAAGCAATGAGGAATTGGAAGCCAACAAGAATAAGATTGTGGAAACCTTAGGCAACTACGGCATCCAGATCGACAAGATCAAAGCCACCATCGGTCCTACGGTCACGCTGTATGAGATCGTCCCTGCGGCTGGAGTACGTATCTCCAAGATCAAGAACCTGGAGGATGACATCGCATTGAGTCTGGCTGCTTTGGGCATCCGCATCATCGCCCCTATTCCTGGCAAAGGCACCATCGGCATCGAAGTGCCGAACAAAAAGCCCGAGACGGTATCCATGAAGAGCGTGCTGGCCTCCGAGAAATTCCAGAACAACAAATATGCGCTACCTTGCGCTATCGGCAAGACCATCTCCAACGAGACCTATGTATTCGACTTAGCCAAGATGCCTCACATTTTGATGGCAGGTGCCACTGGACAAGGGAAGTCAGTCGGCCTGAACGCCATCATCGCTTCGTTGCTCTACAGCAAACATCCCTCCGACTTGAAGTTTATCATGGTCGACCCGAAAAAGGTGGAGCTCACCCTATACAACCGCATCGAGCGTCATTATTTGGCCAAGCTGCCCGATTCGGAAGATGCCATCATCACCGATGTGAAGAAGGTGGTACGCACCCTCAACTCGCTCTGCATTGAAATGGATCAGCGTTACGATTTGCTTAAGGCTGCCGAATGCCGCAACATCATCGAATACAACGAGAAATTCAAGAGCCGCCGATTGTTACCCACTGAGGGACACCGCTACCTGCCTTACATCGTGCTGGTCGTCGATGAGTTTGCCGACCTTATCATGACCGCTGGACGCGACGTGGAAGCCCCCATCGCCCGACTGGCCCAGTTGGCTCGTGCCATCGGCATCCATCTCATCATCGCTACACAACGTCCTTCGGTCAACATCATCACTGGTTCTATCAAAGCCAACTTCCCTGCCCGTGTCGCTTTCCGCGTCATTTCACAAGTCGACTCCAAGACCATTCTCGACCAAAGCGGTGCCAACCAGCTCATCGGCCGAGGCGACATGCTGCTCTCCACTGGCAACGACTTGGTGCGTCTGCAATGCGCCTTCATCGATACTCCCGAGGTAGAACGAATCACCACTTTCATCGGTGAACAACGTGGCTTCAGCGAGCCCTTCTTGTTACCTGAAGTTCCTGATGAAGAAGGCGGCGAAAGCGGCGACTTTGAGGATGGCGACGAGCGTGACCCCTTGTTTGAAGACGCTGCCCGTATTGTGGTGCAGACCCAACAAGGTTCCACTTCCATGATTCAACGCAAGCTCAAGCTCGGCTACAACCGTGCTGGCCGTATCATCGACCAACTCGAAGCTGCCGGCATCGTAGGTCCCTTCTCAGGCAGCAAGTCGAGAGAGGTAAAAGTTGCCAACGAATTCGCTTTGGAACAGATTTTGAAGGATCTGGAGCTCAAAGATCAAGGAATATGAAAAAAAACACCTTCTTCCTCGCAAGCATCGTCGTTTTTATGCTTGCCTCCTGCTCTCTGTTCGCCCAAAACGATGGCAACACCGTTAAAAAGTTGACCCAAACCCTCCGCAGCCACAAGAGCCTGGAGGTTAGCTTCACCTATCAAACAATAGGCGACGAGTCCAAGCAACCAGAAGAACCAAAGCAAGGGAAAGCCTATTTTCAAGACCAAGCTTACAAACTTATCATGGACGACCAACAGGCCATCTGTGATGGGACAACCAAGTGGCATTACATCATTGAAGATGAAGAAGTGATGGTGGGCAACGCCACGGACGATGACAATCCTTATAAGATTCTCGACAACCTTGAAAGAGACAGGTCCAGTCTCCATCCTGTCATCGATAAAAAAGGCAATCTCAAAAGCCTTGAAGTTGAAATCGACGAAGGTGTCAAAATGGTGCTGAACATCATTGACATGAGATTCGACCAAGATTTCCCCAAGGACTTCTTCACGTTCAACGAGAAAGCCTATCCCAACGTTGAAGTGATTGACATGCGATGAAGGTAGTATTCCTGGCACGATGGTATCCGCACAAATACGACCCGATGTTTGGGTTGTTTGTGCAACGTCATGCCGAAGCTGCCGCTTTATATGATGACATCACGGTGGTCTACGTTCACCCCGATGAGCAGGCTCAGAACCAATATGACATCGAACGCACCAACGAAAACGGCGTCGACACCATAAGGGTTTACTACAAAAAACAAGGAAAGATCTGTTCTGCTTTGCGGTACTTCAGAGCTTGTATGAGAGGCTTGAAGATGGCTGGGAAGGCCGACTTGATCCATGTGCATGTATTGACCCGAATGGGATTCATCGCCCATTGGAAGAAAAACTACGATGGGACACCTTATATCATCACGGAACACTGGTCGCGCTATTTACCAGGTAACGATTTCAGCGGCCCTTTACGCAAAATGTGGACAAAGCAGATCGTCCGACGGGCCGCCATGGTCACCACTGCAAGCAAAGCACTGGCCGAAGCCATGCAACACCATGGATTGAAAAACCACCACTATGAATTGCTGCCCAATGTGGTTGACACCCTGCTCTTCAAGCCCATCCCCCACCACAACAAAATCCCCAAGATCGTCCATGTGAGTTGTTTCGAAGACCAGTCAAAGAATATCAGCGGATTGTTGGAAGCATTGAAAATCCTAAAAGACAAAGGGGTCCCCTATCAAGCCGTGCTGATTGGTGAAGGAATGGACCTGGAGACCATGAAACAAAAGTCCGTCAACCTAGAATTGACCGCATGTGTAAGATTCACTGGGCTTTTACAAGGCCAGGCATTGGTAGACGAGTTGGCCACAGGCGACTTTTTTGTGCTGCCAAGTCATTATGAGACGGGGGGCATCGTGCTGCTGGAGGCCATGGCTTGTGGACTTCCCGTAGTAGCCACTCGCGTAGGCGCTCTACCTGAGATTGTCAACGAAGAAAACGGTGTTTTAGTTCCAGATCATGACCCCAAGGCCTTAGCTGATGCCATGGACCAATGTTGCCACACCTTCAATAGCTATAAAAGTGAAGAGTTGAGAAAAGCAGTTGTAGAACGGTACAGCAAAGAAAAGGTAGGCGAATTGTTAAACGCTTGGTATCAGCAGGTGATTTCGCATCGCTTCAAAGAATAGCTTTTATTCACCCACGGTATTTTTCATAATACCGATTTTCGACTCCTCGATGAATTTCACAATCAAGTCCCTATCCTCCGACTCCGGCAGATTGGTCTTGATGTATTGAACGGCCTGTGAGACATTCATTCCGCCATTGTAAATCACCCGATAGATATCTTGGATGGCATTGATACGTTCTTTGCTATAGCCTCTACGTCCCAAGCCGATGTAATTCACACCCGCATACGACACTGGATAACCCGTACCTGTTTTGACGAATGGCGGAATATCCTTGTTAATCATGGCACCACCGGAGATCATCACATGGGCACCAATGCGGCAAAACTGGCTCACTGCCGCTAGTCCCCCAAGGATGGCCCAGTCGTCAACCCTAATATGTCCCGCCAGCGAAGCCACATTCGACATGATGACATGGTCGCCAAGATAACAATCATGTGCCACGTGGGTGAAAGCCATCAGCAGGCAATCCTTGCCCACCACGGTCTTGCCAGAGGCCGCTGTGCCTTTGTTGACTGTTGCCGACTCACGAACCGTGGTGCCATCACCAATATGACAGTAAGTGATCTCACCCTTGTATTTCAAATCCTGAGGAATGGCAGAAATCACTGCACCTGGAAAAATTTTGCAGTTTTTCCCAATACGTGCACCATCCATGATGGTGGCATTGGGGCCAATCCAAGTACCCGAGCCGATTTCGACATCCTCGCCAATCCAAGCGAACGGTTCAATTTTAACATCATCGGCAATACGAGCGTTCGGGTGGATATAGGCTAAGGGTTGGTTCATGATCGGTATGGTTTATTCCTGTTGCAACAGGGTGTGCTTGATTTTACGTGCGAATGAAGTGTTGGAAAAATGTCCAGGTTTATAAGCGGTGACATAACCTTTAATGGGTTTCCCGACCAAGGTAAGGTCACCAATGACGTCAAGCAATTTATGACGTGCTGGCTCATTGTCGAAATACAGGTCTACATTATTCAAGATACCCCCTTCTTTCACCAATACTTTCGGTTTTTTGAAGAATGCTGCAAGATGGTCAAGTTCCTCTGAGGAGACGTTTTTATTGACAAATACAATAGCATTGGTCAAGTCGCCGCCCTTGATGAGGTTACGGCTGAGAAGGGTTTCCAGTTCATGAAGGAACACAAAGGTGCGACAGGGAGCAATTTCGTTTTCGAAACTATTCAGGTCATGCAACGAGGCACTTTGTTTGTCGAGCACTTTCGTATTGTATTTCACGGTAACATCAATCTGGAACGAATCGCAAGGTTCGATGGAAAGTTCGATACCCAGCACTTCGTTACGGTAGCTGATAGGCTCTTTGATGACGTAATAGTCGCGGGGTGCCTTTTGCTGAACGATGCCTGCTTCTTTAATGGCTTTGACAAATTCCTTTGCGCTACCATCCATAATGGGCATCTCTTCCACATCAATATCAATCAACACATTATCAACGCCCATGCCTCTCAGCGAAGCCAACACATGTTCAACGGTATATATTTTCACACCGCCCTTACCCAGGGTGGTACCTCTAGTCGTATCAATGACATTATCGACATCAGCCTCGATAATCGGCCGGTCCTCCAGATCAATACGGCGGAAGCGGATGCCCGTGTTGACAGGTGCAGGATTAAAGGTCAACGTACCACACTGACGCGTGTGGAGGCCAGCCCCCGTGACACTGATTTTTCTTTTTAAAGTACACTGTTTTTCTTCCATAAAAAGCAAACTTGAGTTTAAAATCCCTCAAGAAAAACGGGCAAAGATAGAGAAAATTTCCTAAACACCAAAAAAAACTTTACAGCTTGGACTTCAACTCGGTGAGTTCTTTCTCAAGAGCCTCCAATTTACGAGCCATCTCATCGATATGACGGAAACGAGCATTGGAGACGAGGTATTGGCGCAGCGGTTGGATAGGGGTACCCATAAATTCTTGGTTTTCTTCCCTGATGCTTCCCATCACACCACACTGTCCACCGAATTTGGAGCCATTGGCGATATGCAGGTGCCCCACAAAGCCCGACTGTCCACCCACGATACAGTTCTTGCCTAGATGTGTAGAACCGCTAATACCCACTTGAGCCGCCAAAGCCGAGTTTTCGCCCACTTCCACATTATGGGCAAGATGCACCAAGTTATCCAGTTTCACGCCTTTATGCACACGGGTGGAACCCATGGTGGAGCGGTCAATGGTGGTATTGGCACCAATCTCAACGTCATCGTCAATCATGACGTTGCCCACCTGCGGAATCTTTTCGTAATGGCCATCCTCTTGCGGAGCGAAGCCGAAACCATCCGCTCCAATCACAGCACCTGCATGGATGACACATCGACGGCCCACTACCGTGTTACGGTACAAACGGACACCTGGATAGAGCACGGTGTTATCACCGATGACACAACCGTCGCCGATATAGACCTGGGGATACACCTTCACGTTGTTGCCCATGGTGACATTTTCGCCCACAAACGCAAACTCACCCAAATAGACATCGTCTCCATATTTTGCACTTGCACTGACAAAAGCCAATGAGGAGACACCGCTCTTATCTTGTGATACTTGGTCATAATAGGCCAAAAGCTTCGCAAACGAGGCATAGGCATCCTCCACACGAATCAAGGTGGCAGCAATTGGTTTTTCAGCAACAAAGGTGTTGTTTACTATCACCACAGACGATGCCGTTTCATAGATATAGGATGTATATTTCGGATTAGCAAGGAAACTTAGCATCCCCGGGGCACCCTCTTCAATCTTGGCCACATTCCACACTTCCGCATTCGGATCACCTTCAATGGTGCCACCCAACAAGGATGCGATTTGTAAAGCGGTAAATTTCATTTCGTTATGTTAGATTTCATTAAATTCCTTTTTCAATAAAGCGATGGCCTGCTCCACAAATGGGTTG
Source organism: uncultured Bacteroidales bacterium (assembly GCA_946184615.1). Classification (GTDB taxonomy): domain Bacteria; phylum Bacteroidota; class Bacteroidia; order Bacteroidales; family F082; genus Limimorpha. The sequence goes on from CAMHFN010000019.1 coordinate 38,910, forward strand.
GGCAACGCCACCAGAGCTTGGGCAATAATAGCAACATCCGTGCCATCTTCAGTTTTGTCAAACGTCGCATTGATCTGTCCCACCAACTCTTCCTTGGCCCGTTGCACCGCATCCCATAACGGGGCAGAGACATAAAGTTGTTGCGCCAGGTTATGTTCAAACTCATCTTCCACACTTTGAAGTAAAGCGATGTGGAAAACTTCTTTGCCGATCCCAGGAGTATACACCCGTTTCACCAACACTGGGAGTTGGGAGCGTTCCAAAAAAAGGAGCAAGCGTTCACATGCCTGAATTCTCAGTGGGGTGATCATTTTGGAAGTCGCTACACGCATTTCAGCTTTGGCTTTCATACGGTATTCCAGCTCCTTCATTTTCATTTTTCTATTGAAAAAGTAGCCCATATCGATTTAGATTTGGGGCAAAAGTACAAAAGAATTAAGAATTATGCATTTAGAATTTAGAATTTCGTATCTTTGCAATCTTTAAATTTAAATCTTGTAATCTTTAAATCTTAAATATCGAAATCTTAAATATCGAATCATGAGCGAAATCATCCTCTCCAACAGAGTTCTGAACATGGCCGAGTCAGCCACTTTGGCCATGACCAACAAAAGCCGTGAACTGAAGGCACAAGGTATAGACGTTATCAGTCTGAGTATTGGCGAACCCGACTTCAACACCCCTGAATCGGCCAAGCAAGCCGGCATCGACGCCATCAATGGCAACGATACTCACTACCCGCCCGTTCCCGGCACTCCCGCACTCCGTAAAGCCATCGCCAACAAGCTGAAACGTGACAATGGACTGGATTATAAAGAGACCGACATCCTGGTTTCCAACGGTGCCAAGCAAGCCATCAACAATGTCCTTTTGGCCATCCTTAACGACGGCGACGAGGTGATTATCCCTGCCCCGTTCTGGGTGTCTTATCCCGAGATGGTGAAGTTAAGCGGTGGCGTACCCGTCATCGTTAAGAGCGACATGGCCCACGATTTCAAAATCACCGCTGAACAATTTGAAAAGGCCATCACCCCCAAGACCAAGGCACTGTTGATCAACACCCCCTGCAACCCCAGCGGTTCCGTGTTCACCAAAGCCGAGCTGACTGCCATTGCCGAGGTGCTGAAAAAACACCCCAACATCATCGTCATCTCCGACGAGATCTACGAGTTCATCCAGTATGAACATAAGCATGAGAGCATGGGACAGTTCGACTTCTTGAA
>CAMHFN010000020.1 GCA_946184615.1 uncultured Bacteroidales bacterium
GGAGCCGCCACCGCTGGTTATAAGGGAGCCGCCACCGCTGGTTATAAGGGAGCCGCCACCGCTGGTGAGTATGGAGCCGCCACGTCGAGAGGTAGCGTCAAAGTAGGGGGAAATGGCATCGGGTGCGTTAGAGGAAACAGCGTCAAAGCAATGGGAGGCCTCGGTGCCATCCTGATGATCGCAGTCGATAACATTGACAACTACAACATCCAAGAATGGAAGGCTTTCGTTGTGGACGGTGATGTAATCAAGGCAGATACTTGGTACATATTAAAGGATGGGGAATTGGTTGAATTGGAGGAAGGAGGCAACCAATGAAATGGAAAGTACTGTTACTGAACTATGATTCGGAATGGGTAGAGTACTGCAACTCCCCAACGCTCAGTTTCGCCGTGGAAGCCAATGCGGATCTTCGTCGGAGGGGCTTCCAGGAACATCAAACAAAATTAGTAAAATACCCTGAATAGTCATGGTCCACTGTGTTGAATGCGAAATGCTGAACGACTATCCGTGTGTCCGCTATGGATCTTGTCCCAACGACGATGACTTTTATGAGGTGGTTCAAAACTATTTCAAGAATGACGAGAAATGACCTTCCACGCTGAAAAATACAAATTCTCCAGCACAAACCAGTGGGCCGTTGTGGACTCCGATGGAGTCACGCGCCTGGTGTGCATGACTGAAGAGGCCGCCGCATTTCACGCCTACCTGCTTAATGCCAGGGCGAACAAACCAAAACCGGAATGACTGATGAAGAACGATATGAATATTACCAGCAACAGGAACGCTACCGGTGGAAATGCGAGGAGTTCCGACAGCAGCTCGTCCTGTTCTTTGAAAACCGAAAAAACATCAACCATGTGACAAAATGACAAAAGACGCTTTTACACGGGAATGGATCATTGAACAGTCCATTGATATTCTGAGTAATTACGAACCGGGGGTGCTAACCATCCGCGGACTACACTATCAGCTGGTCAGCCGGGGAATGACCAACGACATCCAACACTACAAGAGGGTCGTGGCAGCCACGGGTGTGGCCAGGTGGGACGGAAGGATCGCTTTCGACGCTTTCAGCGACAGGGACCGATCCCTGGCAACGGAAACAGAAGCGGATCCCTCCGACCTGGACGAGAAAATAGACCTGGCCAAAGACCAGGTTGGATTGTGGATCAAGTCCTACTACTTAAACCGATGGGAAAACCAACCGTATTATCCCGAAGTGTTCATCGAGAAAAAAGCCCTGGAAGGCGTGTTTTACAAGCCGTGCAAGTTTCACGGTGTCGCCCTGGGAGCCTGTAAGGGATATCCTTCCCTTACCTTCCTCCACGACGCTTCAATTCGTTTTTTAGAAGCCGAGAATAGGGGACAAAAGCCCATCATCATCTATTTCGGCGACTACGATCCATCCGGAGAGGACATCCCCAGGGCCCTCAAAGAAAACCTCGTTGAACTCGGTTGCGAAACCATCGAAGTCCGACGCATCTGCCTCGTGGAAGAACAGGTCATCAATTGGCAGCTGCCGCCGGCGCCCACAAAAGTGACTGACAGCCGTTCAAGGCACTGGGACGGCCTTGGCCAGGTCGAACTGGATGCCGTAAAGCCCGAGAAGCTGATCTCACTGCTCGACAACGCAATCGAGGACATCTTCGATAGAGAACTGTTTGAAGAACTGCGGGAACGCGAATCAACCGAAAGAGTCGCTTTCCAAAACGAACTGAAGAGATATGTCAGAGAAGATCTGTAAGGCAAAAATGTTCAAATACCTGTCGAACTATGAAATACAAAGATATTCCATGAAAGAAATTCACGCCAAAACAACTTGAATTGCTTGAAAAACTACACTACGTTCATATTTATGTAGGTAAAGTTAGTTTTGAAAAACGGCTGGAATATCAAGATTTTCAATACCAATATATTGAAAAGGCATTCGATGACCTAATTGGATAAGTTATGAACCAAGAAAGATGCAAAAATCTGAAATTCGATTGGTTCCCGGAAGGAAGGAATTGTTTTGGCCTTAAATGCGTCCATACGGACTGCGACGAATGGAGAACTTGCTTCTATAATGTAAAGCCAAATTTCCCAAGGAATAACAAAAAACAATGACCTATGAAATTAGAAGACGTACCACGCCTGAAGCTTACCACAAAAGAACTTGAGATCGTCGAGAAACTTCACTGGTTGCACGCTGTGGAATACTGGAATACCTTTGAAGGACAATTACTGCACGGTAGATTGTTACAACAAACCCTTGAAAACTTTCTCTAATGAACCACGAAATACCCACCACCTGCCCCAACTGCGGGCATGAATATGACCCTCAGGCACATTGGCTCGTGTGCCCGTGCTGTGGATTTGAAACAGACACCGACGAACTAACCTTGCAAGAAATATTCTGAAACCATGAAGGATCTGCTTCAAAAGATATACGACGCCACCAACTCGGGCCTCGACATCATTCTAAGCTACTACCCCCAGGCCGCGGATAGTATAGACAGGCCCAACAAGGGGTTCTCGATCCGGAAGGAGAGTGCCCCATCCGCCTTCCTGAAAAAGATCAAAGGCATCTGGCGCGTCACCGACTTCGGCGACACGGATCACGCCATGTCACCCATCGATGTCGTGATGAAAGAGGAGAACATGGAGTTCAACGAGGCGATATCGCTCCTGGCACAACGATATGGCATCGATACCAGGCTGAACGACCAGGTGAACAGCGCCCAGGTGGAGGCAAGGCCGGCCACCGACGACGAAAAGGACGGCGACTTCAACTTCGAGACGCACCTCTTCACCGCCGAAGAGCTCCGGATCCTTGGCAACGGCGTCAAGGAGGAACATGCCTCAGCGCTGTCGTTCTTCGCCTTGTCCTGGTACTCCATGACCAAGAACCGAAAGACCACCACCGTCTTCAGCAACGAGAACTTCCCGATCTTCATGCGAGAGTGCCACACCAAGGGCGAATCGTTCTTCAAGATACTGAAACCGCTCGAGCCGAAAAAGGAGTACCGCTTCATCTACCTCGGCAAGAAGGAGGCCGACTACGTGAACGGCCTGCACGAGCTTCGCAAGGCCCATTCAGAGTTCCTGTCCAACCACGAGAACGAGGAAGAGGAGGAAGGTAAACGCAAGCCTACCAAGTTGCCCGAGTGCGTGATATGCTCCGGGGAGCGCGATGCCGTCTGTTGCCTGTCGAGGGGATTTCATCCGATATGGCTCAACAGCGAGACGGCCGACCTCTCCGCCGGCGCCTTCCGCACCCTTCAGTCGATGTGCGATAAGGTGTGCAACCTTCCCGACATCGACGAAACCGGGCGCGCCAGGGCGAAGGAACTGGCGCTGCGCTACCTCGACGTCCACACTATCATCCTCCCGGACTCCCTCCTTCAGCATCGCGACCGCCGTGGCAACCCCTGCAAGGACATGCGCGACTGGTGCGAGTTCAACTCCAACCCCCGCGAGTTCCAGAAACTGGTAGACACGGCCCGGTCGTGCAAGTTCTGGGTGGAGAAGAAAGGCAAGGACGCCATCCGCACGGAGCTGGACGTGGTGAACCTGCTGTGGTTTTTGGAGCTGAACGGCTACGCCCGCCTGGTCGATCCCCAGACCATGAAGGAGAGGATCATCTGCGTTACCGGCAACAACATCGTCAGCGAGGTCACGGCCAACAAGATCCGCGACTTCCTCCTGGACTACTGCGGCAAGCGCCACCTGCCGCTCGACGTGCAGCGCACCCTGATATCGTCGCGCCTAGTGTCCGGCGTGCTCGATGCGCTGCCGGTGGTCAACGACAGGGTGAATTTCCGGAACCACACCGCCGACAGCCAGTTCTTCCGCTTCGACAACGAGAGCGTGGAGGTCACGGCCGAAGAGGTGCGAAAATGCCACGACTTCCACATCTGGGAGAGCGACGTGTGCCGCCACCACTTCAAGCGCCTGGCGCCCTCGTTCACAGTCACCGAGACCAAGGTGAGTGAAACCGAGAGCCGCACCGACTTCACCATCAACGACGACAGCTCGCTCTTTTTCCGCTTCTGCATCAACTCCAGCCGCCTCCACTGGCGCAAGGAGTTCGACGCGGCCAAGGCCGCCGGCAACGCCGACTATTTCAACGACCGGCGCTTTTCCGTGTTCGGCGAGTACCTCACCGACCGTGAACGCGAGGAACAGGCACGCTGCCTGATGGCCAAGATGTACGCCATAGGATATCTCCTCCATTCCGGGAAGGATCCTTCCATGCCGTTCATCGTTTGGGTGCTCGAGGACAACGTGATGAACGACGAGGCTTCCTCCGGCGGCTCCGGAAAGTCGTTCATCGGCGCCACCGTCCGCATCCTCAAGCACGTGGTGAACCTCGACGGCCGCAACCGCCACCTCACCGAGAACCAGCACTACCTGGAACGCGTCGACGAGGACACCGACATCCTCTGGGTGGACGACGCGCTGAAGTACTTCGACTTCGACAGCTTCTACACGCTGGCCACCGGTACCATGATCGTCAACTCGAAGCACGTGAAATCCAAGGAGCTTACCTTCGATGAGTCGCCCAAGATCGCCATCACCTCCAACTTCGCCCCAAACCGCTTCGACGAAAGCACCCTGCGCCGCTTGCTGTTCGTCCCCATGAGCGACTACTACCACCAAAAGACAGAGTTCAACGACTACGAGGAGACGCGCCGCATCAGCGACGACTTCAACCAGAACCTCTTCGGGCCCGACTACACCCGCGAGCAGTGGAACGCCGACATCAACTTCCTGATCGACTGCCTACAGTTCTTCCTCAGGGAGAAGGCCCGGAAACACGTCGTCTATGCCGACCTCGGCAACATCTACAACCGCATCAACCTGGCCATCATGGGAGACCAGTTCAACGAGTGGGCCGAGGGCTACTTCCTCCAAGGAGGCCCCAACCTCGACGTGATGATCCGCAAGACCGAAGTGTTCAACGACTTCGTGGCCGCCACCGGGCTGAAGCTTTGGTCGGCCTCCAAGTTCAGCCGCGCCCTACAGTCGTTCGTCCGCAACAACGGCCATTACATCGACTGCATCAACCCGCCGGAGCTGTGCCCCGTGTCGACGCCCGGGCGCATCGTCCGCAAGGTGCAGAACCGCACCGAGTACTACATCTACATGAAGACCGTCGGAACCAGGGTGGAGGAGAGGTACAGGGACGACGATATTTTGCGGTGATGACTTTACTTTGTTAAATACTTAACATTGTCAACTATGAAAAATTTGTTATCTTTGCAATCTGAGCACTAAAACATATACCATGCCAACAATATACGAATACCTCGGAATCATCATACAGTTCTACTCCCGCGAGCATGAGCCGATCCACATCCACGCCATTTACAACGGAAATGTGGTGAAGGTGAGTCTATTCGTGAGGGACGGAAAGGTTTACCGTGTCACCTACGCAAACCACACCGGAGCCTTCAGCCCGGCCAAGATGAAGCAGCTGAAGGACTTCGTGAAGGTTTACAAACAGTCGCTGCTCTATGCCTGGCAGCAGTATTTCGACAACCATGTGGCCATCAAGCCAGTCAAGATCACCAAGAAAATCTGAAACCATGTGCAAGATCACCAAAGCCCTGTATGAAGGCGGACACCGCATCCGCTTCACCTTCGCCGACGGCAGTATCCGCCTCGCCGACTTCGGTCCGTTCATTTCGGCCAGCGACAACCCGCTGATCCACAAGTTCATCGACACGGAACTTTTCAGCCGGTTCCGCATCGAGCACTGGGGTCTCACCGTGGCCTGGGGCGACAACGAGTTCGACCTGAGCGCCGAAGACATCTACAACGGTGACTTCGATCCGCCGTTGAGGGAGGGGTGGAGGACAGTCACGTTCAAGCACGACGGCAGCAACCCGGAACTGGATGCGCTGATTGATGAGGCGGTCAGATCTGGCGGTGCCGAGGTGATAAGCGTGATGAAAGATTAGGTTTTCCTTCCGTTACCGCCTTCCAGTTGAAAACTTCCCCGCCCGAAAGGGCGTTTTTTTTGAATGGGGTTAATTTTGTTAAATATTTAACCTTGTTAATTAATACTAAATAGGTCATGGCCGCGCGATGACCCGCCGGACACACGACCGTTTCACCTACCGTTATGAACAAGATGCGCCCGTCGAAAGCTTTCGGCGGGCGCTCCTTTTTCCCTTCGGACGGCAGCCGGATTTTTCTCGCCTTTTCCCCTTTTCCCCTTTAACCCTAAATTTTCGGAAAAAAAGTGAAACTTTGAAACTTGTATATAGAATGGCCGATTCTTGAAAAAACTAAAAAATTGAAAATCAAAAGTTTACAAATGTAAAATGGCGGTTTCACTTTCGGTTTCACTTTCGGTTTCACAGTTTCACATCTGAAACCCGAAGCGAGATGTGAAACCGTCCCTGGAGCCTCCATCGGCGCCGATCGCTCAGGTTTCACTTTCTGAAACTTGCGATGTGAAACCGCTAAACCACTGGTTTACAATAGGTTTAAAAAAACGATTTACGGTTTCACTTTTTTTCCGAAAATTGGGTTTTTTGTTTTTTCCCATACACGAAGGGAAACGTGTTTTCCATGCCCATTTTCACTTAACAATGTTAAATATTTAACAATGTTAAGTAACAAACTGAAAATCAACAAATTATGTTGAATTTTCGGAAAATTCGTGTTATTTTTGCAACCAAAACGGAAAATACCATGGCGAAAAGATTCTTATACATTCCGGAAATCACCACAGAATTGGATGGGATGACAAAAAGCGAGCTTAGGAAATACATCCTTGAATATTATAAAAGGAACTTGAAAGGATTGGTAGTTGTTAACATTGATACAGGTATAACCGTCCATTTTTCAATGACTTCGGGAAGAAAGACTGCAATGGGTGAGGCAATGTACCAAATGAAGGCTGAAATTGTAAGGATTCTGCCTGATCTGGTGAAATATGCCCTTTACAACAATTTTGGAAAGCCAAAAGATACCGAAAAACGTGATGTCATTGGCTATCTCAATTTCAAAGGACGATGTAGAATAAATGGAAAGACAGAGAACCTAAGGATTGCAATTCAATTCCAGAAACAGGCAAAGTTCTATTACAACATAGAGGTAAACGCCATAAAATAAAACAGGCGAAAACCTAAAGAGTCCTGGTTTACCGGTGTTCTCTCATCCCGATTTTCGCCCGTATAAGGAGTGGTTACTCTGAATCTTTCCTGGCAGCGAACCCCGCCTTGTACCAACCACCGAAGGACTCTGCAAATATAGACATTTTTTTGATTTTCAACGAAAAAACGCGAAAAATGACAAAAAATGAAAGAAAATGGCTGGAAAATGAAAAGAAAATGCGAGAAAATGACAGAAAATGAAAATAAAATCCAAAAAATGAAAAGAAAATTCAGGAAAATGAAAAGAAAATTCAGGAAAATGAAAAAGAAATCGTGAAAATGACAAGAAAATCATAGAAAATCCAAAAACAAACCAAGAAAATCAAAAGAAAATGGAAGAAAAAAAAGAGAAAAGACAGGAACATCGGAAAAATGCGCTGACCATCGGGATCGGCAACCCCGATACAGCCGAGCGTTTCCTGGCCATGAAGACAAAGACCTATGCCGCGACATACGAGGAAATAGTAAAACTCCTCCTCGACGCTTATGACAGTTCCGGTGTCGGTACCGACAACTCCGAAGTGATTGCCAATCTACAGCAGCGCATCGAGGAACTCGAGCAGGACAACCTTGGATATCGCTCCGAAGAGGACAATTACAAGCACCAGATCGGCGATCTCCAGGCGAAGCTGGATGCCGCCGTCAAGCAGGCCAACGAGAACGCCGAAAGCGGACTTGGCAAGCAGCTCCAGCTGGATGAACTACGGCAGCGCACCGACGGCGCCATCATCATCAAGCCCAACCCGGTCGTGGCCCACTTCCTGAACGAGATGGCCGCCAATACCGGATCCACCCCGGAGAGGATCCTTGAGGAACTCTTCCTGGCAGACCTTCAGAACCCTCGATCCAACAACCTGCCCTACACCGTCACCACCCGCGATATCAGAAGTGTGATGAGAGAACTGCAAAAAGAAGAGGAGGAGTGACCATGAACGAACCGAAAGCCAAAAACGACAACAGGATCCGGTCTGCGGGAATCCGCATGGCCTTGAAGCTGCTGCCCGATGACCTGCTGGCATCCGCGCCAGCCCATCTCGAAAAGTACCTCAACGACAGGCTTGCCAAGGTGGAACTCGAACCAGACGAGGAAGGCACCGCGTTCCTGATCGCACCAAAGGCCGACGGCACCTTGGTCGTCATCACGGCCACCTTCGACAAAGACGACACCGTCCGCCGGGTGGTGGAGAAAACGGATCTGTCAAAGATATTCAAGCAGTTGCTTGACAATTTGAAGGAACTGTAAACCAAAAACCAGATATATGGAAAAGCCAATCATCTATTCCCAGTTTAAAGGGAAACCTAAAGAAGCTTTGCTTCATCTTTGCAAAACCCAAAAAGGAGAATGTCCTGATGCCTTCTACCGTAAAGATATAGGGTATGTTGATTTTGTTTGGGGCAAACCCAATGACAAAAACGGGAAGGGTGGATTTGGCCTCTCGCATATCCTTACTGATCACAGCGATGAGATCAAGGATTTCAACATTGATCCCATAGACTTTATCCTTCTTGTTTTGAATTTCGGGAAACTCAACACATCTGGGAAAAAAAACCGAATCTATCTCGAAGGAAAGGATTTCCGACTGATTGTTACCACTGAATGGTTGGGAGCCGAAAGGAATCTTCTTCTCACAGCCTTTGATCTCCGTCCAATCTCACGAAAAAATCCCAAAAGAGCGAAGGAAATGAATAAAGCCTCTAAAAGGTAGAGGCTTTATCGTTTCGTTATCTCCGCAACAATACTCGTAGGAACGATTTTACAGCCGACCCTGTTTATCGGCCAACGAATAACATTGCAAAACTACAAAACTTTTTGAAAACCAAACACAAAAACCATGGAAAATATTTTCGGAAAAAACCAAGAGAATGAGGGTGCCGTGAGTCTTGAGGAACTGGAGAATGCCTTCAGGAAACCTACCCAGCGCCAGGACTATTACGAACAAGCTTCGCCACAGCCCTCGGAAACGAGCCTGGGAAAACTCGCCGATCCTGACGGCAGCGCCCAGTCGGACATCATGCCTGTCGTGGATGAACCGATATCTCCGGAGAAGGCCAAGCGCACAGGAGAGCGCATCGCCCGCCTGATCGATACCGGCATCGACTTCGCCCTGTCGAACTTCGTGGCCCACAACGGGCAGAACTACCGGGCCGACGAGCGCGACCTTCAGGACATCGCCGACGCCTGGGGAGAGGTGAGCGAGGAACATAACTGGAAACTGGGTCCCGAATGGACGCTGGCAATCTTATATATTATGGTGTACGGACCGCTGGTGAAACAGGCCGTCACCGACCGCCGCCTGGCCGCCATCGAAGAGGAACAACGCTCCATGAAAGACAGGATCGCGGCACTTGAGAACCAAAAACCGGAAAGCGATGGAAACGAGACTCCTAAACCAACCTCCTTCAGCACAGTGCCCAGCGCGTCCGAATGATGATCCTCGCGAGGTGTTCAAGCTGGTGTTCGTCGGCAAGCCAGGCACTGGAAAGACCACCGTCATCCGCAAGCTGGTTCGTAAGGCCCTGGAGGCGGGGCGCAGGGTGCTGGTGGTGACGCCGCACGAGAACGAATGGACCGACATCCCGGTGGTGCATCCTCGCTTCCCGCAGCGCATAGCGACCTATAGGGGAGGGCGGCGCATCGTCGTTCGCGAGCTCGAACAGGCCCGGGAGGTGTGCCGCCTCTTCAAGCATGGCCTCCTGGTGTTCGACGACTGCCGGGTGTATGTCCCCGACGCTCCCGATCCAGAGATACGCGCCATGCTGATCAGCTGCCGGCAGAACGACGTCGACTTCATTGCAGTCGGCCACGGCTTCACCACCATACCGCCGCTGTTCTTCACCTACGCTACCCACTTCGCCGTGTTCGCCACCACCGACGAAGTGCGCCGCCGTAAGAACTGCGTGATGGACTTTCCCCGTGTCGAGGCGACCGTACACCGCGTGAACCAGAAAGCCATAGATGAACATCATTATTATGAGATTATAAAAAATGAATGAACGCACCATATACCAATCCATGAGCCTTGGACAGCTTGCCGCCCGGTGGAACGTGTCAGTTCGCACCGTGCGCAGGTGGATACATCCGTTCAGGGAGGAACTCGGACCCATCCAAGGCAAGCTGCTCACGCCAAGGCAGGTGAAGATTGTGCTGGACCATCTGGAATAATCCTGCATCATCCTGCATGATTTGATATAATTCGGCATTATCCGACATCATAGTGCATGATGCGGACAGTGCCGTTTTTCGTTGAGCTACCTTTGCCTCCTATATCAACTTATTCACTAACCAAAAACCAAAATCGTGAAACTATGGAAAAGATCTTAAAGAATGACAAGATCATGGGCCTGGTGAGCATCGCCACGCTGGCCATCGTGGCCATTGTCCTTGTTTACAAGCCATGGAAGGCAAAGAAAGACGCCGAAGCAGGCATGTAAGGAGGGCTGTGCTATGAAAATGAACAAGAAGACCGTTATCATCATCCTCGTCATCATCGTGGCCGGTTTCCTCATCTGGCGGAATCGAAAGGGAACCCCTGTGTATGGCACCGATGCTTCGGCTCTTTCGGAACCTTCGGATTCGCCGAATACGAGCCTCGACTACATCTTGTCGCACGTCGAACTCAACTCTGTCGAGAGGGAAAAGATTGACCGTGTCAGACAGAAATTAACTCCGGGTACCGCATTTTATCAGAATATCCAAGCTAAAGCCTACAAAAACGGCTTAAGCTTTGACCAGCAGATGGTATGCGATGCCATGTGGCAACTCTACAAAATCGACAACAGGATTGACTTCGACGAATATTATCGTGTTGTCAAAGAAGTGAAAAAACTATCATAAACCAAAAAACAGAAACATGAATAAATTAGTAAGAGAGGCAATGAGATCCTCGGCAACGTTCAATATCTCAAACAATTCTGGTGCTGCAAAGAAACTCGCATTTTTGCCTGGTGTCTATTCCAGCATCAAAAACACAACGGATGGTACCAGCAAAGAGACCACCGTGTCGTTCAGTGACCCATCCAACCTCGTCAATGCTGGCTACAACTGTGACCAGGTGGCAGACGACTACAACGCTGGAGACACTGGTGCTTACGTTGTTGTCACTGGTGCCAACCGAGTGAAGTTCCGCGATTTTACCAACACCGTACAACGTGTCGGTATCCGCGTTAACAAGATCGTCATCCAAAACAAGGCCACCGGTGCCGCTGCAAATGACATTTTCGATCAGGAAATTGAATTTGCGCAAACGGCGATTGGAAGCAAAGGTGCCATGGCATTCCTCAACCTCCAAGAATTTGTGAGCGTGAATGCGTATGATCGCAGCAAGATTGAAATCGACTTGTCTGGTCGCGAGATTGATCTGATGCCTGACATTTACATGGCCATGAACATTCCGAACGGGGCGAGCTTCTCGATCCAATTCTGTTTCGAGGCTTGATTCAAAAAAAAGGTTAAGTAATGTTTTTCATGAAAGGCGGGCCTGAGAGAATCTCGCCCGCCTTTCTTCATCTGAACCCAAAAATCAGGAACAATGAAAGGAAAAAAACCATACGCTATGACCAAGGACCGTTACAGCAACTACGATCCCACACTTATCGGTCCGCCATCCATCGACGATGTCAACCCGACGCTGCCGGGAGGGAGCTCCTACACCGACCCTAGCGGATCATCGGGCTCCTGGTTCGACTGGAATTCGTTCAACCAAAGCCTTGGTACTGTCTCCAACCTCATTTCCAATCTGTTTAGTCCGAGTTGGAAATGGCAGAACCAGACCAATTCTCAATTGTATCAACAAGAAAAGCGCACCAACACCATCCTTTGGGTCGTCATTGGCTTGATTCTAGCCCTTGGTGTGGTACTGCTGATCAGAAAACGATAAAACCATGATGATACCTTATAGCAAAAGAAAAAGATACAGCAATGATGAAGTGACCGGAAGTGCCTCCACTAGAACACCATCGGGAACTGGAAGCACCAATGGCAGGATTCCTACGGGCACGGGAAGTGGCAGTGGAAGTGGCAGAACCCCTACGGGCACGGGAAGGTGGCTTGGCAGAATTCCTACGGGCACGGGAAGTGGCAGTGGAAGTGGAAGTGGCAGAACCCCTACGGGCACGGTTGGGAATACCGGAAGAGTATACTCCGTAACCGCCAGACCAAACGACAAGAAAATGGGGTCGGTAAAAGTTACCGTCATGAGCCTACCTCAGGAATCCCCTGTAAACACCGTCAGCAAAGTCGAAAGGTATAGTAACGCCATGGCGACACCCACTGAAAAAGGCGGATACAAATATGGCACGGTGCTTCAGTTGGAAGCCAAAAGCAACGAAGGCTACCGATTTGTCCGTTGGAATGACGGCGTTACATCACCCGTTCGTATTTTGCGTGTCACTGCCACTGCCTCGTATGAAGCCATTTTCTCTAAGAAGAAAACAGCCCTTCCGGTGATCGGTGGCAACTACGACCCTAACGGTCAAGAAGATGTCATAGAAGATGTCGGAGATATTCCCGGTACAGGTGGTGCTGGAACCCAAGAGCGTGAAGATCTTTCCCCTGTTGATGGGGCTGGAGGCAAACTTGGAGTTGTTGACATGCTAAAGAAGTGGTGGTGGGCCGTCGCCATCTTAGCATTAATGCTTTATGACATGAAAGGAGGCAAATGATGTACGGTAAAGGTGTGCTTTTCCGACAAGAAAGGGACAATGCCATTGACGATATCAGTGAAGTGGAGGCTGCTGTCGACGACATCCTCAATTCACAATCTGTTGAAGAAAGCGATGGCGAACAGGCTCCAGACGCTACCATGGTGCTGATCATCCGTGAATACCTGCATCGTATCAGGATCCTTACTTGGGCCGTTGTCGTGATTGCTATTGTATTGATATTGAAAGAGTCGAAATGACAAAAATACGAAAAAAATGTCTAAATTAAACGGAACCGATCTAGCCCATATTGCAAGCCATTACGAAGCTATCTATCGCGAATGGAATACCCAGATCTATTTCTGCTTTGACAGCGTTAAAAACGGCGAAAAAGCATTTGAAATCCTGACAAGGGTTTATTCAGATGAGATGGGGCCAAACAAATACTATAGGTACGGAATTGATAAGAGGGATTTCTATTTGGGATTCAACAGCCGTAATGTTGCGACGGATGTTTGTAACGAGATCAATGCTGCTATTGCCGCATACAGGGAAGTTGAACACCAAGATATTCACTATGAACCAGATCCCGTGTCATATCCTGAGTCAAACGGTTCTGTCATTTCTGGACCATCAAACTCTAACACCTACATGATCATTGGTGCCGTTGCCGCCATCATCATTCTTGTTTTATTATGGAAGCCGAAAAGGTAATAGTGATTCGTGAACAGGACGACCTTGGCCCTGTTATAGCAAGGGCCGACCATCGGGACAAAGCCATCGAGGTCAACAAAATGATCTTTTATTGGTTGCCACCGTTGGTCCAGGAGTTTGTGCTGTGCCATGAAATCTGCCACTTGAAGTACGAGGAATGGGACGAGAGCGAGACCAACAGGCTTGCATCTATTTTGTTCCTCAACCGGGCGGAGAGTGAAAAAGATCTCGAAGAACGCCGTCTGTTCCTGTCCTATATGGATGGAAAAGATATGAGCAACTCTCTTACCGTGGGTGCAGTGCTTGGGATCGTCAGTTCCATTTGGGGCATTTCCACTTCCATTTATGGTGCATTGAAGAACAAAAAAGCAGGATGGTATTCCTGGGACGCCGCAACGCAAATGTCCAATCTTGATGTGATGCTCAAACAGGCATTTGAGGAAAGTCGAAAGAGCTCAGAATGCAGTGCAAGCGAATTCTTCTGGAATCTGCTTTGCCAATTCACCAACAAGGACGATACGCTGGAAGAATTCCTAAACCGGTCTGACAACGACTGGGTACGCCCTTACATATCCAAGTACGAGCAAAAATATGGCTTCGGCTTTCATGATATCACTCCTGTCGATTGGATGGCGTTTCCAGCCGTCAAGATAGTTCTTGGCGTTCTGGTGGGAGTGGCCGTTGCCCTAATTGTAAAAAAAACTATTAATTCATGAAAACAATGGGAAAATCAAAGATTAAATCAATCATCGACTACTTGAGCGAACCGAGAAAAGGCATCGTCGTCGCGGTTTTGGTTGTGATGGCCATTATAGCAGTAGTCGTTGTCTTTAGAAAAACCAAAGGCAAAATGGCGCCTCCGCCAACACTTCTTAACGATGATGCTATAGAAAATGGAACGGGTTCTGCAATTAGCCCGTCCATCGATTTTAGAAGCCTTGCCATTCGTCTGTTCAGTGCTTGTTTGGGCGTTGGAACCAACGAAGACGAAGTCTATGCCGTGATGGGATGCTTGAACACCCAAGCCGACTACAGAAAACTGAGTAATGTATGGATGCAGCAATGGAATCAACTTGGACTTCTGGCAAAGACGGCATTACCTCCCTCACTTCCTGAACTTCTCCAGTCGGAGTTGGATTCGAGAGAACTTTCAATGGTGCGTTCCATACTGTCTGAAAAAGGTATCGTACCGGATTTTTAACACAAGACAACAATAAACCATGAAACCAAACACCAAGAAAACACTCATCATCGCCGTCGTCGTAGCGGTCGTTGCAGTCACCCTCTGGCTTTTGTTCCGAGGGTCCAAAAAGACCGCCAAAGGCATGATCAACAGACTCAACACCTCGCGGTACGTCAAGAATGCCATCATCGGCTACCTAGAAAAGGCCAAACTGGAACAGGACATCAACGCCAACGCAGAATCCAACAACTGTACCTACGAACAGGCGCTGGCGTTGACAGCGGCCTATTACCTGGTCAACGACGGTATCGTCGACGATGCCACCTGGCAGCAGTGGAAATCCGAGATCTTCTCAATGTAAAAGCCAAAAGCCATGAACGAACAGATCACACAGCTTCTGGAGCGCTACAAGGACGGGGTGCCCGTGAGAATTGAGCCGGGCACCGTCTTCAGCCTCGCAGCTGCCGCCATACTCACTGTCGTAGTGTGCGCGGTCGCCATCCAATTTGTAAAAAAACTATAAAACCTTATGGCCATTATGAAAACAGTTAATCCATTGGAGACGTATGTTGCCGGCAAGGGCTTTTCCCGGACCGAGATCAACGAAACGTCTGTAAACGATGTTAAGACCACCATCATATATGCGGGTCATTCCCCTTTTCCGACAGTCAGTGCTTTAACATTGGAATCCGAAGGATGGGAAATCCGGAAGACGGTCATAGTTGAGAATTCCGTCACAGGGCAAACTACCGTGATGGAAACTTGGGGGAGTGGTGCCTGGAATAACAAAGAAAACCTGGAATATAAGTATATCTAACATGGGAGTTGCATACGATTACAATATCAACAAGGTGTTAAACACTATCGGCGAAAAAGGTGACAGCGCCTATGAAGTCTATAAAAAGCAGTGGGCGGTTGACCATCCCTCCGATCCTGAAGGCTATCTTTCGCAGGCTGCTTGGTTGGCCTCCTTGAAGGGGCCTTCAGGGGATCCCGGCAGACCAGCCGTAAATCCGTTTAAAGGGTGGTTTGGTTCTTTGGAAGATTTGGAGGCGGAACAACCAGCACCTCATGTCGGTGACTATGCCAACGTGGAGGTTCCTGTACCTGGCCAAAGCGAAACCGTGGTACGTATCTTTAAATGCAGGACAACGGGAGTGTGGATGGATAGTGGAGTGGAAGTTGACACGTCAAACCTCCAGACTTTCGATACCGGAGAGCAGGTTAACGAATTAGGAATTGATGAAACGCACCTCGATACCCCTAGGGAAGACGCTCTGCCTAAAGCCATTGATTGCGCTAAGCTGAAATCCAAACTTAGGGACATTGAACTATCCGAGATCGAGGTTCCGACAATTGAGATAAATGGTAAAAGAGTGGCGGGAAGCAGTGGATTACCTATTGGCAATGATCCTTTGTTCGGCTATGTTGAGGTGGAAATTCCTAATGTCAGCAGTGTACGTTTCATTGGCTTGTCGTTGAGAGATACCGAAACATCTACTGCTGCCAATGTGGGCTATGCGTTTGGGCATTATGTGGACGATGAATGGGTTACTGACAAGGCGGTAAATTGGATAAAGGAAGGTTCTGTCAGAAAAATAATGGAATATTATGACAGCGTTCCAGAAGGCTCTACTCATTTCCGTACTACAGTTCAATACTATACGTCTTTAAACCACAGCCAGTTCTATTTGTATGCTGGTGTCGGCACGTCGATATCAAAACTGATTTTTGATAGTATTAAAGCCAATGGACTCAAAACAATGATTTGTCACAATGGAGAATGTATTGTTGACAAAAATGGATGGGTGGCCGAAGCTTCTTTGTCCTTTGTAGAAGAAAATGAGGATGGTTCTGAAAATGAAGAGACATACCTCCCTTTGATACAAAGGACTGTCCTTGCACATGAAGACGAGACAATAGAGGAGAAACAGGTACCATACTCCTATAACAGCCAAACGAGAACGTTTACTTATGTCTCCTCTTCTGATTTTGTGGGATTCCCCGAAATAATTTATTTTAAAAAACGGATTTACGTGTTCTACAAGCACGGCAAGGCACATAAAACCGTGCCAGGATTCCATTTCAATAGGGCTTACAGATTCAGTGAAGACGGGGGAGTTACTTGGAGTGATGAATATCGTATTGATATGCCTCTCAGCGATTCACAAGGACACTACAGGGCTTATGAGCATGTATATCCTTGCATTTATAATGGCAAACTGGTTGCAAGTGTGTTTTGCACTGTGTCTAAAGACCAGACTATTGATGGAGAGACTGTCCCTTTGACAAAAAAGAGCATTACGTTCCTTGCGCAAATAGATGCTATGACTGGTGAGGAGGCTGAAGGCAGTGAGTATGTGGAAGGATGCTTGAAATGCGAAAAGATAATCAAGGCACCCTTTTATGATGCAAACGGTGATTTTGTATTTGACTATTTGGATTCCGATGAATTGAGGACAATGATTCCAGGTGGTCGGGGCTATGCCGAGGATGGATATTTCTATTTCCCTTGCTATTTCTCGCCAGATAGTGCTTGTATTATCCGTTGGAGAATAGATTTTGACACTCCAATTTCAGCATCCAACTTTATTGAGATTGCCCGTCTTGCACCAGATGGATCTTCTGGTGAAAAATATACAGAGTCATGTGTAGCCAAGGTCGGGGACAACTTGCTATGGGTGGTTCGTACTTCTAAAACAAATCATGGCAAATATGCCAGGATGCTTGCGTCCATTGACGGCGGATTAACTTGGATTGAATCTCATCTGAAGGAAGACTTTCATGGAATGACAATAGAGCCTTTGTCAGACACAATGGCATTGATCATAGGAAGAGATTTCTCTGACACATTAAGCTGTGACCGTTTTTGCATCGTCAATTCTCTTGGGCATGAATTGATGGCAAGGATGAAGTATGACGGAAATGAACTAGCAGCAGGAGATTCGTGTTATGCCGCCACCGCCATCATTGGCGATTACCTGTTTATGGCCTATTACCGAAGGTTTAAGGATACTGGAGGGGCTCACAAGCACGATGTGGTGTTTGGCAAAATCAGGACAACATATTTAACCGACAGTGCTTTCTGGGTATAATAATAATTAAAGATAAACTATATGGGACTAGCGATTATTGATCAAAAATCTGACTTTTCAAGCAACAACATAGGTGTGTTTGATAAGGTCTGCAATGTGGTCCGGAAAAAAGTGAATTCGAACAATGTGGAAGCATGCTATATCTATGCTTTAAGTTGGGGCTTATACATGGACGATGTGATTGACAGTCTTGGACAGCTTGATATAGATATTGGAATACATAGAATCAACAAAGACAACGAACGCATAGGAAGAAGCCTGGTGTTATCCTTGTGCAACGATGCCGAAGGTGAAGAAAGAAAGGTTGATGTGTATGTCAATGCCGTGACGCAGGAATCCAATTTTTATGTGTTCAACATATCGGTTGAAGTAACTGAGCCAGGCGTAAAAACCGTATTTGTATCCAACAATTATACAAGCCCCACGCAGTATTACTTTAATGTGAAATTGCATGTGGATACATTGAACAAAGAATGCAGCGGAACATGCAGATCCGATGAATTGACATTCACCAGCTCGACTTCTATCATATTATCCTCTTCGGAGGAAGAGGATGTAGAACCACCATTTTCAAACGGATACGGATTATATATTGATTCTGCTTCAAGGGAATTGACGGGAGACCGATATTGCAGAATTTGGAGAATTAAGGCGAGCAATGAGCAACACGAGCTGTTGAATGTCCCATTGTTACCTAATGACACATTGATGGATTTTGCCAACAATGCACGTCTCGCCAAGATTGGACTTGAAAACAGGAAACCGGCTAAATCGAGTGTTAGAATAACAGAAATTTGATAACAGCTATGACAACCTATGAATGGATAACGACTTTGCTCATTCCGGTCAGCAGCGCCATCACCTGGCTTGCTGCTCGTCGAAAGCGTCGCAACGATGCTCTGTGTGATCTCCAGAATACCATCGACATGCTGGTATTGAAAAACAACGAAGTGTATAGGGAACTGATCAGTACCAGGCGCGAACTCGCCGAAGCAAGGAACGAAATAGATATCCTGAAAGCCAACCAAGAAAAACTGCTGAAAGAAAACGCCGAGTTGCGTATCATCGTCGAAAAGAAAACGAAATGAAAATGAAACAAAGACAACAAACCATTCTATGGGCCTCGCTTTCCGTCGCTGCCATCGCCATTGTCGCCTTGGTGGTGTGGATTGTCCGCTCCAAGCGACGCAACGGCGGCCTCGTCGTCATCGGTAGTACCGTAAACACAAACAACAGCACCATGAATAACAACAACCAGGGCGCAAGCGCCCAAACTCAATTCGGAAACACCAGCCTCCCGCTGGGCTACCGCAACAACAACCCGCTGAACATCCTTTACGGATCGAGCCTGTGGAAGGGCAAGGTGATCCCCAACACCGACACCAGCAAGCCACGCAAGGAACAGTTCGTGTCGATGGCCTACGGCTACCGCGCCGCGCTGTACCTGATCCGGAAGCATATCCGCGGAGGCTACAACACCCTTGCCCGCCTGGTGAACCGCTGGGGAACAGGCGCCCAAAGCGACCAGGTGACCAGCTACGTCAGCTTCGTGTCGAAGAAAACAGGCATCGCCCCCGGAACCACCCTTTCGCCGGACAACATGGAACAGCTTTGCAAGATCGCCTGGGCCATGGCCTGGTTCGAGAACGGCAAGGCACCGTCATCGATGGATGACATCTACCAAGGGTGGAGCTTGTTGTAAACTATAAAACAGAAAAACCATGGAACGCAGGGAATCCGAAAACTGGCATATAGTTGGGACCATATCCGAGGGAGTCGCAAAGGAAATAGGGCTTAATGCCAAAACTCCGGTTTGGATCAATGACAGGATTATAAAGCACATCATTGACGAACATCCAGAGATGAAGACCCCGGATGCTGCCACGTCGTTCGCTCACAAGGTTGTCAGCAACTTCGACACGGTATTTACACAAAAGGATGGAACGCTCGTGTTGGCGATCGAAGGTGTTGGTAAATCCATGGTTACTTACATCAAGCTTGAGCTTGCAAGCGAAAACTATTGGAGGGTCAAGTCGGCTCATATCCGCCCGACATCGCAGCTATACAGTTATAGGTTCAAGCTTATTTGGGAGAAGAAGGACAAGAAAAAGCCTGTCAAGCGAAAACGATGACAGGCTTTAAACCGGTTGTCGCCCGGAAGGAAACAGTACCCGCGCCACTTTGGTGGCGGGTGGGGTTACCACCCTGCTTCGGTCCGCCGACCCATGTCCCGTTGCCGGAGAGCTACACAGCAACCGGAGCGACACTGCAAAAATAAGAAAATTTTTAAAAACAAAATAAAAACCTAAGAATTATGGCAACAACCAAGAAAAAACCAAGCAAGAAACGCTATCTCACCC
The DNA here is from genome assembly GCA_946184615.1 of uncultured Bacteroidales bacterium. Lineage (GTDB taxonomy): Bacteria > Bacteroidota > Bacteroidia > Bacteroidales > F082 > Limimorpha. The sequence continues at coordinate 20,144 of CAMHFN010000020.1, forward strand.
AGTCAGAAAGAAAGCAAATCAGACAAAAGATGCAGTCGTTGGCAACGCTGTTGTTCCGCCTGCTCGCCGACGACAAAATCGACAGCCAAACCAGAGGCGTCATTAAAAAGATGCACAAGTGCGTCATCGATGCCGTAGCGTATTCCAATCAACTCAACTTCCTAGAATGAAAACGAGCATCAAAATACTCTTTTTGGCCGTCATCATGGCTGCGATATCGGCCTGTTCCGCACAGAAAAGGGCCGAGAGGCATATCCGGCGTGCCGTGGAACTGTGTCCCGAAATGGTGCAGCTGACCGCGTACCCGATCGACACGTTCCTCAGCGTGCCTGGATATACCGAACAGGTACTAGTCCCATTGACGGCTGTCATGGACAAAGGGGAAACCTTTGTTGAGGCCACGGAACACGGCACTTTCACTGTCAACTTCATTCGCGAGGACAGCACCTTGTGCATCGATTATGTGTCCGATTCGCAGCAGATTTACTTCAACGACACTTTAAAATACCAATCGGTTGTTATCAATCCCAAGCCACCCGAAAAGGGATGGTTCGACGGATTGGGAGAACGGCTTGCCGAGTGGATCACCTTTCTGATCATCGGTATGTCGGCAGCCTTTTACTTGATTTTTAAAAACAAGAAAAAACGAAATTAAATTCCTTCCTCAAAACCTCGGCGCCTTCGCGCTGATGACCTCCACCAGGTGAGGATCGGCATGGTTGGCGTAGCGGGTGGTCATGCTCAGGTCGTGGTGGTCGGCGTGCTGCATCACAGTCAGCGGGTCGATGCCCGACTTGAGCATTTCGTTTATGCCGGTGTCGCGCAAGGAATAGAGCTGCATCGCCTCAGGTAGCTTCAGCGCATTCCTCATCTTTTCCCAGTCCTTCACGAAACGGCTGTTGGACTGCTGGGTACCACAAGCATGATAATCGCGCCCGATCAGGTAATCCGTGCTTTTGGCACCATCGATCCACTTGGTCAACGCATCTTCAAGCGTGGGTGTAAGGGCTGAAAACCGGGCGTAGTGGGTCTTGGAAACTTCTGGAGAGATGTAGATATAATGTTTGTCCAGGAAAACATTACCGACTCGGAGCTCACGGATCTCCTTCGGCCGGATCAGCGAAGAGTACACCAGTTGGCTCACGATAAGAAGCCCGGGGTTGTGTTCCTGGCACCAAGCCGATATCCTCCGCCGGTCCTCTGGTGGTACCAGCACTCGTTTCTTTTCCTCTTCACGCTTGGTCTTGATGCCGGTGAAGGGGTTCTCCTTACAGTAGCATTTCTCCACAGCCCAAGCAAATAGGGCACGGGCTGACTTCAGCCTGTTGTTCCACGAACGGCCCTTCAGCTTTCGTTCCTTGAAACAGTAGTCGAGATATCGTATGGCCAACACCTTATTAAATAAGATGGCCTGACATTCTGGTACCGTTTCATCGACCCATTTACCGAAGCTGGTGCAAAAGCTCCTGTATGATCTCATCGTGTCCGGGCGAAGCTCGGATGATTTTTCCTCCAGGTAGTCCGATATCACCATCGATAGGGGAGTGTATAGCCTGGTGTTGATGTTCTCGCCGACAGGGTTCCATCCACCGGCCAGCTTGGTGTTGATCGTACAGACGATCCGGTTGCAGTGTTCTTTGAAGTCGGCAAGCCTGGTATAGTGTTTTCGCAGGTTGTTCAGATGCTGCCGGTACCGATTCATCTTGCCGGTTTCCGGATTGATGACCTGGTACTCCACATACCAGCCATGGCTGTTTTTCTTAATGATCGCGGGTAGATAGTCAGTTACAAGCATTTTTTTCTTTTCGCAATCCGGATCCGGGCGAAGAGAAAGATTTAACCCTGAAAAATTCCTGTGCAGATCTTGTGCAGGAAAAAACAGAAAATCAGCCGTAACTGGCTGATTTTCATGATATGTGATCCGGTTGGGATTCGAACCCAAGACCCACAGCTTAGAAGGCTGTTGCTCTATCCAGCTGAGCTACCAGACCATCAATATTGCGGGTGCAAAATTACGCTTTTTTTTTGAGTTGTCAAGTGCTTTACGACAAAAAATTACCTTTGTTGTGTCCTGGACGTCTGTTTTGGGCTGGTTTCTCATTTTGGGGACGAGACTTCTTTACTTGAAGTACGCTGCCTTGGAAGTCCATGTCGTCAGTCTCCACGATGGCTCGGTAGGCTTCATCGTCATTGGGCATCTCTACAAAGCCGTAACATTTTGAACGTCCGGTTTCATGATCCATGATGACTTTGCAGTCATCCACTTGGCCGAACTGCTCAAAATAGGAGCGAAGATCGTCTGCGGTAGTGCGGAATGCCAATTTTGCTACGAAAATTTTCATGTTATTTATTTTTAAGGTGTTATGAGTTTGCAAAAATAAATTGTTTTTGCATATTTGCAAAAAAATTTAAAAGAAATTTTATGAGATACAATTTTGACAAGATTATTGACCGTTCAGATACGAATTCTGTGAAATATGACCTACGAAAAGTAGTGTTTGACAACCCCGATGTGTTGCCGATGTGGGTTGCTGATATGGATTTCGAAACCCCCGATTTTGCCCGAGAGGCAGTCATTAAAAGAGCTGAACATCCTATTTATGGGTATCATTTTAAGGACCGCCCTTATTTTAATGCCATTCAGGGATGGCTGAAAAGGCGCCATCAGTGGGAGGTGCCTACGGAGTGGATGTCGTTTGTTCCCGGTGTGGTTTGTGGTTTTAACATGGCGGTACTTGCTTTTACCAGTGAAGGAGATGAGATTATTATCCAATCGCCTGTGTATCCGCCTTTTCATCATGCGGTAACGGAACACGGACGTAAATTGGTCTACAACAAATTAAAAATTGGATCTGATGGATATGAGATGGATTTTGACTTGCTTGAACAGCAGGCCAAGACTGCCAAAATGCTGATTCTTTGCAATCCTCACAATCCAGTGGGACGTTGCTGGAGTCGTGAAGAATTAACACGACTGAGTGAAATCTGCTTGAAGAATGATGTTTTGGTTATTTCTGATGAGATTCATTGTGATTTGGTGCTACCCGGATATAAACATACCCCGTATGCTACTTTAAGTGCTGAGGCCGCTGAGCATTGCATTGTGTTCCATGCGGCCAGCAAAACCTTTAACTTGGCAGGGTTGGCCACTTCGACGGCTATTGTGCCCAACAAGGAGTTGCGGGACAAATATGTTCACTTTGTGGAAGCACTTGAAGCCCATTTGGGCAATATTTTTGGCAAGGTTGCCACACAGACCTGTATGGAAAAAGGAGACGAATGGCTCGACCAGTTGCTGGCCTACGTGCAGGGTAACATCGATTACGTATCGGATTTCCTGACCACGAATTTGCCTTTTGTGCGTTTCTTCAAACCTCAAGCTACTTATATGATGTGGCTTGACTTCAATGCCTACAGCCTTTCTGAACTGGAATTGTGGCATAAGATGACGCAAGAAGCCCAGTTGGGATTCAATCGCGGATCTGATTTTGGACAGGATGGTTCTGGCTTCTTCCGGATTAATTTGGCTTGTCCCAGGTCAACGGTGGAGGAGGCGATGCGAAGATTACAGATATGGCATCCCTAACCCGCTACACCCCATCGGGGTGCCATGTCGGTAGGGAAAAAATTAGAATAGTGATAATTGATCGTTTTGTTCTTTTTGATTTTCCGGCACAAGTTTCTCGGTAGTGGCATCACCGATCATTTTATCGAATTCTTCTTCACTGATGATCGGAATCCCCAGCGATTCTGCCTTCTTGCGTTTCTCGGGCCCCATGTTTTCACCTGCCAAAACATAGCTGGTCTTGGAGGAAATGGAACTTGCATTTTTGCCGCCGTGTGCCTCAATGGCCGCCTTGATGCCATCACGGGAATAATGGGTGAACACACCACTTACCACGAAGGTCTTGCCTGCCAACACTTGGGGCTTTTCAGATTGTTGCACTTCGGCTTTGGCGAACTGCAAGCCGGCAGCCTTCAACCGTTCCACGATATCGAGATTTACGGGATTTTCAAAGAATGCTTTCACCGATTGGGCGATGACTTCACCTACCGTGTTGATGGCACTCAAATCTTCCACGGAAGCGTTCATGATGGCATTGATGTCGTGATACTCTGCCACGATGGTCTTGGCGACCACTTCACCGACATTACGGATGCCCAAGGCAAACAACACGCGCTCGAAAGGCACCGATTTGGATTTCTCCAGCGCATCGATAATGTTTTGGGCGGTCTTTTCCTTGAAGCTTACCTTACGGGTCTTGCCCGTCTCGATGCCGTTTTCGTCAAGAACGGGGATTTCCTTGGCCAAACCAAAGAGCTTTCCGTAAGTGAGTGAATAAAGATCCGCCACGTCTTTGATCAAGCCTTCGTCGTAAAGCAACTCGATCTTGCCTTCGCCAAGGCTTTCGATGTTCATGGCCTTTCGGCTGATGAAATGCTCGATACGACCTTTCACCTGAGGGGGACAGGCCTGGGCATTGGGACAATACCAGGCGGCTTCGCCCTCATGCTGGATCAGTTCTGTACCACAAGCAGGGCACACTTTTGTAAACTCTACGGGAAGTGCTCCAACTTGGCGTTTGTCGAAGTTCACCCCAATGATCTTGGGGATGATTTCACCTCCTTTCACCACCGTAACGGTATCGCCGTAATGCAAATCGAACTGCTTGATGAAATCTTCATTATTTAAGGTGGCACGTTTGACCGTCGTTCCCGCCAGTAAAACAGGGGAGAGGTTGGCCACGGGAGTGATGGTGCCATGCCGTCCAACCTGAAAATCAACGCTTTGTAATTCGGTTTCCACCTCTTCCGCTTTGAATTTGTAAGCGATGGCCCACTTGGGTGATTTGGCCGTGAACCCCAGGATTTGTTGCTGCACGTAGCTGTTGACTTTCAGCACAATGCCGTCAATGGCAAAGGGCAATTCGTGGCGTTTCACATCCCAATAGTTGATAAAACCAAAGATCTCTTCAACCGACTTGCAGATGGCCATGTAGTTGGAGATATTGAAGCCCCAACGGCGGGCGGCTTGCAGGCTCTCGTAATGTGTCTGGTAACGGCCCTCGAGGCCGTCCATCATCATATAATAGCAGTAGTTGTCAAGCCGTCTTCGGGCTACCTCGCGGGAGTCTTGCAGTTTGAGGGTTCCTGCGGCTGCGTTACGAGGATTGGCAAAAAGATCATCACCTTGTTCTATACGCTGTTCGTTCAACTTGTCGAAACTTTCAAAGGGCATCACCACCTCGCCGCGCATCTCGAAAAAAGCAGGGAAGTCGCCATGCAGCCTCAAAGGAACGGTACGGATGGTCTTGATGTTGGTAGTGACATCGTCGCCTTGCATGCCATCGCCACGGGTGACCGCACGGGTTAAGACTCCATCTTCATATTGCAGGCTGATGCTCAATCCATCGAACTTCAGCTCACAACAGAACTCCACTTCGCCTTCAACGCTTTTCTTGATACGGTTGATGAACTCTTCAATATCTTCTTTGCTGTAAGAGTTTGACAAGGAAAGCATGGGATAGCGGTGCTTGACACTTTGGAATTCCTTGGTGATGCCTCCGCCGACACGTTGTGTAGGGGACGAAGGCAACAAAAATTCGGGGAACTCATGCTCCAAACGGGCCAGTTCCTCCAACTTCATGTCGAACTCGTAGTCGCTGATGGTCGGCTTGGCGAGGATATAGTAATTGTAATTGTGCTGCTCCAGTTCTTCGCTAAGGGCAGCGATCCGTTCCCGAGCCTCCTCTCTGGTCATCATGAAAGGTAGTTACAGAGGTTGACTTTCAGAATGAGTAGCAGGACCCAAACCAACAGGAGGGTGATAATAAAGCCAATCAGCGTCATCAAGGCACCTTTATGGTCGTGTTTGACAAAGAGCATCAGCAGGATAGCCAGAAACAGGAAGGCACTTTGATACCAAACGCAGACTGAAAGGGCCAGCATGATGCCGGCGATGATATAGGAGGTGCGGTGTACTTTTTCGTTTTTGTTGGCGTTTAGCAACACCTGTTGACGCAGTACCATATTGGCACCGTAAAGCAGCAGGGGCAAACCCAAGAAGAAACTGACGTTGTCGATGATGCCAAACGAAGGCATGATGACACAGACCACGGGAATTAGGGCAATGTTCCAAGCCTTAACCTTGTCATTAGCTAGCAAGTCACAGATGCGATACACCATCGACACGGTGAACAGCGAGATAGTGGCATAAAAGGCACGGCTTAGGAACATCATTCCTTGCGATTCCCCAATGCCTATCTTGGTTTTCAACCATTCCAGAAGACCTTGGATAAGGCTTGGTTGTTGAATATCATGGTTCGACCCAAAGTCTGGCACAAAGATCACGGCCAGAATCCTCACTATGATGGCGACCAGCATCAGCGAGGTAAAGGGATGTTTGGCTTTGAATTGTCTGAGGTTTTGCATGGTGCACACGTTTAACGTACAAAAATACAATTTTTTTGTAACTTTGCCCATCAAACTTTATAAAATATGTTCTCTTGTCCCATCCAAATCCGCATGAGCGACCTTGACCCTTACAATCATGTCAACAACGGGTCGCAATGCAACTACTTCGACATGGGTCGAAGCCGTTTTTTTGAACATGCCTTCCAACGGCAAATCGATTGGCTTACCTTTAAATACGTACTGGTTCACGTGGAACTTGATTTCAAGGCACCCATTCATTTTCACGATGACCTCGCTTGTGAATCGGTGATCACCGAAGTGGGCAATTCCAGCTTCAAAATGGAGCAACGTCTGGTGGACCAGAAGACCGGTCTTATCAAGACGCTTTGCCATTGTGCTGTGGTTTATTTCGACAGAGAGGCCGACAAGTCGGAACGGATCCCAGACGGGGACAGAGCGAAGTTGGAGGAGTGGGCGTAACGAGTTAAAGTAATAAATATGAAAAGGACAATAATATTAGTTGTATTGGCTTGGGTCTTTACTAGCCTTCGAGCACAAACTGAAGTCGAACTGAACGCCTGGAACGATGTCAGCGTTTACGAAATCAACAAGGTATACCCTAGGGCTAATGTGATCCCAGTAGGTGAGGAGTGGTCGCAATGTCTCAATGGCGACTGGAAATTCTACTGGGTGGACAGCCCCTCAAAGGCACCGGAAGATTTTTATAAACCGGATTATGATGTCAGTGGATGGAACACCATCAAAGTGCCGGCCAACTGGGAACTAAACGGCTATGGTACACCGATTTACGTGAACGTCGACAACGAGTTCCGCCCCAACAATCCGCCATTGGCCCCGACCGTGGATAACCCCGCAGGCTGCTATGTGACGGAGTTCGAGATTCCTAAGACTTGGCGTAACCGACAGGTTTACATCAACTTTGGTGCGGTGAAATCGGCTTATTATCTTTGGATAAATGGGCAGTTTGTGGGCTTCACCGAGGATGCTAAGACCAATTCGGAATTTGACATTACCAACTATGTCCATAAGGGAACCAACAGATTGGCCATGAAGGTCTACCGCTTTTCCAATGGCTCCTACTTTGAGTGCCAGGATTTCTGGCGCTTGAGTGGCATCGAGCGTGACGTGATACTCTATTCCAAACCTGAAGTGAATGTGTCTGATTATGAAGTACATGCGGGTTTGGATAAGACCTATCAAAATGGAACTTTCGACATAGATGTGACCATAGACAATCCCACCGGAAAGACCATCAAGTATGGCTCGTTGGTAGTTTCTCTCTTTGATGGTGAAACTGAGGTTTTTAGGATGGCGAGACTGCTGAAAAATAGGGTTGGGAAACAACATTTGAATGATGATCGCATTCTTCCCGACATCAAGTCTTGGTCTGCCGAGCATCCGAATCTTTATCGGTTGGAAATCAAGATTTTGGATAAGAAGGGAAGGGTGATGGAACAGCTTGAAAACCACGTGGGTTTCCGCACTTCTGAAATCAAGGATGGCAAGCTTCTGATCAATGGGCAGTATGTATTAATCAAAGGAGTGAACCGTCACGAGCATGATCCTTACACTGGGCATGTCATCAGCCGTGAGTCGATGGAGAAGGATATTGCCATGATGAAACAGCTGGGTATCAACACGGTACGTACTTGCCATTATCCCGATGACCCCTATTGGTATGAGCTCTGCGACAAATACGGTCTCTATGTCTGGGATGAGGCCAACTGCGAATCCCATGCCCAAGGATACGGGGAGAAGAGTTTGGCCAAGGATCCACAATACCGTGACATGATTTGGTCGCGCAACCGCAACATGTTGGAACGCGACAAGAACCATCCTTCGGTGATTATGTGGTCCATGGGCAACGAGTGCGGCAATGGGGTCAACTATGAATACACCTACGACTGGATGAAAAACCGCGATAAGACCCGCCCCGTGACCTACGAAAGAGCAATCTATGATCGCAACTCTGATGTAATCGGATTGATGTATGCCAGTCCGAACTACCTGCAGCGCTTTGTAGATGAAGGACTTGATAGTTTGCATCGGCCATTCATCATGGTGGAATATTGCCATGCCATGGGTAACAGTATGGGTGGCTTGAAAGACTATTGGGACGTAATTGAGGCCAATGAACAACTCCAAGGCGGATGTATTTGGGATTGGGTAGACCAGAGTTTTATGGTCCACGACTCGATCAAAGACTTGGATTGGTTGGCCGTGGGTGGCGATTTTGGTCATGCTTACGGGGTGGGTGACGATGATGCCTTCTGCGCCAACGGAGTGGTCAGTTCGGATCGTACTCCTCACCACCATGCCGCTGAGGTGAAGAAAGTGTACCAGCCCATCAAGTTCCAAAAGATGGATTCCATATCTGATTCATATACTGTAACCAATTGGTTTTCATTTACAAATCTATCGTCATTTGAAGTAGATTATACCATCTATTCCAATGAGAGAACGCTCTTGGTTGAGCCGATTGAGATGGATTTGAAACCCTTTGAAACCAAACGATTCCGAACCGAGCGCTTACGCATTTACGGTCACCCAGGCGAGGAGTTCTTTGTGCGTTTCTCTGTAAAACTGAAAGAAGATCAACCATTTATGCCAAAGGGGACGGAGATTGCTTACGATAACTTCAAGTTGGATTGGCCTTCTGATGAAAAGGAGTTGAAATCAAATGAAGGTGTGGTAAAGGTCTATCCAACCGATGACGGGACCTTGACCATCCAAGGGAAAAACTTCGCGCTTAAATTGGATGAGCGAACAGGGTTTTTAAAAACATATACATTTGATGACCAAAGAATTATCAATGATTACTTGAAGCTAAACTTTTGGCGTGCTCCTACCTTGAATGACGAGGTCGATTCCAACGGGAGCCTGTTGTGGAGACAAGCTGGCTTGGACAATTTGAAGGCAGAACGGATTGCTACCGACACCAAAACCCTGGAGGACGGACGCTTGCAGTTGCATCAAACTATCCACTTGAAAAACGGTGCCGGAGAGCTTCAAATGGTTGTCAATCAGATTTATACCATCTCCAGCGATGGTGAGATTGCCCTCTCCAATCGGGTGGAAACCATGGGTGATGTCAGTGTTCTGCCTAAGGTGGGGATGCAAATGCGTCTCCCAAGGGACTACGAAAACCTGGTTTATTTCGGAAAAGACGCTGAAAACTATCCCGATAGGAATGCAGCCGGTACGTTTGGAGTCTATTCATGTAATGCTTTAGATCTATTTGAACAACATGTTGTTCCACAAGATAATAGCAATCATTCTGAAGTACGTTGGATGGCGATTGAAAGTCCCAAGAATCCCATCGGTTTGATGGTGACTTCCTCCGTTCCGTTCAACTTCAGCATCTATCCCTATTCAGACCCAAATTTGACAAAAGCCCATCGCATCAACCAACTCGAAGAGGCCGATTTCATAACCTTGAATGTGGATGCATGGCAAGCCGGTTTGGGTACGGCCACCTGTGGTCCTGACGTGGCCGCTCCCTATTTATTGAATGATACGATTTACCAGTATGACATTTGCCTGCGTCCTTATTCCGTTGGCAAACAGGATCCAGCGGAATGGTATCGCTATCAAGTGCCTAATGTTGAAAAGTTGATGGGTTCCTTCCCTTTAACGCCAAGGCCCACCTTTAATCTCATTAAGAACACATCCTTTGTGAATCCTCCAGCGGAACATTATAGCGCCAATGCCAATATCGCCTTGATGGATGGAAAGAAAGGCGTAGTGGGTGGCTATCAATGGCGTAATTGGTTGGGATTCAATGGCGTGGACATGGAAGCCACTATTGAGCTGAACGAAGCCATTGACATCAAGATCGTTAAAATCGGTATCGCTCACAAGCCTGATAGTTGGGTACCTTGGCCGAAAGGTGCTTGGGTATCTTTCTCCAAAGATGGCAAGACCTACACCGAATGGAAACGGGCTGAATTCCCAGCTTATGATCTGCCAGACCCCATGCAGTCCTTAGGTCGCGTCGAGGCTCGGGCCAAGGTCAACGAACAAGATGTTAGATTCCTAAAAATCAAGGTAGAAAACCAAGGCACTCTCCCGAAATGGCATCCCCATGCCGGGGAGAAGGCTTGGATCATGGTAGACGAAATAATAACTGAAAACTGAAAACGGAGAACGGAAAATTCAGTTTTCCGTTTTCCGTTCTCCGTTTTCAGTTTACCGTTTACCACTCGACTGCCTGCCGCTGCACCGGCATCGTCATGCATCGGGCGCCGCCGCCACCGCGGGAGAGCTCATTGCCAATGAAGGTGACCACACATTTCTTGTGGTTGTCGAGGCTGTCTCTTCCTTCGACGATATCTGCAGCCGTAACCACATCAAAGCCAGCCTTGTTGATGGCATCGATGGTGTGACGGTTACGGGCATAACCGAGGAACTTGCCAGGAGCGAAGCAGAAGAAGTTGGTGCCACTATGCCATTGCTCACGGGCTGGGAACAAACTGTTGCCGCCTCCACCACAGAAGATGGGCTCCACAGGAACACCGAGATGATTCAAGGCGACCACCAGATTGGGCTCTTCCTTGGTGGTGACTTTCTCACCGTCAATAATGTAGTGAACGGTTTGGAACGCCGGATTCATGATGACCGGTTCGTAAGCCATGCAGCGGTCTACATTAAGCATGGTAAACACCATGTCGAGGTGGATGAACGATTCGGGAGTCAGCGGTAATTGCTGGGCAACCAGGTGCTTGACACCTGACTTGGTTTTCAGGTGCTCCACCAAGGCGGCAATGCCGTGCTTGTTGGTACGGGCGCTCATTCCGCTTAGCACAATGTCTTCGCGGGCGATATGGATGTCGCCGCCCTCCATGATGGCCTCTGAGTTGCCATATTTCTTGGCGGGGCAGATCACTTCACCATCGAACAAGGGATGGGTGCTATAGATGGTTTCGAGGATAGCCGTCTCACGAGCACGTACCTTGGTGGCCATGTGGCTGATCATCAGGTTGTTGAACATGGTGAAGGAGGCATCCCTCATGAAATAGAAATTCGGTAATGGGCGTAGGGTAAAATAATGAGGATCGGTGACGGGGACGTCGTCCTGATGCACGCCTTCGATCAAAGCCTTGGAGAGGGCAGGGGCATCGAGCGATTTGAGCTGATCCGCCATGAAAGCGATGTCTTCGCTCTGGCAGATGCGGTCGACTAACGTGTTTTTGACGTTCTCATCGTAGAGAATGTCGGTCAGTAGATCGCTGATTTCGTGTACTTTGGCGGCTTTTTCCAGTACGCCTTTGAAATATTTGTGTTCGTTTTCTGCGACTGGCAGGTTAAGAATGTCGCTAAAGAGATAATCGTGGGCCGTCTCTGGAGTCATGTTCTCCAATTCGGGGCCCGGGGTATGCACCAACACGTGTTCCAATTGGCCAATCTCAGAGTTGACGCATACTTTTACTCGGTCAGAATCCATAAATTGATTGTTAGAAATTTGGGTGCAAAGGTACGAAATAATTTGAATCGGGTCAATACAATTCTAGAAATTCGTACGTGTTGCCCGTGGCATCGAGGAATTTAATGAAGTCCTCGTTCTTGATGACGATGGTCGCGGTGTTGTCGTTCGGATGAAAACTCAGCCGCTCGGCATTCTTAAGGTTTTGGTCGATGAAGACATATACGTGATGCTCCGTATCGTTGATCAGGCCAAAGGGAGAGACACTACCGGGTTTCAGGCCGAGATATTTGTCCATTCTGGCTTCCGAAGCAAAACTCAACTTGCCTTGATGCAGTCGGTGTTCCAGGTCGTGGATGTCCATCTGATGCATGCACTCGAACAGCACCAGATAGTGTTTGTTGCCTTTGTGATTCCTGAAAAACAAGTTTTTACAATGGGTAGAATCGAATTCTTTCCAATAGTTGATAGCTTCTTCAATCGTCGGAATTGGAGGATGGAAGTGGATGTCAAATTCAATGCCAAGATTTTTCAGCGTGTCAACGACCTTTTGTTGACGTTCGCTCATTTCGTGATCAATATTACTTGAGTGCATGTGCGGTATAAGATTTTTTACATTTCATTAAATCTTCAGGAGTGCCTTCAAAGACGATGTTACCGCCTTCGTTGCCGCCTTCGGGACCTAGGTCGATGACCCAGTCAGCCGATTTGATCACATCGAGGTTGTGCTCGATGACAATGAGCGTGTGGCCGTTATTGATCAAGGCTTGGAACGATTCCAACAACTTGCTCACGTCGTGGAAATGAAGTCCTGTGGTAGGTTCGTCGAAAATGAATAGGGTGGGCTTTTCTACACTGCCTTTCACTAGGAAATAGGCAAGCTTCACGCGTTGTGCCTCACCGCCAGAAAGGGTGCTGGAAGGTTGTCCTAACTTGAGGTAGCCCAAGCCTACGTCTTGTAAGGGCTTCAGCCGGTTGATGATACGACCGACGGTAGGGTTGTTCCGGTCAGAAGAGTTTCCAAAGAACTCAATGGCTTGGTTGACGGATAGGTTAAGGATCTCGGAGATGTCTTTGCCGTCGTATTTGATTTCCAGCACTTCTTCCTTGAAGCGGGTGCCATGGCAGACCTCGCAAGGAAGATAAATGTCAGCCATGAATTGCATCTCGATCTTGGTCACGCCTTCACCTTCACAATTGTCGCAGCGGCCTCCAGGCATGTTGAAAGAGAAGAATGCTGGTTTGATGCCGCGTAACTTGGCCAACTTTTGCTCGGCATAGAGCGCACGGATTTCATCGTAGGCCTTAAGATAGGTGACGGGGTTAGAACGTGATGATTTCCCGATAGGGTTTTGGTCGATGAATTCCACGGCTTGGATTTGTGACAGACTGCCTTCCAAGGTGTTGAAGCTGCCGCATTTATCGGCAGTCTCACCCAATCGGCGTCGCAAGGCGGGAAAGAGAATGTCTTTTACCAAAGTGGATTTGCCAGAACCGCTCACACCAGTGACTACTGTCATCACGTTGAGCGGAAACTTCACATTGATGTTCTTCAGGTTATGTTGACTGGCACCAGTTACGGTGATATAGTTGTTCCAACTACGTCGATGGGAGGGTACGGGGATGTTTTTCTTTCCTGTAAGATATTGTCCTGTAAGGCTTTCGGCGCATTTGGCGATGTCCTCGTAACTACCTTGGCACACCAATTCACCACCAAACTCACCGGCCAATGGACCGATGTCGATAATATGGTCGGCGTTGCGGATGATTTTCTCATCATGTTCTACAACGATAACCGTATTTCCGATGTCGCGTAGGCGCTTCAAGACCTTTATTAATCTATCGGTGTCGCGTGAATGCAATCCGATGCTTGGTTCATCTAGAATGTAAGTAGAGCCCACCAAGCTGCTCCCCAGCGAAGTGGCCAAATTAATACGTTGTGATTCTCCTCCAGATAGGGTATTCGAAAGACGATTCAGCGTGAGGTAACCCAGGCCAACATCCAGAAGGAATTCCAAACGATTGTTGATCTCAATCAACAGGCGAGATGCGATTTTTTGTTCAGTTTCGTCGAGTTCCAAATGATTGAAGAAATGTTTCAGTTCGTCCAAGGGCATCAACACCAGGTCAGTGATGCTTTTGCCACCTACTTTCACATACTGTGCCTCTTTTTTCAATCGGGAGCCGTGACATTCGGGGCAGACCGTCTTGCCACGGTAGCGTGACATCATCACGCGATACTGTATTTTGTAAGAGTTGCTTTCCACCATTTGGAAGAAAGCGTTGATTCCTTCAAAGTACTCGTTCCCAGTCCATAACAGTTCTTTTTGTTCTGGAGTCAGTTCATAATAAGGCTTGTGGATGGGGAAGTTGAAATAATGAGCCGAACGTATCAAAGCATCCTTCCATTCGCTCATTTTGTCGCCGCGCCAGCAAGCTACAGCGTTATCATAGATGGATAGGCTCTTGTTAGGAAACACCAATTCGGGGTCGATGCCGATGACACTACCGAAGCCTTGGCATGAGGGACAGGCACCATAGGGGTTGTTAAATGCGAAGAGGTTGACGCTGGGGGTTTCAAATGCCATTCCATCAGCTTCGAAACGTGAAGAAAAATCAGCGGTGCTACGTTTCCCGTTCGTTTCGGCCATGATCTGGCAGCATTCTTTGCCTTCATAAAAGGCAGTCTGTACAGAATCTGAAAGTCGGCTGACTTCTTCGCGGATCTCATGGGTGACCTTTAAACGATCGATGAGTAGCATCACCTGGTCGTCGGCCTTGGAGGCGGTCAGGTAATCTTCAATGCGGATGATCTCACCATTGACCAAAATTCGGTAAAAGCCCTGTTGCATGAGGATGCCAAGGTGCTCGTCGAAAGTGCGTCCTTCAGGAGGGCTAATGGGAGCCAGTATATAGGCTGTCGAGCCCACGGGCAGGTTGAAGATGTGTTCCACCACATCGCTCACCTGATGCTTTTTGACGACGCATCCAGAAATAGGAGAGATGGTCCTACCGATGCGGGCAAAGAGCAGTTTTAGGAACTCGTATATTTCGGTGCTGGTGCCTACGGTGGAACGCGGATTATGAGTATTCACTTTCTGCTCGATGGCTATGGCTGGTGATAGTCCCTTGATGCTTTCCACATCAGGTTTGTTCAGTCGGCCCATGAACTGACGTGCATACGAACTCAAGCTTTCTACGTATCGCCTTTGTCCCTCGGCATATAAGGTGTCAAACGCCAGCGAAGATTTGCCAGAACCTGACAATCCCGTGATGACCACAAGTTGGTTTTTGGGGATGTCCAAGCTTAAATCCTTCAGGTTGTTGACCTTCGCATGACGAATGCTGATATGGGATATTTCTTTCTCTTTCAAAATACTTCAAATTGGAATCGGCAAAGATACAGAAAAAAAATGCAACTTTTTTCTTGACATTATGATATTTTGAACTATCTTTGCATCAAATTTATTGTTTAACCAACCCTTAGGAGGACATTTTATCGAGTGATATTTACCCTGATTAACAGGCGCTAAGCCGCTAAAATACAGGGCCGTATGTCCGTAAGAAATAGAACTGATAAAGAGCTGATTGATGGCTACAGAGGTGGTTGTCTATCAGATTTTGAATTGTTGGTTGGTCGCTATCAAGATCAAATTTATAATTATGTCTACTCATTGGTGAGAGATCGCCAATTGTGTGATGATATATTCCAGGACACTTTTGTGAAGATCATTCGGGTGATCAAGGCTGGAGTTTACAAGGACGAGGGTAAGTTCATCCAGTTTGCCATGCGTATCGCCCACAACTTGGTGATTGACCATTTTCGCAAGGAGAACCGATTGCCTGTGGTTGAATCATCTAGCGAAGACTATAATTACGTGGACAACGCTCCCATTACCGATCCGTCGGTAGAGCAGGGGATGATCATTGACCAGATTCATAGCGACCTTCGTAAGATGATCGAATTGCTCCCTTCAGAGCAGCGTGAAGTGCTGCGTATGCGCATATATGACGACTTGAGTTTCAAGGAGATTGCTGACATTACTAAGGTTAGCATCAACACAGCTTTGGGCCGTATGCGCTATGCACTCATTAACTTGCGCAAGATGGCTGAATGCAACCACGTCAGCCTTAGTTATTGATTTTTAAAAAAAGTTTTTAGGCTATACAATATTAGGCCCTAAGTACCGTTTGATAGGTGAAAGTTAAATCAAACTGATAGCCTATGACGGATAATGTTACCCTCAAAACTAAAGAACCCATCTTGAAACCAAGTAAATCAGTACTGAACTTTATTTTCAGCTATGCAGCTTCCTACGATGCAATGAATACTGGGATGCTGGGAATGACAGGGTTCATGAAAAATTAAAAGTTAAAAGTTAAAAATTAAGAGTTAAAGACGCGGTGTAGGCTGCGTCTTTTTTTATTAATTGTGCGCGATTTTATATTTTAAAATAAATAAGGTTTTGTTTGTTTTCCCGAGTTAAAAACACTACCTTTGCAGCCTAAATTTTGGTATTCACAACAAATTTCAAACATAATCTATTATGAACAAACAGATTACATTAGAGCAGGCCGTTGAGAAGGTTCACGACGGCATGACCATTATGATCGGTGGTTTCCTCGGCGTGGGAAGCCCAGTTCAAATTATCGACGCTTTGGTTGCCAAAGGCGTGAAAGATCTTACCATCATTGCCAACGACACCGCTTACGATGAAGTGGCTCACGGCAAACTGGTGACCAACCACCAAGTGAAGAAAGCCATCGTCTCCCACACTGGCACCAACAAGCAAACTGCCCTCCAGAAGAACGAAGGCACTTTGATCGTGGAATACGTTCCCCAAGGCACCCTCGCAGAGCGCATCCGCGCCTACGGTGCAGGTCTCGGCGGCGTGCTGACGCCCACCGGCATGGGCACCATCATGGCTGACGGCAAGCAAGTGGTCAACGTGGACGGTAAGGACTACCTCCTTGAGAAGCCTTTAAAGGCCGACATCGCTTTCCTGCGCGCCAACATCGTCGACGAATTCGGCAACATGGTATTCCTGGGCACGACCAACAACTTCAACCCGCTGATGGCTACCGCCGCCGACTATGTTGTCGTCGAAGCCGAGAAGCTGGTTCCCGTTGGCGAAATCAAACCCGAGTGCGTGCATGCTTCTGGCATTTACGTTGACGGGATCTATGTGGAGAAATAAACAATTCAACAATTCAACGATCAACAATCAACAACAATGGAATACAGAACAAAGATCAGACTGCGCATGAGCGCAAAGGATGCCCACTACGGTGGCAATTTGGTTGACGGCGCCCACATGGTTCACCTCTTCGGTGACGTGGCTACCGAACTCTTGATTATGCGCGACGGCGACGAAGGCCTCTTCTGCGCATACGACATGATTGAATTCAAGGCCCCTGTCTATGCAGGCGACTTCATCGAAGCCGAAGGCTGGATCGACCGCGAAGGCAACACCTCACGCCACATGATGTTTGAGGCCCGCAAGGTGGCCGTCGCCCGCCCCGACATTTCACCCTCAGCTGCCGACGAACTGGATGAGCCCATCCTCGTTTGCCGCGCTTCAGGTACCTGTGTGACTCCCAAAGATTGCCAACGTAAAAAGTAAGTCCGGTTGGATTCAACAATTAAACAATTCAACAATCAACAATTGACTTGCGTCGAATTAAAATTTCAACAAATGGAAAAGCTGATCATCACTGCCGCCATCTGCGGCGCAGAAGTCACCAAGGAACAGAATCCCA
>CAMHFN010000021.1 GCA_946184615.1 uncultured Bacteroidales bacterium
CAAGTTGACCAAGTGGTCATCACCGCAGATGAGGGCGTCATGGAGAAAATCAAAGTCGAAAACACCAGTGGCACCTTAAGAATCTTCAGAAAAGACATTGCGCTTGCCTATTACACCAACGCCGAGGTGCTCATCCCCTACAATCCCAGATTGCGGCAAATCGAGATGTCGTTTGACTCCGAGCTGAGCACCGACTATGGCATCGAAGGCGATGAAGTGAAACTGAGAGTGGAGCAACGATCCAAGTTTTGGGGATATATCCTCGCTGAAAGCCTCGACATGAAAGTCACTGACCATTCTGCCGTTTTCGCTACTTACGATGTCCAAAACGACATGTACCTGAGAGTCAAAGACAAATCTTTGGTCGACCTTGACGGCTACGCCGATGTCATCCATCTGGAAATGGACGAAAACTCAGAGACGGAGCCACGCTGGCAGCAAAGCAACTACTATGCTTTCTCGTGCAACACCTGCTACGGCACCATGAGCGACAACTGCAAAGCTTTTATCGATTGCGAGGAACGTATCGCCATGACACTCACCAAGGGAAGCGTGCTTTACTACACCAGCGATCCCGATATCGACGATTGCCTTCTTGACAACAGTTCCGACATCGTTTACAACGGAGGTCATTAAGAGGCTGTCACTTTCCAATTGTTAAGCGGTTGGTCATCCAGGGTTCCCTTGGCACGGGCCCATTCTATAAATAAGGTACGAAGATCTTCCTCGCTAGTCCATAGTCGATGTGAAGCGATGTTGTCCTGGGCCCATCCACAGCCATTCACAAAGTGATTCCCTCCGCCCATGGAACGGTAGGAGTTCATCACCACACAATAGGTCTTGTCGAATTCAAAAGGCTTGCCATCAGCCATGCAACTGATGGACACCCGCTCGCCATAAGGCTTGTTTCCGTCGATTTGGTAGCGAATGCCCGCAGCACCATCGAAATTATAGATGGTGCCTCGGATTTCGTATGAATATTCCAGATACGCTTTCACGTCACGTCCAGTCATCTCAACGACCGCCAGCGAGTTTTCAAAAGGATACCATTTAAAAAAGTCGGCAACGGTCAACATACCAGGTTCCAGCTCAAAGCGGCGGCTTAGAGGGGCCGCCAATGAGATATCGGCATGCATCCCCCTGGATTCCACCACATCCAACTGACAACGGTGTATCTCATCAACCCATAGGCAAGAGCCCTTGAACACCTCCTCTGGTGAGATTTTAACGGGCAGCACGGCCACTTCTTCGTTCTGATACGCCTCGGCACGGTCGAGGTAAGGCTGCAACAAAGCATCAAAGTCGGGGTCATCCTCTAAATCCGAAGTAGGTTTCAATCCCACGCGTATTACGGGGCGTTTTCCTTGGGTCAGGGTCACCTCAGCTTCGGCCAACGAAGCACCGCGGCATCCAGAATTCAACACATATACAGTATCTCCTTCTATATTAATTACTTTGTCCGCTCTAGACTGATGGTCGTGACCATAGAATATCAAATCAAGTCCTGGAACATGTTCCGCTATCCACTGGGTGGAGTTTTCGCGTCCCAGCGGAGCATCCTCGGGCAGATTCTGTTCTTGCGGTTTCCATCCAGAGTGGAACAGACCCACCATCAAATCAGGGTGTTCGGTTTCGCGGATATGTTTGACCCAATAGGCAGCAGCCGATTCCGCCTGTTCGAAGCGTAGTCCTGGGCGCAAACGTTCTGGCACCCAAGTCACCACGTAGGGGGTTAGCAAGCCCAACACAGCAATTTTGAATCCATCGCGATCCAACACCACATAAGGATTCCAATACGGCTTGCCTGTAGCCTCGTCAATGACATTGGCACATACCACTGGCATCTCCACCTCCGAATACACTCGATCGAAAACGGTCCTTCCCGCTTCCACATCGTGATTACCCACACCAATGACATCGTAAGGAAAGAAGTTGAGGCAAGCCGACACCAGATTGGGGTGCTCTTCATCATGATTCGAGCAATACTGGTAAGGTGATCCCTGCAAATTATCACCATTGTCAAGCAAGATGAGATGGTCGCCCAGTTTGTTTCTCATTTGGCGAATGACCGCGGCATCATTGGCAAATTCGACATACGAGCCATGGGTGTCGGTCGTCTCCATAAAAAACAAGTGGGTCTCTTTTGGTGCACATGCGACACCCATCAAGGCTAGAATCAACATGATTAAAGTAGTATTTTTCATGAAAATGAACTTTTTTTCAAAAAAATGGGTTTTGAAGCCACAAAAATAGTATTTTTGCAGTTACAATTCCAAGTCTGAAAGAAAATGGCTGAAATGAGCATTATATTGTCCGAGATTGAGGTCAAAGTGAGGAAACTCATCAATGCTCAGCACCAGCTCATCGAGGAAAACAGACGATTGGCGAGTGAGAACAGAGCGCTTCGTGAAGAAAATGAAGCCTTTGCTCGGACAAGTCAGGAGTTGCAAGATAAAATAAATAAAACTACAATTGTTAACGCACTCGGAAACAGCGAAGAAGAGATAAAAGAAGGCAGGAGGCTCATCAAAGAGCTCGTCAAGGAGATTGATCAGTGCGTTTCGATTTTGAACTCAAAGGAGTAAGTCAAATAAATTTCAGCCATGGATGAGATTTCAATCAACATTGTTATTGCCGATCGGTCATACAAGTTGACCGTGGCCCGGGCTGATGAAGGGATGGTACGGAGGGCGGCTTCCTTGATTAACGATAGAATCAAGTCGTATTCAACGCATTACGCATTCAAAGACATACAAGACCTGTTGTCGATGACTGCATTGCAGTTTGCCACCTCCACCGTGAAGTACGAGTCGGAACTTGCTTACCGAGATCAAGATTTGGGACACAAGCTCACTGAATTGAACGCCCTGCTGGATGAACAGTGACTAGGTTCTTTGAAAATTTAGATTCTGTCTGTCTGAACGCATCAGGTAAACTCATCAAATTATATCAAAATCAATCGGTTTACTCGCGTTTTGTAAAAACAGGCCTCATCCCTTTTGGGGAGCACCTTGGTGCCGGTGGACGTTTGCGCGGCGCGGAAACCACAAGCGTGTCTAAAGGGAGTTTATTCTTTTCCCGAAAGACAGACAGGATCTTTTTTCTCTTCCTCCAAAACCCCGAGTAAAACAGAAGTAAAATGTTATTACTCAACATCTTTAACATTATCATCCCCATTGCAGCCCTTATTGTGGGACTCGCCATAGGATATCTCATCACCGCCACCTTATTGAAGAAGGCTGTGACAAAGGAAGCCAACGCTTACCTTGACGAAGCCAAAGAAAAAGCCGAAGTCATCAAAAAAGAACGCATCCTTCAAGCCAAGGAGAAGTTCCTTCAGATGAAAGACGAACACGAAAAAGCCTGCAACGAACGCAAGCGCGAGTTGCAAAAGACCGAGAACAAGGTCAACCAGATGCAGCAGCAGGTCAACCAGAAGATGGAAGAGATCCAGCGCAAGAGCAAAGACATTCAGAGCCTTCAGGACAAGCTGAGCACGCAGCAGGAAGCCTTGACCAAGCGCAAGGCCGACTTGGACCGCATCTACGAGGAAGCCTCGAAAAAGCTGGAGACCATCTCGGGCCTTTCGGTCCAGGAAGCCAAGGACCAGCTCATCGAGTTGGTGAAAGACGACGCCAAAGCTGAAGCTATGGTGTATGTGAAAGAAATCACCGAAGACGCCAAGATGAGCGCCAACCAAGCTGCAAAGAAGATCGTATTGGAGACCATCCAACGTACTGCTGCCGAGACCGCCATCGAAAATACCGTGAGCGTGTTCAACATTGAAAACGATGAGATGAAGGGCCGTATCATCGGCCGTGAGGGGCGCAACATCCGTGCCCTCGAAGCCCTCACTGGAGTGGAAATCATCATCGACGACAGCCCCGACGCCATCTTGCTCTCTGGCTTTGATCCCATCCGCCGTGAGATCGCCCGCCTGTCCCTCCAAAAGCTCGTCACCGACGGACGCATCCACCCGGCACGTATCGAAGAAGTGGTCCACAAAGTGGAGAAACAAGTGGAACAAGAGATTATTGAGACCGGTAAACGTACCGTCATCGACCTCGGCATCCACAACATGGCCGCCGACCTCATCAAGATGATCGGTCGCATGAAATACCGCTCGTCATACGGTCAGAACCTCTTGCAGCACTCCATCGAAGTCGCCAAGCTGTGCGCCACCATGGCTGCTGAGTTGGGACTTAACCCCAAGACGGCCAAACGTGCTGGTTTGCTCCACGACCTCGGCAAGGTAGCTGAAAATGAAGAAGAGCTTCCACACGCCATCCTCGGCATGAAAGTCGCAGAGAAGTTTAAAGAGAAACCCGACGTATGCAACGCTATCGGTGCTCACCATGACGAGATTGAGATGGATACCCTCATCGCACCCATCGTTCAAGTCTGTGATGCCATCTCCGGTGCCCGTCCCGGTGCCCGACGTGAAGTGGTCGAAGCCTACATCCAACGCCTCAACAAGCTGGAAGAGATGGCCATGAGCTACCCAGGGGTGGTCAAGACCTATGCCATCCAAGCCGGCCGTGAACTGCGGGTCATCGTGGGAGCCGACAAGGTCTCCGATGCCGATGCCGATCGCATCGCCTATGACCTCTCGAAACAGATCCAAAACGAGATGACCTATCCCGGACAAATCAAGATCACGGTTATCCGCGAGACACGAGCCGTTAGCTACGCCAAATAAAAAACAATACGACAGAATCTTATTTGAATGGTAGAGACGTTTTGCGAAACGTCTCTACTTTTTTTTTCGTTTTTTGATGAAACATCGCTCTGTTTGTTTTTACATCGTTTCAGAAAACAAACAAAAAAACACATCATGAACGAACGATTCCTCTATTATTTGTGGGAAAACCGGCTCCTCAAAGGGGCATTGTTCACAACGAATGGACAAGCAGTAGCGATGGTTAACCCAGGGATTCGGAACACCGATTCCGGTCCCGACTTCCTTGAAGCAAAAATATACATTGGAGGTCAACTGTGGGCGGGGCACGTGGAAATCCATGTGAAAACGAGTGATTGGAACAGGCACGGCCATCAGCACGACAGAGCCTACCGCAACGTGATCCTGCACGTAGTTTACGAAGATGACCGCCCGGTAAACGACATCCCCGTCGTTCCTCTAAAAGGACATTTCGATCCCTCACTCTTTGACCGTTATGAACAGTTTATGGCCTCACAACATTGGATTGCCTGTGAGCGACAATTGGGCCAAATACGGCCCTTCACCATGAACACTTGGCTGGAGCGCATGGCCATCGAACGTCTCGAAGAGAAGATCAAGACGGTGGAAAAGATGCTCAACACCACGCATTTCGATTGGGAAGACACTTTCTATCGATTATTGCTGCGCTACTTCGGAATGAAAGTCAACAACGAAGCCTTTGAGACCCTTGCCTCCCTCCTACCCTTCAAAACTTTGATGAAACATGCCGACCAGTTGGTCCAGTTAGAGGCCATGCTGCTGGGATGTGCCGGGTTCCTCGAGCTGGAAAGTGACGAAGCTTATCCCCAACTACTACAACGTGAATTTGCAGCAATGAGGGCCAAGTTCAACTTGCTTTCCATGCCCACAGAGCGATGGAAGTTTCTCAGAATGCGACCCGTAAATTTCCCTACAGTACGATTGGCGCAGCTGGCTCAGATGATTCACCTCCATGGATGCCTGTTTTCCAAAGTCAAAGAAGCCGAAACCATAGCTGAAATCAAGGCGCTGTTCAATGTCCAGGCATCCGACTACTGGGACACCCATTTTCGTTTTTCCGTTGTTGGTCCGCCCAAGCCAAAACATTTAGGCGAAGGTACGGCCGACATACTGTTGATCAACGCCGTGGTTCCTCTCCTGTTTTGTTACGGCCGCTTCCACAAAAGCCAATGTTATTGCGACAAAGCCATGCGTTTTCTGGAAGACATCGCCGCTGAGGACAACACCGTCATACGGCATTTCAATTCCATAGGATGGACAGCAAACCATGCCATGCAATCACAGGCGTTGCTTCACCTGTACCACCATTATTGTAAAAGAAAACGCTGCCTGGAATGTTGCTTGGGGAATATTTTATTGCGAAGCAATAAGAATTAGTTTTTTTTCCTATTTTTGTCAGATTTTGAATGATAAAGCACAGAGATATGGAAAACGACCAATTCAAACTACCCGAGAACGCACAGCGAGAGCTGAAACCGGGCGAAGAGTATGAACCCATTTTATCGAAAAACAAACGCTACAAGGAGATCACCGTATGGTCGGTGTGCATCGGCCTGTTGATGACCATCCTTTTCTCCGCTGCCGCCGCTTACCTTGGTTTGAAAGTCGGTCAGGTGTTTGAGGCCGCCATCCCGATCGCCATCATCGCCATCGGACTCACGGGACTTGCCCGTAAGAACGATGCCCTATCGCAGAATGTCATCATCCAAAGCATTGGAGGATGCTCTGGCGGCGTGGTGGCAGGTGCCATCTTCACCTTGCCCGCACTTTACATCCTGCAAGGCAGAGGATACTCCATCGAAATCAACTTCTGGCAGGTGTTCATCGCCTCCTTGTTGGGCGGCATCCTGGGCATCTTGTTTCTCATCCCCTTCCGCAAGTATTTTGTGAAGGAGCAGCATGGCAAGTTCCCCTTCCCCGAAGCCACCGCCACCACACAGGTGCTGGTCAGCGGTCAGAAAAAAGGCAAGGACTCCTTGTTATTGGTCGTCAGCGGCCTCATCGGCGGTCTTTATGACTTCATCGTGTCGACTTTCGGATGGTGGTCGGAGACCATCACCACGCGAATGATGGGATGGGGTGCCGCCGTTGCCGACAAAGCCAAACTGATGTTCAAGGTAAACACCGGCGCTGCCGTCCTCGGCTTGGGCTATATCATCGGTCTGAAATATGCCTTCATCATCTGCTGCGGTTCTTTATTGGTATGGTTCATCATCATCCCAGGCATGAACCTTATTTGGGGTGACCAGATCATCGACCTGATGAATACCGGCGTCAACCTCACCATCGGAGAAATGGCACCTGAACAGATTTTCAAAGACTACGCACGCCACATCGGCATCGGTGGTATCGCCATGGCCGGCATCATCAGCATCATCAAGTCATGGAAAGTCATCAAATCCTCGGTGAGCCTCGCCGCCAACGAGTTCAAAGGCAAGAAAGGGCCAAAGGAAGAAGTCGAACGTACCCAACAGGATATCCCGATGAAATATGTAGTCATCGGCATCGTGGCCGTGCTCGTCATCACCTTCCTGTTTTTCTGGTTTGGCGTGGTTCATAACGTTTGGCATGCCTTGATAGGCATCCTCGTCGTGGCCGTCATCGCTTTCCTGTTCACCACTGTGGCGGCCAATGCCATCGCTATCGTGGGCAGCAATCCGGTGAGTGGCATGACTCTGATGACCTTGATTTTAGCTTCCATCGTGATGGTCGCTGCCGGTCTCTCCGGACCACAAGGCATGAGTGCTACTTTAATCATCGGCGGCGTGGTCTGCACTGCCTTGGCGGTAGCAGGCGCTTTTATCACCGACTTGAAAGTAGGTTATTGGATTGGCACGACGCCTAAGAAGCAAGAACTGTGGAAGTTTGTCGGCGTAGCTGTGGCAGCCGCCACCGTGGCGGGTGTCATCATGGTGCTGAACAAAGCCTACGGCTTCGTGGGCGACGGTGCTCTGGTTGCCCCTCAAGCCAATGCCATGTCGGCCGTCATCGAACCCATGATGTCAGGCGGCAACGCCCCCTGGCTGCTGTATGGCATCGGTGCCGCCATCGCTCTGGTGCTGAACTTCTGCAAGGTACCCGCATTGCCATTTGCCTTGGGCATGTTCATCCCGATCGACCTTAACATTCCCCTGCTCATCGGTGGTGCTGTCTCATGGTTTGTGACCCATCGCAGCAAGGACCAAAAACTCAACGATGCCCGGTACAACCGCGGCACCCTCATCGCCTCCGGCTTTATCGCAGGTGGTGCCTTGATGGGCGTGGTGAGTGCCATTATGAGATTCGCCAACGTCGACCTGATGGCCCGCACCGCCGAAGGAGGTTTCTTTAACGAGACCCCGCTGGCCGGACTCATCGCCTTGGTCATGTATATCATCATCATTATCTACATGATCTGGGACTCCAAACGCGCAAAAGTCACCGATGAAAACAACGAATAACTAGTAACTGAACAACTGAACCACTATGAAATACAAAAGAGTATTATTAAAGCTTAGCGGCGAAGCTCTGATGGGCAACCAACAATATGGCATCGACCCACAACGTTTGAACGATTACGCCGACGAAATCATTGAAGCCGCCAAGACGGGCGTGCAAATTGGCATTGTCATCGGAGGTGGAAACATCTTCCGCGGACTACAAGGTGCCTCTAAAGGGATGGACCGCATCCAAGGGGATTACATGGGCATGCTGGCCACCGTCATCAACTCCATGGCCTTGCAATCGACCTTGCAAGGCAAAGGCCAAAAGGCCACCCTGCTCTCCGGCCTCTACATCGACCGCATCGCCGATACCATGAGCTCCGCCAAAGCCATCCGCCTCCTTGAGGAAGGCCACATCGTGCTGATGGGTGCCGGCACAGGCAACCCTTTCTTCACCACCGACACCGGCAGTGCCCTTCGCGCAGTGGAGATCAAAGCGGATGTCATCCTGAAAGGCACTCGTGTAGATGGCATCTACACCGCTGACCCCGAGAAAGACCCCACTGCCACCAAATTTGACCACCTTACCTACGACGAAGCCTACGAACGCAACCTCAAGGTGATGGACATGACCGCCTTCACGCTCTGCAAGGAAAACAACATGCCGATGTATGTGTTCGACATGAACACCAAGGGGAATTTGCTCAAGGTTCTCCAAGGGAAAGAGATTGGGACTTTGGTGACGAAATAAGAAGACAGAAGTAAGAAGTAAGAATGGGGAGAAGGCATCATTTAAGGTCGGTACGAAACAAGACCAGCCGCAAGTTGGATTACATCCTTTTAGGTGTTATCCTGCTTGTGGCTGCGATACTGCGTTTGTGGAAACTAGGCCAAGTGCCCTTTATGCACGACGAGTTCAGTGCCTTGTTCCGCTTGCAATTCGACCACTTCCACGACCTCATCGAATACGGAATCAAAATAGACGGTCACCCCGCTGGAGTTCAGACGTTTCTATATCTTTGGACCAAGGTGGTAGGATGGAATGAGTTTTGGCTGAAGTTGCCCTTCGCCTTGATGGGCATCGGATCCGTCTTTTTGATCTATGTCGTTGGTCGACAATGGTTAAATAGAAAAGTAGGATTGCTGGCAGCCGCCTTCTTCGCCGTGAGTCAGTTCACCGTGTTCTACAGCCAAATCATCCGACCCTATTCGGCTGGGCTGTTCTTCGTGCTGTTCTTCACCTATTTTTGGAACAAGGTGCTTTTCGACACGAGAAAGACCTCTATCGGGAACTGCATCGGCTTTGCTGTGACAGCATGTCTGGCCGCCCTCGCTCACAACTTCTCCGCCGCACAGGCGGGATTGATTTTTTTGACGGGACTGTTCTTCCTCAAAAAAGAACGAAGCAAGGCCTACTGGTTCAGTGGAATCGGGGCGTTCATCCTTTATGCTCCCAACCTCCCGATCTTCTACCATCAGACCTTTGTCAACGGTGGCATCGGAGGTTGGCTCGCCAAGCCTGAGAGCACTTTCCTCCTCGACTTTCTGCAATACACGATGAACTATGCACCGCTCTTCATGTTCGCTGTGGGCATCCTCGTGGTGCTTCCTTTCATCTTGCAGAAACCCGAAAAGCGAAAACGCCCCATCCGTTGGGCCGCCATTGCTTGGTTCGTCATCATTTTCGCCTTGGCCTTCATCTATTCCCTGCTCCGCGAGCCCATCCTCCAATTCAGCACCCTCCTCTTTTGCTATCCCTTCCTCGTCCTCGTTGCTTTCTCCTTTTACAGGAACAATACCATGACGATGACCCAGACTGTTATCGCCGTGGCTGCCATCCTCTTTATCGGCACCAGCTCTCTCATCAATAACCGTCGACACTTCGACTTGATGTACCATCAAGGTTACGACCAAATCGCCAAGCGCATCCAACAGGATCATGACAACTTTAACGATATCCGCTTCGCCACATTCACCTTGAACACCAAGATTCCAGAGTTCTACCAGTCTCAAATTAATGTCGCCCGACGCGCTATCTTCGATCAAGAGAACCACACGACCACCGATTTTAGGCGATGGATCCATGATAACGACAGCCCAATGCTAGGCTTTGGCTGGACGGACTATCTCGATCCTTCCTGGGAGACCCAAGCCGTGGCCTACTACCCCTGGCAAATCCATAGCGACACTTGGTTCACCTCCAAGTACCTCACCCTCTCGAAAGATTCTGTTGCCGGCGCACACTATCTGCTATATCCCCTTGACGAACACCCCAGATACCTTTGGGGAGAAGAGTGGAGTAGCATACAATATATCTATGGTGATTCAATAAACGAAAAAACCGACCTTCTTGGCGTTATTGCCACCATTCAGACCACCGATACCCTTCGCGACTGCGTACTTGTCATGGAAGTTCGCGATGCGGTCACCGACACCCTCATGGAATGGCACAGCAACACCAACGAAAGTGGTACCCTATGGCCTGGCACCAACATCATGGCTTACGCCATCCGTTTCGACCCCGAGAAAAACCCAATTCACGGGAAAAAAATAAACACTTTCCTTTGGAATAAACAAAAAGGCACGATGATTGTAACACGGCTCGACTACTATTACACCGTGTTCAACTCACGTCTCACTGGATTATAC
Source organism: uncultured Bacteroidales bacterium (assembly GCA_946184615.1). Taxonomy (GTDB): domain Bacteria; phylum Bacteroidota; class Bacteroidia; order Bacteroidales; family F082; genus Limimorpha. Next base: position 10,792 of record CAMHFN010000021.1, read on the forward strand.
AAACCATTATAAAACAACATACTATGACAGACGAATCGCAATTTGTATTAGACGAAGCCACTGAGAGCATGGACAACACCATCAAGCACTTGGAGCACGAGTTCCAAGGCATCAGGGCGGGAAAAGCCAGTCCAGCCATGTTGAATGGCGTTATGGTTGAATACTACGGTACCACCGTCCCCATCGAGCAGACTGCCAACATCGGATGCCCCGATGCCCGCATGATCGTGGTGATTCCTTTCGACAAGAGCGCACTCAACAACATCGCCAAGGCGATCCTAAACGCTAACCTGGGATTCAACCCAATGAACAACGGTGAATTACTCCGAATCTCCGTACCCCCATTGACCGAGGAACGTCGTCGCGAGCTGGTGAAACGCACCAAGACCGTCGCCGAAGATGCCAAGGTAGGCATCCGCAACATCCGCCGCAGCGCCAACGACGAAGCCAAGAAACTTGAGAAAGACACCATCTCTGAAGACGAATCCAAGCTTCTTCAAGAAGAAATTCAGAAACTCACCGACAAGTACATCAAAAAAATTGATGAGCTGACGGAACTCAAGTCCAAGGACATTCTCACTGTTTAATTTAGAATTAAGAATTTAGAGGGCTTTGACGCATTCGCTCCCTCTAAATTCTAAATTCTTATTTATTCAGGGCTTCCTCAATTGCCATCCCAAACAGTTGTTCCAGTGACAATCCGAAGCAGCGTGCCTGGGCGGGGATGATACTGGCTTCTGACATACCAGGGACGATGTTTGCTTCGATGAAGTAGGCACCTTCCTTGCTGACGATGTAGTCCATACGGACAAAGCCTTTACACTCCAACTTTTCATAGAGCATCGCCGTAGTCGCCTTGAGTTCGATTTCGATTTCCTCGTCCACTTGAGCAGGTGTTACTTCGTCGCATTTGCCCGCCGTGTATTTGGCTTCGTAATCGAAAAACTCATTCTTGCTGCATATCTCAGTGAGCGGGAACACCATCATCTTGCCTTGATAGCACATGGCACCACACCCAAACTCACGCCCATCAACAAACTTCTCGCACATCACCTGTCGGCCAGCAGCCCTTGCCGTAAAAATGGCAGGGACAAGTTCTTCTGCTGTCTTCACCTTGGTCACCCCCACACTGGAACCGTTGCAGGTAGGCTTGACAAACATCGGCAGCCCTATTTGCTTGATGATTTCATCGGCATCATATTTTTCACCCTCATTGATAAGCACCGAAGGGGCTACCTTGACACCGTAAGAGGCCACCAGACGCTTGCAGAAATCTTTATGGAAGGTAAGGGCACAGGTAGTCAGAGGTGACGAGGTGCAGGGGATACCCAACAACTCCAAATAACCCGAAAGCGGGCCATTCTCGCCAGGCTCACCATGAACCGCATTGAAGGCTACATCGAACTTCGTCTTGTGTCCACCTACTGAGATGGAAAAATCGTTCTTGTCGACGTCCACCCGGGTCCCGTCTTTCAAGAGTCCGTACCATCCTTTTTTCGAGACTACAATAATCTTGGAGTTATACAGTTCAGGATTCAAGTTGTTTTTTACCACCTGAGCGCTCTTGACGGATATCTCAAATTCACCAGAATCTCCGCCACAAACTATCGCGACATTCTTCATATTTGAAAATTTTATTAAATTTGCCGCTAAATTACTAAATATGGGAAAACTATCGTTTCTAAAACAAAAGAAATTCTATATTCATCTTTTGATTATTATCATCCTGTGTTTCATCATCTTATGGCTTACCATCAAGATGTTGGGTGTTTACACTAGACACGGAAAGGTTTATTCCATGCCCGATTTCAGAGGGATGACTACCGAGGAAGTGGAGCAAGCCTACAGTAAAGATTACCATTTTATCCTCATCGACAGCATCTATTCGAAGACCGAACAGCCCGGTTCCATTGTCCAGCAAGACCCCTTGCCCGGCTCGAAGGTGAAACGTGGGCGCAACGTATATTACATCATCGTGGCGAAGACCCCCGAAAAGACCACGATGCCCAACTTGAACAACCTATCGCTACGTCAAGCACTCGTGCTGCTTGAGTCGAGCGGCCTCGTGGTGAAAGAATTGGTTTACATTGACCATTTTGCGCGAAACGCCATCTGCGAACAACGCTACAACGGACAAGTCATCAAACCTGGCACGGAACTATACAAGGGGAGTCCCATCACGTTGTATGTGGGTTTCGGCACAGAACGCCGGAATGCCAAATTGCCTTCATTGTATGGCACCTCTGCTGAATCGGTTCAACGCACGCTTAACATGGCGGGTCTCAACCTCGGCAACGAAGTCTACGAGGACCACGACAGCATCCAATATATGAAGGTGTCGCGCATGGATCCTCCCTATAGCAAGGGCAGCGTAAGACCTGGCACCTTCGTCAACGTATGGTACAAATCGAGCCGCAACTTCAACTTTGAAAAGGAAAAAGACAAAGCCATGCGTGAAGACTCCACCCTGTATGCCGCTGAAAATCCTGTCACCATCGACACCACTGCAACCACCACATCAAACGACACTATAGTCAACGAAGAGAATGAAGAGAACTATGAAGACGATTTTTAAACTTACGGTATGGGCTTTGCTTTTCATTGCCCCCGCTTCAGTCACTGCACAGGAAATCCTCACCGGATTCAACCATAACGTCACCCCTCCCACCAAGTCCCGCGAAGCAACCACTCTGACGCTACCTTTCTACGATGACTTCTCTGCGTCAAGGATTTACCCCGACAGCACCCTATGGGCGGACTTCAACGTTTATGTCAATGCCGGTTTTCCTCTCAACACCATCACTCACAACGGTGCCACTTTTGATGTTCTCGATGCTCAAGGGCGTGTTTACGACTATGCCATCAGCAACCCCTTTGTCGCCGAACACCTTACCTCAAACGTCATCCGTCTCGACTCTGTGTTTGAGCCCACTCCCAAGGCTTTAAGCCCTGCCGACTCGCTCTACCTCAGTTTCTTCTACCAGCCCCAAGGCAATGGCAACGCCCCCGAGACCCACGACTCCCTGGTGCTGGAATTCGGTGTGGTCAACGAGCTCGACACCTTGTGGCGCCATGTATGGAGCACTCCGGGCATGACGCTCGCACAATTCCTTGCCGAAAACGACAGCAGCTATTTCAAACAAGTCATGGTTCCAATTACCGACACGGCTTTCTTCACTCCAAATTTCTGCTTCCGTTTCTACAACTATGCCAGCATCGTCGGGCAGTCGCAACCCTCCAGCCGCGGTAACGAAGACAACTGGAACATCGATGTCGTTTACCTCAATTACGGCAGAAGCCTTGCCGATCCTTCCTATCCCAAGGTCAGCCTCACCGGGGAGATTCCCTCTTTCCTCAACCGCTACCGCGTCATGCCCTACAAGCACTATCGCGCCAATCCCACAGCCCATATTGCTGAGAAATATGCACTGCACATCACCAACCTCGACAACCAGTCACACCAACTGAAACACTGTTATTTTGTCGACCAGGTAGAAGGCGACCAGCATTATCATTACACCAGCCACGGTACCATCGCCGCCGGACCCATGAGCTACTGCCAACCCGACACCTCCATTGTCGCACAGCTGTTTGCCTTGGACTACAACCGCGACTCCGCCTCTTTTGTCATCCGCCATTATCTCAGCGACTCCACATGCAATCCTCCCTTGGTCGACTCCATGGTCTACACCCAGGGATTCTACAACTACTTCGCCTACGATAACGGCATCCCCGAAATGGGTTTTGGTGTGGAGCCATCCCCAGGAGGTAGCTTCGCTGTGAAATACGAGCTCTCCGAACTCGATACCCTACGCGGTGTTCAGATCCTCTTCAACCACACCCTCAACGATGCCAACAACCAATATTTCGACATCGTGGTGTGGAAGGACAACAACGGCAAACCTGGCGATGAAGTGTATCGCCTCACCAACCGAAGACCAATATGGGGAGACCAACTGTACCAATTCGCTTACTATCGGTTCGACCAACGCATCCGTCTCAACGGGGTTTTCTACATCGGCATCGTGCAGCAAGGCAGCGGACTTCTTAACGTCGGCTTCGATCCATCGAAAGATTACTCGCCATATAACTTCATTAATGTCACCGGTTCATGGCAACAGAGCAGCAAGCGCGGCGCTATCATGATACGCCCCGTGGTAGGTGCTGGATATTTCATCGGCCTTGATGAAAGCCAAGACGCTGAAGTTTCCGTTTATCCCATCCCCGCCTCCACCACCCTCCATATCGAAGGAGTAAAGAACGGGGTCAGCCTCACCCTTTACGACCTTACCGGACGACGCATTATGGAACGCTCCTTCACTGACGAGATTCCTGTGAGCCAACTCCAAGACGGTCTCTATTTCCTCAACATCACCACTGCCGATGGTATCGTCATCAGCAAGAAAATCATCGTCAAGCCATGAGCGAAGACCTTCTCGACGACATCCTGGAAAACGAGACCACCGAAGAAGAGAGCGGTGAGCTTTATGAGCATATCCGCATCGTGGTTGACAAGGGTCAAGCCCAAGAACGTATCGACACATTCCTGACCAACCACATCCCGAACATCTCCCGTAACCGAGTGCAGAACGCTGCCAAGGCAGGCAACATCTTGGTGAATGACAAGGCCGTGAAGCAAAACTACAAGGTGAAACCCTGCGATGTCATTTCCATCGTGTTCAGCTATCCTCCGCGCGAAGTCCATATCACCCCTCAGGAGATTCCCTTGAACATTGTTTATGAAGATGCCGACCTCATCGTGATTAACAAACAAGCAGGGCTGGTGGTCCATCCCGGCCACGGCAACTTCGAGGGCACCTTGCTTCACGGATTGGCTTGGCATTTCCAAGAGACCCACCAAGATGTGGAAAACCAATTTGGATATTTGGTGCACCGGATTGACAAAGACACTACCGGTTTGATGATCGTGGCCAAAAACGAGACTGCCCAAGCCATCCTCGCCCATCAGTTTTTCGAACACACCATCCACCGTCGTTACAACGCCTTGGTATGGGGCGATTTTGACGAAAACGAAGGCACTATCGAAGGCAATATCGGACGCAGTGCCAACGACCGCCGCAAGATGGCGGTCTACCCCAACGGTGACCACGGCAAAGAGGCTGTCACCCATTGGAAAGTATTGGAACGCTTTGGTTATGTGACTCTTAACGAATACCGATTAGAGACAGGCCGCACTCACCAGATTCGCGTCCACTCCCAATACATCGGACATCCTCTTTTCAACGATGCCGTATATGGCGGCGACCAAATCCTAAAAGGCACCACGTTCTCAAAATACCGTCAGTTTATCGACAACTGTTTCAAGCTCATCCCCCGCCACGCCCTTCATGCCAAAGAGCTGGGATTCATTCATCCAACCACCAAAAAAGAAATGCTGTTCACCTCTGAATTACCAGAGGACATGACCGCGGTGTTAGAGAAATGGAGAAGATACATCAGCTCCAATCTCTCGACCGAATAACACAGCGTTAAGACCCCTTTCGGGAAGCCAATTCCTTATCGAGATCCAGCAAGAAATTCCGCGTCTTGTCAAGCGTTTCGAGCAACAGTACTCGCTCCTCATATTCTGAGAACTTCTCCTTAAGAGCTTGTTTGGCTCCGGCCAACGTGTAGCCTTTCACCTTGGTGAGGTGATAGATCATGTGAACGTAACGCACGTCACGTTGGGTGAACAGCCGGTTGCCTTTTTTGTTTTTGCGGGGACGCAGCACATCGAACTCGTTTTCCCAATAACGGATCATCGAAGTGTTCACACCAAACATCTTGGCCACTTCGCCAATGCTGTAATAATACTTGCCTGTGTTCTCTTCCATAGCTTAATCCATTGTTAATGAAGGCAATTCTGCCTGTTCCAAAATCTTCTCGTATTGTTCTGGCGTGAGATCGTTGAAGAAGAAGTGGATGGGATCCACATGGGTATCATTCTTCAGCACCTCATAGTGCAAATGCGGTCCAGTGGCCTTCCCCGTGCTTCCGATAAAGCCCACCAGCTGTCCCCGTTTTATTTTTTGACCCTCTCGCACGGCAAACTTCAAAAGATGGGCGTACCGGGTCTTGTAGCCAAAACCGTGATCGATGGTAACCATATTGCCATAGCCCCAGTGATTACTCTCTGTTTTCACCACGATCCCGTCACCAGGAGCGAACACTTCGGTACCTGAAGGCGCAGCGAAATCAATACCGCTATGGTATTTCTCCACCTTGTAAATCGGATCAGAGCGATAGCCAAAATAGGATGAAATCTGGCTTAAGTCCGACTCTTTTACTGGCATGATGGCTGGGATACAAGCTAACATCTGGGCTTTGTTTTTGGCCATCTCAAAAAGCGCATCGTACGACTTGGTCTGATAATAGAGTTGACTGGCGACATCATCCAATTTCTTAGCCACACCCAACACCAGGTCGGAAGTCTTATAACCATAGAGCTCCGTATATCGATCTTGGCTTGAGAAGCCCGACTTACGCACCGAAGAAGCGATGGGCTCCGCTTCAAAAATGGCTCGATACACATTGTTATCACGTTCTTGAAGCTCATCCATAACCTCCTGCATGTCATCAAGGCGGTCGCTGAGAATCTGGTATTGGAGTTTCATGTAAGCTATCTCCCGGGCCTGCATTTTCTCTCTTGGTGAGCCGAAGAAAACAAAGATGGCGGCCACCAGGGCAAGAGCGAACACGAAAGTGGTGAGAAGAAACACAAAGATCCTTCCTGCGCGGGCTCGCCAACGATTATTTATTTTCTCCCTTGCCATTTTAGCGGAATGTGCTACAAAATTACAAAAAATGCCTAACTTTGCATGTTTTTAACAAAATAACTTCATGAACGCCTACGAAATCAGAAACAGCTTTTTGGACTTCTTCCGTTCCAAAAACCATGAGATAGTCCCCTCATCCCCCATCGTCGTCAAGAACGACCCTACCTTGATGTTCACCAATGCTGGCATGAACCAGTTCAAGGACATCTTTTTAGGCAACCAGCCCTCGAAATGGAAACGTGCGGCCGACTCACAGAAATGCCTTCGTGTATCAGGCAAGCATAACGACTTGGAGGAAGTGGGCCACGACACCTATCACCACACGATGTTCGAGATGCTCGGTAACTGGTCGTTTGGCGATTATTTCAAGAAAGAAGCCATCGCATACGCCTGGGAATACCTCACCGAGGTGGTGAAGATCGACAAAGACAGGCTCTATGTCACCGTCTTTGGTGGCGACGAGAAAGACGGTCAGCCTGCCGACATGGAAGCCTACGGCTTTTGGAAAGAGCATGTCAGCGAAGACCGCATCATTTACGGCAACAAGAAGGACAACTTCTGGGAGATGGGCGAGACGGGTCCCTGTGGTCCATGCTCCGAGATCCATATCGACCTGCGCGATGACGAAGCCCGCAAGCAAATCGCTGGCCGCGACCTCGTCAACCAGGACGACCCCCAAGTGATTGAAATCTGGAACCTGGTATTCATGCAATATAACAGGTTGGCCAACCGTCAGCTGGTGGAGCTTCCCGCCAAACATGTCGACACGGGCATGGGCTTCGAACGCCTCGTCCGCGTACTGCAAGGAAAGACTTCCAACTACGACACCGATGTATTCCAACCCATCATCCAAGCCATCGCCAAAAAGTCGGGTATCGAATACGGCAAGGCCGAGAAGACCGACGTGGCCATGCGCGTCATCGCCGACCATCTGAGGGCCGTGAGTTTCGCCATTGCCGACGGACAGCTGCCCTCCAACAACGGAGCCGGTTATGTCATCCGCCGCGTGTTACGCCGCGCCGTACGCTATGGCTTTACCTTCCTAGGCTTTGAAGAACCGTTTGTGTGCCAGCTCCTGCCCATCCTAGTGCAACAGATGGAACACAACTACCCTGAGATCAAGTCGCAACAAGAGTTGGTCAGCAAAGTCATCCGCGAAGAGGAAGCCTCCTTCCTGCGCACACTGGCCCAAGGCATCAAACGCTTTGAAGGCTATGTGGAGCAACATCCCAGCCAGGATATTGACGGCGACTTCGCCTTTGAGTTGTTCGACACCTACGGTTTCCCCATCGACCTTACCCAGCTGATGGCGGGAGAAAAAGGCATTAGTGTTGACATGGAAGGTTTCAAAGCCAACCTTGAAGAACAGAAAAACCGCTCTCGTAAGGCCGCCGAAAAAGCCAATGGCGACTGGGTCATTGTCAAGGAGAGTGAACAGCCCACTGAGTTTGTCGGCTACACTGAAATGAGCTGCGAGAGCCACATCCTGCGTTTCCGCGAGGTTGTGACCAAAAAACAGAAACATTTTGAAATCGTCCTCGACAAGACCCCGTTCTATGCTGAGATGGGCGGTGAGGTAGGCGACACCGGCACCTTGACTTCCGAGAACGAGACCCTCCAGATCGTGAACACGGTCAAAGAAAACAATCTCGTCATCCACATCACCGAACAACTGCCACAGAACCCTGAAACGATGTTCATAGCCGCCATCGACGTGGAACGTCGCCAACGCATCGCTAACAACCACAGCGCTACCCACCTGATGCACGCTGCTTTGAGAAAGGTCCTGGGGAGCCATGTGGAACAGAAAGGTTCCTTGGTCGATGACCAGCGCCTGCGCTTCGACTTCAGCCACTTCACCAAGATGACCCCTATGGAGATCCATCAGGTAGAGAAAATCGTCAACCAAAAAATCCGTGAAAACATCCCGAATGTGACCTACGCTGAGATCCCGATTGACGAAGCCAAAGCCATGGGAGCCACGGCTTTGTTTGGCGAGAAATATGGCGACAAGGTGCGTGTGGTGGTCTTCGACAAGGACTACTCCATGGAACTCTGCGGCGGCTGCCACACCAGCGCCACGGGCAACATCGGCATGTTCAAAATCATCAGTGAGGGTGCCATCGCCGCTGGCATCCGCCGCATCGAAGCCATCACGGGCGAGGCGGTAGAACAATACCTCGACGAGCAACTCAACCTCATCGGACAGCTCCGCGAAACGGTGAAGGCCAACGACCTGGTGAAAGGAGTCGTCACACTCAACGAGCAGAATTCCGCATTAAGGAAAGAGGTGGAGCACCTGATGCAGGAGAAAGCCCAAGCCATGGCTGAGCGCCTGCACGAGAAAGCCATTGACCACGAAGGCTACAGACTCATCATGGAAACGTTGCCTTGTTCTGGCGACCAGTTGCGCAACATCGCTCTGATGCTGAAGCAGATGAACGAAAGCAACATCGCCATCCTTGGTTCTGTGTTGGACGGCAAGCCTTCGCTCTGCCTGATGCTGCCAGCCAGCTACGTCGAGGCCAAAGGGTTGGATGCCACGAAACTCGTTCGTGAGGTCGCCAAGGAGATTCAAGGTGGCGGCGGTGGACAAAAGACCCTCTGTGTAGCAGGTGGTCGTAATGCTGATGGTCTGCCGAAGGCGATGCAGATGCTGAAAGAAATGGTTTAGAAATAATACCCTATCGAAAGATAGCCACTGACTGCTTTCCGTCCTTCACTCCATTGGGCCGTCAAGGAGACGGGACCGATGAAGCTGTTATAGGAGTACTTCAACCCCAAGCCACTCTCATTGCCATAAAGTCCAGCAAAATCGAAGACTTTGTTATAAATACCGGTGAGATAATGGTTGCCATACAAACGGTACCTCAAATCGCAACGTATGATGGTGACATGTTCTCCCGTTATGGTCAAAGGATCACTCCCCACAAAGGGCAACTGCTCATCGAAGTGGCGTCCGGCAAGTTCACCGCCATAATAGTTCCATGTCCAAGGGAAAAACTCATCCTTGGCATAACGTCCGTATACTTGCGGAATGATGGTAAAGCCACTAGTGCCAAAAGAATAATGGTATTTGAAGCTGTAACAAATATCAAAGATATTTCTTTCGCTGTCTCCAGGTACCATATAATAATGCGAAGCCAAACGTATGTATAGGCCGCTGTTGGCGAAATACGCATCATCCATGTTATCATACTCAAAATTGACAAACGGCACGATATGCTTGCTTGGGAGGAACAACGCAGTATCCAAAAAACCAGTTTCCAATGAGGTCTGATCATACCCTGTCACCACGTACGAAAGGCCCAGCAAGGTATTGATGTCGAGCAAATGGAACTGCGATATGGAAGCTGTCGCTTTCCTTTGGAAATACCTCATGTTCATACTCTTATCCATCATCACCCACCATTTGAAATGTTCGTCCTTATAATCATAAGACAAATTGAAGTTAGCCAACGACGGTCTTGAATAGGTATAACAAAAACTGATGCGGGGGCTATAGCTCAGTTTAGCGGAAGCACTCAGCTTCGAGCCTCCGAACTTCTTCTCGTTCAAGCCCAGATTAAACAAGAGACCCGTACCTTCGTCGGTATCATAATGCAGCCCAACACCAAAAACATGAGGCGAGGCAGGTTTCAAATTGATTTCCAGATCATACATTTCAGACGACAGACCGCTATTTTTGGCATGAACGGAATCACTCTCCTTGACAATATAGGTAATATCGTCGAAAGCCCCTGTGCCTCGATAAAGGTTGACGGCCCTTTCAACGTCTCTTTTCTTGTAATACTTACCGGGTTCCATCCGCCCTTTACGGAACATCCAGCGATCATGTCGGTCCGAAATACCAGCCACTTCGATGGAACGGATCAGGATGGAGTCTTTCTCCAAGTTCTTTGCCCTCGGTGCGTTGAGGGTCTTGACGACAGGATAGCCAGATTCTTTGTCGACATATTGCTTGAGGGCCAGCAACTGGTCCTGGAACTCATGTGCTTTACGGTAACCTCGGTTCACCAAGGTATCGATGGCAGCCGAAGTAAAGCTGAGCATACCATAGCCCGAGATATCTGGAACAATATAGATATCACATAACTCGCGATTCTCCGACCTTTTGGCACTGGTGGTATTGGTAAGCAGCCGCCCCATCAGCTGAGGCAGTGACTTCAAGTCATCAGCCGTGAAACGTTTGTCATTGGTGATTTCCACGCCAATGATAATATCCGCTCCCATTTCCCGCAACACATCGGCAGGAAAGTTGTTGACAAGACCTCCGTCAACAAGTACCATGTCGCCGATAACCACAGGCGAGAACACGCCAGGTATCGCCATGCTGGCACGTATGGCAGTAGACACATTACCACTGCGAAGTACGACCTCATCCCCTGTCACCAAATCTGTAGCCACACAAGCAAATGGGATAGGCAAGTCATTAAAATCCATATCCTCTTGATAACCGACACAAAGGTTGTTGAAAAGATTGATCAGCGAACTGTTGTTGACGTATGCGCTCGGCAACTCATTCATAAAACTTCCACCCTGTGTCCTGTTGGTCAAACTTTCGAGACTGAACGGGATGTTCATCATAGTGGTGCTGCGTCGTTTTCGCATTTCATACGACATCACACTGCGGTCAATTTGGTTACCAATGTATTCATTCCAATTGACACCTGCGATCAGATGAGCCAATTCATCCGGTTCATAACCCATGGCATAGAGGCCGGCCATGATAGACCCCATGCTGGTACCCGCCACATAATCGACAGGAATGCCCAACTCCTCAAGGTATTTCAGCACTCCGATATGGGCGGCACCTTTGGCACCTCCACCTCCAAGCACTACGCCCACTTTAGGCCGCGGAGCAGGGATATCCACCTGCTGCTGAGCTTGTATGACACCAGAAAGCAAAACAAAAAGAGTAAAATAGAGTATTTTTTTCATTATTTCTGTGTATTTTTCAAAAACATTATTAATTTTTGTGTAGCTCGTCCCCTATGGCTGATGGCATTCTTGCCTTCATGTCCCATCTCAGCAAAGGTCTGGTCGAAGCCATCCGGCTGAAAGATGGGATCATAGCCAAAACCGTCCGTGCCCCGTTGTGTCTCCGTGATGTGTCCATCGCAACGGCCCTCGAAAAAGAAGGATTCCCCATTGAGGTTTAAAGCGATTACGGTACGAAATGCCGCTTTGCGGTTGGTCACGCCTTTCATGGCGGCCAGCATCTTGTTTACGTTATCTTGATAGCTGCAATGTTCGCCCGCATAACGCGCTGAATACACCCCAGGAGCACCTCCCAAGGCTTCCACCTCAAGACCTGTGTCATCGGCAAAACAATCCACACGATAACGACTCGTTACAAAGTCAGCTTTGATTTTAGCGTTTCCTTGGATGGTGTCGGCATCCTCGACAATCTCCTCATGGCATCCGATGTCCTCAAGACTCAGCACCTCGTAGAGACCGTCCATGATCTCGCGCATCTCACGCAGTTTGTTTTTATTATTGGTGGCAAAGACAATCTGTTTCATAGTGACCAATCAATAGGTTCTATTCCGTTTTTTTCCAAAAATTGATTTGTTTGAGAAAAATGATGGCAGCCGAAGAAGCCGCGACTAGCCGACAGTGGCGATGGATGCACCGACCTCAAGATAAGATGTTTCGATGAATCGATAAGGGTTTGTTTGGCGATGGCATAGCTCCCCCACAGGATGAACACGAGGTGCTCACGTTGTTCGGACAGGGCACGGATGGCAGCATCGGTAAACTGTTCCCAGCCATGACGTGAATGTGAGGCGGCTTGGCCCGCACGCACCGTCAATGAGGCGTTCAGCAACAGCACACCTTCCTTGGCCCATTTCTCCAAGTTGCCAGAACGAGCCATGGGAACTCCTAGATCATCGTGGAGTTCCTTAAAAATGTTGCGCAGACTCGGAGGATAGGGCACTCCATCCGGCACGGAAAAGGAGAGCCCGTGCGCCTGTCCCGGTCCATGATAGGGGTCTTGGCCGAGAATGACGACCTTTACCTTGTCGAACGGGGTGAGGTTAAACGCATTGAAAATCAAAGGGCCAGGGGGATACACGGCATAATGGTGTTTCTCATTCACCAAGAAAGCCTTCAGCTCAGCGAAATAGGGAGCCTCAAACTGAGGCTTCAGCACTCGATACCACGAGTCGTCGATGTCAGGTCTTTTGACTTCCATACCAATTATTTTTGCAAAGATGAAAATAAATCCGATAAAAATCCGTTATTTTGCAAAATAATTTGAATCAAAATGAAGAAGATTGCTTTAATGTTGTTCGCCTTTCTTCTCGCTGGCCTGTTGATGTCGTCATGCAAGTCTTCATCCGTTTGCGCCGCCTACGGGGAAACCAACAAGTATCAAATCGAAACTCGCTATTGAAACCGCACCGTCTTCTCATCGCAGCCACCTTTGCCCTTGCGCCATTGGTTTTCCATGCGCAGGAGATTGCTGTAGGCAACGATGACCGGCAACCCATTGAGGAGCGCGTGATTTACAACCGCGAAAGCACCCTGCATCTTACGGTTCATACTCAGGGGTTGGGGATGGGATATAAAGCAGGCAGAATCCGAAGCATTTACCAAACCACTTATTGGAATTTTGAGGTCTCCTACCTTAGGTCGCTCAAGCAAATCAAACTGATGAACCTTTTCAGCACCACCGCTTTCGTCTACGGCAAGATGAACGACGTGCTTGTGTTACGGGGCGGCTACGAGGTCGCAAAGAGGATTTATGGAAAGCCCTATTGGGGTGGAGTTGAATTACGATGGCTCTACGGGGCCGGGGCAGAGCTCGCCTTGTTGAAACCCTATTACTACATGGTAGTAGTCGCCGAGCCCTCCTCGACGGGGATATACACGCAGGAGACGAAATACGACACCTTCGACCATGTCGACGAATGGATTGAAATCATAGGAAGAGCTCCTTTCAAATATGGGCTCAATGAGATGAAACTCCGACCGGGTGTCTACGTGAAAGGAGGCATGGAGTTTGAAATCGGGACTTCGCGTTTACGCGCCCAATCCATCGAAGCAGGTGTCATGGTCGAATATTTCCCACAAGGCATTCAGTTGATGGCCCAAAATCCCGAGGCATACGTCATTCCTACCCTATATCTTTCTTACCATTGGGGATCGAGGTATAACCGCTAGAGATAGGAGATAAAAATAAGAAATAAAAAAAGGAGGCCCTAAAGCCTCCTTTTTTTTGATGGTCCTTTGGGTTTTAGAACACCATGAACTTCACGCTTGAGGTACGGCTACCTGCATTGAGACGGAGCACGTAGGCACCTTTGGCGAGGCCATCCATAGTGACGTTCACCTCATGTTTGCCCTCACCGTAGTTACCCAGTGATTCAGCTTTGACCATACGGCCACTCATGTCATACACTTGATAACTCACGTTGCTGCTGTTGTTCAGCTCGAAGCTGACCTTGGCGGCATCGCGGACAGGGTTGGGATAGATGTTGATGTCGTTCTTGGCAACGGCGGGAGTCTCATGGACACTGTAGCCACTGTTCTGACGATAGGCATCGCAGCGGAACAAGCCTCTGCCATAGGTGGCAGCATAAATGACACCTTGGTTGTTGATGCCTTGATACACGCTCTTCACAGGCACCGAGTCAACAACGGTAACCAAGGTCAGTTCATCCTTGCTGAGTACCTGTTGTTTCAGATCCATCACCGGCACATCGCCCATATTGGCATTTTCAAGAGTCCAGACGGGTGATGAGGAGCTGATGTTGGTGGTGCGCCACACACCGTGGTCGGTACCAACGAGGACGTCACCATTGCTAGAGCCATCGTAAGTGCTGGTAAAGACACTCGTATAAACTGGCATGGCAGGCATGTTGCCTTGCTTCTCAGTGAAGGTAGGTGTACTGGAGAGGGCATTTGTGGAGTACAGCACGTAGTTCGTATTGCCATAATTACCCAAGGTAACCACGATCTTGTTGGGATCGTCGGTGAAGACGGAGATACTGGTCACACATTGATCTGTGGTAGGCAGTTCAATTTTGGTGACAACGGGAGCAAAATTGGGATTCTCACTCCAAGTAGCTTCGGAGACGAGGTCGCAAGTAGCGTCATCCACAGCCTGTCTCAGGTTGCTGATACGATAGATACCGTCAGCGTAGGTGCCAATGAAAGCATGGTCACCGTCAGGAGTCATGGTCATGCAAGTGGGGCAACCGGTTTTGTTAGCGGATGTTTCAATGGTGTAAATCAAATACCAGTCAGCGGCCTTGCTGAAGCGGATACCATCAACGGTGTAATAGAGTTCATATTTCTTATCGGTCTTCTTGTGAGGCACAATCATCTTGGTGGAGATGGGGTCGTGCACATAGATGGAGTCGCTCAATTCAGGATCCTCGGCGTTATAGTGCATGTCTTGAGGCAAGGTGTAGAAGAAGGGATAACCACTCTCCGGATAGCCATCTGAAGTGGAATAGTCACCTGTGTTACTAAAGCAGGTCACCACGTCACCGGCTTTATAGTCTTGTTTGCACTTGAACAACACCTCAGCGGTGCTATATTCGTCATCGTAGGTCTCCCAATAGGCGAAGGGGTAACGATAGTTGTCGAAAGCGAGGGTCTGGCTCACGATATGGTGCGTGGAGTCTGCGTTGGCGGAATGCCATCTAGCAGAAGCGGTGAAGTTGGAGAAGTCGTAGTCGACGCCAGCGGTCTTCGTGCGTTGGATACGTCCCTCGGAAAGGGAAGTCACCACAAAGGCATTGGGTTGAATGGTGGAGACCACGCAGTTTGCGGAGTTGTAAGTGTCATCGAAAACACCGAAATGAGCACCCGTGAGTTCAGGCATCAGCAGGTCGCCCGTTTCCATATTGTTAGTACCTTCAATACCGTCAATCAAGATGGGGCCTTGATCCAGGACACCAGCCACCACGCGGGTGAGGGAGTTTGTAGGAGCGACACCAAGGCAACGAGTGGCAGTGTAACCTCTATTGCAGTTCGTAAACGTGAGATAGGTAGCATCGACTCTCGAAGCCTTGAAGATACCACCATCCGTGGCCACATAGGCCTCGTCTTTATCTTTGGGACTAAACGTCATGGCATTGAGGCCATTGTGAATAAGGGCTGCACTGGAAATCTGCAAAGCCACGTAATAACCTTGCTCGGACTTGTCAAGGATCCACATCTCCTGACCCAGCACATAGAGGCGGCCCGGGATTTTAGGATCAATAACGAGAGCATGGTTGTAACGGCCTCTTCCTGCGTAGACCTGATGGCCATAGCCGTCACCAACGGTGGGAAGAATTACGCTCCAATTGTCACCTTGGTCTTCACTAATGTAGATTTGTGAATGATTCCCTTCGGAGTTGATGGCAGCGGCGAAAATGACATTGCTGGTGTCGTTGATGGCAATATCGAGCAGTGCCTCAGCCACAGCAATGGAGTCGATCATGTTTGTCACTGTATCCATCACATCACCGTTTTCGGATGACTTGCACTTCATGTCGTTGAGCGATCCGACATAGAATTTACCATCAACAGAAGCGATAATTAGGTGGTTCGCACCGACTTTCACTTCGTGAGCCATACCTGTGAGGTCTTTTCCTCCGACTTTCGCATATTTCCATTCATTGTTATCGAGATATCTCAAGCCATCACTTGTGGCAACGATTACCGTCTCACCATCGATGGCGACATCATTGATATAGCTCCACTCACCGTTGGGGTCTGTGTTGTCCACCGGGCTGGTGCCTTCAACCAAAGTCATCACTTTGTTCTGGATTTTGTAAAGGCCAGTTCCCAGGAAGCTGTTCTCATAGGTGTAGTCATCCAGACCGTTATAGCTTTGAGCAATACCACAATCGCCTGTACCCACGTAAATGGTACCATCTTCTTTCTGGGCCATGCAACTCACCATGAGGTTCTCACCCACTTGATGCCAAGAGATGCCTTTGTTCCAAGTGTAGAACACGCCACCGCCCATCGAGCCAATGTAAGCTTCATTGGTGTTCTGGTTGTTGTAAAGGACTGCCGTGGTTCTGCCGCCCATGTTGTCGGGACCCATTGACTTCCAATAGATCTCAGCACCGTCCTTGGCGCTTCTTTCCACCTGTTTGGAGGCTGCCACCAACCAAGCCGGATCGATCAAGCCCGTTTGCTGATTGGCACGCAGGCTGTGAAGATAAGCATCGGCACTGGAGTTTTCTTTTACACGAGGCACATAGTGTCCCACAGGGTCAGCCATGACAGACTGGCCGAGAATCATGATTACCAAAAGTAAACTGAAAGGTAAAAATCTTTTCTTCATATTACGAAATTTTGATTGTATTTCCTATAGTAATAGTCTGCAAATATAAAACATTCTTCCAAAGAAAAAACACTTTGGAAGAATTTTTTTTTCAAAACTCCGTCATATCACTAGCGGGGAGCCAGCCCACACTACCGTCGGCAATCTTGATTTTATTCCAGTCTCTTGCCGAATCCAAGATGCGCACTTTAGCCCCTTCGTGAAGCACAAAAAGGTCGACGCTCTGCTCGCTGGGGGAACTTTTCACAGTGACCGTCGGGGTCATCACAATGGCCTCGTCGTGACGGTTCAGGGCTCTTTGACTCTCATAAGCAAAGGCCACTGAGAAGGCCAGACACACCAAGGCCAAAAGTCCCATGAAAAAACCCACCTTACGCCATCCCGTGCGACGCGACATCAAGAACACGAAGAGGCAAGTCAATAGCACCGCAAAGAACACCACGCTCAGCCACGACCATCCGTCAGCTGACAACGATGACTTCAAGCTGTTCCACCCTCGTGCCACGAACGACTGGGGGATAGGGGTAATCTTATCCACGACCGCCCGATTGGCAATCTCCAAGTTAATCCGAATATCCTCATCGCCCGGATCCAGCTTCAAAGCCTTCTCATAATACAGAATCGCCTGGGGATAGTCCTTCATTTTATAATAGGTATTCCCCATATTATAATACAAAGCCGCCGACTCCATCCCAGCATCCACGAGGTTTTGGTACGTAGTCATCGCCTGCTCAAAATTACCTTCATTATAAGCCGCATTGCCTTCCTCAAACCAGCTGGTATAGGAATCCGATTGCTGGGCCATGCCCGCAACCCCCAGCATTAAAGTCAATACGATTGCCAATCTCTTTCCCATAATTCTCTAAATTTAAAATTTAAATTGTTTTCTCCACTTTCATAATCATCTCCATGCCTTTATTATATAATCCATCCATCTTGGAAGCGGCATCTCCTGGAGCGAAACGGGCGAACTCGCAGGTGTTAAGCGTATCGACAAACTCATTCGCCAAAGCTTCGTCGATGCCCTTTTGCATCATGGCATCCTTCACCGTATCCATCGAAAGCACAGAACGCTCGATGCCCAACTTGTCGGAGATATAGCCCCACAAAGCCTGAGACATCTCCTCGTAGAAATGGCTTTGGTCTTTTTCGTCGAGATACTTGCGAGCTTTCTTCAGACGCAACTTGGCCACCTTGGTGGCTTGCTTATTGCGCACCAGCACCACGTCTTGCTTGAATTGGCGACGCTTCTTGACCAGAAGCAAGGCTACAAAGAAGATGACGAGTAGGGCCACAAGTACCGTGAAATACGTCACCGAGGCGAAGAAATGCTGCTCGGTAGACTTCAGTTTCGTCGCATCCGTCTTGATGTGACGGATATCGCTGCCCAGATATTTGATGCCTTCTTGGTTCGAGGCGTAGAGGCCTCCTCCCTCCGAATCATCGCCTGCGCCTTTGTTCACCTTGATGTTCATGGGTGACGACTTCAAGGTGACGTACTGTTGCTTGGCGGGATCGAAATAGGAGAACTCCAAAGGAGCGATATTGAAGTCACCTGCACGACGCGGGATGATCAAGTATTCGGCCTTACGTGTGCCTTTCATCCCTTGGCTATTGGCCTCCACATTCGAGGTCACTTTAGGGTCGTACACCTCGAAATCGGGCGGGAAGTTAGGAGCAGGCACGTTCAGCAACTCCAGATTGCCACTGCCTGACACCGTCACAGTCAACGTCAAGGCCTCGTTGGTGCTGGTCTCATCACTGTCGATGACCGATGAGAAATTGAAGTTACCCACCGCTCCAGCGAAACTGGCAGGTTTGCCGTCCTCAGGCAGCGGTTTCACTTCCATGGTGAGTGTGGACGTCTCAACGTTTTTTTGCACCGTGGTGAAGCTCCTGGAGAAGAAAGGATCGTTAAAGAAAATGTCAAACGGGTCATTGCTACGTTGTGGCGAGCGCTGAGTGACTATTTGAGCCAGGCATTCCAAGCCCATCGGCTCGATGGTGAGCTTCCCTGCTTTCTGGGGGACCAGCACCACCTTTTTGACCTCGGCGGTAGTATATTCGATGCCATTAATCACTTCCGAAGATTGACGTAACGTATTGCCGCTGTTTTCGTCAAACTCCTTCATCCAGAAGCCACCGTATGACGGCATCTTGGAGACGGAAAGTTGCGATACTTGCACGCGGGTATAGAGTTTGTAGGTCAAAACTACGGGTTCCCCGACGTAAATGGTGCGTTTGGAGGGGATGACTTTCATAAAGAGATCCTGTCCACTCACCTGGGGGTCGTTGGTGTTTTGTCGACTGCCCCCACCCTGCTGCGGTCCTTGGGATGCCGAGCCTTGTGTCGATGAGCCCGATGCCGAGCCGGCAACGACCCGAATGGGGAACGGTTCGCTCTTCACCGTCTCACCGGCAACGACCATGGAGGCCGAACCGATGGTAAACTCGCCTTCGCTTTCCGCACGAAGCACATAGGAGTAGGTGTTTTTCACGGTCCGGCTCATGGAACCGTTTATGACCTGAACGCTGGAACTGGTCGAATTGAAAGGTCCACCGACCACCGTGAAACCATCGAACCGCGGTGCGGTGAATCCCTTTCCGTCCACATTGGCTTCAAAAGCAATTTTAAACTGCTCTCCTACCGACACCTCACTCGACGATATCACCGAAATCGTGGGAGTCTGTGCCCATAACGCCATCGGCATCAATAGTCCGATGATAAACAATAATGCTCTTCTCTTCATTTTCTTACTTCTTACCAATCCTTATCTGTTTTTCGTTTCGGTTGCGAACGCAGCTGCTGCTCGTTAACCTTTTCTATGGTTTGCTTTTCTTGGTTCTCCAAGGCATCCAGCATCCGTTGTGCATCTTCTTTCGACATATCCTGCGGACTCTGCTGTTGTTGCTGTTGCTGAGACTGCTTATCTTGCTGGTTATCTTGGTTTTGCTGTTGCTGGTCCTGTTGCTCCTGTTGTTCCTGCTGGTCTTGCTGTTGGTTCTGCTGGTCTTGGTTATTTCCTTCTTGTTTCTCAAACACGGCACTCACCATCACGTCGAACCCTGGCATGGTGAAGAAGTTCCCCAAAGGTTGCACATGCACCGAAGTGTCGCCCAGCTGGCAGATCTTGTATTCCTTAAACTGGTAGCCTTCTTCGGGCTCGTTGTGCAGGGCTACGGTCTCCTTCCACGTGGCTTCCTTTACTTCCAGCACTACCTTTCCACCCTCGACGGCACTGTCAGGCTCCACTTTATAGAAATCATCGGTCTCCACGAAGGTTGCTTTTACTGTGACATCGGACTCAAGCATTTGGAACAGGTTCATGTCGTTGACAGGAGCTGTCGTCAGCGGGTCTTTGTCGCTGACCACGGTAAGCTCATCCAGCTGGTAGCCTTTGTCAGGTTTCACAAGGATGCCGATGTTCTGTCCTGGCAACGCCAAAGTATCCGTCACGCTGATCGTGCCGTTGGCGGTGGAGTCCACACTCACCTTCAGTGCGGTGCGGAAGGTGGCCGTCACCGTCACATCGAAGTCGGGCATCTGGAACACGGTGTCGTTCACTGGAACGGTATCGTTGGGGCTACCGGTTTTGAAAACGCGGTACGCATCCACCATATATTTCGGCTCAGGTTGGGCATGCAACACCACTTGTTGGCCTTCAACAGCCTGTTTCCTATCTGCGAAAATCTTTCCATGCTTGGTATTCTGATCCACCGTGATGGCATGCAGTTGTTTGAACTCAGCGGTGACGATGACATCGAACTTAGGCATTTCAAAGCGGCCACCACTCACGTCGACGGTGACTTGTTGGTCATCGGCTTTCACCACGATGTATTGCGACAAGGCATAGCCATCATCGGGCTTGTTGGACAAACCCACCTGTTGCCCGTTGAAAGCCTCTTTCTCGCTCGCCTCCACCTTTCCGTGCGGAGTCTCGGGATGCACCCAGATGTGGCTTTTCACCAGATGGGCACGGCAGAATTCCAGGTTATACAAGGCATCCTCGTTGCCCGGATCGAGTTTCAAGGCTTGCTTAAAGATATGGAAGGCATCGTAATAACGGTCCTGCACCAACAAGCAATTGCCCATGTTGAACACCGCTTTCGACTTCAGTTTGGCATCAGGGGTCATCTCCAATACCTTTTGGAACGCCTCCATGGCAGCTTGATAGTTCTCTTGTTGATACAAGGCATCGCCCAGATTGAATTGAGCGTCGGCGTTGGTAGGCATGGCCTCAAGCAGCTTGCGATACGTTACTTCAGCCTCCACAAAATCGCCTTTTTTATATTGGCGGTTCCCTTTGCGGAGCTGTTTCTCAATCGTCTGGGCTTGCAGCCCCAGCACTGCCAACAATAGCATTACCAAAACAAATCTCTTTTTCATCTCACTCCCCTTTCCTCTCAAAAATATTGAACTTGTTTTCCCATTCTCTTTTTCCTGACGACATGAAAATCCAAACCAGCAGGAGGACGATGCCCGGTCCCACGAACCATTGGAACTGGTCCTCGTAGTCGGTGAACACTTGGGTCTCAATCTCGGTCTTGTCGAGTTTGGAGATATCGTCGTAGATCTTTTCCAATCCAACGTTGGAGTTGTTGGCTCGGATATAGAGGCCGTTGCCCGCTTCGGCGATACGGCGCAGCATGTCCTCATCGAGGCGAGTCACCACGGTATTACCGCTCTTGTCTTTCTTATAGCCTGTCATCTGACCATACTGGTTGTATACCGGGATGGGGGCTCCGTCGGGCAGACCCATGCCAATGGTATAGATCTTAATGCCTTTCTTGGCAGCTTCCTTGGCGGCATTCATCGCGGCCTCGTTCTCATGGTCCTCACCATCGGAGATGATGATGATGGCCTTGCTTCTCTCGTCTTCGGCGAACGACTTGACCGCCAGATTGATGGCTTCGCCGATGGCTGTACCCTGCGAAGCCACGCTACTGGTATTGACCGATGACAGAAACATCTTGGCAGCCGCGTAGTCGGTGGTGATGGGCAACTGCACAAAAGCCTTGTCAGCAAAGATAATCACTCCGAGACGGTCTCCTTGCAGCCCGCTAATGAGCTTGTTGATGGCTTGTTTGGAGCGGTCGAGACGGCTCGGCACGATGTCCTGCGCATTCATGGAGTTCGACACGTCGACAGCAATATACAAGTCGATGCCCTCTCGCTTCACCTCTTCCATTTTGGAGCCACTTTGCAAGTTGGCCAGCCCTACGATGAAAAAGGCGATCATCAACAGGAACACCACAAATTTAAAGACGTTACGCCGGCCCGAGCGTTGCGGCACCAGATAGCCACGCACTTCCATATCGGCGAACTTCTTGAAATTCCGATCCTGCCGGAAGCGGATCAAAATATAGAAGATCATCAGAATCGGTATGACGATCAAGCCGTACAGATATTCAGGATGTTCAAATCTCAATACGTTTTCCATAGCCATTACTCCGATATCGTTCTAAAAACAGTCTTACGTAAAATAAACTCCAGCAGCAGCAAGGCGATGGCCAAGGCCACCAGAGGATAAAACTCCTCGTGGAGGTGGCGGAACTCGGTCACCTCGATCTTGGAGCGTTCCAGCTTGTCGATCTCGTCATAGATCTCACTAAGTTTCTCGTTGGAGGTGGCGCGATAATACTTACCGCCCGAGCTGTTAGCGATGGTGGTCAACAGTTTCTCATCGATTTCGACTTTGACCTGCTGGTATTGGGTGCCAAAAAGGGTCTGCACGGGATAAGGAGCAGTACCACGGCTACCCACGCCGATGGTATAGACGCGGATGCCGAAGAGTTTGGCCATCTCAGCAGCGGTGTAAGGGTCGACAGAGCCTGCGTTGTTCATGCCGTCGGTGAGCAAGATGATGACTTTGGAGACGGCATCACTGTCTTTAAGGCGGTTGATGGCGGTGGCCAATCCATCGCCGATGGCAGTGCCATCATCAATCACTCCGCTTTTCAGCTCCTTAAGCATATTCAGCATCACCCCGTGATCGGTGGTCAGCGGCACCTGAGTGAACGACTCTCCAGCGAAGACGACCAGACCCATGCGGTCGCCGGGACGGCCTTCCACAAAGTCTTGAGCCACCTTCTTGGATGCTTCTAGACGGTCGGGTTTCAAGTCACGGGCAAGCATACTGCCCGATACATCTTGCGCCAGAATGATGTCAATGCCTTCGATGTTGGAGGTCTGGCTGGTGGAGGCACTCTGAGGACGTGCCATGGCAACGATTAGCAAAGCCAACGCTGCCATTTGCAAGACGAAGAGGAGATGGCGTCCGTATACCTTCCAACTCTTCGGCAGCGTCTCAAAACCTTGAAGGTCGGAGAAACGCGCCGCGGCCTCCTGCTTCTTGTGACGGAGCACATACCATACGATGGCCAGCGGAATGATGAGCAACCACCACAAAAACCTGGGGTTGGCAAAAGTGATGTCGTTAATCATGTTGTTGCCCCTCCTCTTCTTTGGCCTTCATGGCTTGATACTGCAAGTAACTCTCTTTAACGAAGACCTCCACATCGTCCATGGCATGGTCGTTTTCCAGGGACGATGCCGAGTATTTGGCGAATTTCACCAGATCCGACAAATCCATAGCCGCTTTCAGCTTGTCATAGATTTCTTTGTCAAAACGCAGTTTTTCCACTTCGCGGAGGATCTCACCTGTAGTCATCTCAACGGCATTCACCTCGAATTGGCCTTCGATATACTCACGAGTGATGTCTGACAAACTCGAATAGTATTCCTTCAACTTGCCGATTTGCCATAGTTTCTGTTCGCGCAGCTGTTCCAGATCGCTCATTGCCTTGTCGTATGGCGGGATCGAAGGACCATTGATTACTCCACCGTTCTTATCCACGTTCCGTTTACGACGCTTCACCAGATACCAGATAGCGATGCCAAGAAGCACTAAAACCAACGCACCGAGGATCCAGGGGAAGACCTCTTTCATCGTTACTGGATGCTCGATGGGAGGCATCAGCGGGCGGAAAGTCTGGGTGGTATCAACAGCGATGGTCGTCGAATAGAGCTGGATGGGATCAGTGAAAGTTGAAAGTTGAGAGTTGAAAGTTGAGAGTTGAAGGCTTGGTATTTCAACAAAGCCGGTGTCGAAGGTCATCAAGGTGAGCTGTTGTTGCACGATGATGTTACTATCGGCATCAGCGGTACGCACCACGTCACCCCGTTTCAAGATGTCAATCTGCGCTGACAAAGTGTCAGTAATGAAAGGATTCCATTCCACCACACTACCGTAGGGGGCCTTCAAGGTCAGGTCGAGCGTGAAGGGCTTTCCCACGGATACCTGCTCATCTTGCACCTTGGCGGTGGCATCGAAGTTTTGCGCCGTGGCCGTGAAGCATAGGCCAAGAAGCAGACCGATCGTCATAAGACCCTGTTTCATCGTCTTGCCTCCCTCTTTTTGAACAATTGCATCATGGGTTTCACATAATCTTCATCGGTGTAAATCAAGGTATTGTCGATTCCTTGTTTGGTAAAGAGTCGGTTCAGTTTGAGCGACTCGTCTTTGATCATCTTTTGGTAGGCATTATGCCAGGCGCGGCTTGAGGTGTCGACCCAGCGTTCCTGGCCTGTCTCGGCATCGCGGAACTTCACCAGACCCACCTTGGGAATCTCCATCTCACGGCGGTCGGTGATACGCAAGGCCACCAAGTCATGTTTATTGGCTGCGATACGCAGTTCTTTCTCGAAGTCGCTCCCTGTCATGAAGTCGGAGATGAGGAAGGCGGTGGTGCGGCGCTTGATGGCCGAGGTCAGGAAGCGCAAGCCTTCGGCGAGATCGGTGCCGGTCTCCTCGGGCTTGAAATCGACGATTTCGCGGATGATACGCAAAATATGGGTACTGCCTTTCTTGGGCGGGATGAACTTCTCGATCTTGCTGCTGAAGAAGATGACACCCACCTTATCGTTGTTCTGGATGGCGGAGAAGGCCAGCACGGCGGCCAGCTCGGCGGTAAGGTCACGTTTCGACTGCTGGCGCGATCCGAAGTCGTTCGAACCCGACACGTCGATAAGCAGCATCACCGTCATCTCACGCTCTTCCTCAAAGATCTTGACGAAGGGGCGGTTGAAACGGGCGGTGACATTCCAGTCGATATTGCGGATGTCGTCGCCATATTCGTATTCACGCACCTCGCTGAAGGTCATGCCACGCCCCTTGAAGGCGCTATGGTACTGACCCGAGAAGATGTGGTTCGAGAGGCCCCGCGTCTTGATCTCGATTTTTTTAACCTTTTTAAAAATGTCGTTTGCTTCCATAGGAAACAACTCTAAATTCTTAATTCTTAATTCTAAATTTACGGAACCTCTACCGTATTAAGGATTTCGTTAATGATCTCCTCGGTGGTAACATTTTCAGCCTCAGCTTCGTAGGTCAAGCCGATACGATGACGCAGCACATCGTGGGCGACGGCACGGACATCCTCGGGGATGACATAGCCACGGCGCTTGATGAAGGCGTAGGCCTTGGCAGCCAAGGCCAAGTTGATGGTGGCACGCGGTGAGCCGCCATAGCTGATCATGTTGGTGAATTTCTTCAATTTATAGTCGCTCGGAAAACGCGAGGCGAACACGATATCCGTAATGTAGTTCTCAATCTTCTCGTCAAGATAGACCTCGCGGCACACCTCACGGGCGCGGATGATGTCTTCCGGCTTGACCACGGCGTTGATCTTGGCAGCCGCACTGCCGATGTTCTGGCGAAGAATGAGTTTTTCTTCTTCTTTCTTGGGGTAGTTGATCACCACCTTGAGCATGAAACGGTCCACCTGTGCCTCAGGCAGCGGATAGGTGCCTTCCTGTTCGATGGGGTT